>CAZNYM010000082.1:0-1772 GCA_964577255.1 uncultured Pseudobdellovibrionaceae bacterium | reverse complement strand
CCCTCGAGCGCCACATGGACCTGGTTGCGGCTGAGCGCGCCGCCGGTATAGACCGCCACAGCTTCGTAGCAACCACCCGCCGCCACATGCACATTGGTGGTCTGGGTGTAAACGGCCGTGTCGGGGTCGCGCTGGATCCGCACATGGGTCAGGTGCCCGCCTTCGTCGATGCGCACATGGCTCAGGCGGTTCTTCCAGAACCCGCCGCTGCCGCGATGGTCCTCGATGATCGTCACGCGCGCGTTCTTGCCGACATGGATGGCGGTGCGGACCATGAACATGGTGCCGTCATAGCACTCCATCAGGATTTCAAGCGGCTGCGGCGCGACCGTGCCAGGCGCGACATCGACCGCCACGCCGTCGCGGAAATAGGCGTTGCACAGGTGCCATAGCGCGGCTTCGTTACGCCAGGCTTCCGGCACCGGCTCGGTCAGCAGCGCCTGCACCCACGGACGGTGCATCGCCTCCATCAGCGGTTTGACGTTCACGCCCGGCACGTTGGCGTACGATACCGGCGTGCGGCCTATGTCCGCGCCGTAGCCCTTGACCAGCGGCAGCATGTTGGTGAATTTCCAGCCCTCAAGCCTGGCCGAGGGTAAACCCTGTTTCTGCGCTTCCGCGATCGCCGCGCGGCGCAGCGCGGTCAGCCAGGCGGGGTCCTTCATATCCTTCATGAAACCGGCATGCGCCTTCATCACGCCTTGCGCGGTTTCGGGGAAATAGAGGCTTTTTTCAGGGAATTTCAGGGCCGCCTGCGTCATCTACGCGGCCTCCCCGGCATAGGCGCCATAACCCGTCTTCTCCAGTTCCTTCGCCAGCTCCGGTCCGCCGGTCTTGACGATTTTGCCGCCGGCCATCACGTGCACGACGTCGGGCTTGATGTAATCGAGCAGGCGCTGGTAATGCGTGATGACAAGGAAGCTGCGTTCCGGCCCGCGCAGGGCGTTGACTCCGTCGGCCACCACCTTGAGCGCGTCGATATCGAGGCCCGAGTCGGTTTCATCGAGCACCGCCAGGCGCGGTTCGAGGATCGCCATCTGCAGCACTTCGTTGCGCTTTTTCTCGCCGCCCGAAAAGCCGACATTGACGGCGCGCTTCATCATCTCGTCGCTCATGCCGAGTGCCGCCTGCTTTTTCTTCATCAGCTTGAGGAAATCGAGCGCTTCCAGATCGGGCTCTCCGCGCCGCTTGCGCAGGGCGTTGAGCGCCGTGCGCATGAACGTCGTCATCTGCACGCCCGGGATCTCGACAGGATACTGGAACGCCAGGAACAGCCCGGCGGCGGCGCGCTCCTCGGGCTCCTTATCAAGGATGCTCTGGCCGTCGAACAGAATGTCGCCCGCCGTCACCTCATAGCCCGCGCGCCCGGCGATCACATAGGAAAGGGTCGACTTGCCCGACCCGTTCGGCCCCATGACGGCATGCACCTGGCCTTTGGGGGTCTCGAGCGAAAGCCCCTTGAGGATATCATTGCCGTCGATGGCAGCGTGAAGGTTGGAGATTTTTAACATTTTACATCAACTCGCCCGTCTTTAAATAATGGTAATAGAAATACAAGAGATACGACCCTATTGCGATGAGAAGCAGTTTAAAAAGCCAATGGGCTTTTCTTTTTCTTCCCCTGCCTTTCACGCCTTCTTTTTCGCCCCACGAAAGAAGCTGACCAAGTAAATTTTCGAAACCGTAAAACATTATCCGACACTCCCTTCCAGACTGATCGCCACCAGCTTCTGCGCCTCGACCGCGAATTCCATCGGCAGGTTCTGCAGCAC
>CAZNYM010000081.1:0-2365 GCA_964577255.1 uncultured Pseudobdellovibrionaceae bacterium | reverse complement strand
TTCTTGCTCCGGCTTCGCGCCGAAACCGCGACGATCCCGAGTGGACGCCCGGCGCGCGCGGCGATCAGCGCCCTGTTCTTGGATAAAAGCTCGACCACGCCGCCGCCCACGGTTCCCAGACCGGCTATCGCAATGCGCAGGGGCTTGCCCGCGGCCATGGGATCAGCGCGCCGGGCCGGCATGAATTTCCACACGGCGGCTGGCGGCTTCGGTATCGCGGCCGTTGCCCGGAACGGCGGGCCGTGCGTCACCATAGGCGATAGTGGCGATCGACGGCGCCGGCACGCCCTGGCGGATCAGGGCGCGGGAAACGTTCATGGCCCGGTCCATCGAGATTTTCAGGTTGGCGATGCGCTTGTCGGTATCGCTGCGGCCCTCGGCGCGGGCACTGGCGTAGCCCTCGACGCGGATTACGCCCGTGGCGGAACGGTGAGCGGCCGCGAAATCGCGCAGGGTTGCTTCGTCGCCCGGATCAAGAACGGTCTGGCCGTGATTGAAGTAGATCCGGGCCGAGAACTCCCCCACCGCCTCGCTTTCCCTGAAAGGGGACGGCATCGGCGGCCTGGCCTTCACGGGCGGGCGCAGCGCCGGTGGTTCCTCGCGCGCGATGGGCGCGGGGATGAACAGGCTGTCCTCCGGGAACGGATAGACGGTCACATTCGGATCATTCATCGAAGGCGCACCGCCGGCATCGGCGGGCATGGCGACGGGCTGCAGCATCGGCGGCCCGGCGTCCTCGGGCGGCATCGGCACCGGTTCAGGCGCGGGCGGCAGGCCGTCTTCAAGGCCGAAGACCACGACATTGCCTTCGCTGGCGCTTTCCGCCACCTGGGCGTAGCGTTCGGCCAGCTGCTCGTCGCTCAGCGTGGGCGCGGCGGCCTCCACGGCGGTGTTACGAAAATCCTGGGTCACGGTCACCGCCGGCTCGCTTTGCGCGGCGCAGGCGGCCAGCAGAGCCGCCGCCGCCAGGGCAGCACATGAATTAACGATGGAACGCAAGGGCCTATCCTCCTGCCATGTCTTGAAATTCCCGCCACTTTGGCCCATCCGCCCCGAAGATTCAAGGCCACATTCAAATTGAGCTTTGGCGCGGATTCAGGCAGATTCAGGAGGTCATGGGCAAATCAAACCGCCAGAAACCTACCCCCCCCGCTCCCGCCGCCGAACCTCCGCCTTTGCCGGATTTTGTGCAGATGGGGCAGATCCTGCTCGACGTGTCGCAGAAGGCGCAGCCGCTCTTCAGCCAGTTCCTCGACAAGTACAAGCTGGAGAAGAACCAGATCGCGGGCGATCCCATGAAAATGCGTGAGGCTTACGCGGCGCTGATCGGCAGCCTGATGTCGAACCCGCAGAAGCTGGTCGAGTTCCAGCTGCAGTTCTGGAACGACTGGGTGGCGTTGTGCCAGGAAAGCGGCAAGCGCTTCATGGGCCGGGACGCCAAGCCCGTGTTCGAGCCGGATCAGACCGACCGGCGCTTTAAGGCGCCGCAATGGCAGGATGTGCCCTTCTTCGACTTCATCAAGCAATCCTATCTGATGACAAGCCGCTGGACGGAAAAAGTAGTGCACGAGACCGAGGGGCTGGACGAAGGCACGCGCAAGCGGATCGAGTTCCAGACACGCCAGTTCCTCGACGCCATCGCCCCCACCAATTTCGTCGTCACCAATCCGGAAGTGTTCGAGGAGACACTCAAGACCCAGGGTGAAAACCTGATCCGCGGCATGAAGAATCTGATTGAGGATCTGGACCGCGGCCAGGGCGGCCTGCAGATCAGCACCACCGATTACAAAGCCTTCAGGATCGGCAGCAACATCGCCACCACGCCGGGCAAGGTGGTCTTGCGCAACGACCTGATGGAGCTGATCCAGTACGCGCCCGCGACGGAAAAGGTCTTCAAGCGGCCTCTGCTGGTGGTACCGCCGTGGATCAACAAATATTACATCCTCGACCTGCGCCCTGAAAACTCGTTCGTCAAATGGCTGGTGGAGCAAGGGCACACGGTTTTCATCGTGTCGTGGGTCAATCCCGACCGCAAGCTGGCGCGCAAGCGTTTCGAAGATTACATGAGCGAGGGCATCGTCGCCGCGCTCGACCGTATGAAGGAGATCACCGGCGCGCCGCAGGCCAACGTCATCGGCTATTGCCTGGGCGGCACACTGCTCGCGGTGACGCTCGCTTGGCTGCAGGCCCACGGGCAGCAGGACCGCATCGCGTCCGCCACCTTCATGACAACGCTGGTCGATTTCGAGTTGGCGGGTGACCTGAAGCTGTTCATGGATGAAAACCAGCTTGAGCTGATGGGTCGCGACATGGAGGAAAAAGGATTTTTCTCGGCCGACAGCCTCAAGCGCACGCGGCGCGACAT
>CAZNYM010000080.1:0-2782 GCA_964577255.1 uncultured Pseudobdellovibrionaceae bacterium | reverse complement strand
CCGACTGGCTCGACGCGCAGCTGGCGACCTTCGACAAGATCTACAGCGGCAAGCGCCCGCGCTACATCGACGGCTACAACCAGCTCAAGGCGGCAATCAAGCCCTGGGGCCAGTAAGCCTCTGCAGCACGCCGTGCTCCGCACGGCCCCCGGACAACGCCCGCATCCGCGGGCGTTGTTTTTTGTGCCGCGCCTTTTCCTGCGCAGCCCCTACAGCAAGCCAGTTTTGCCGCAACGCAAAATTACAGTGCTGCAGGCCGATTGCCGTGAATTTCACAGTGTAAATTTGACTGTGAACCAAAAGTTTGACCTTCCGGAATCCTATGTATAATGCATCGCAGCATCTTATATGGGATCTTTTTTCATGATACGGGATTAACGCCCCGCCCGGGCCGATTCCCGCCGTCCACAACCATCCGCCGCGGAGAACACCATGGCCCCGACGCTTCCCGAAGGCATCACCCTCACCGGCACATCTGCTGCCGGATACGCCAGCATCCTCACGCCCGAAGCCCTCGCCTTTGTCGCAGGACTGTCCCGGCAGTTCGAAACCCGTCGCCGGGAACTGATGCAGCGCCGCGCCGCCCGCCAGGCCGCATTTGATGGCGGCGTGCTCCCGGATTTCCTGCCGGAAACCAAAGCGATCCGCGACGGCGACTGGACCGTCGGGCCGGCCCCGGCAGACCTGCAGGACCGCCGCGTCGAAATAACCGGGCCCACCGACCGCAAGATGGTGATCAACGCGCTGAACAGCGGCGCCAATGTGTTCATGGCCGACTTCGAGGATTCGAACGCACCCACCTGGTCCAACATGATCGAAGGCCAGATCAACCTGCGCGACGCGATCCGCCGCCGCATCACTTTCCGCAGCCCCGACGGCAAGGACTACAGCCTCGCAGAAAAAACCGCGACGCTGCTGGTGCGCCCGCGCGGCTGGCATCTGATGGAAAACCACATGCAGGTCGACGGCGCGCCGGTGTCCGGCGCGATCTTCGATTTCGCGCTGTACTTTTTCCACAATGTCCGGGAATCGCTCGCACGCGGCAGCGGTCCCTACTTCTACCTGCCCAAGATGGAAAGCCATCTTGAAGCACGGCTGTGGAACGACATCTTTGTCTGCGCGCAGCAGCAGCTCGGCGTCCCGCAGGGCACGATCAAGACCACGGTGCTGATCGAAACCGTGCTCGCCGCCTTCGAGATGGACGAAATCCTCCACGAACTGCGCGAACATTGCGTCGGCCTCAACATCGGCCGCTGGGATTACATCTTCAGCTGCATCAAGAAATTCCGCTCGAACCGCGACTTCTGCCTGGCCGACCGCAGCCAGGTCACAATGACCGCCCCCTTCATGCGCGCCTATGCGCTGCTGCTGGTCAAGACCTGCCACAGGCGCAAGGCCTTCGCGATGGGCGGCATGGCGGCGCAGATTCCGATCAAGGGCGATGCCGCCGCCAATGACGCAGCGCTGGCCAAGGTGCGCGCCGACAAGGAGCGCGAGGCCACCGACGGCTGTGACGGCACCTGGGTTGCCCACCCGGGACTGGTCGGCATCGCAAAAGAGGTCTTTGACAAACACATGCCGGGGCCGAACCAGGTCGCCCGCCAGCGCCCAGACGTCAATGTCACGGCGCAGGACCTTCTCGATTTCCGCCCCGAAGCACCGATCACCGAGGCCGGCCTGCGCAACAACATCAGCGTCGGCATCCAGTACATCGGCGCCTGGCTGGCCGGCAACGGCTGTGTTCCGGTCTACAACCTGATGGAAGACGCCGCCACCGCGGAAATCTCGCGTTCGCAGATCTGGCAGTGGATGCGCAGCCCCAAAGGCGTGCTCGACGACGGCCGCAAGATCACCCGCGAGATGTTCCGCCGGATGCTGCCCGAGGAACTGGCACGGGTGCGCCGCGAACTCGGGGAGGCCGCCTGGAACAGCGGCCGCTACGAGGAAGCCGCCGCGCTGTTCGACGACATCACCACCAGCGACGACTATGTCGAATTCCTGACCCTGCCCGGCTACGACCGCCTGGAACAGGCCCTGGAATCCGGCGTCGCGGCCTGAAGCAGCGGAGGAGCCGCGTCCGGCCGTCCCTTAGAATCGGGACATGCCGGACGTCATCCTGCTCAACAAACCCCATGGCGTGATCTGCCAGTTCAGCCCTTCGGGCAACCATCCCACGCTGAAGGACTTCGTCAACGTGCCCGGCGTCTACCCGGCGGGCCGTCTGGATACCGACAGTGAAGGCCTGGTCGTGCTGACCGGCGACGGCGCGTTGCAGCACCGGATCAGCGATCCGCGCCACAAACTGCCGAAAACCTATTTCGCCCAGGTCGAAGGCACCCCGGATGACGCGGCGCTGGAGCCCCTGCGCAAAGGCATACGCCTGAGCGACTTTCGCGCCCTCCCGGCGGAAGCCCGGCTGGTGGCCGAACCGGACTGGCTGTGGCCCCGGGTACCGCCGATCCGCTCGCGCCAGGCCATTCCGACCGCCTGGCTGCGCCTGACCCTGCGCGAGGGCCGCAACCGCCAGGTGCGGCGGATGACCGCCGCCGCCGGTTTCCCGACTTTGCGGCTGATCCGTTTCAGCGTCGGATCGTGGACTATCGACGGCCTTGCGCCGGGAAGCTGGAAAAAAGTGACTTAGTCAATTTAAAGAAACGCCGATTGTCCTGGCGGCCGCGAAATCGCTTTTATCCATGCTCCGCCCCAGACCCTTGTTTTATATTTATTTTTTGGTAATTAGGGCGAAACGTAACCAAAGTAGATTTTTAGAAACTGCTTAAAA
>CAZNYM010000079.1:0-3094 GCA_964577255.1 uncultured Pseudobdellovibrionaceae bacterium | reverse complement strand
GGATTGGATACCTGCCAGGCCAGCGCCCCCGCACCGGGATCGAAGGCGGGCTTCATGTCAAAGCGCGTCGGCAGCGCGTTCCCCCACCAGCCCTCAAGGCGCGGCAGGTCGCGGCGGCCATGGTGGCGTTCATGCACGAAGCAGCCCGCCAGGCCCCCGGGGCCGGAATTAAGATACTTATAAGAGCACCAGCAGGCGAAATCGACGTTCCATTCATGCAGTTTCAGCGGCACGTTGCCGGCGGCGTGGGCAAGATCGAAACCCGCGATACAGCCCTGCGCCTGTGCTGTTTTGGTGATGGCGGCGATGTCGAACAGCTGGCCGGTGTAATAATGCAGCCCGCCCATGAGCAGGAGCGCCGCTTCAGCGCCGTGCTTTTCAATGGTCGCGATGATGTCCTCGGGCCGCAGCAGGTGTTCGCCGGGGCGCGGCTGCAGAAGAATGATGGACTCGTCGGGATCGTAACCATGAAAAGCGATCTGCGAACGGATGGCGTAGATATCGGAAGGAAAAGCGTTATCCTCCATGATGATTTTATGGCGCGCCGCGGTGGGGCGGTAAAATGACGCCATCATCAGGTGGATATTGGTGGTCAGCGCGTTCATGACCGCGATTTCCGATTCCTGCGCCGCGCCGACGACCGCCATGCTCAGCCGGTTCGGTATTTCATGGTAATGCGTCCACGGGTTGTTGCCGTCGAAGTGGGCGTCGACCCCACGGTTTTTCCAGTCGTCAAGCACGGCGTTGATCATCTCGCGCGCGGCGCGCGGCTGCACGCCCAGGGAATTGCCACAAAAATAGATGCAGGGCCGGCCGTCCGGTCGCGGCGGGATGTGAAAGCGGTCGCGGAATCCGCTTAAGGGATCCTGCGCGTCCAGCTTGCGGGCGTAATCGGCGGAAGCTTCGTGCATGCCCCGTTTTTAACCGATCGGGCAAAGGCCGCCAAGGGGCTGCCGTTGTGCGGTTGCTCACCGCATCTTTCCGTAAAGTGGCGATGATTGGCCTTAATCTTTCTTTAAACGACCGCGCGAATAATGGCGGCATAAGCGGCAGGATCGCCGCTTCCCTCCTTCGGCCATGCCCGCGCTAGGACAGGCGGCATGGTTTCAAGAAGAATATTCAAGGTTCTGATCATGACATCGATCGCTTCCGGCGCTGTCCTGTCCGCCGCCATGACATCATCTTTGAACGCCCTGGGCGGTGTGCAAAGCCAGATCGACCGCACCCAGTTGCGCATGGCCACCGGCCTGCGCGTCAATTCACCGCTGGACGATGCGCAGAATTATTTTGACGCCAGCGCCCTGACCCAGCGCGCGGCCGGGCTCAACAGTCTGCTGGACGGCATATCACGCTCCATCTCAACAATCTCCGCCGCCAGCGAGGCGCTGTCTTCGCTCAACGACATGGTGGCCCAGGCGCAAAGCGTGGCCAACGAAGCGCTTGAACTGGTCGCCGACGGCGAGGCCGAAGCCGTCATCACCGGCGACCAGGATCTCAGCGACGTCACCGACCTCGTGGCTGGGGTCAGCGGCGTCAACAACAACGACAAGCTTCTGTTCTCCTTCGTCGATTTCAACGGCTCGATCAGCAGCGGCAATACCGTTACGATTGCCAGCGGCGATTCCATCGACGACCTCATCAGCGGCATCAACAGTATCGTCGATGGCGCCGCCAATGCGGTGTTCGAGGCTGATCTGGCCGATAACGGCGGCCTGCGCATCCGCGAACGCAACGGCAACCGCTTCGAAATCGAATTCCAGGACGCGGGCGGCGCTTCCGACACCACGCTTGCTTCCGCGCTCGGCTTCGGCGATCTGACCATCAACGAGCGCACCAACGGCACGGCCGACACCCGCACCACCGTCGCGGCCGAACCGTCGCTGACCTCCGTGCGGCTTTACGATGAAAACGGCGGCGCCAACGCCCCCACGGCAACTGCCAGCACGCTACTGCGCGATCTGACCAACCTCACGACCGGCCTTGCCGGGGACATTTTTAACGGCGGCGCCAACGACCGCGTCCAGGTGGCCGTCAACGGCGACACGGCGCAGACAGTGGTCAGCAGCATCACTACAGGCACGGTGCAGACGCTTGTGGACGGCATCAATAACAATGCCACGCTTTCCAGCAAGATCGAAGCCAGTTTCGACGCCGATAGCGGCAAGCTCAATATCCGCGCGCTCGACAGCGATGTGCGCTCGATCCAGTTCGATATCGTCGAGGCCCTGTCCGCTGCCGGGGTCAACACCAAGATGGACCTGCAGAAGCTCGGTTTCGGCATGCAGGTCCTGACAGCCACGAATAACACCGGCAACACGGCTTCGGAGAGCATCGAGCTGGGTTCGGCGGCCGGCACGCTTGCCAGCCTTGAGAATTCCTACGATTCCCTGCTGGATCAAATCGACTCTCTGGTAGAGGACGCCGTCTATTCCGGCACCAATCTGCTGGAGGGTGACGACCTCACCACCTTCTTCAATGAGGACCGCAGCACCTTCCTGAGCACGCTGGGGCAAAGCTTCACCTACGATTCCCTGGGCATAGGCGCCGCCAATTTCGGCCGCAGCGAGACGATCTCCCAGAGCGTGGATGAGACCGAAAGCGCCCTGGACGCGATCGAGCAGTATTCCTCATCCATCTCCAACGACCTTTCGATCATCGAAACCCGCGAGGATTTCACCAACAACCTGATCACGACGCTGGAGGAAGGGGCGGGTGCCCTGACCCTGGCCGACCAGACGGAGGAAGGGGCCCGCATGATCGCGCTCCAGACCCGCCAGCTGCTGGGCGTGTCGGCGCTGGCGCTGGCTTCCGCCTCCCAGCAGTCGACGTTAAGATTGTTTTAATAAAAAACCTGTCCCGCACGGTCCGACTTTAAAAGAATATTAGGGACTGTGCGGCATAAAATGATGTAAGATGTAATTAAGCACGCACGTGCCGATGGCCCCTTGCCACACTGCCGCCCAGCACATAGCAGCCCCGCAAGACATGGTTATGCAACGACGTGATCTTTTTGGTTGGACGCGAGAGCGGCCTGGGACTGAAAGGGTTAACGCAAGGGTATGGCCATGAAAACGACCGCGCGGGCGGCTGCCGC
>CAZNYM010000078.1:0-3103 GCA_964577255.1 uncultured Pseudobdellovibrionaceae bacterium | reverse complement strand
CTTATAAGTATCTTAATTCCGGCCCCGGCGGCCTGGCGGGCTGCTTCGTGCATGAACGCTACCATGGCCGCCGCGACCTGCCGCGCCTTGAAGGCTGGTGGGGCAACGCGCTGCAGACGCGCTTTGACATGAAGCCCGCCTTCGATCCCGGCGCAGGCGCGCTGGCCTGGCAGGTATCCAATCCTTCCGTCATGTCGCTCGCGGGCGTGCGCGCGGGTCTTGAAATTTTCGCGGAAGCCGGGATGGAAGCGCTGCGGCAGAAAAGCCTGACGCTGACGGGTTATCTTGAATTCTTGCTCGGCGACATCAAATCCGACGGCTTCACAATCATGACCCCGCGCGATCCGGCGCAGCGCGGCTGCCAGCTTTCGCTGCTGATGCATCGGAACGGCAAGGCGGTGTTCGACGCGCTGACCGCCGGCGGGGTTATATGCGACTGGCGCAACCCGGACTGCATCCGCCTCGCGCCGGTGCCGCTTTATAATAGCTACAGCGACGTTTATGATTTTGCGGCCTTGTTCCGCAAGGCGCTCGATGCTGCATCGCACATCAAGAAAGCGGTTTGACAGCCTCTGCAGCCGCGCCTAATCTGCCCCCCCTATAACATAATAAAGACGTTCAGGGAGAACGACGATGGAAGACCGCGAGAACGGCCTGCGCCGCGCTATGGCGAAAGTCATGCCTTTTCAGAAAAGCCGGGAAGAGCTTAGCCAGGAAACCCGCGACCGGCTGCTGGGCACCACTGGCCTTTCCACCACCGCGCAATCGCTGCGCGCCGCCTGGAAACTGATCAAGCCTTACTGGACGTCCGAGGATAAGTGGAAGGGTTACGCGCTGCTGGGCAGCGTGAT
The DNA here is from genome assembly GCA_964577255.1 of uncultured Pseudobdellovibrionaceae bacterium. Classification (GTDB taxonomy): domain Bacteria; phylum Pseudomonadota; class Alphaproteobacteria; order Micavibrionales; family Micavibrionaceae; genus Micavibrio_C. The sequence continues at coordinate 2,252 of CAZNYM010000078.1, read as the reverse complement.
CGGGCTGACGCTGGGGCAAGTGTATTTAAGTGTCCAGTTTAACGAATGGAACGGGTCGTTTTTCAACGCTTTGCAGGGGAAAGATTACGACTCCTATAAAAACCTGATGATGCAGTTCGGCGGCCTGGCCAGTGTGGCCATGGGCGTGGCTGTCTATAAGGAATATCTCAATCAGGCGCTGCAGATGCGCTGGCGAACCTGGATGACCGATAAACTCACGGATTCATGGCTGGCAAGCAAGGCTTTCCATCATATCCAGAATGATAAAAATGCCACCGACAACCCGGATCAGCGCATCGCCGACGATGTCGGGCAGTTTACCAGCCGGACCCTGGGCCTTAGCATCGGTCTCCTGAAATCCTCTCTGTCTCTTCCCACTTTCATGTATATCCTGTGGAATCTTTCCGGCGATGTAAAAATCGGCGGCACGAATATTCCCGGCTTCATGATGTGGGCCGCTCTTGGTTATGCGGTCGTCGGCACCTATGTCACGCACAAGATCGGCAAGAAACTCTCGCAACTGAATTTCGACCAGCAGCGCTATGAAGCCGATTTTCGCTATGGCCTGGTGCGGGTACGCGAGAACACCGAAAGCATCGCCCTGGCCGACGGCGAACCCATGGAAAAAGGCGTTCTCAGCAAGCGCTTTGATAGGGTCGTCGGCAACTGGTGGCGCATCATGCGCAAGAACAAGCAGCTGAACTGGTTGACTTCGGCTTATTCCCAGGCCGCGGTCGTTTTTCCCTTCCTGATCATAGCGCCGCGCTATTTCGCCAATGAGATTGAGCTGGGCGATTTAACCAAAACCGCCGGAGCCTTCAATCATGTACAGGGCGATCTCAGCTGGTTCGTCGACGCCTATCCGGCGCTGATGGATTACAAAGCCGTCACCGACCGCCTCGGCAGTTTCACCCGGCAGATAGAAGCACACGCAAACCCTTCCGCCTCCGGCAAGGGCAATCGCATCGTGCGCGAGGAAACGCGCGCGCCCGGCTCCTACAGGGTCGTGGATCTGTCGCTCAAGCCGCGGGATCAGGAGAGCAACATTATCGACCGCGCTTCCTTCGGCATCGACCGCGGCGACCGCCTGGTCCTTTCCGGCCCGTCGGGCAGCGGTAAAACCACGGTGCTGCGCGCACTGACAGGGTTGTGGAACCACGGCACGGGCTACGTCAACGCGCCAGAGAAAAAAGACACGTTGTTCGTGCCGCAGAAGCCTTATCTGCCCCTTCTGCCGCTCAAGGGCATCGTCTGCTACCCCCATGCCGCCGACGATTTCACGGACGAGGAAGTGCGCGCCTGCCTTGAGGACGCCGAGCTGGGCCGCTTCACAGCCGATCTGCACGACGAGAGCAAGGACGGCGCCTTCTGGTCACGCCAGCTTTCGGGCGGCGAGCAACAAAAACTTATGTTCGCCCGCATGTTCCTGCAGAAACCAACCGTTCTGATGCTCGATGAAGTCACCAGCGCCATGGATCCCGAGTCGGAAAAGCGCCTGTACGGAAAACTGCTGGAAAGGTTACCGCATTCGACTGTCGTCAGCGTGGCGCACCGCGAAGCCGTGCGCGATTACCACACCACCAGCGCCCGGATCGAGGGCGGCGTGATGACGTTCGATCAAGTAAAGACGAAAAGATCAGGGCCAGCATAGGGTTCTCCGCCTGAACATGACTGAAAAGATTTAGCAACAATTTCAAAAGATTAATAAATCGTTAACTCAGTAGAGAAATGCCCTATATTAAGAAATTTCTATTAAAAACTTGTATTTATCTAAAATTGTTTGCGTCCCCCTTCGTTTTATGGTGAAGTCAAAAATGGGTGTTATATATTATGAAAATTGTAAACACGCCACATGTTCGAATTAATATAGCTTATTGGGGGATACGAGATGCCTACGATTGCGGAGTACGAACAAGCCCTGCGTGATGCGATTACTTTTAACAATCTGGGTCTACTGATCGACACAACAAACGCCATATCTTCAGCCGAAGCGGCCCTTATCAATCCCAATATCTACAATTCGATCTTGCCCATTATCAGCCATGACTTTGATGCTGATAACTATGTAGGCGCCGGTGCACCCGCAGGTCTTTCCATCTCCACTGTCGTATCCGGATTCATGACTAAATTCGGCAGCCATCTTAGCCCTTCAGGGGTTGCGGATGCGATGATCGACTTTGCCAGCAAAAAGAATTTCGTGGGCCTTGATAACGTAACTAATTACCTGACCGCTTCACAAAAATCTGCATTGA
>CAZNYM010000077.1:1999-3393 GCA_964577255.1 uncultured Pseudobdellovibrionaceae bacterium | reverse complement strand
TCCAGGTGTTCGTGTTCCGCGGCGGCCAGAATTTCGGCAACCGCGCCTATTTCCCTCGCCACAGTGAGGACGATGCGCCCGAAGCCATCCTTGCCGCGTTCGTGGCGCAGTTCTATGAAAGCAAACCCGTGCCGGGCGACGTCATCCTCAGCCACGATGTCGAGGAGAAAGCGCTGCTGACCGAGGCGCTCACCCTGCGCGCCGGAAAGAAAGTGTCTCTGCATGTGCCGCGCCAGGGGCAGAAAAGGCGCCTGGTCGATTTCGCCCTGCGCAACGCCAAAGAAGCGCTGGCGCGCGAGTCCCTCTACCTCACCCAGACCGAAAGCCTGCTGCAGGGCGTGGCCGCGCTGTTCGGCCTGGACGAGCCGCCGCAGCGCATCGAGGTCTACGACAACAGCCATACCGGCGGCACCCAGATGGTGGGCGCGATGGTGGTGGCGGGGCCCGAGGGCTTCCGCAAGAATGCCTACCGCAAGTTCAACATCAAGACCGCCGGCGCCGCCGACGATTACGGCATGATGCGCGAGGTGATGGAGCGCCGCTTCCGCCGCGCGCTCGAAGAAGGTAATGGTCCCGGCAGCGCCGAGTGGCCCGATCTGCTGCTGATCGACGGCGGGCTGGGGCAGCTGAACGCGGTGGCCGAGGTGCTCGACAATCTCGGCGTCAGCGACAGCCTGACGCTGGTGTCGATCGCCAAGGGGCCGGACCGCAACGCCGGGCGGGAAAAATTCTTCCTGCGCGAACGGCCCGTGTTCCAGCTGCCGGTGAACGATCCGGTGCTGCATTACCTGCAGCGCCTACGCGACGAGGCGCACCGTTTCGCCATCGGCGCCCACCGCCGCCGCCGGGAGAAGAAAATCGAAGCTTCGCCGCTCGACGACATTCCCGGCATCGGCGCCAAGCGCAAGAAGGCGCTGCTGCTGCATTTCGGCTCGGCCCAGGACGTGGCGGGGGCGGGGGTGCGCGATCTGGCGCAGGTCGAGGGGATTTCCGCCGCCACCGCCAGAACCATCTACGCCCATTTCCACCCGGAAAACCGGCAGGAACAAAGCTGAGATCTTACTTTCAGGCCGGACTTTTTCCCCTGGAAATAGTCGATTTATATCAATCGATTAACGGACTTTCCTGTTATGCAATCCAATACCCTCTTGCGCCGCCGAATCGGGGCTGGTACTGTCGGGGCCTTCAATCGATCAAGCCTACAAACGGGAGAATTGCGGCATGTTCCATCGCCCCAAATTCGAAGGCCAGACCATCGTTACCCCCGGTCAGGGCCCTGTTTCCGGCCCCGGTTTTATCGCCGAGGCTGACGTGATGCCCGAGCGTGTCCATGCGCCTTCCGCGCAGATCAACCCGCCTGCCATGACGGCCCCGGTGCCGCCCATTTTCAAAAC
>CAZNYM010000077.1:0-1899 GCA_964577255.1 uncultured Pseudobdellovibrionaceae bacterium | reverse complement strand
CCGCGCAGATCAACCCGCCTGCCATGACGGCCCCGGTGCCGCCCATTTTCAAAACCAGCAAAAAAGTCGAGGACAAAAGCATGAATGCCAACGAACAACAGCAGGACACCACCCAGAGCCGCGGCAATGTAGAAATTCCCGGTCCGGCTTCGCCGTTCCAGCGTCCGGGGACCATCGGTTCCCGCGTGCCGCCTGGCAACGCTTATGCACCCGGCGCGTCCTATCAGGCGCCCGGCAGCTACAGCACCGGCGGCCGCACGGCCGTGTCCGGCTCCTCGGCGGATGGCCGCCGCCTGACGATCGGCGAAGGCATCACCCTGTCCGGTGAAATCGACGCCTGCGACGTGCTGGTGGTCGAAGGCACGGTCGAGGCCGCCCTGAAAGGCGCGCGCGTCCTGGAAGTGACCGAGACCGGCACGTTCTACGGCACGGTCGAGATCGAGGAATGCACCATCGCTGGCCGTTTCGAGGGCGACATCACCGTCAACGGCTGCCTGACCCTGCGCGCTTCCGGTTCTGTGACTGGCTCGATCGCGTACAAGGAGCTGGCTGTCGAAGCCGGCGCCACGCTCGACGGCCGCATCACGCCCCTGTCCGCCAAAGGTGCCGCCAAGGCGGAAAAGGCAGGCAAAGGAAAAAAGCGGGAGACGGGGAATAGCAACCACAGCGGCAGCGAGTTGCCTTTCTCCGGCATGGATCAGACCGAAGCGGCCTGATCCGGCACGGCCTTTTTACAGTCATGGACAATGAAAACAGAAAAGGCTACCCGTTAAGATGAGATCCTTTATCCGCAGCTTGACGTTATGTCCTGCCCTCCTGAGGAGAGCAGGGCGTCGCTGCGCGTCCTCGCGCGAAGCGCTGTCGCTCATGCTGCTCGCGGGGCTGCCGTTCGTGTTCGCGGGGTCGCTGTTCGTCAACCACACCATCGCCGGGCCCAATCCCGCTTACGCATACGACGCCCGCGTGGCGGCCATGCGGCCCGAAGACGTCATCCCCGGCAGCGCTGACGCGCTGCGTTACGTGTCCTATCTCAAGGGCCGCGTCGTGGCCGATCCGCAAAGGTTGCAGCGCCTGGGCGCGCGCGAGGTGCTGATGCTTCTCAACCGTCCCGGCCTGATCCGCACCGAATCCGACATGGCGGTCTGGCAGTACCGCAACGGCCAGTGCGTGCTCGATGTCTACGTCACCCAGCCGCAGGGAGCGGAAAGCCGCGCCCGCATCATCCATCATGAGATCCGCGCCCGGATCACCAACGCCGGCGGCGCGGTCCGGCCGATGAACACGGCGGGTGAAAAATCCTGCCTCAAGTCGCTGCTCAAGCGCCATGATGGCCCGGCCACCTGATTTCCGCTAAACCGTCTTCTCTTTATAGCCGCACAGATCGGCAAGAAAACATTCCGGGCAATCCGGTTTGCGCGCCTTGCACACATAGCGCCCGTGCAGGATCAGCCAGTGATGCGCGTGGCGGCGGTAGGCGGCAGGCACCACCTGCTCCAGCTTTTCTTCAACCTTCTCGGGCGTGGCGGCGGGCGCTAGACCCGTGCGGTTGGCGATGCGGAAGATGTGCGTGTCGACCGCGATGGTTTCCTGGCCGAAGGCGATGTTCAGCACCACGTTCGCGGTCTTGCGCCCGACGCCGGGCAGCTTCACAAGCTCCTCGCGCGTTTGCGGCACCTCCCCCTTGTGATCGCGGATCAGAATTTCAGAGAGCGCGATAATGTTCTTCGCCTTGGCGTTGAAAAGGCCGATGGTCTTGATGTAATCGCGCACCCGCGCTTCGCCCAGCCTGACCATTTTCTGCGGCGTGTCGGCGGCCTTGAATAAAGCAGGGGTGGCCTTGTTGACGCCCTTGTCGGTCGCCTGGGCCGACAGCACCACCGCCACCAGCAGCGTGTAGGG
>CAZNYM010000076.1:1096-3396 GCA_964577255.1 uncultured Pseudobdellovibrionaceae bacterium | reverse complement strand
CAAGGAATCCCCAATGTTTCCCTAAGACAGCTTCATTGTAAGCCGGGATGCCGCGAGGTCAAGCGGCGGAAACGCGTTAGCGGCGCAGAAAAGACGGGATTTCATCCTCGTCGAAGCCGCGGTCGGGCGCATCGTCCGCGGGCGGACGGGCGGCGGAAGCGGCCGCGCGCGGCGCGGGGGCGGATTCATGGCGCGGGCGTTCCTCGCGCGGTTTGTCGAAGCGGGGCTTGTCACCGCTGCGGCTGCTGCCTCCGCGGGACGATCTTTCGCCGCGGCCGCCTTCGCGGCGCGCGGGTGCGGATTCCTCGGCGGCCGGCGCCGGACGTTCCGTAGCTTCGCCCGCGACGTTCTCGACTGGAATGGGTTTCTTGATCAGGCGCTCGATCGACTGCACGAACTTGTCGTCGTCGCCATGCACGGCAATAGTCCAGGCGCGGCCCTGCATGCCGGCGCGGCCTGTGCGGCCGATGCGGTGCACATAGTCATCCGCGTGCATGGGCACATCGTAATTGAAAACATGGGACACACCCTGAATATCGAGGCCCCGGCCTGCCACGTCGCTGCAGACCAGAAGCGTGACCTTGCCCGCTTTGAAATCCTGCAGCGTCTGGGTGCGGGTCGTCTGCGGCATATCGCCGTGCATGGGCGCAGCGCTGAATCCCTTGTCCTGCAGAAAGCGCGCCAGCGTGCTGACGTCGCGCTTGCGGTTGAGGAACACGAAGGCGTTCTTGACGTCCTCGCCCCGCACGAGGGTGAGGAAGGTATCTTTCTTGCGCCGTTCCGAAACCCATATCAGCGACTGGCGCACTGTCTCGGCGGGCGAAGCCGGCGGCGCCACGGAAACGGTCTTGGGATTGCTCAGGAAACGGTCGGCCAGCACCTTGATCTCGGGCGGCATGGTGGCGGAGAACAGGAGAGTCTGGCGTACCGGCGGCACCTTGGACACGATCTTCTCGATATCCGGAATGAAACCCATGTCCAGCATGCGATCAGCTTCGTCGATCACCAGAACTTTGATGTCGTTGAGCAGGATGTTGCCGCGGTCGAACAGGTCGAGCAGCCGCCCCGGCGTGGCGATCAGCACGTCGACGCCGCGCTCCAGGATCCTGATCTGGTCGCCCATCGACTCGCCGCCGACCAGAAGCGCCTTGGTCAGGCTGTGATACTTGCCGTAGATCTCGAAATTGTCGGCCACCTGCGCCGCAAGCTCGCGCGTGGGCGTAAGGACCAGCGAACGCGGCATGCGTGCCCGCGCCCGCCCGCCGGTCAGGATTTCGATCATCGGCAGGGTGAAGCTGGCGGTCTTGCCGGTGCCGGTCTGCGCCAGCCCAACGACATCCCGCGTCATCAGAATGCTCGGTATCGCCTTTTCCTGGATCGGGGTGGGCGTGGTATAGCCGCGGTCGGCCAGGGCCTTGAGGGTTTCGGGGCTCAGCCCCAGCTCTTCAAAATTCATACACTTAAAGTCTGCGTTGTTATTCGGCTATGGTTTAAGGAAATTCGAGGAAAACTGCAAGGTATTTTAAGCTATTAGAGCCATTTCCCTGCCCCTTCGGGGATGATATTGTCCATAAACCATGAAAACAGCCCTTCTCGACCATCTTTCCTCCGAATTGGCCGCCGTCCGCGCGGGCGGCCTTTATAAGGCCGAGCGAATCATCGCCTCGAAGCAATCGGCGGATATCACGGTGCAATCGAGCGCCCATGTCCTGAATTTCTGCGCCAACAACTATCTCGGCCTGGCCGACAATCCCGACCTGATCGAAGCCGGGAAAAAGGCGCTGGATGAACGCGGCTACGGCATGGCCTCGGTGCGCTTCATCTGCGGCACGCAGGATATTCACAAGCAGCTGGAAAAACGCCTCAGCGAATTCCTGGGCATGGAGGACACCATCCTCTATTCCTCCTGCTTCGACGCCAACGGCGGCCTGTTCGAAACGCTTCTGGGGGAGGAAGATGCCATCATCTCCGACGCGCTCAACCACGCCAGCATCATCGACGGCATAAGGCTGTGCAAGGCCCAGCGCTACCGTTACGCCAACAGCGACATGAACGAGCTGGAAGCGCATCTGAAGGCCGCGCAGGCCCAGCGCTTCCGCCTGATCGCCACCGACGGCGTGTTCTCGATGGACGGCTACATCGCCAATCTGCAAAAAATCTGCGACCTGGCGGAAAAATACGACGCCCTGGTGATGGTGGACGACAGCCACGCGGTCGGCTTCATCGGCGAAAAGGGGCGCGGCACGCACGAATACTGCGACGTCATGGGCCGGGTCGACATCATCACCGGCACGCTGGGC
>CAZNYM010000076.1:0-1086 GCA_964577255.1 uncultured Pseudobdellovibrionaceae bacterium | reverse complement strand
ACGCTGGGCAAGGCGCTGGGTGGCGCGGCGGGCGGCTACACATCCGGGCCGAAGCAGGTGATCGACTGGTTGCGACAGCGCTCGCGGCCCTATCTTTTCTCCAACACCCTGGCCCCGGTCATCACCGCCGCATCGCTCAAGGTGCTCGACATGCTCGAGAACGGCGACGAACTCAGGAAGCGCCTGCGCGGCAACGCCGCCTATTTCCGCGAGAAAATGACCGCGGCCGGTTTCGACCTGCTGCCCGGTGACCACCCGATTATCCCCGTGATGATCTATGATGCGGCGCTGGCCGGTAAATTCGCCGATGAAATGCTGAAACGCGGCGTATACGTGGTCGGATTCTCCTTCCCCGTGGTGCCGCAGGGCAAGGCCCGCATCCGCACGCAGATGTCGGCCGCGCACAGTAAAGAGCATCTCGACAAAGCCATCGCGGCGTTTACCGAGGTCGGCCGGGAACTGGGAATAATCAAGAAGGCGGCGTAGCCATGGTCAAAGAACATGACCCTGCTCTGGGAGGCATGGTTTCTCAGGGTGGGCCAAAAATAATCTTGGAAAGGCCTGATCACGCAAAGTTTCTAGGGGCTATAGTTGCGACTTGGGGAGAAATTGATCAACTTCTAACACAAATATTCGACATTACAACTTTCGGGAAGCCGCTAGCCCCAGCCTATCACTCAAGATCGGAATTATCGTGGGCGGTGTTTGAAGAAATTAAACCTCTTCCTACAAGAATAAAAATTATCAAGGCTGCACTTGCCGATCGCTACAATAAAAAAATTCAAGAAAGATTTAAATTCATATCAAGTGAGTGTGAAAAGAGCGCAAAATCTAGAAATGACATTGTTCATTGTGCCTGGAATATTTCCGATTTATATCCAAGCGACTTGGTCACTTACAAAAACCAGAAATGGATTATATACACGTCTGCTGATTTTGAAGAAATTTTAGATAGCTCGGTCAAGGTAAGGAATTCTCTGAATGACTTCAGCATTGAACTCTCTGTTGTTGGCAGAACAGGAGTAGACAGATTTAATCAAGAATAATTTTTAATAACAATATCTTCTCGACATAATGGGGTAAATT
>CAZNYM010000075.1:0-3989 GCA_964577255.1 uncultured Pseudobdellovibrionaceae bacterium | reverse complement strand
TAAGATTGGTTGCGGGGGCAGGATTTGAACCTACGACCTTTAGGTTATGAGCCTAACGAGCTACCGGGCTGCTCCACCCCGCGACAAGGGAAAGTGCCGCCTTTATAGACATTCGCCGGGGTGAAGGCAAGTCTTATATCCCTGCCTGAATCCTCCCTGAATCCTCGCTGAATCCCTTCTAATCCGCCGGATATTCCCCTCAGCCCGGGCCGGGGAAGGCGCGGTTGAGGGCGGCGGTGTGCTCGCGCAGGATGGTCTGGGCGAGCGCCCCGTGGCCCGCGGCCAGCGCGCGGGCGCGCAGATCCGGCTGAGCGCGTTCATAGGCAGCGTTGCGCACGGCCGCGAGAGCGAAGGCAAAACCGTAGAACAGGTTGGCGGTGTCGCGGTCGAGCGGGCCGAACAGCGCGCCCTCCACCGGCAGGGCGCGGGCCAGGGAAAATTCGCGGCGCAGGCTGTCGGGCCGGGCGGGCACATAGCCCACGCGCCCGGCGCCCAGGTCTGCCACCCGGTCGGCGATAGTGCAGAGATAGGCCTCCGCGCCCGCTTCTCCCCCCGCTCCCGCCCCCGCCGCGCGGCGCAGGACGTAAAAATAGGCCCCGGCCTCGGCCGGCAGCCCGTCAAGCCACTGGATGTTGGTGAGCGCGTGGGCGAGAACCAAGCTGATGGGCGTGTAATCGAGCGCGGCGACGTCGGCCTGCCGTTCCATGACGTTTTTTCCCTGTACGAACTTTAAAAAGCCGGCCTAGCCCCGCCGGCGGACCCTAGCCGACCACCTTGAGGTTGCCAGCGGACTTTTTCTTGCCGTCGCGGCTGTCGATCAGCTCGAATTCGACCTTCTGCCCCTCGATCAGACCCTGCAGGCCCGATTTCTGGACCGCGGTGATATGGACGAACACGTCGTCCCCGCCTTCGTCCGGCACGATGAAACCAAAACCCTTTTTGTCGTTAAACCACTTTACAGTGCCGCGCTGGGCCATCGTTCAACTCCGTGCGTTATCGTCGAAAAGCCCTTGCGGGCCGTCAAAAAAGATATGCCAATCCCCCCGCGAATGCAAACGGATTGGCATATCTGTATACATAAGCAACCCTCTGAAAAGGCCTATTTCTGCAGCACCAAAGGCGCCACAAAGGCGAAAAAGGCCCCTGTCAGGAACAATATTCCGGAAACAGCGTAAACGGCCACGCTGAACCGCCTCAGCCGCGCACAGGCCCGCGCCTGGCGCGGATCGGCCGGGCAGGGCAGATGCCGCGCCCGCCAGAGCAGGACCCCGGCCATCGTCAGCATGAAGAGCGCGCCGCCGAACACAGCGGGCTTGTGCTGCGACAGCCACACGAGCGGAGGAAAGGCGCTGACCATCCCCGCCAGCACGGCGCCGAGCCCCAGCGTGACCATAAGCGCCGGCAGCGCGCAGCATACCAGCGTAGCCGCCGAAGCGAACAGGCTGGCGACCGGCGAAGCCAGCAGGCGCCAGCCCGGCGCCTGCGGCTGTTTATTGATGTCCGGCGTCATGAGCGGCCTCCGCGGGCATGTGGTGGATTTTTTCAACCGCATAGCCGGCCGACTTGATCGCCCCGCCGATGGTCTCGTCGTCGAGATCCTGGCCGGGCTGCAGGGTGATGGTCACAAGGCCCTTATCGAGATCGACATCCACCGCATCGACCTTGCCGGTTTTCATCAGCGTCTTCTCGATGGTCTGGACGCAGAATTCGCACACCAGCCCCAGCACGCTTACATGCACGATCCCGTGCCCGCCCCCTTCGGGGTGATGGCCCGCGCGCGCCGGTAAAACCGGTGACATAAACAGCGAAAGAAGCGATACGATCAGCATTGTTTTGGTGAGTTTTGTCATGGTGATTCTCCTTAAAACGTTTTCATGATGTGGAAGTATAAACCGTCGCCGGGGGCAAACCCGGCCTCGCCCAGCGTGGTGCCGCGAAACAGGCGGACAAGTGGGGTCAGGCGGAACGTGTCGTCCTGCCGCGGGTCGAAATCGGCCTGCAGCATCAGCCACGTATGCAGATCGCCGTAATCCCCGACATAGGGGGCGACGCCGATCCGCGCGCTGTGGGCGGCCTTGTCGTAAAGGCCGCCGGTGGTAAGAAATTCATTACTATACGATACGTACCACCGGCGGGTTTCGGCATCGGCCGCTATCCCGCCATATGCAAGCGCGCCGGTTTTCCCCCTGCCGTCATACGCGATCCCGGCCCCGGCCTTAAGATACAGATTGGCCTGGGCGTTTTTGGTGTTCCGGCGCGCCAGCAGCAGGTTGATTTCGCCCGCATCGCCGTGGGCATCGGCGGCGCGGTCGTAATCGTGACGCCAGCCGACGGAGAGCGCGGGGGTAAGGGTATGCAGAACCTCGACGCTGTTCATGGCGGCGTCGTTCACGCTCATCACGCTCCAGCCGCCAGGGTAGCTGATGGGTCGCGCCGCGGCGGGCGGGGCCATCGTAGCCGCCAGCAGCCATAAAGCGGCCGCCAGCGCCGGGCGCGCAGCCCGGCAGGATTGATCGAAAAATGTCATGGTGATCCTTTCACAAGGGTTGCAAAGAGACTTAAAACCGGAAAGCCGGTCTTAAGGCCGCAACCGCAGGGTCAGCAAAAGACGGTGAAAGGACGGATGCCGGCCCGGGGGCGGATCGGCGCCGCGGTGCGGCGCACCGACGGGCCGAGGCAAAGCGACGGCCAGCGCGGGAATGAACAGCAGCGCCAGAGCCGGGAACAGGGCGCCCTGCGGCACCGGCATATCCGCCGTAACGGAAGCCGCGCCCAGATCGTTTTTCAGGCAATCCTGCCCCAGCATGGGCACGGTGGGTGATTCAGGTCCCGCAGGCGCCGGAATATCCTCTGCCGCCGCCATTTCATGACAGGGCTTTTCGGCCGGCGCGGCGGCCGCCGCCTTGTCCGGGCAGCAGGGCATCAGGCACACCATCGCCGGGGTGAGCATAAGCAGCATCAGGATATGGACAAGCAGACGGCGCAGGTACATGGGGTCATTATCGCACAACCGGCGCCGCTGCACAAACCGCAAGAAAAAACGGCCCTCCCGCAGGGGAAGGCCGCTTTAAAATCCGTAATAAGTTTGAATGTCATTCATACGCACGGGCGCGGACTTGGAAGACCTGGCGACGACCTACTCTCCCGTGCCTTAAGACACAGTACCATTGGCGCTGAGACGTTTCACGGCCCAGTTCGGAAAGGGATGGGGTGTTTCATTCTCGCTAAGATCACCAGATCATCCAAACCCGCGCTTCGTGTGCATGAAAAATTGTCTGAAAGCTGCTTTTTGCTGTGTGTCGTTGTGCCGAATTTCATACGGGCTCATCACTGAGCGCGGATGCATTCAAGCCGATCGAGCAATTAGTAATGGTTAGCTTCATCCATTGCTGGACTTCCACATCCATCCTATCAACGTGGTGGTCTTCCACGGCTCTGATAGGGAAACCTGGTTTTGAGGGGGGTTTCACGCTTAGATGCATTCAGCGTTTATCCCTTCCATACATAGCTACCCGGCTCTTGCTCCTGGCGGAACAACCGGTACACCAGAGGTATGTCCATCCCGGTCCTCTCGTACTAAGGACAGATCCTCTCAAGTTTCCAACACCTACGGCAGATAGGGACCGAACTGTCTCACGACGTTCTGAACCCAGCTCACGTACCTCTTTAAATGGCGAACAGCCATACCCTTGGGACCTACTTCAGCCCCAGGATGAGATGAGCCGACATCGAGGTGCCAAACAGCGCCGTCGCTGTGGACGCTTGGGCGCTATCAGCCTGTTATCCCTAGAGTACCTTTTATTCGTTAAGTGATGGCCCTTCCATGCGGAACCACCAGATCACTAAGACCGACTTTCGTCTCTGCTTCACTTGTCAGTGTTACAGTCAGGCGAGCTTTTGCCTTTGCACTCGCAGGCTAATTTCCAACTAGCCCGAGCTCACCATCGCGCGCCTCCGTTACACTTTGGGAGGCGACCGCCCCAGTCAAA
>CAZNYM010000074.1:0-4119 GCA_964577255.1 uncultured Pseudobdellovibrionaceae bacterium | reverse complement strand
ATCCAGCACGGCATCTACAACAATCCCGGCGAGGATGGGCTGCCGCTCAGCGGCATGTTCGACAACAGCGGCCAGCTGCGCATGCTGTTCCGTCTCGCGGGCCCCAACGAGTCGCCGGTCATCATCATGAAGGACGGTGCCGGGCGCGACCGGATAGTCATGGGCCTGGGGCTGGGCGACAAGAACCAGGAGCCGTTCCTGGCCGTGATCGACGGTCAGGGTAAAAAGAAAATGGTATTCGGGAATTATTGAGTTTCGTCAGCGCGGTGCCGTGGAAAACTCGACCCGGCTCATCCCGCCCAGCGTGGCGACTTTCGCCGGATCGCAATCCGTTTCACCAGGGCGGGGGGCCAGCATTCCGCCGAAGCCGGAAACGACTTCGCCGTGCCCGGGTACACTGAGGATCGAGAAAGCTTCTTTCACATCATTGCCGTCAGCGTCCTTGAGCGTTCTGACTTTAATGCCGGCATTTTCCATGAAGGCGGCCTGGAACTTGGTATAGGCTTCCTTGGCGAGCGTATATCCGGGCTGATTGGGCTTAAAAGCACCCACCTGAAACTTGGAAGCCAACAGCAACTCGCCATCGGAAAATTGCAGCACTGTTTTCTGCAGCGCCAGCGAATAATGCTCTGTGGCGGCATCGACAAGCGAGGCTTTGAAATCGGGGAAGTTCGGGCGGCCATGATCGCGGAACGACAATGTCATCGTGAATCCGCTTTGCGCTTCCTTGCCGCCTGTCGTGCACACATCTTTGAGCTTGTGGGATGAGGCAAAAGAAGACGTGCAGGTGTTGCCGCCCAGAGTTTGATCTTCCGTGCCCGCGGCGGCAGCGGTGCCTCCCGCAAGCGCGGAAACCAGAGCCAAGGAAACGGCGAATTTTGAAGAAACTGACATGCTGAAATCTCCCTGATATTCTTTTTGTTAGCTGTGACAACGGTAATCCCGCTGCATTTTGATGCAAATGAATAATTGAATAAGAATCTTTCTTTTTTAGGAAAATAGAGAATTTGCAACGCAAATCAATGCGTTGTGCACTGCGGTAACACCTTAAAACGCTGTGAATAAATCAGGCGGCCATGCTGGCGGCAGCACCCAGCGCCTGGTCGAGATCGCGGATCAGGTCGTCGGCGCTTTCGATGCCGATCGAGATTCGGATCACGCCGGGGCCGCAGCCGGCGGCAAGCTTCTGCGCGTCCGTCAGCTGGGCGTGGGTGGTCGAGGCCGGGTGGATGATCAGGCTGCGCGTGTCGCCGATATTTGCCAGATGGCGGAACAGCTTCACATTCCTGACCAGCGCCATGCCGGCCGCGTGCCCGCCCGCGAGGTCGAAGGTGAACAGCGAACTGGCCATGCCTTCGCGCATGTATTTTTTGGCGAGCTTGTGGAAGGGGCTGGCCGGCAGGCCGGGATAGCTCACCGCCTTCACCGCCTTGTGGTGGGAAAGGAACTGCGCCACCGCCAGCGCATTTTCGCTGTGCTTTTGCATGCGCAGCGGCATATCCTCGATGCCGATGAGAGTTAGATAGGCACTCATCGGCTGCTGGTTGAGGCCGAGGTCGCGCAGGCCCACCGCGTGGTTATAGACCGCAAGCGGCGCCTTCGGGAACGCATCGGCGAACACCAGGCCGTTGTAGGAAGGGGTGGGCCCAGCCAGGAAGGGAAAGCGCGCGGCGTGTTTTTTCCACGGGAAGGTGCCGCCGTCCACCACCGCGCCGCCCATCGCATTGCCGTGGCCGACCATGTATTTGGTGGTGGAATGCGTCACGATCGACGCGCCGTAACGGAAAGGCTGGCACAGCCAGGGCGTGGCCACCGTGTTGTCGACTACAAGCGGAATGCCGGCGTCGTCCGCGATTTTGCCGAAGGCCTCAAGATCGGCGATCACGCCCTCGGGGTTCGACAGCGCCTCGATGAAAATCGCGCGGGTCTTTTCGTTGATGCGCTTTTTAAAGTCGTCGGGCCTGGTCGGATCGCAGAAATGGCAGGCCCAGCCGAAGGCGCGGTTAAAGGTGTCGCGGAACTGGCCTATGGTGCCGCCGTACATTTTGTTGGTGGAGACGAATTCATCACCCGGGCGCAGCAGGGCGCTGAAGGCCAGCAGGTTGGCTGAGAGGCCCGAGGAGGTGCAGGTGGCGCCCGCACCGCCTTCAAGCGCGGCGATCTTGCGTTCGAGCGCGTCCACGGTCGGGTTGTTGATGCGGCCGTAGATGAAGGCCGGTTCCTTGAGTGCGAAGGCATCAGCCGCATGCTGGGCGTCGCGGAAGGTGAAGGAGGTCGATTGCACGATCGAGGGGCTGCTGGCGCCGGTCACGGGGTCGGGCTCGCTGCCGCAATGGATGGCAAGTGTCTCAAAAGCCAGGTCTTTTTGGTCGTTCTTACCCATGGAATGCATCCTCCTTGAAGTGGTACTAAGATACCACAATTCTAACTCTCTGTTTTTAAAGTATTTTTCTTACACAAAGCGCCGATAAAATCGTTGACAGGGCCAAGGCCTTGCGGCATAACCACCGGGTTCCGAAAAGCGGCGTTTCGCCCGAGGCCATGCTGGCCGGGATCGGGACAGGAAACAAGGTGAAAAATCATGAAAACATATTCTGCAAAACCGGCGGATATCGAGAAGAAATGGGTCCTGATCGACGCGCAAGACGTCGTGCTGGGCCGTCTGGCTTCCGTGATCGCCACGCGCCTGCGCGGCAAGCACAAGCCGACCTTCACCCCGCACATGGATTGCGGCGATAACGTTGTCGTCATCAACGCGGAGAAAGTCCGCATCACCGGCCGCAAGAAAGAGCAAAGCACGTTCTTCTGGCACACCGGCTATCCCGGCGGGATCAAGGGCCGCACCTGGGGCAAGATCCTGGAAGGCAGCCATCCCGAGCGCGTGATCGAGAACGCGGTGCGCCGCATGATCTCCCGCAATTCCGTCCTGGGCCGCAGCCTGATGGGCAATCTGCGCGTTTACGCGGGCGCCGAACATCCGCATGAAGCGCAAAAGCCCGAAGTGCTCGACGTCGCCGCCATGAACCCGAAGAACAAGAGGTAATCCGCTATGGCCCCCCGTACCAAGAACACCGACGCCGAAAAAGGCGAAAACAAATCCCTCAAGGACCTGAAGGCGATGACCGAATCCGCGCCCGTCGCGACGGCGCAGGCAACGACTGCCGTAGTCGAGGAAAAGGCACCTCGCGTCCAGAAGCTGGATGCTCAGGGCCGTGCCTATGCCACCGGCCGTCGCAAGGATGCCGTCGCCCGTGTCTGGCTCAAGCCGGGCAAGGGTGCCGTGGTCGTCAACGGCCGCGACCAGAGCACCTATTTTGCCCGCCAGACCCAGCGCCTGGTGCTGAACCAGCCGTTCCTCATCGTCAACCGCGTCGGACAATACGACGTCTGGTGCACGGTGGCAGGCGGCGGTCTCTCCGGCCAGGCCGGCGCGGTGCGCCACGGCATCTCGCGCGCGCTTGAGAACTACGAGCCCGACCTGCGCCCGGCCCTGAAAAAGGCCGGCATGCTCACCCGCGATAGCCGCGTGGTCGAGCGCAAAAAGGTCGGCCTGCACAAAGCCCGCCGCTCCAAACAGTGGGCCAAGCGTTAATCCGCTTCTTTGCATCATCGGATACGAAACACCCCGGGAGACCGGGGTGTTTTCTTTTTGCCGCTACGCCGGCGCCTTCATCTTCACATAGCGGCCCGGGGCGTCCTCGGCGGCGGGGTCGGGGGTGCGGGCAGGGGCATCACCGCCGCCGTGCTGGCTCAGCAAGGCGGCGTGATGCGGCCACCACGATCCTTCTTCCATCGTCGCCTGCTTCAGCCATTCTTCCGGGTCGGCCGGCGTTCTTTCCCCACTCCAGAAACAGTATTTGCGCCGGGCGGGCGGATTGACCACGCCCGCGACATGGCCGGACGCCGCCAGTGTGAACACATGCGGACCCTTGACCATCTGCGTGGTGGCGTAGGTTGCCTTCCACGGCGCGATGTGGTCTTCCTTGGTCGACAGGAAATAGCATGGCGTGGCGATGGCGCGGATGTCGATGGGTGTGCCCTGCATGGTCACGCCGCCCGGGACCGTCAGGCTGTTGTCGCGGTAGAGCTTGCGCAGGTAGAAGCTGTGCATGGCCGCCG
>CAZNYM010000073.1:0-4213 GCA_964577255.1 uncultured Pseudobdellovibrionaceae bacterium | reverse complement strand
TTCGCGCACGGCTTCTGCACCCTGACCGACGACACCGAAGTCGCGTACAAGGTCACGGCCCATTATGCCCCGGCCGCGGACGGGGGCATCATCTGGAACGATCCCGACATCGCCATCGCCTGGCCCTTCGCCGATGACGCCGTCATTCTTTCCGACAAGGACCGCAAGCTGCCGCGCCTGCGCGACCTGCCGCCACTTTTTTCCTACGATCCCGCCGCGCGCAAGGCGGTGGCGTCATGAAAATCATCGTCACCGGCGGCGCCGGGTTCATCGGATCGGCCGTATGCCGTCACCTGATCAATCAGACGGACAACATCGTCCTGAACGTCGACAAGCTGACCTACGCCGCCAATCTGGCCTCGCTGGAAAGCGTCGCCGGCAGCAACCGTTATTCGTTCGCGCAGGTAGATATCACTGACGCCCCGGCCATCGAGGCCCTGTTCGGCGGATTCCAGCCCGACGCCGTGCTGCATCTGGCTGCAGAATCGCATGTCGACCGCTCGATCGACGGTCCCGGTGCGTTCGTGCAGACCAACGTCGTGGGCACTTACACGCTTTTGCATCAGGCCCGCCTGTACTGGGAGAAGCTGCCGCCGGAAAAGCGGGAAAGCTTCCGCTTCGTCAATGTTTCGACCGACGAGGTTTACGGCTCGCTGGGCGACGACGGGCTGTTCACCGAGACCACTGCCTATCAGCCCAGTTCGCCCTATTCCGCCAGCAAGGCCGCCGCCGACCACCTGGCCCGCGCCTGGTTCCATACCTACGGCATGCCAACCATCAACACCAACTGCTCGAACAATTACGGCCCCTGCCACTTCCCCGAGAAGTTGATCCCGCTGACAATCCTAAACGCGCTCGAGGGCAAAAAGCTGCCGGTATACGGCACCGGCGCGAATGTGCGCGACTGGTTGTATGTCGAGGATCACGCCCGCGCCCTGTGGACCGTGCTGGAAAAGGGCGTGCCGGGCGAGACTTACAACATCGGCGGGCATAACGAAAAAAAGAACATCGACGTCGTGCGCCTGATCTGCCGCCATCTCGACAAAAAGGCGCCGAAGCTGCCGGGGGGTGCCGCGCGCGAATCCCTGATCACGTTCGTCACCGACCGCCCGGGCCACGATCACCGTTACGCGATCGACGCCGCCAAGATCAAGGCAGAACTGGGCTGGGTGCCGCAGGAAACGTTTGAAACCGGCCTTGAGAAGACGGTGGACTGGTATCTGGCGAACGAAGCCTGGTGGAAGCCCCTGCGTGAGAAAACCTACAGCGGCGAGCGCCTCGGGGTCAACGTCGTGCCGCTGGGGAAATCGACGCGCCGCGTCCTGGTACTGGGCCGCGACGGCCAGGTCGGAAGCGCTCTGCGCAAAGTCGCCGGGCCGGGCTGGGTTTTCATGGGCCGTACCGAAGCCGATCTGAACGACGAAAAGGCGCTGGAGACCGCCGTGCAGAAAGAGCCTTGGGATGCGGTCATTAATGCCGCCGCCTATACCGCCGTGGACAAGGCCGAAAACGAGCCGGATCTGGCGCGGGCGGTCAACGCCACGGCGCCGGGCATCCTCGCCCGCCTGTGCGCAGCGCGGAATATTCCCTTCATTCATATATCGACCGATTACGTGTTCGACGGCGGCAAGGATTCGCCCTACACCGAAAACGACAAACCGAACCCCCTGAGCGTCTATGGCTGCACCAAGGCCGAAGGCGAACAGGCGGTGCAGGATGCAGGCGGGCAGTTCTTGATCCTGCGCACATCATGGGTTTACGCGCCCGGCCATCAGAATTTCGTCAGCACCATGCTGCGCCTGGGCCAGGAACGCGCAGAGATGAAGGTCGTCAGCGACCAGACTGGTGCGCCCACGGCCGCCGCCGACATCGCACAGGCGCTGGCTGCGATCGTGAATAAAATCTCTTCTGACCGCAAGCTGCCGGCCACGGGCATCTTTCACCTGACGGCGGGCGGAGAGACAACCTGGCACGCTTTCGCTGGCGAGATTTTTGAAGAAGCCCGCGCGCATGGCCTGAAAACACCTTCCCAGGTGCTGGCGATCGGCACGGTGGATTATCCGACCCCCGCCCGGCGCCCCCTGAATTCCCGGCTCGACAACACGAAGCTGCGCACGACCTTCGGCATCGAGATGCCACACTGGAACGACGCGCTGCATAACCACTTCCCCGGCTTCATCGCCCCGGCGGGAGAGAAGAAGAAGGAGGCCGCATCGTGAAAGGTATTATTCTCGCCGGCGGCTCCGGCACGCGCCTTCATCCCGTCACCCGCGCCATCAGCAAGCAGCTGCTGCCGGTCTATGACAAGCCGATGATCTATTATCCGCTGTCGGTGCTGATGCTGGCGGGGATCCGCGACATCCTTATCATCACCACGCCGCACGACCAGCCCTTGTTCAAGGCACTTCTGGGCGACGGCGGGCAATGGGGTATCAGCCTGACCTACGCCATTCAGCCCTCGCCAGACGGCCTGGCCCAAGCCTTCATCATCGGCCGCAATTTTATCGGCAAAGATCCGGTTGCCCTGGTGCTGGGCGATAATCTGTTCTTCGGGCACGGCCTCGCCGAAAATCTGGAGAGCGCCCGCGACCATAAAACCGGCGCCACCGTGTTCGGTTACTATGTCAGCGACCCGGAGCGCTACGGCGTGGTGTCGTTTGACAAAAACGGCCGGGCGGAAACCATCGAGGAAAAGCCTGCGCAACCGAAATCCAACTGGGCCGTAACCGGGCTTTATTTCTACGATAATCAGGTTGTGGACATCGCCGCCAGTCTGAAGCCTTCGCCGCGCGGCGAGCTTGAGATCACCGATGTCAACCGCCGCTATCTTGAGAAAGGGCAATTGCGCGTCGAGAAACTGGGGCGCGGCTTCGCCTGGCTCGATACCGGTACGCACCGCAGCCTGCTCGAAGCCGGAAATTTCATCCAGACCCTGCAGGAACGCCAGGGACTGCAGATCGCCTGCCTTGAGGAGATCGCCTTTACCAAGAAATTCATCGACGCGGCGCAGTTGGAAAAGCTGGCGGCGGCGCTGGGAAAAAGCAGCTACGGCGCCTATCTGCAAACGCTGCTGCGGAGTAAGGCCTGAAAGAAACTGCCATGAACCTGCCGCAGATCAAAAACATAGCGCCGCAAAAGATCCTGGAGGGCCTGGCCGCGAACGCGCATTTCAAAAAGCGCGCGCATCTGTTCATGACCGTGCTATCTTGGCCACTCGCGCACATCCTGCCAGCCGTTTACATCTTTTCGGCCGCCGCCGCGACCGCCTACGCACTTCTGACCGGCCTTGAGAGCTATATGGCTTTCCGCACGGCGCTTGTGGTGTCATTTCTGTCCGGCGCCCTGCTGCGACATTTCATCAGCGACCGCACCCGCCCCTTCAAATCTGCGATCGATCCGATGCCGGGCCTGGCCGACGGGCTGGCCTGCCTGACGATCATCGCCTTCATCACCATGGGCGCGGTGATTTTTGCAGACGGCCCGGGCGCACTGCCACTTTCGGTGTGGGTGTTCTGGTTGCTGTCGGCTTATGTCAGCTGGATCGGCCTGTACCTGGCGCAACGGCACTTCATGCCCTTCAACACCGCCTACGGTCTGGGACGCAAGGACATTGTCATCATCTGCGCCGGCGAGCCGGGGCAGAAACTGTGCGAGCTTCTGAAGAAAAGCGATCCGCGCATCAACATACTGGGCTTCTTCGACGATCGCCGCAGCCGCCTTGAGGCCGACAAGCTCCAGGCGCCGTTCCTGGGCGGCATGGATGACGTGGTGGCTTATTGCCGCACGCACAAGGTCGACAAGATCATCATCGCTCTGCCCGGCGCGGCGCAGCAGCGTCTGGCGCAGCTGGCGGCGGTGCTGAGCATCCTGCCAACCGCCATCTACATCAACCCCGACAGCACGGTTCTGGATCTCGAGCGTCCGGTCTTCGGCGACGTCGGGCCGCTCAAGATGGTGCAGCTCTCCTGCAGCCCGGTCACGGGCTGGCGCGCGGCGGTCAAGCGGGCCGAAGACATCGTGGTTGCCCTGGTGGCGCTGGCTGTGTTCTCCCCGGTCTTTATCATCGTGCCGATCCTGATCAAGCGCGAAAGCCCCGGTCCGGTGTTCTTCCGTCAGAAGCGCTACGGCTACAACAACCAGCTGTTCGACTGCCTGAAATTCCGCAGCATGCGCCTTGAGGCCTGCGAGCAAAAGGACATCAAGCTGACCGACC
>CAZNYM010000072.1:0-4557 GCA_964577255.1 uncultured Pseudobdellovibrionaceae bacterium | reverse complement strand
GGCGCTCAGCGCGTATTTCACCGGCGCGGGCGAGGTCTCGACGAACAAGGCGCGGTGCAGGGGCATCAGGCGCTCGTGCAGCGTTCCGGTCTCGCCCGTTTTTCCTTCCCGCCAGGCCTGGTGGAAGCGGGCGCACAGCGCGGGCGCGACGTTCGACGTCACTGAAATGCAGCCATGCCCCCCTTGTGACATAAAACTGAAGATCTCCGCATCCTCGCCGCAAAGCTGTATGAAATCCGGGCCGCAGGCTTCGCGCGTCTCCACCACCCGCCCGGCCTGACCGGTCGCGTCCTTGACGCCGACGATATTCGGGATCCGGGCGAGGCGGCCCATGGTTTCGGCGGTCATGTCGACCACGCAGCGGCCGGGAATATTGTAAATCAGCAGGGGGATATCCACACTTTCTGCCACTGCCTTGTAATGATAATAAAGACCTTCCTGCGTCGGTTTGTTATAATAGGGGGTTACCACTAGAACCCCGTCAGCCTTGGATTCTTTCGCATGTTTGCTCAGCGCGATCGTTTCAGCCGTAGAATTGGTGCCGGTGCCGGCGATCACCGGAATGCGCCCGCGAACCTGCGCGATGCCGCGGCGGATGATGCTGTTGTGCTCGTCGGCGGTAAGGGTGGGGGACTCGCCGGTCGTGCCGCACAGGACCAGACCCTGCGTGCCCGCTTCCAGCTGCCGGTCGATCAGGCCCTCGAAGGCCTTCCAGTCCACGCTCCCGTCGCGGAACGGGGTGACAAGCGCCGTGATCGATCCCTGAAGCATTTCTGTCTTCCTCTCCCATTCTTTCCGGACACCTTAGACCCGCGGGAAACGGTACGCAAGATAACCCTGCGGGTGATCTTCGCCTTCTTCGCCGCTCTCGCGCCGCAGCATCAGGCCTGGGCCCTTGACGATATGCAGGATCAGGTGCAGGCGAACCTGATTGCGCCTGCCGACCAGGGTGTGGTCATCCGCGCGCTTAAAGCGGCGCGTCAGGGGCAGTGGCGCGAGGCGCAGGCCACCGTCGGGCAGGCGGAAGACGCGCTGGCCCGCGACATCGTCTCCTGGATGGTGCTGCGTCAGGACAGCGTGCCGGCAGGATTTTCCCCGCTGGCGGCTTTCATCGAGCGGCGCCCGCAATGGCCTGAGGTGGCGGCTTTGCGCCTGAAGGCGGAGAAGACCATGCCTGACGGGCTGCCGGCCGAAGATGTCGTTGCTTTCTTTGCCGCCAAAGCGCCTGCGACCGCGCCGGGGATGGAGCGTTACCTCAAGGCGCTCCTCAATCAGGGTGCGCGGGCCGATGCCGAGGAAGCTCTGCGCGCCTGGTGGCCCACGGCCGCCATCGACCAGAAGGAGCAGCGCTATTTCATCTCCCTATTCGGCGGGCTGCTCGACCGTGAGACGCATGTGAAGCGTTTTAATCAAGCGCTTTACAAGAAGCAGTACACCAATGCCCGCGCTCTGGCCCAGACGATGGGCCGGGGCTATCCTGCTCTAGCCGAGGCGCGCATCGCGCTCGCCGAAGGCAAGCCAGGAACGGACCGCCTGATCGCTGCCGTGCCTTCGCATCTGGGCGACGATCCCGGCCTGATGCTCGAGCGGATAAAATGGCGGCGGCGGAACAACAACGATTTCGGCGCGATCGAGCTTCTGCATGCCATGCCCGATCCACAGTCGATCCCCAACGTCAAGGACTGGTGGGACGAGCGCCATGTTCTGGTGCGACGCCTGATGGAGAAGAAGCAGTTCGACAGCGCCTATCTTCTGGCCGCCGGGCACGGGCTGAGCAGGGGGCAGGAATTCGCGCAGGCGGAGTTTATCGCCGGCTGGCTGGCGCTCAAGACGGAACGGCCCGACAAGGCCTTTCAGCATTTCGAGCAGCTTTATCTGCACACCGTCACGCCCCTGAGTCGCTCGCGTGGTGCATACTGGGCGGCGCGCGCCAGCGCCGCGCTTGGCTATGCCGATGTTTCCAAACAATGGTACCAGGTAGCTGCGCGCTACCAGACCGCGTTTTATGGCCAGATGGCGGTAGGCGCCCTCGAGCCTGAAGACCGCCCGCCGCAGCAGGTGCCGCCCGCGCTTGATGTCGGGCTCGAACAGACCTTCCGCAAGCGCGACATGGTGCAGGCGGCTACGCTTTTGCAGCGCGCGGGCCTGAAGAAGGAAGTGGCGCAGTTTCTGGACACGCTGTCGGCGCAGGTCGACGATCCAGAAGAATATCTGCTGGTGGCGCGGCTGGCCGAGGACCTGGACCACTATCATAACGCCGTGAAAATCGCCAAGAAGGGCATAGAGAAAAATATCGTTCTTACCGACCATGCCTTCCCCACCATGCTGCCGCGCATGACCGACATCAATCTGGAATGGGCCCTCGTGCACGGATTAATCCGTCAGGAAAGCCAGTTCGATTTCGATGCGCGCAGTTCGGCGGGGGCTCTGGGCCTCATGCAGCTGATGCCCGCCACGGCCCGCGAGGTGGCGCACAAGAAGGGGTGGGGGTTCAGCCTGGCGCGGCTGACGAGCGATCCGGATTACAATATCCGCATCGGCAGCAGCTATCTGAATCAGCTGATCAACCGTTATGACGGTTCTTACCCGCTGGCGCTTGCGGCCTACAATGCCGGGCCCGGGCGGGTTGACGGCTGGCTGAAAACTTTCGGCGACCCGCGCACGGGTGCGATCGACCTGATCGACTGGATTGAGATGATCCCGATTTACGAAACCCGCAACTATGTACAGCGCGTCATGGAGTCCACTTATATATACAGGATGAAAATGAAGGGCGTGCAGCGCAGCTTCAACGCACCCCTGCACGTGGCCTTGCGATAGGAGTGTTTTTTCTGCTAATACATACGTCAGTATTAGCGTAGCCATACTTCCGTAGAATTCCTGTATAATTTAAAGAGGTCCCTCTTCCGCAGGAGATCCTTATGACGATGAAATTATTGATTGCTGACGATCATACACTGTTCCGGGAAGCACTGGCGCAATACATATTGCGCGCTATCAACGATTCTGAAATCCGCACCGCCTGCGATGTGCACGAGATGATGACGCTGCTTGACGAGGATCCGAACGTCGATCTGGTGATGCTCGATGTGCGCATGCCGGGTATGAACGGGCTGCAGGGGCTTGAAAAGCTCAAGAGCACTTATCCGAAGATCAACGTCGCGCTGCTGTCCGGCACGGTCGAGGAGGCGGAAGTCGAAAGGGCGCTGGAGAAAGGCGCCAGTGGCTACCTGCCGAAAACCATGCCGGGCAAGGTGATGGTCAAGGGCATCACGGCTCTGGTCGGCGGCGAGCGGTTCGTGTTCAAGAACCAGAATACCGACGATCCCGCGCCGTCCTACCTTTCCGACAAAGGGGCCAATCAAAACGCTTTGTCGTCAAAAGCGGTCAATATCAATCTGACCCCGCGTGAAAAGGACGTTCTGGCGCTGCTGGCCCATGGATCGTCCAACAAGAAAATCGCCGAGGATCTGGGGCTGCAAGTGGTGACGATCAAGCTGCACGTGCGCAGCATCTGCTCGAAGCTGGGTGTTCACAACCGCACCCAGGCGGCGCTGTTCGCCCGCGACAACGGCCTGATCTGACCATTATTTCCGCAGGCGTCCTTCCCCGATCCAGGCAAGCAACGCAAGTCCTCCCAAAAGCAGGATGAACAGTAAGTCGGGCAGCAGCGGCTTTTCCAGCACGCCCGTGACTTGATAGCTTTGCGTGTCACGGAAGACGAGAGCGTTGCGCCCGGAAGTGCCCCCGCCTCCGCGCACGGTACGCAAAGCCGGATCGGGTGTGTCGGCGAGCCAGATGATATTGCCGTCGGTGGCGGCGGTGACGGCTTTCAGCAGGCGATCGGTCGCGCGCAGATCGCTGTATTCTGGCGGATTGACGTCGCCGATGATAGCGAAGCGTTTCTGTACGCCGTCGTCGAAGGCATAAACGCCCAACTGCGCGGCGTCGACGCGCGCTTCCAGATCGCCGTTCGAGCCCGGCGCGAGCTTGATGTCGCTTGTCTCGCCGGAAGGCGTTGTCATGGCGATGCTCATCGGTGCGGCGTCGAGTGTACGGCGGCGGACGACAATGGTGTTTCCGTCCACGACGACATTGAGCGCGTTTTCGTCGAGCTCGGGTTCTTTCATCAGCCAGTGCGCCAGGCGGCGCAGCAATTCAGCCTGCGGACCACCGCCCTGGTAGCCGCGCGACCACAGCCATACCTGGTCGGTGGCAAGCTGCGCAACCCTGCCCTGGCCGATGCGGTTGAGGATGAGAAGCGGTTTGCCGTCCACGCCCGCCATCAGTGTTTCGCCGGCGCCGACATGAACATCGACCTGGCGCAGAAGCGGGCCCCAGGAGGGCGGGGTCTTCTCGCCCTCGCCGGCCTGCGGCAGCAGGCGCGTGACGGGGTGGTTGCGCCCGCGCGCCGTCAGGGCCGGGACGAAGGATTGCTCGTAAACCCGGCCGGTGGGTTTGCCGGGCAGGATCTCGCCCATCGCCGTTTCATAAATCGAGGTTTCCGGTGCGGCGAAAGAGGGGCCGCTGGCTTCGAGAAACGCGCCGCCTTCGCGC
>CAZNYM010000071.1:0-4769 GCA_964577255.1 uncultured Pseudobdellovibrionaceae bacterium | reverse complement strand
GCTTGTAACGCGACAACCCGAACCATATGCGCCCGACGATATTGGCGTAATCGTCCGTCCAGGGGCGGATGGGCTGGCCGGTATAGGGTTTCCATTCGGGATAATCCCGCGCGATAAGTTTTTGCGTTTCAGGATTGGCGGTGAGGAGAGCAAACACCGCGCTGGTCGATGAAATATCGGGATCGGCGATTTTCTTACCCTGCGAATAGCGGAAACGCACCGAAAAACCCTGCTGCGCGCCCAGCGTGTGGACGAGCGGGATAAGATTGAGATAGCGGTTGGAGATATTGACCATCAGAAGCCCGCCGGGCTTAAGCTTGCGCATGTAAAGCGCGAACGCTTCCTCAGTCATCAAGTGAACCGGAATGTTGTCGGAACTGAAAGCATCCAGGAATATCATATCGTATGAGTGATCGGCGGCTTCAGCGACCTTCAGGCGCCCGTCCCCCAGGATGATCCGGTAAGGGCTGCCGCAATCGGACAGGAACGTGAACAGGGATCTGTCCTCGGCAATGCGCGCGACCGCCGGATCGATCTCGTAAAAGTCGTACGAGCGGCCCGGCGCGGCGAAGCACGCGACTGATCCGGCGCCAAGCCCCAGCACGGCCACTTTATGAGGGCCGTTCGCTGTCCGGCCGAGAATCTTGAAGGGGTCGGCGCCCGCGCCGTCCTTATAATAGTAGCTGAGGGGCGTGAGCCGGTAAGCGTCGTCAAGCGCCTGCGTGCCATGGATGGTGGTGCCGTGCATGTATAACCGCATGCCACCTTCATCGGAATTGACGATACGCGAAATCCCGAAAAAATTGCGTTCCTGATACAGGGTCTTGCCGATCTGCGGCCAGGAAAAGCCGGGATTGATGCACAGCACGATCAGGACGCCGACGGCGAAGGCGGCCGTTTGCCCGATCAGCAACAGAAGCGACAGCATGACAGCCAGCGCGTAAACGACGAAGGGGATCTGCGGCGCCAGCAGCGACAGAAAAGTGCCGCAGGCGGCCAGTACGACCAGGCCGAGCGCGGGCAGGGCCGGGCGCAGCGCCGCCCGGCTCAGAACGCCCGCGCCCGCGATCAGGGGGATGAAGGCGCTGGCGGCCAGCATCAACGGATATTCGATGGGCTGCGCGAACAGCACGGGGGCAGCCAGGGCGTTGAACGCGCCGCCCAGCACGCCGCCCAGCGACATGATCAGGTAAAATTCGGTCAGGCGGCCCGCGGCCGGCTTCTTTGCCGCCAGCGTGACGTGGCCGGCCAGCGCGCACAGGAAGAAGACGACCAGGTGCAGGATCAGCTGATAGACCTTGATCGCGAACAGGCTATCAATAAAGCTGGCGCAGACGACGCTCAGGCCCAGCGCCTGCAGGATGAAAAGGAATTTGGGGTTGGGTTTCATCCGTTCGGAAAACGCGATGATGAAAGTGCCCAGATACAGTGCCAGCGGCAGAATCCAGAATAGCGGCGCGGCCGCGACGTCGGTCGTGATATAGGTCGTCACGCCCAGCATCAGGCTCGAGGGGATGAACGCGAGCGCAAGCCAGGTCAGGCGGATTTTAAGGGAAGGCGCGGGCCCTGCATCGGTGGCGCTCTCCGCCATACTTTCGGCGCGGGCAAGGGCGGGGCGGCGCATGATGATCACGCACAGCACGATCAGAGCGATCAGGCTGAAATAAAGCGCGCGCCATCCCTCGCTCTGGCCTTTGACGCCCAGCAGCGGCTCGATCAGGACGGGATAAAGCAGCAGCGCCGCCATGCTGCCAATATTGCTGGCGGCGTAGAGGAAATAGGGATTGGCGGCGTTCTCGTGCGCCGTGCGGCTGAACCAGTGCTGCAGCAACGGGGCGGCGCCTGCCAGGATGAAGAATGGCCCGCCGACGCTGACCAGCATCAGGCCCATCTGCCAGAACACCGGATTGCCGCTTTCGGCGGGCGGTGTCCAGCCAGCGGGCAGGGCGATGGGCAGGGCGAAGACGAAAAGGATCAGCAGTCCGGCATGAACGTAAGCTTGCGCCCGCAGCGGCAGGTAGCGGGCCGAGAGATGGGCATAGGCATAGCCCGCCAGCAACAAAAGCTGAAAAAACAGCATGGCCGTGTTCCAGACCGCGGGCGCGCCGCCCAGCAGGGGCAGGATCATCTTGCCGAACAGGGGCTGTATGGAAAAAAGCAGGAACGCGTTGAGGACGAGCGTAAAGCTGAAAAAAGCGACCAAGGCGCTGCGCATGACGATCCCCCTTTTTACCCGTTGCCCGTTTACCCGTTGATAGTACCGTTTCGGGCCGGAAATGAAAGTTGATTTCAGCCGGGGTTTTCAGGTAGGTTCGGGCAGCCCATGAAGAACGACAACACCATGAAACTGATCGCCGGCAACTCCAACCGGCTCCTGGCCGAGGATATCGCCTCCTTCCTAGGCTGTTCGCTGGCACCGGCCAGCATCCGCCGTTTTTCCGACATGGAAGTGTTCGCTGAGATCCTGGAGAATGTCCGCGGCCAGGATGTGTTTGTGGTCCAGTCGACCTGTTATCCCGCGAATGACAATCTGATGGAGCTGTTGATCACCATCGACGCGCTGCTGCGCGGCTCGGCGCGGCGGATTACTGCCGTCATTCCCTATTTCGGCTATGCCCGGCAGGACCGCAAGACCGGCGGCCGCACCCCGATTTCAGCCAAGCTGGTCGCCAACATGATCACGGCGGCGGGCGTCGATCGCGTTCTGACCATGGAACTGCACGCCGGCCAGATCCAGGGATTTTTCGACATCCCCGTGGACAACCTCATCGTTTCGCCGGTGTTCATTCCCGACATCCAGAAGAAATTCGCCGGGCAGGAACTGGTGATGGTATCGCCCGACGTCGGCGGCGTGGTGCGCGCGCGCGTTTTTGCCAAGATGCTCGATTGCGGCCTGGCCATCATCGACAAGCGTCGCGAGCAGGCAGGCGTGTCGGAAGTCATGCACGTCATCGGCGACGTCAAGGATAAGGTCTGCGTCATGGTCGACGACATCGTCGATTCCGGCGGCACGCTCTGCAACGCCGCCGCCGCCCTCAAGGAAAACGGCGCCAAGGCGGTGTATGCCTATGTCGTGCACGGCGTTCTTTCCGGCGGCGCCGTGGCCAAGATCGCGGCTTCGCAGATGGAAGAGCTGGTCATTACCGACACCATCCCGGCGACCGAAGCCGTGCGCGGCGCGCCCAACATACGCCAGCTGAGCGTCGCGCCGCTGATCGGCGAAGCGATCCGCCGCATCACCGAAGAACGCTCGATCTCTCAGTTGTTTGTTTAAACCGCAGCCGGCACGCCGTAGAGGTCGTACTCGTCGGCATCCTCAATCGTTACGCTGAGGATATCGCCGGACTTCACCGACGCCGGCACAGCGCGCAGCAGCACTTTGCCATCGATCTCGGGCGCATCGCCCTGGGAGCGGCCGTCGGCGCCGCCTTCGCCGTCGGTTTCATCGATGATGACGGGAATGGTCCGGCCCACCTTGGCCTGCAGCCGAGCGGCGCTGACGGCTTGCTGGACTTCCATGAAGCGTTCCCAGCGCTCCTGCTTGACTTCTTCCGGCACCGCGCCGGGCAGGGCGTTGGCGGGTGCGCCCGCCACGGGTTCGTATTTGAAGCAGCCGGCACGGTCGATCTGCGCTTCCTGCACCCAATCGAGCAGCATCTGGAAGTCCGCTTCGGTTTCACCGGGAAAGCCGACGATGAAGGTCGAGCGGATGGTCAGGTCGGGGCAGGCGGCGCGCCACTTTTTTATCCGTTCCGTCACTTTTTCGACGTTGCCGGGGCGGCGCATGTTTTTGAGCACCGCGGGGCTGGCGTGCTGGAAGGGGATGTCGAGATAGGGAAGGATTTTTCCTTCGGCCATCAGCGGAATGGCGTCATCGACATGCGGGTAGGGGTAGACGTAGTGCAGACGCACCCATACGCCGAGTTCGCCCAGGGCCTGGCACAGGTCGAGGAATTTCGCCCTGACCGGACGGTTCTTCCATTTGCTTTCGGCGTATTTGATATCGGTGCCGTAGGCCGAAGTATCCTGCGAGATGACGAGCAGCTCCTTCACGCCCGCCTTTACCAGGTTTTCGGCTTCGTACAGCACATGGGCGGCCGGGCGGCTGACCAGGTCGCCGCGGAGATGCGGGATGATGCAGAAGGTGCAGCGGTTATTGCAGCCTTCAGAAATCTTGAGATAGGCGTAGTGGCGCGGCGTGAGGCGCAGGCCGGCAGGGGGCACCAGATCAACATAAGGATCGTGGACCGGCGGCACGACATCATGCACAGCGCCCACCACGGCTTCATATTGATGGGGGCCGGTGACGGAGAGGACCTTGGGATGAACTTTGGTGATGCTTTCAGGCTCGGCGCCCATGCAGCCGGTGACGATCACCTTGCCGTTGGCCTCGATCGCCTCGCCGATGGCGTCGAGCGACTCTTTCTTGGCCGAGTCCAGAAAGCCGCAGGTGTTGACGATGACGACGTCCGCGCCCTGGTACTGGCCAGAAATTTCATAACCCTCGGAGCGGAGCTGGGAAAGGATACGCTCGGAATCGACCAGCGCCTTGGGGCAGCCGAGCGATACCATCCCCACCTTGGGGGCCGGCTTTGTTTTCGGTGTTACAGAGGCTTGGGCGGTTTTTTTCATGCGCGCTTTATACAGCAAACGGGCGGCCTGCGCCACTTGTTGTTGGCAGCGAGTTTCTTGTCGAGCTCACGGAAATAATAGGAACAAAGTCATAATTTTGCCGGGGGCCGGGGTCCGTAGTGCCCCACCGGCCGAAA
>CAZNYM010000070.1:0-4823 GCA_964577255.1 uncultured Pseudobdellovibrionaceae bacterium | reverse complement strand
CTGGCGCAGCAGGCGGAAGGGCTGGGGGTCGAGATCTATCCCGGTTTCGCCGCCGCCGAAGTGTTGTACGACGCGCAGGGCGCAGTGATCGGCGTGGCGACCGGCGACATGGGCCTCGACAAGCAGGGCAACAGGACGCCGCATTTCCAGCCCGGCATGGAGCTGCATGCGCGCCAGACGGTATTCGCCGAGGGCTGCCACGGCTCGCTGACCAAGACGCTTATAAAACGTTTCGACCTGCGCAGGGATTCGAGCCCGCAGACCTACGGCCTCGGCGTCAAGGAACTGTGGGAGATCAAACCGGAAAAGCACAAGGAAGGCCTGGTGGTGCACACGCTGGGCTGGCCGCTTGACGCGAAAACCTACGGCGGGTCGTGGATGTATCACCTCGACAACAACATGGTGTCGGTCGGTTTCGTCACGGGCCTCGATTACGCCAATCCTTCGCTGTCACCGTTCGAAGAAATGCAGCGCTTCAAAACCCATCCTGCCATCAAGGCCTATCTCGAGGGTGGGCGGCGCGTGGCTTATGGCGCGCGCGCGCTGGTGGAGGGCGGTTTTCAGGCCCTGCCCAAGCTGACCTTCCCGGGCGGGCTTCTGATCGGCGACACGGCGGGCTTCCTCAACGTCGCCAAGATCAAGGGCAACCACACTGCGATGAAATCGGGCATGGTGGCGGCCGAGGCGCTTTATGAAATGCTTACCGCGGAAGGCGCGGGCCGCGAATGCACGGCTTATCCTGCCGCGCTGAAAAAGTCGTGGGTGTGGAAAGAGCTTTATAAAGTGCGCAACATCCGCCCCGGCTTTCATTACGGGATGTGGTTCGGCCTTGCACACGCCGCGTTTCAGACGCTGGGCGGCTGGATGCTGCCTTATACCCTCAAGCACAAGGCCGATCACGCCGCCCTGCGTCCGTCGAAAGACATGCCGAAGATCGTTTACCCGAAGCCCGACAACGTGCTGACCTTCGACCGGCTGAGCTCGGTGAAAGTTTCCAACACCATGCACGAGGAAGGCCAGCCCGCGCACCTGCGCCTGCGCGATCCGCAGGTGCCGATCGGCAAAAACTTGCCGCTGTACGACGAGCCGGCGCAGCGTTATTGTCCCGCCGGGGTGTATGAGGTGATTGAAGAAGCCGGACAGAAGAAATTCGTGATCAACGCGCAGAACTGCGTCCACTGCAAGACCTGCGACATCAAGGATCCCGCCCAGAATATCGACTGGACCGTGCCGCAGGGCGGCGGCGGCCCCAACTATAGCAGCATGTAGGCCCGATGCCCCTTCCCCTGAAACCCGCGACGATACGTTATCTGATGCTGGGCACGGCGCTGGCGGCGGCCGGCTGGTTTTTCGTCGACAGCCTCGGCCGTACCGGGCCGGCAGGAGACATGCCCGCCGATATCATCATCGCCGACGAACGCGACGCGCTGCCGTCGGGTACAGCCGGAGCGTTCCTGTCGAGCTATCACGCCCAGCAGCAGTATGACTGGGATGCGGCGCAGAAACATCTTTCACAGGTTCTCTCCCAGGATGGCGAAAGCGCGGAACTGCTCAAGCGCGCCATGGTTCTGGCGATGGGCTCGGGCGATCTTGAGAACGGCGCGCGCTGGGCCGAGCGCCTGATCGCCCGGCCGGAGGACGAGGGCGCCGAGTCGATGGCGCACCTGATCCTGACCGTGCGCGACATCGGTGCGGGCAACCTGGCGGCGGCGGAAAGCCATATCGCCGAAATGGCGCCAGGCGACATGTCGGATTACATCAAACCACTTTTGTCAGGCTGGGTGGCGGCGGGGCAGGGGCGTTACGACGTCAACGGCTTTAACCAGACCACGGTGCATCTTTATCACGCCGCCAACATATCGCTGTTCATGCAAAAACCCGACCAGGCGAAGATGTTCGCCGCGCGGATGGAAACCGCGGTCGGGCTCGGGCCGGTGGAGACCGAGCGCCTGGCCGACCTGTTCGCCGCCACGGGCGAGATGCAAAAGGCGCTGGCGCTTTACGGGAAGCTGGTGGCGGCGCAGGGCGACAAGGGCATCGAGCGCAAGATCGCGGCCCTGCGCGGGGGCGAAGCCGACCTTTCCACCACCAACACGTCGCTGGCGATCAGCGCCCCGGCCCAGGGCGCAGCGCTGGTGATGTTCGACATGGCTTACATCCTTTACAACGAGCAGACCGACAGCAGTTCAAAACTGTTCGCGCACATGGCGCTGGCGCTCGACCCCAACCTTACCGAGGCGCGTATCCTGCTGGGCGACATCATGGCCCGCAACGGGCGGCTGCAGGATTCCATCGCCATGTTCCTGTCGGTGCCGCCCGCGCATGAATCCTATATCGAGGCACGGCGCTACGCCGCCACGCTGCAGGCCGAGGCCGGCGAGAAGGACGAGGCGCGCGCGACGCTGACGGCGCTGTTCAAGGAGCACAACGACATCGAATCGCTGATCAAGATCGGCGACATGTACCGCGCCGACGAGGATTACCGCAGCGCGATTTCCTACTATGACCAGGCCGAGAAGAGCCTGGGCACGGACAGCGTGCCCGAGGATTACTGGCATCTTTTGTACGCCCGCGGCATGGCGTATGAGCGCGAGGGTTCGTGGAGCAAGGCGGAGACGGACCTCAAGGCCGCTCTCGCCTACCGCCCCGACCATCCTTACCTGATGAACTACCTGGCCTATGGCTGGGCGGATCAGGGTGTCAATCTGGACGAGTCGCTGCAGTTGCTGGAGCGCGCGGTCAATCTGCGCCCGGACGACGGGTATATCGCCGATTCCCTGGGCTGGGTTCTGTTCCGCCTCGGGCGTTTTTCCGAGTCGATCCCGCCGCTTGAGCGCGCGGTCGAGCTTCTGCCTTACGATTCCACCATCAACGATCATCTGGGCGACGCATACTGGCGCGTGGGGCGGCGCATCGAAGCGCGGTTCCAGTGGCAGCGCGCGCTTGAGGCCGCCGAGGACGAGAAGCAGGCGAAAGAGATCGGCAAGAAGCTGGAAGAAGGCCTGGCCGCCCTGCCGCCCGCCCGCGACCGCATCCTGACGCGGCCCTAGTTCTTCTTAAAACAAATCAGATTTTTCCGGGCGTGTTGGTCAGCATGTGTACCAGCAGCGCGTCGCTGGCGCGGCCGTCGACCTTGAGACCGTTGAGGCGCTGATAGGCGCGGATGGAATCGCCCATCATGTCGGTGGGGGTGCCGTCGACCGGGCCGGGATAGAGCCCGGCGCGAAAGAGGTATTCCTGGATCTGCGCCACGGTGGCGGGATCGCTGCTGGCGGCGCGGGCGGCTGGGCTCTGCGTTTTGACGGCGGGCGCCGGTGTTTGCGTGGCGGGCGCGGCGGCTTCTTCTTCCTCAAGCGGCAGGACGGGGATGGCGGGCGCGCTTTCCACAGCGGTCTTTTTCGCCGGCGCCGCAGGGGTTTCTTTGGCGGGCGGCGCTTTGGGCGCGGGCGCGGCTTTTTCGCCCGGCGCGGGCAGGCCCAGCTTGGTGGCGCGGGCGTCGTAAAGGCTGTCGATTTTCTTCTGATCGTAGCCGGCGGTGCGCGCGAGCTGGTCGAGGGCGGCCTTGGCCTCGGGGCTGCCCATGTCGGAGGCGTATCTGTACCAGAACAGGGCATCGTCGGGCGTGGCCCGGCCCATCAACCCGTTTTCATGGATCAGGCCGAGATTGTAAGCGGCCTCGAGCACGCCGTGGCGCGCCGCCATTTCGAAATAGCGGCTGGCCTGGTGCGGGTTGTAGGGGGCGCCCACACCTTCGATATAGGCGATGGCAAGATTGTATTCGGCTTCGGGATGGTTCTGCGCTGCCGCCGCGCGGTACCACGATACCGCCTGGTTGATGTCCTGGCGCACGCCCAGGCCCTGGTGATAGAGCACGCCGAGATTGTATTGCGCGTTGGCGACCCCGCCCGCGGCGGCTTCGCGGAACCACTGGGCGGCGCGGTTGTAATCGACCGGCAGGCCGCGATGGCCGCCGACATAAAGCGCGGCGAGATCGTGCTGCGCGGCGGGCAGGCCTTCGAAGGCCTTGACCTCAAGCTCCTGGAGAGGGGCAGGCAGCGACGGATCGGGTTGCAGGCGCGCTTTGAGCGGTGCGCTTTGCTGCTGCGACGCGAGGAAAGCCTTGACCGAGAATTCGCCGTCGTTCGCCGCCGTCGCGGCGGCCGGCGTTTCCGGCAGCGTTTCGGCCACGGCCATGCGGGCATCCTCGCCGACGGCGCCGGGGGCAATGTCGTTAAGCGCGGCGGCAAGGGCGTCGGGATCCTGGTTCAGCATGTTGATGAGTTCATCGTCGCTGGCCTTGAGCGGGTCGAGCGGCGCGGCGGCGGCCGGGGCATCGGGAACGGCAGGCGCCGGCGCGGGCGGTTCTTCCGCCGGGGCGGCATTCTCGGCCAGAGCCGCTTCCTCGGCGCCCACGGCGGGGGGCGGTTCGTCGATCAGGCCGCTGAAGCTGTCGGCGGGCAGTACGGGTTCTTCCACGGCCGGGTCGGTGACGCTTTCGGGCGGCAGCGGCGAAACCGGCTCGGCCGGCGTGGCGGTGATGAGCTGGGTAGGGGCATTCTGCGGCGCACCGTCGAGAAAGCGCATCTTGTAAAGAGCGCCGCCCGTGAGCCCGCCTGCGAGCAGGATCAGAAGGAGCGCGACGGCGTGGCGCGCCTGCACGCGCGGCAGCAGCGCGCGGTTTTCATTCGCGGCGGGGCCGGCGGTGGCGGAAGGATCGGCGGGCACTTTGCCGCCTGCGCCGCCTTCGCCCGTGAGCAGCACAAGGGATTTGCTGTTGAGGGCGCTTTGCGTTTCAATGACGGTTTCTTCAATGCGCTCGAGCT
>CAZNYM010000069.1:0-4994 GCA_964577255.1 uncultured Pseudobdellovibrionaceae bacterium | reverse complement strand
TGCTGATCTGCGCGCCCTGGGCGGTGACCCTGCCCGGCGCCAGGCCCGCGAGCTGATCAGCGTCTGGATCCGTCGCCACGGCCACTGGTCGGCGCGCGAATGGGCGCCCGCCCTGACCGGCCGCCGGCTTTATCACTGGATCGCGTTTTACGATTTCTTCGGCGCCACGGCGGACGATGCGTTTCTTGATGATTTCTTCGAGTCGATGATGCGCCAGGCCCGCCACCTGCAAAGGTCGATGCCGGGCGAACTGCGCGGCATGGACTTCCTGCACGCGCTGCGCGGCCTTTTATTCTGCCAGCTGGCACTGCCGGGGCAGGAGGCGGGGCTGGCCGCCACGCTCGATCATCTCGAAACGTTGATTAAAAAGCTCGTGCTGGCCGACGGTACCTTCATCACCCGCAACCCGGAAGACGGGCTGCGCGCGCTGCAGACTCTCCTGGACGTGCGCGAGGCTTTGAAGACCGCGCAATACCCGGTCTCCGGATCGCTTGACGGCGCGATCGAGCGCCTCGCGCAGGCGCTGCGTTTCTTCCGCTACGCCGACCGCCGCCTGGCGGTGTTCCACGGCGCGAACGAGGGCGATGCCGCGCTGATCGACACCGTGCTGTCGCAGTCTGGCACGCGGGGGAAAATCCTGCGCAACCTGCCGCAAGGCGGTTACGAACGCCTGACCCTGGGTCGCAGCGTGCTGATGATGGATACCGGCCAGCCACCTTCCTGGCCGCACGACGAAAGCGCGCACGCGGCACCGCTCGCATTCGAATTCTTGTATGGGCGCGAACGGATTTTCGTGTCCTGCGGCATGCACTCCCATGATGCCCAGTGGCAGGCACTTTTGCGCGGCACCGCCGCTCATAACGCGCTCAGCATTGACCAGCGCAACGCCTGCGAGATCCGCGACGACGGGCATATGGGCCGCGCGCCGCGCCACGTCATCGCCACGCGCCGCGACGGCGAACAGGAATGCTTTATCGAAGCGGCGCATGACGGCTACGTGCCGCTCAACGGCATCACACATCGCCGCTCCCTTTATCTCGGCCGCCAGGGCCACGATCTGCGCGGGCAGGAAGAGCTGACCTGCGCGGTCGGCCTCAGCCGCCCGGTGATGACGGCGCTGCGTTTTCATCTTCATCCGAAAATTCAGGTTTCACCGATCCGCGAAGGGAAGGAAGCGCTTCTGCGCCTTCCCGGCGGCTCGGGCTGGCGGTTCATGGCGAGCGGCGGGTGGTTCGCGATCGAGGACAGTATCTATCTCGGCGAAACGCCGGCGGCGGCACGGAAGACGAAACAACTCGTCATCTACGCCCCCATGGAAACCGACAGCTTGACCCTCAAATGGGCTTTGCAGCGCCAGGGGGCATCTGCATAGCCAGCGCTTCGGTTGCGAGAGAAGGAGCAAGAATCAGCTTTTTTTCTCCACTAGTTTCTTCTTCATTTCCTTTTACGTTCATGAGCATGTCGGCAAGTTTTTTTCCTTCAACGAGCGCGCGGCCGTCAAGTGGAAGTTTTAGCTCCACCGCGTTTTCACCTAAATTGATGCTGAGGACAGAGACGCCTTGCTTTCCAAGGGCTTCTTTCAGTCCTTTGCCGACATGTTCTGTAGAGTTCTCGGTGTAAGCAATAAGGCTCAGGCAATTAGGTGGAGTAAGCTTTCTCTTTCCATCATACACAGGGACAAGATCCCCCGTCATTTTCTGGCGCCCTTCGCCAAGTATGACAGTTGTTTTGGGGAGGTTCCGCGCAATTTCTTGCCTTACAAAAGAAAAAGGCTGATCCAGGACACTGCCACTGAGAAGAAAACCTTCAAAGCCATGTTCAGCGGCAGTGAATAAAACTGTCAGATTAGCCATGGTGAAACTCCCTTGCTATTTATGAACTGAGGGAAGGAATAAGCCTGTCTTGAGGATAAGTCAAGATATTTTTTACGTAAAATGGCGTCCCCGGCAGGAATTGAACCTGCGACCCCCGGTTTAGGAAACCGATGCTCTATCCTGCTGAGCTACGGGGACGAAGCCAAAGCGGCCGATTTCCCCGGTTATAGCGGAAGCGGGGGGCGGAGTGCAAACGGCTTTGTTGTGCTATAGTCGGGCAGAACTGCCCCGCGAGGATTAGGCTTTGACCAGGTTTTCTTTCGTCCTCATTATTCTTGTCGGCCTTGCCGCCGCTGCGCCGCCCGTTTCGGCGCAGAGGGAGTCTTTCGACGTGGAAACGGGCGAAGGGCAGGACCCCGTAACCGAAGGACTGATGACCGAAATCAATCCCGAATGGTTCGACAGCGACATCATGACCCGGGATGATGCCATCATCTCTGAATGCATAGGCAAGAATCGTAACCCCGGGGGCGGCGCCATCACCGAGCGGCAAAGCAACAAAATCCTTTTGTGTCTGCGCGGCTACGGCATGACCTCGTTCGCGCTGCCAACGTCGTTCTACCGGCCGCAGCAGGGCGGCATGCCCAAAGATCCTGTGACGGGCGAACCCTTGCGCCTGCCGATTACCGAGGACATGCAACGCGACGTGATCCAGGGCACAAAGACGTACGCCAAGCCGCCACCGCGCAAGGACATGTTGGCGCCGCTTAAGGACTCGCCCGCCGCCCGGCCTACGCCTGAGCAGCAGCCTCGGCCGGTTCCGGTGCCCGCCGCTCCCGTAAAAACGCAGGAAGTGCAAAAGCCGGCGCCTGCGCCGACGGCGGAAGCGCCGGAAAACCCTCCTGAAGAAACGCCGCCGCCGGAACAAAAAGGTCCCGCCCGTCCGGCCCTTTATCTGGCGGTGCCACCGGCCCCGGCGGGTGAAAAAAAGCCGGAATCAAAGCCCGGCCAGTACTGGGTCACGCCCTGAGCGGGCGCTTCGTGACAGGGCTTTTGGCTTTGTGCTAGACTGTAGGGAGTTCAGTTGCAAAAGGATTTCGCCATGAAAATCGCGCTTGTTTCCGCCGCCGCTCTCCTGCTCTTCGCCGCCGTTCCCGCTGTCGCTGAAGACAGCGCCCTCTCCGAAGCCATGAGCGAAGCGACCGACAGCGCCGGCGAAACCAGTTCCGAGCTTTTCATCAAGCGTCTCGAAACCGCCACCGCCGCTAACAACGAAGCTGCCGCGCAGGACGCCACGCGCGCCGGCAGCAGCTATTACGGCCAGCCGCAGGGCGCCGGGCGCGGTCCGCTGCCGCCCGCCTCCGCGAACGGATTTCCTTCAAGTTTCCCTGTGGCCGGTCCGGACCCGATGCAGAAGACCAACGTCATCATGCGTTATGACGCCGACAAGTACGAAAACAAGTTCCATGGTGTCGCACTGCCCAAGCGCGTGTTCAACAACGTCGACTGATACGCTTTGCAGAGACAATAAAAACCCGCCATATGGCGGGTTTTTTCATGAAGGATTTTCCGGTATCAGCGCACGTAGAGGTGGACTTCGTTGGTCGAAGCTTGCTGGCTCGCGCTATAGGAAAGGTTGATGCGGTCGAGGCCCAAGCCCATCTCGGTGAGGGTGCGGAGCACACGCTCGGCGTTGCGGCGGGCGCGGGTGCTCTCGATCGCGGTGGCGGCGGCGTTGCCGCTGACCGGGTTGACAGCCACGAGCTCAAAGCGCGCGTTCGGATAACGGCTCATCGCTTCGTTGACGGCGTTATAAAGCGGTTGCTCGTAATCCACATCGGTACGGTCAAAACGGATCTTCACCAGGGGGCGCGGGCCGCCCGGTACGCCACCATCCATCATCGCGGGCATGGTGGCGGGCAGGGGCATCAAGGGCTGCGCGCCCACGGCCGGCACGGGCGCGGCGCCGTCGGGCGAGAAGCTGGCCAGACGCGCGCTTGAGAACGGTCGGTTCGAAAGGCTCTTGCCCAGCAGGTCGCCGGCATTGACCGCCAGCGACAGCACACGCAAATTCTCACGCTCGGAATTCAGATACGACACCGTGCGGGTGATGTCGTCATTCACGTTGTTCAGCAGACGGTCGATGATGACGATGGTGTTGTTGACCGCGTCTTCCATCTGCGCCAGGCGCACATGGTCTTCCTCAATCGCGCCCGACAGCGAATAGGTGGCGCGGGCGGATTCGAGCAGGAAGGACGACATTGAAGCGGCGCTTGAAATCTGCACGGCCATGTCGTTGAAAGCGGTGACGTCGCCCGCCAGCGTTTCCAGCAGCTCGCGCGCCTCGGTCAGGCGCTTGACCAGGCGCGGGTTGCCTGGCGTGGTGCCCGATTGCAGTTGCGTGCTGATGGTGGCGACGGCGGCGTAATAAGTCGCGGCCTTGCCCTGGCCTTGCGATTCAAGCGTTGCCAGGCTTTCCGACAGCGTGGCAACGGTGCCCTGCAGGTTGAACAGTTCGCGCTGCAGCTCGTCGATCTTCTTGCCGACGACGGTCTGCTCGTCCTCGCTGAAATAGCGCGGGCCCGCGATATCGACCGGATCGACGCCGCGGGTCTGCTTGGGCGTGTTGTACACCTTGTCGCGCAGGCCGGCCGGCAGAGGACCGTTTGTGATAATCAGCGTGGGCGCGCCATCGGCGGGCTTGGGCTTCGCAGCAACGGCCGGACTCATCGCGCCCAGGCCACTGAACAAAGCGCCAGCGGCCAGCACGGCAGCGGAACGCAGCAAAAGAATACGCACAGATGTTTTTCTCATGAACCTTGTTTCAACCCCAACCCGCAGGTGTTTGAAACTATTAAACAATAGGACAAATGCCGTCAAGCATTTGTCGGCCAGGCCCAAGAATCGGCCCATTCCCGCCCTCTGTCAAGGCAAAGAAAGGCGGAATCGCGGGATAGTCCCGTGGTTTAACCGGCCCGGGCGCGGGTAGCAAAAGGCTTGCAAAGCCCCCCTCCTTGTCTTATGGTCGGGGCCGCTTTTTCAAGCAAGCCGGATGCGCCCGTAGCTCAACTGGATAGAGCACCTGACTACGGATCAGGAGGTTTGAGGTTCGAATCCTCACGGGCGCGCCATTCTGCTTTCCTTGCCGTTCAAGTCTGCTAACGTCTTGAACGGCAAGGA
>CAZNYM010000068.1:0-5239 GCA_964577255.1 uncultured Pseudobdellovibrionaceae bacterium | reverse complement strand
TGCTTGATGTGGTGTGGCTGATGATCTTGACGCGGTTTTCCGGCTGGAAGGACGACAGCAACAAACTCGCGGGGCTGGGGATCGTCGCGGCGGCGGCGCTGCTGGCGCTTTTGAAGCTCAGGTAGAACCTGTCAACGAGTCCACTTCGCCTTGCGCTTCTCTAAAAACGCGTTCAGGCCTTCTCTGGCCTCTTCGCCCGCGCGGATGCGGGCGATGCGGTGCGCGGTGTCGGTGATGAGGTCTTCGTCCAGCGGGCGGCCCGCGAGGTCGGCGCACAGTTTCTTGGCCGCGCGCATGGCCTCGGGCCCGTTCTGACGCAGACCCTCAAGCAGCGCCGCGAGCGCGGCGTCGAGATCGTCCGCAAGCTCGTGCACAAGCCCCAGGCGCAGGGCAGTGGCGGCGGAAATCTTCTCCCCGCTTTGCGCGAAGCGGCGCATCTGGCGCGCGCCGAGCGCGGCCATGACATAGGGGCCGATGGTAGCCGGGATCAGCCCCAGCTTCACTTCCGACAGCGCGAATGAAGCCGCCGGACCGGCCAGCACGATGTCGCAGCAGCAGGCCATGCCCATGCCGCCGCCCATCGCCGGTCCCTGCACGCAGGCGATCGTCACCTGCGGCAGCGTGTAAAGCTTGTGCAGCATGCGGGCGAGCAGCAGGCCATCCTCGACATTCTGCTCCTCGCTATAACCCGCCGCGCGCTTCATCCAGTTGAGGTCGCCGCCCGCGGAAAAGCTTTTGCCCGCGCCGCGCAGCACCACGGTGTGAATGTCGCGCTCCATGCGCAGGATGTCGAACTTGCCGGAAAGCGCCGCGATCACGTGCTCGTCGAACGCGTTATGCACATCGGGGCGGTTGAGCGTAATGGTGGCCACACCCGCTTCAACATTCATCAGCACAGAATTTTCAGACATATTTGATTCCTTATTTACATCCGGAACACGCCATATTTCGTTTCCTCGATCGGCGCGTTCAGGCTGGCGGACAGCGCCAGGCCCAGCACGCGGCGCGTGTCGGCGGGGTCAATGATGCCGTCGTCCCACAGCCGCGCCGAGGCGTAGTAAGGATGCCCCTCGGTTTCGTATTGCTCGAGGATCGGCTTTTTGAACGCCGCTTCCTCGGCGGGCGCGACGCCCTTGACCATGGCCAGCACCGTGGCGGCCTGCATCCCGCCCATCACGGAAATGCGGGCGTTCGGCCACATCCACAAAAAGCGCGGGTCGAAGGCGCGGCCGCACATGCCGTAATTGCCGGCGCCGAAGCTGCCGCCGATGATGACAGTGAATTTTGGCACCCGCGCGCACGACACCGCCGTGACCATCTTGGCGCCGTCGCGGGCGATGCCGCCGTTCTCGTATTTCTGCCCGACCATGAAGCCGGTGATGTTCTGCAGGAACACGAGCGGAATGCTGCGCTGGCTGCACAGCTCGATGAAATGCGTGCCCTTGAGCGCGCTTTCCGAGAACAGCACGCCGTTATTGGCGACGATCCCGACCGGCATGCCGTAAAGATGCGCGAAGCCGCACACCAGCGTGGCGCCGTAACGTTTCTTGAATTCATCGAAATCGCTGCCGTCGACGATGCGGGCGATCACTTCGCGCACGTCGTAGGGGGTTTTGGTGTCGGCCGGGATGACGCCATGCAGCTCGGCCGGATCGTAGCGCGGCTCCCGCGGCTCGATCGCGGCGAGCGAGGTAAACTTGGCGCGGTTGAGGTTGGCGACGGCGCGGCGCGCCAGTTCCAGCGCGTGATGATCGTTCTCCGCCAGATGGTCGGCCACGCCGGAAACGCGGGTATGCACATCGCCCCCGCCCAGATCCTCGGCGCTGACATCCTCGCCCGTCGCGGCCTTCACCAGCGGCGGACCGGCGAGAAAAATCGTGCCCTGGTTCTTGACGATGATGCTTTCATCGCTCATCGCCGGGATATAGGCGCCCCCGGCAGTGCAGGAACCCATCACCACGGCGATCTGGGGGATGCCCTGCGCCGACATGTTGGCCTGGTTGAAAAAGATGCGGCCGAAATGGTCGCGGTCGGGAAACACTTCGTCCTGATTGGGCAGATTGGCGCCGCCGCTGTCGACCAGATAGATGCAGGGAAGATTGTTGGCGGCGGCAATCTCCTGCGCGCGCAGATGCTTTTTCACCGTCAGCGGATAATAAGTGCCGCCCTTCACCGTGGCGTCATTGCAGACGACCACGCATTCCTGCCCGGCTACGCGGCCGATGCCGGTGATTATGCCGGCGGCAGGAATTTCGTCTTCATACGTTTTATAAGCCGCGAACTGGGAGAACTCGAGGAACGGCGAACCGGGATCGAGCAGATGATTGATCCGCTCACGCGGCAGAAGCTTGCCCCGCGCCGTGTGCTTTGCGCGCGCCTTGTCGCCGCCACCCTGCTCGATCGCGGCGACTTTGGCGCGCAGATCGTCGACCAGCGCCCTCATCCGCGCCTGGTTGTCGCGGAAATCCCTGCCGGCGGTGTCGATTGCAGAAGTGAGTACGGGCATAACGCTATCCTTTCAGAAAACAAAGCCAGAATAATTTGATCCAGCACGCAAGGCAACGCGGCCAGTTTTCAGAGTTTTCCCGCTTCGCGGCGGTACAGGCGGGAAACAAGTTCGTAGATAAAAGCCACTGACCAGCCAAAAAGCAGAAAACCGTTGGCGGCCTCGATCGCGCCCAGCATGCGACATGACGGCCCCAGCACCAGATCACCATAACCAAGAGTGCTGTAGCTGACGGTGGAAAAATAAAGCGCGTCGGCAAACCCTGCCAGAGGCGCACAGGATCGCGCCATATAAAGCCCCGCCCAGGCCCACATGATGATGACATGAAGGCAGAAGATGACTCCCACCACCGCGCTAACCGTCAGGGCCTGCCACAGCACACCGCCGTGGCGACGCATAAAATCCTCAAGCGGGGCCGCGGCGCGGATCAGCTTGTCCATCATCACCGCGTGAAACAGGACGCTGCCGACAATCATCAAGCCGCCCAAAAAAAGTTGCATGATCAAAATCATAGCTAACGCGCTCCCTGCCCGATTGTCCCCCAAGACGGGCGGCACGGCAAGGGCGGGTTTTCCGGGACCTACAGGCGATTTTTACGATTTGACGGGCGGCGGACCGCCGCCTACAATCGGCGCGTTTTCAACGGTTTCAGGAGGATACGCCATGACCATCATCTACACCGCCCACGCCACCACCAAAGGCGGCCGCAACGGCCATTCCGAAACCGACGACGGCACGCTGAAACTCGATCTCGCGAGCCCCGGCGGCCCGAAATCCAAACCCGGCGTCACCACCAATCCCGAGCAGCTGTTCGCCTGCGGCTATTCCGCCTGCTTCGGCGGCGCGCTTGAATTCCTGGGCAAGCAGCAGGGCATCGACGCCTCGCAATCCAGCGTCGCGGCCGATGTCAACCTGCACAAGGGCGATGATGGGTTTTCGCTGAGCGTCACCCTGCACGTCACCCTGCCCGGCGTACCGCAGGACGCCGCCAACAAGCTGGTACAGGCCACGCACGCTTTCTGCCCCTACTCGAAAGCGACGCGCGGCAACATCAAGGTCGATTTCACCGTGAACAAGCAGGCGCTAGCGGCGGCGGCATGAGGAGAAGAAGATAAAAGCAGTGCAACCAGAACAAGCGGCGGACGCAGTGCTGGAACCAAGCCTTCTCGAGAAACTTATCGAACAATCGGCCGTCGACCGGTGCGCGGGAATCGTCTACGATCTCAAACTTGTCACAAGACGCGGCCTGGGCCAGCGGCTTGAGCGGGTGCCCGTCCAGCTGAAAGTTTAGCCGTCGCGCCCTCGATCTCCACCAGCAGCGCCTCAGCGTCCTGTGCGGGAAATTCGCCAGAGAAAAAGCGGTCGCTGAGGGCGCTCAGCCTTTGCCGGCAAGCCGCGAGCCTTTCTTCTTC
This sequence comes from uncultured Pseudobdellovibrionaceae bacterium, assembly GCA_964577255.1. Lineage (GTDB taxonomy): Bacteria > Pseudomonadota > Alphaproteobacteria > Micavibrionales > Micavibrionaceae > Micavibrio_C. The sequence continues at coordinate 1,321 of CAZNYM010000068.1, read as the reverse complement.
CGCGGTGCGAAGCTCATACCGGCGCACATTGTCTTCACCGGCCAGGCTGACGGCCAGCTCGCGGTCTCCCCCGCAGATGCCCACCACCTTGGCAGCGAATTGATCGCCGACCCATGACGGCATTTTCCAAGTCGTTTCGTTTTCCATTTCGATCCTCCCTTGCGCGGCTTCGCGGCGCGTTGCGAGGGCAGGATATCTGCTCAGTGACAACACGGGCGAAGCTGTCGCCGCCATCGTCGCGGCAGACGACGCACATCCCCTGGACGGCCTCATCCCGAACGCGCAACTCCTGATTCGGATATCGAGGTCACACCAGCACTTGTTGACGCTCTCAAGAATCTGTTCTAGCTATTTCTTATGATTTCCCTGGAACGCGCTATTTTTCAACGAGCCAAGCTCATCTCTTTTGACGAGTTTGGCTCAATGTTTGGAACCTTTAAGGATGAGGCATTTCGTCTAGAGCTTCTCCCTGAGTATCTAGTTCCAGAGGAATCCGACGCCCTAGAAACATTTTCACTTGGAGCAGTTCCACCTGTGTCTCTCAACAGAGGGTGGTGTGAATTTCTGGATAGCTGCCGCGGTTCAGGAAAGAAAGTTCGCCGCGTGCGGCTGTATCCCAACCCCGTCACACGGTACTTTCGCTTCGAAGTGCTATGGTGCTATCGACAGAACCAGCTTTGTGGAGAGGACATTCGATTCATTGACCAAGAAGCGTTTCATCCCATCTCCAGCTCTCTACCGTTCCTAATGGACTATTGGATGTTCGATAGGGCGCGAATGGTTGGAATGTGCTATGACCTCCACGGTAGATTTTTAAGTGGAATTCAAGTGTCAGATTGTGACGTTCCACCGTTTGCCAACGTCATAGACCCTTTTCTTCGAGCGTCTATGTCCTTGTCTGAGAATCATATTGCATATCTTGAACAGTCGTAGACCGGCGAGGTAACGACATGCAGGTAAGCGATGCTGCGGCGTGGGCTACGGTCATTACAGGATTTGCCACAGTCATCTATACCATCGGCACGTTTCTTCTCTGGGTCTCGACGCGCCGCACTGCGCAACTAGTTAGAGAGCAACTCTCTATGCAGAACACGGCTGTTCGTAGCTCTTCGCAGCACAGCATACTTTCTGCGCACCGAGACCTGTTTCTTCATCTAGCAGAGAACGGCGAGCTGGCCAGGCTACTGTTCCCGCTACGCGGCGCCGTGGTATGCGGTTGCTGCGGCACGCCGCTGACCGCATGCTGGTCAACAGGCCGCACGGCGCGCTACGCGTACTATCTGTGCCCGAAGCGCGGTTGCGCCAGTTACCGGAAGTCGAT
>CAZNYM010000067.1:0-5258 GCA_964577255.1 uncultured Pseudobdellovibrionaceae bacterium | reverse complement strand
AAATGGCGAGAAGGAAAAAAGAAAAATCACTGGGACAGGTATTCGCGGCCGCTCTAAGCCCGGCGGGATCCGATGAGAGCTGGTTGGCCCTGACCCATCCGCTTGACCAGGAACAGACGACTTTCCACCATGTTCTGAGTGAAATCCAGAAGGATAATAAAAGCATCTCCTTTCGTGTTCAGGCCATGGAGGATTATCTTCTGGTTGATATGACGCAAAAGGGGCCGCGTCCGGGGCAGACGAGCTTTCGCGCCACTTTCTGCCGGAACGGCGACGACCGTTTTACGGTCATCAATCAGGGCGAGTCCACGCATGTATTCCGCATGACCGAACCCTATGACCGCAACGATCTGGCCGTGCTTCTCGGGGGCGTAATGCGGGGCGCCGTTTTGATCCAGAACGGCGATCAGCCGGCTGTGCGCCGGAGCTGATAAGCCTGCCGCATGCCATGAATCGGATTGGCGACCGCTTCCGCGCCTGCTAAAGCTTGCTCATGACAAACGCTGCCGATACCGTTATCGCCGAAGCCATCGATTACCTCGTCGACCACGCCACCGAACAGCCGGGGCTTGAGCGCCTGGCCCGGCGCGCCGGTTACGATCCCACCCACTTCCAGAAGCTCTTTACCCAAAAAGTGGGGCTCAGCCCCAAGCGCCTGCTGCAATATATCAACATGCGCCAGGCGCGCGAGATGCTGCTGCGCGGTTATCCCACGCTGGCGGCGGCGTACAAGGCCGGGCTTTCCGGCAACGGCCGCCTGCACGATCTGTTCCTGAGCACCGAGGCCGCCACGCCCGGCGAAGTGAAAGCGCGCGGCGCGGGCCTGACAATCCGCTACGGCTTCCATCCCACCGTCATGGGCGATGTGCTGGTGGCGCAGACGGCGCGCGGCCTGTGCTGGCTTGGCTATGTCGTCGACGGCGACCGCAAGATCCCCCTGCGCAGGCTGAAGGAATACTGGCCGCGGGCAAAACTGATTGAAGACGAAGCCGGCACACGCCCGACCGCACGGCGGATCATGGATGTCTGGCGTGGCGACCCCGGCCGGGAAAAACTGAAGCTGCATCTGTACGGTACCAACTTCCAGATCCAGGTCTGGCAGGCGCTCCTGAAAATCCCCTGCGGCGCGGCGGTCAGCTATCAGGATGTTGCTATTCATATCGGTCGCCCCACGGCCAGCCGCGCCGTGGGCGGGGCCGTGGGTGCGAATCCGATCGCGCTCCTGATCCCCTGCCACCGGGTGATCCAGAAATCCGGCATCATCGAGAATTACGGCTGGGGCACACCGCGCAAGATGCTGCTGCTGGGCCTAGAGGCCCAGGACATCCCGCATTGAATAAAGCCCGGCGGGTTTGCCGGCCAGCCAGCGCGCCGCGCGCAGGGCGCCGCGCGCGAACAGGCGCCTGTCGGTGGCGCGGTGGGAAAGGGTGACGATCTCCCCTTCGCCGAAAAAGCTGACGACATGATCGCCGATCACATCGCCACCGCGGGCGCTGCTGTAGGCAATATCGTCGCGCTTTGTGCTTTGTCCCAGCATCAGCGCCGTGCCGGAAGGGGCATCCTTCTTGTGGCGGTGGTGGGTTTCGCTGATATGCACGCTGAAATCCGGGCCCAGAGAAGCGGCGGCGTTACGCACCAGTTGCGCCAGAACCTGCACGCCGATGCTGGTATTGGCAGCGTAGAGCAGGGGGCAATCCCGCGCCGCTGCCTCAAGGGCGCTGTGTTCCGCCGGGGAAAGGCCGGTCACGCCGATCACGATCGGCTTTTTATGGGTGGCGGCGAACGCGGCGTGCCTGACGCAGGCGGCGGGGGTGGAGAAATCGATCACAATGTCGGCTTTGAAGAGGATGGCAGGGTCGTCGCCGCTTCCCGTCCCGCCGGCATAGACCATGCCTTCCCACGCGCCGGACTCAAGCTCCTGCGCAAGCAGGCGGCCCATGCGGCCCTGGCATCCGGAAATCGCGATCTTCAGCGGTGTTGAGGGCATGAAGGGGCGTCCATCGTGCGTTCGATCTGTCTCTTATGCTTTACCATGGACAGGCGGTAGGAGACAACCGCCAGCGGCACGCAGATTACCGTAGCGATGGCGGTCAGAAGCGGACGGGTCTGAACGAACGGCACGCTGATCAGAAAACCCATCGCGGCCAGCAGCGAGGCGCTGGTCATGTGCGAGGCGTAACGCTCCTCCTTGATCAATTCATCGGGGCGGTTTTCGTAGGTTGCGCGCAGACGGCTTTCATCAAGGCTGTAAAAAGTGGCGAGGCGATGGGCGGCGGTGAGGAATTTCTCCTCCGGCAAAAGCTCCATGACAATCTCCCTGTTCTTATTTTTCTGAAGGGATATCACGGGCGGGAGAAGGCGTCAAACCTGGCCGTCTATTCGGTCAAATCCTTCCATACTTCCTTCACTTTATCGAAGAAACCGGTCGATTCCGGACTGTGTTTGCCCTGGGCGGTGCCGCCCAGTGACTTATCAAGTTCCTTGAGCAGGTCGGTCTGCTTGCGGCTCAGGTTGACAGGCGTTTCGACGTGGAGCTCGATATACATGTCGCCCACGGCGTCCGAGCGCAGGATGGTCATGCCCTTGCCCTTGATGCGCAGCTGCTGACCCGATTGCGTGCCCTCGGGGATCTTCACCTTGGTGCGCGTGCCCGCAACCGTCGGCACTTCAACCTCGCCGCCCAGCGCCGCCGTGGTCATCGGGATCGGCACGCGGCAGTGGATATTGGCGCCGTCGCGGCGGAAGAAGCGGTGCGGTTTGATCGCGAGCAGGACATACAGGTCACCCGGCGTTCCGCCGCGATAACCGGCCTCGCCCTCACCCGCAAGGCGGATGCGGCGGCCTTCCTCGACCCCCGCCGGGATTTTGACGCGCAGGGTCTTGTCGCGGCGCGTGCGGCCCTGGCCTTGGCATTTGGCACAGGGATCGCGGATGATCTTGCCCGCGCCGTTGCAGGTGGGGCAGGGGCGCTCGATGGTGAAAAATCCCTGCTGCAGGCGGGTGCGGCCCTGGCCGTTGCAGCTCGGGCACTCTTCCTCGCCGGTGCCGGGATTGGCGCCGGTGCCATTGCATTTGTCGCAGGTCTCATTCGTGGGGATGCGGATGGTGGTCTCGATGCCCTTGAAGGCTTCCTCGAGCGTCACTTCCATCGTGTATTGCATATCCGCGCCGCGCTGGGGCCCGCCGCGCTTGCCGCCCCGGCCACTGATATCGCCGAACATATCCTCGAATATGTCGGTGAAGGCGCTGCCGAACCCGGCGCCGAAATCCTGCGGCCGGAAGCCCGCCGCGCCCAGGCCTTCGGTGGTGCCGAACTGGTCGTACTGCGCTCTCTTCTGCGGGTCTTTCAGGACGTCGTAAGCTTCGTTGACTTCCTTGAATTTCTTTTCTGCTTCGGGATTGTCTTTGTTGCGGTCGGGGTGCAGCTCCATCGCCAGCTTGCGATAGGCCTTCTTCAGCTCTTCGGCGCTGGCTTTGCGGTCGGCGCCCAGGATCTGGTAAAAATCACGACCGGACATGCGAAGACTCCCTCGGGGCGACGGGCCACAGGATCACGGCGGCATTGCTCAATACTGTTTTGACTTTTTTCAGCGGCTGGCGCGCGCGGGCATGGGCAAGCGCCGCGCGGCGGTGCTCGATCAAGGTCAGCAGCCGGCGGTTATAGGCTTCGCGCTGCGGTGCGGTGCGCAGCATGGCATAGGCTTCGTAGCCCTTCTGGAACAGCGATTGCGCCAGCGCGGGATTTCCGGGGTAAAAATCGGGATGGCAGCGGCGTGCCAGGAGGCGCCAGGCTTCCCGCACTTCCTGATCGGAAGCTGAAGGCCTGACCTGCAGGACGTCGTAAAAGGTAAGGGCCCGCCGTGCGCTCATGTCCTTCCGGTCGCCTTAGTTTTTACCGTCGTCGACATCGGTGAAGTCGGCGTCGACCACATCATCCGCGCCCGGTGCTGCGCCCGCGCCGCCGCCGTCGTTGGCCGGATTGCCGGAAGCGCCCGCTTCCTGGGTCTTGCGGTAGGCAAGCTCGCCCAGCTTCATGCTGGCTTGGCTCAGCGCCTCCGTCTTGGCCTTGATGCGTTCGAGGTCTTCGCCTTTCAGCTCTTCCTTGAGCGCACTCAGGGCCGTTTCGACCTTGGCCTTCTCGTCCGCCGGCACCTGGTCGCCCAGATCCTTGAGCGAGCGCTCGGTCATGTGCACCAGGCTTTCGGCGTGGTTGCGGGTGTCGACCAGCTCGCGCTTGATCTTGTCGGCGGCGGCGTTTTCCTCGGCGTCACGGACCATTTTCTCGATGTCTTTTTCAGACAGGCCGCCCGAGGCTTGGATGCGGATCTGCTGCTCCTTGCCGGTGGCCTTGTCCTTGGCAGAAACCTGCACGATGCCGTTGGCATCGATGTCGAATGTGACTTCGACCTGCGGCACGCCACGCGGAGCTGCCGGAATGCCGACCAGGTCGAACTGACCCAGCAGCTTGTTGTCGGCCGCCATTTCGCGCTCGCCCTGATAGACGCGGATGGTCACCGCCGTCTGGCTGTCTTCGGCGGTCGAGAACACCTGCGATTTCTTGGTCGGGATGGTGGTGTTGCGCTCGATCAAGCGGGTGAACACGCCGCCCAGAGTTTCGATGCCAAGCGACAGGGGCGTGACGTCAAGCAGCAGCACGTCCTTGACGTCGCCCTTAAGCACGCCGCCCTGGATCGCGGCGCCGTCGGCCACGACTTCATCGGGGTTCACGCCCTTGTGCGGCTCCTTGCCGAAAAACTCGCGCACGATCTCGATGATGCGGGGCATGCGGGTCATGCCACCCACCAGCACCACGTCGTCGATGTCGGAAGGCTTCACGCCGGCATCCTTAAGAGCGGCCTTCAGCGGCCCGAGCGTTTTGTTGACGAGATCCTCGACCAGGCTCTCAAGCTTGGCGCGGGTCATCTTGATGTTCAGGTGTTTGGGCCCGTTGGCGTCCGCCGTGATGAACGGCAGGTTGACTTCGGTCTGCATGGTCGAGGACAGCTCGATCTTGGCCTTCTCGGCCGCTTCCTTCAGGCGCTGCAGCGCCAGCTTGTCCTGGCGCAGGTCGATGCCCTGTTCCTTCTTGAACTCGTCGGCCAGGAAATGGATGATGCGGTCGTCGAAATCCTCGCCGCCCAGGAACGTGTCGCCGTTGGTCGATTTGACCTCGAACACGCCGTCGCCGATCTCGAGCACCGAAATATCGAACGTGCCGCCGCCCAAGTCATAGACAGCGATGGTCTTGCTCTGGGAAG
>CAZNYM010000066.1:0-5868 GCA_964577255.1 uncultured Pseudobdellovibrionaceae bacterium | reverse complement strand
CGAAGCCGGGATAGTTCTCGACGTCGGTGGTGATCGTCAGCTGGCCGCCGGGCTGCAGGCCCAGAACCTGAACGGGTTTAAGGTTGGCGCGGGCGGCATAGATCGCGGCCGTATAGCCGGCGGGCCCGGATCCGATGATAAGAACCTTGGTGTGCAGGGGGGAGGCGGTCATAAAAAGTCTCTCTTTTGAATGACATAGTTCTAAAACGCCTTTTGTCACGGGTAAAGCCGTTTTATCGGCGCGCGGCCACCCGGGCGCGGATTTCCCGGGCCACATCCTCGGCGTCGTTCAGGGGGGCGTAGCTGTAGGGCTCCAGGCGCCCCTCGAACAACCTAATCAGGCCGCGGGCCAAAAGGCTGCTGTGAAAGCGGCCGAACCGGCGCGTCCCGCCCAGAAGCGGCACCATGTAGACCGGTTTGCCGGTGGTGGCCGCTTCCGAAATCATCGAAACGCTGTCGGCGGTGACAAGGATGTAGTCCGCCCAGGCCAGCAAGCCCAGGTATGGATTGCGATCCTGCCGGTCCCAGAAATAGGCGTCGGTCTGCGCGAGCGCTTGGCGCAGCGCCCGTTCATTGTCCGCGCCGGTGCGGCGCGACGTCGTGACCATCAGGCCCATCGTTTCGGCCAGGTCGCGCAGCGACGCCGCCAAAGTATCGACGATGGGCGGGGTCATCTTGTAGGCCTGACTGCTGCCGCCGATCAGAACCGCTACGCGCGGCGTTCTTATGCCGGAGAAAAGCGGCGCGAAATCGGCGCGCGCTTCGTCCAGTCGCTGCTTTGTGATCCTGTTGGGTGCTGCGTCGGTGACGATCACGTTCGGGCCGCGCAGGGGATCGTGCGCCGGCACGGCCACCAGATCGAAACCGGAGGGATCGCAGCGGGGATCCTGGATCTGCACGGTATAGCTATAGCCACCGCTTTTCTTCTTTATGTAGCGGGAAGCCGCGATGCTCTTGCGGCCGGAGGCGATCAGAAGATCGGGCCAGGGCGGCTCCAGGCGGTCGCCCGTGAAAATACGTTCCTGCTCGAAACCCAGCCAGGGCGAGAGCGTCCGCCAGGGTTCAGCCAGACCGACCCGCTTGATGACGGGCATCAGCCCCAGGGCTTCGGCCACGCCCAGGCACTGGTTTTCTGTGCCTGTCAGGCCTTCGGTGACGATCCAGCAGCTGGTCATAGTATTGTCAGAATACTTTCTGCGTTTTTGGGCTTGCGCTCGCTAGCGCGCAACTTTATATCAACACTTAGTTTCTTCCGACAATATTATATGCGATAGATTTTCTCATGAAACGAGTGAAACTCGACAAGATTGACCGCAAAATCCTGAAAAACCTCCAGGATGACGGCCGCATCACCAACGTGGAGCTGGCCAAGGTGGCGGGGATCTCAGCGCCGCCCTGTCTGCGCCGCGTGCGCGCGCTGGAGGAAGCGGGATACATCAAGGGTTATCACGCCCAGATCGATCCGCATGTGCTGGGCTATGGCGTGGCGATTTTCGCCCAGGTCAAGCTGGTCAGCCAGGCGGAAAACGACCTCAAGAAATTCGAGGAGCTCGTCACGTCTTGGCCCCAGGTGCGCGAGGCGCACATGCTGGCGGGCGAGGTCGATTTCATCCTCAAGATCGTCGCCCACGACTGGGACGACTATCAAAGCTTCCTGACAAACTACCTGACCGCCGCGCCGAACGTAACGTCGGTTAAATCGGCGCTGGTGGTGCGGATTTCCAAGGAGCTGCCGGGCGTGCCGATCGAGGTCTAGGACGCTTCGCCGAAGATCACTTCAACGATTTCATAAGATTTTACACCCTGCGGCGTGCGTACTTCCACGCTGTCGCCGATGGTTTTCCCGATCAGCGCCTTGGCCATCGGCGCGTGCAGTGAGATCATGCCCTTGTCGGCGTTAGCTTCATGGTGGCCGACGATCTGGTAGGTGAACTCGGTCTCCGAATCCTCGTCGATGATCAGCACGCGCGCGCCGAACTTCACCGTGTCGCCCGAAAGCGTGCTGGGGTCGATGATTTGCGCGGCGGAAACGACGGCTTCAAGCTCCTTGATCCGGCCCTCGATGAAGCTCTGCCGCTCCCGGGCCGCATGGTATTCGGCGTTTTCGGAAAGATCGCCATGTGCGCGCGCCTCCGCGATCGCCTCGATCACGGCCGGGCGCTCGACGCTTTTCAGGTTCTTAAGCTCGGCTTCAAGAGCGTTGAAGCCGCCGCGGGTCATCGGGATTTTATCCATGGCCTTCAGCCTCTTATCAAAGTCAAACCCGCCTCCTTCACTATAAAGAGGCGGGCTGAAACCCAATATAAATCAGGGGGTAGCGCGGGTCAACAGCAGGGAAAAATTGAGTTTTCACCGCATGTTACTGTATGGTTCCGGGCATGACCAAACACGCCGCCCTTGACCGGTATGTCGCGGCCCAGCGCCATACGCGGGAAATCGAAGCCTGGAATTACGTTACGGCGACGAGTTCCATCGAGCGCGGCCGGGCGCTGCGCCGCATGATAGGCGGCGAACTGAAGGTGAGATTCCTCAGCAGCTTTACCCGCGCCGCCGGCGCGAAGCCGGAAGGCGCTCTCGGCCACGCGCTGTTCCATGAACGTCATCTTTCCGTATCTGAAAAAGCGAGGCGCCTGCATCTGATGGCGCGCTGCGTCGACGACTGGGGACGGGCCCGCGAGGCCAACGATTTCGGCGTTGCGGCGCAGGCGCTGCAGAAGCTTGTCGACCATATCCGCAAGGAAGCCGTGCGCAAGGCTGAGGCTGGAAACTTCACCAATCCTTACGAGGCGCTGGTCGATTCCTACACGCCTGGCTTGCGGGTGGCGCAGCTTGAGGAATGGGCGCGCGATCTTTCCGATTTCCTGTACAGGAATAGGCCGGTTGTAACGGAAAACAGCGAATCCTGGCGGTATGAGAACAGGATGCGCTCGTTTCTGCACCTGATGTCCGGCCAGATGGCTCAACTGGGGGGCGTCGTTCAGAAGACCGTCGGCGGCGCGGATGTACATAAATGGAAGTTGGCGCAGGCGCCGCATCCTCTATGCATGGGCTCCTATGACGATGTGCGCGTGGGGCTCAATTTTCGCGTGGGCGACGCGGTTACATTCATCCTCGACGCAGCGCACGAATCCGGCCATGCCGCCTACCGCCAGAATCTCGGTCCGGCGCTGAGGAACACAATGGCCGGCCATGTGGCGGGTGCTGGGATGGATGAAGCGATGGCGCTGCTGTGGAGCGAGCATGTGGCACGCAACCCTGCTTTTTTTGCCAGTATTATCGAGAATCTTCCTGAGGAACATATCCTTATGACGCTCAAGGATACGCGTGATGAACAATACGGCCTGGACGTCTACCCGCTTGGTAAGCCGCTTGTGCAGGTCATGACCGACCTTGCCCGCGCGCCCGAACGTGACGGCTTGCGCGTCAACGCCGACGAACGGCGCTACCCGCTCGATCTCATCCTGCGCATCAATCTCGAGAAAAGGCTTATCAACGAGGGGTTACCCGTTGCCGAGCTTCCGGGGCTCTGGAACGAGGGGTACAGGCTGCTCACGGATATCAAGGTCGAGGACGACAATAAAGGCGTATTGCAGGACATCCACTGGTTCGGCGGGCAGGTGGGGCGGTTCCCGTCCTACATGTTCGGGCGGCTGGCGGCGGCGCAGATCTTTGAATCGGCCCTGTATCAGGATCCGCTGGTGCGGGATGAATTTGCCTGCGGGCGTTATACTGCACTGCAGCGATGGCTGAGCGAACAGGTCTACAGCCAGGGCGCCCGGGCCTCCGCTTTCGACCTGGTCGAGCGCATAAGCGGCCGTCCTTTGGACGCCTCGGCCTATAAATCCCACATCCGCGCGCGATATCTGGCGGCCGGGGCCTTCCCGCCCGGGCCCGACAGAGACAAGCGGCTGGGTTTGCCGGATCCGAGCTGGAAGCCATAATTACAGAAAATAAGCACCGATGTGGTAAAATGTTAACAAAGGGATGTTAACTTTACCATATGGATATCAGTGCTTTAGCCCAGCTCAAAGGACTCGTGAAGGATGGATTTTCCCGTTCCATCCAGCGTCACCGCGATGCCCGCGATCTTCATTTGTGGAATTATATGACGGCGCGCTCCGGCTGGCGGCGCCTGATTTTCGGTCTGCATGTGGCAGCGGCCGAGCTGCGCAAGCATCTGCTGCTGACCAACACCGAATTTGAATACCATCTGGCGCGCAACAACAGCGATCATGAAATCTTCCGCGCCAACCGCCAGCGTCTGCGCGAACTGCGTCTGCATGTCAGCGTCATGTCGACCGGCGAGATCTTCAGGCACGCAAGGCGCGTGGCACGCAGTTACAACGCCTGGGAACTGGCCAAGCGCACTAACGATTTTTCCCGGATCGAAAAACCCTTCGGCGCGCTCTTGCGCATGATGAAGGATATCGCCGGGCGCAAGATGCGCCTTCTGGGTTTAAGCGACCCCTATGAGGCTTTGGTGGACGAACAGACACCCGGCTTGCGCCTGCACCAGATAGAAAGCTATGTCGCCGAGCTTGAAACCTTCTGTGCGCCAGCGCTGCGCCGCGTGCGCGACGAACAGGGCAAAACTTTCAACCTGCCGGAAGCTTCGGCCTGGGCCATGCCGCGCGAACAGCAGAAGCGCCTGGCCGCTCTGATTCTCGAAGCCATGGGATTCGACCTTAAAAAGGGTACGCTGGGCGAAAGCGAGCACCCGATCTGCGTCGGGCACCGCGACGATGTGCGCATCGGCCTGAATTTCGATGAAGACGACTTCATCAAAACCGTGCTCGATACGCTGCACGAGGGCGGCCATGCGCTCTACCGCCAGAATCTGCCGCGCATGTGGCACTGGCACCCGGTTGGCAACATCCCCAGCCAGAGCATCGATGAAAGCATGGCGCTGCTGATGGAAAACGGCATCGGCCGCACGCGCGAGTTTTCGGCCTTTCTTTACCGTGCTCTGACGGAACAGCTTGGCTTCGCGCCCGCCTTCACGGCCGAGCAGTTGTATCAGCGCCTGGTGCGGCTCGAACCCAGCCCCATTCGCGCCTACGCCGACGAGCTGCGCTATCCTCTCGATCTGATCCTGCGTTATAAAGTTACGCGCGACCTGTTCGAAGGGCACACTTCCGTCAAGGACATTCCCGCGCAGTGGAACCAGCTGACGCTAGAATTGTGCGGTCTCGAGGTGCGCAGCGACACAGAAGGCTGCCTGCAGGATGTGCATATCTATAGCGGCCAGATCGGCTATTTCATGAATTACCTCGTGGGTGTCCTTGCCGCCAACCAGTTCATGGCTACGGTACGCAAGGACAATCCCGGTCTGATGGCGGAAATAGGGCGCGGGGATTTCAGCACGCTCAAGGCCTGGCTCAACCACCATATCTACCGTCACGGCGCCAAGTACGACACATTCGTTTTGATCGAACGTGTCTCGCGCGAACCCTTGTCGGCGCGTTCTTACAAGCAGAACATGATTTCCCGTTATCTCTCGACGCCGCCCGCGCGCGGCGGCAGCTTCATGCAGCGTCTGCTCGAGACGGTGAAGGCCTGACAATCAATTCTTGCCGAGAAGATCGGGGCGGCGCTCCCGCGTTAGGGCGAGGCTCTGCGCCCGCCGCCACGAAGCCACCCTGCCGTGATCGCCCGAACGCAGGATGTCCGGAACCGTGAAGATCCGGCCGTCGCGCGCGGTCCATTCGGCCGGGCGGGTGTAATGGGGATACTCAAGCAAGCCACCTGCGCCCGGGGAAAAGCTTTCCTCATCGGGTGTCTGCTCGTTGCCCATGACGCCGGGCAGCAGGCGGATGCAGTCATCCATCAGGATCATCGCCGCCGGCTCGCCGCCGGACAGCACATAAT
>CAZNYM010000065.1:0-6264 GCA_964577255.1 uncultured Pseudobdellovibrionaceae bacterium | reverse complement strand
GGATAGGTAGGCCGGTCTTAACAGCTTCCGCCAGCGCCGGATTGTCGGCCAGTCGCAGATCCTGCCTGAACCACAGGATGACGCAGGAATCCGGCAGCGGCACCATAGGCGTCAGCCGTCCTTGTTGATGCGGCGGATGATTTCCTCGAGCGTCGCGTCGGCCTGGTCGTTGTTGATCTGGCAGGTGCCGGCCGCTTCATGTCCGCCGCCGCCATATTCAAGCATCAGCGCGCCGATATTAGTCCGGCTGGTCCGGTTGAGGATCGACTTGCCTACGGCGAACACCGTGTTCTGCTTGTTCTTTCCCCAAAGAGCGTGGCAGGAGATGTTGCAATGAGGGAACAGGGCGTAGATGACGAAGCGGTTGCAGGCCCATATCTGCGGTTCATTGCGCAGGTTGAGGACGACAAGATTTTTATGAACTTCGGCGCAGTGCTCGATCTGCTGCTTGGCTTTCTGCGCGTGCTGCTCGTACAGGTCGGTGCGTTCCATGACATCGGGAATTTTAAGAATATCTTCGATGCCGTGCCCCTCGCGGCAGTAATCGATCAGGTTCATCATCAGCTGGTAGTTCGAGATGGTGAAATCGTGAAAGCGACCCAGGCCAGTGCGCGCGTCCATGACGAAGCTCATCAGGTCCCATCCCTGAGGATCGAGGATATCTTCGCGGGAGAACCCGGCCGAGTCGGCCTTGTCGCAGGCGATCAGCATGGCGTCCGAAACGTTCTTAAGCGCCTTGTTGTCGCGTCCGCCGAAATAGTTGAAAACCACGCGCGCGGCCGAGGGAGCCTTGGCGTCCATGACGTAATTGGCGGGGCGCTCCTTGACGCGGGACATTTCGCTCGCGTGGTGGTCGAAGCACAGATAGACACCGGGGACGTAAGGAAGGTTGGTGGTGATGTCACGGCTGCTGACTTCGATCCTCTGATCCTGCATATCCTTGGGGTGGGCGAACAGGATGTCGTCAACCAGGCCCAGCTCCTTGAGAATGACGCCGCACACCAGCCCATCCATGTCGCTGCGGGTGATCAGGCGGTATTTATGCCCGCTTTGCGGCAAGATTTTCTGTTCGGCTGCTTTCATGGCTGTTTATGCCTCAGGTCGCGGCGGCTTCAGGCTCTTTTTCACTGTCTTTGCCCTTTTTCTTCTTCTTGTCGGCAAAGACATAGACGGGAGGTTTGCCGTCCTTGACCGTATCGCCGTTGACGATAACCTCTTCGAGGTCTTCCTTGTCCGGCAGTTCGTACATGGTGTCGAGCAACATGTTCTCCAGGATCGAGCGCAGGCCGCGCGCGCCGGTGTTGCGGTCAATTGCCTTGTGGGCGACGCCGCGCAGGGCTTCGTCGTTGAAGGAAAGCTTGACGCCTTCCATCTCGAACAGACGCTGATATTGCTTGACCATCGCGTTCTTGGGCTCGGTCAGGATCTTGACCAGCGCGGCTTCGTCGAGGTCCTCGAGCGTAGCCACGACCGGCAGGCGGCCGATAAACTCGGGGATCAGGCCGTAACGCAGGAGATCCTCGGTTTCAAGGTCTTTCAGCAATTCGCCGGCTTTGCGCTCGTCGGGGGCGCGCACTTCGGCGCCAAAACCGATCGAGGTGCCCTTGCCGCGCGCGGCAATGATTTTTTCGATACCGGCGAAGGCGCCGCCGCAGATGAACAGGATATTGGTGGTGTCGACCTGCAGGAATTCCTGCTGCGGGTGCTTGCGGCCGCCCTGTGGCGGAACGCTTGCCACCGTGCCTTCCATCAGCTTGAGCAGCGCCTGCTGCACGCCTTCGCCCGACACGTCGCGGGTGATGGAGGGGTTGTCGCCCTTGCGCGAGATCTTGTCGACCTCGTCGATATAGACAATGCCGCGCTGCGCCCGCTCGACGTTGTAGTCGGAAGCCTGCAGCAGCTTGAGGATGATGTTCTCAACGTCCTCGCCCACGTAACCGGCTTCGGTCAGCGTGGTGGCGTCGGCCATGGTGAAGGGCACATCAAGGATGCGCGCCAGCGTCTGGGCCAGCAGCGTCTTGCCCGAGCCGGTGGGGCCGACCAGCAGGATGTTCGATTTTGCCAGCTCGACGTCGCCGTTCTTCTGGCCGTTCTCGATGCGCTTATAGTGGTTGTGCACCGCGACAGATAGCACGCGCTTTGCGCGCTCCTGGCCGATCACGTAATCGTCGAGGACACCCTTGATCTCGGATGGCGTGGGGACTGCCTCGCCCGTACGCACCAACTGCGTCTTGTCTTCCTCGCGGATGATGTCCATGCACAGCTCGACGCATTCATTGCAGATGAACACATTCGGGCCCGCGATCAGCTTGCGGACCTCGTGCTGGCTCTTGCCGCAGAACGAGCAGTAAAGGGTATTTTTGGTTTCACTGGCGCCGGATTTACTCATAATGTAACAATCCTGAAGGTTCCGCTGGCTGTCGGGAAGGCATGGAAGATAAGGGTTTGGCAGGAATGATTGCAAGAATCACTATGTCTAATTTTATCCAACCGCCCTTCGGTCTTGCAAGCCCCCCTGAAAAATTTATGCAGCGCAGCATGTTGCCGAAACACTGTCCATACTATAATCAATGCGCCACAAGGTTTAATGAAGGATGAATATAGGTTCGATTAGGCCGTTTGAGGAGTTGCAGGAAGCGTTTTCCCTGTTTTCAGACTGGGAGGAACGCTACGGCTATCTGATCGAGCTGGGCGGCAGGCTGCCGCCTTTCCCGCCCGATATGCGCGTAGATCAGCACCTTGTAAAGGGTTGTACTTCAAGAGTTTGGCTTGTTTCCTACATCCAAAACGGGTCGTTTCATTTTTTGGCTGACAGCGACGCCCAGATCGTCCGGGGCCTGATTTATGTCCTGATGAGTATGGTGGGGGGCAAAACGCCCGCGGCCGTGAGCGCGCAGGACATGGCGGGCGCTTTCGCCAGCCTGGGCCTGGAACAGAATCTCAGCCCCAACCGCCGCAACGGCTTTTTCGCGATGGTGGAACGGGTGAAGCGCGGCGCCGCGCAGGGCTAAGGCCCGGGCGGGGTGATCGTTGCGGCCTGCTTCGCCTTGTGTCTCAGAAAAACGGCCAACGCGACGGACAGGACGGTCAATGCCAGGTAGAACCCGCCTATGATTTCAGCTCCCGTCATTACCCTGTTAGCCATGGGTGAGAGCGGCTGCTTCGTGTGGGTCAAGACGCCCTTTGCTACGGCAACGCTGCCAAAAATGGCGGCTGCGCCTATTCCAGAGAATTTGGCGATCGTCTTAAAGTTGTCAGCCGATCTTTCCAGTCCCTCGGAACTGGTGAAATAATTTTCAGGTTTCGTATCATCGCTCATATCAATATCCCCCGCCACCACCCGTGGTTTCGCCGTAGGGCACCCAGATATTCTTCACCTGCGTGGCGCGGCGCAGTATTTCGCGTTCGCCGGCCGGCAAAGCGGGGGCGCACCAGGTCTGCTTCAGGTTGCTGACCGACTCTGCCTCCACCAGTTTCGCGCCGCCGTCGTTCGCGAAATACCACAGCGCGTCCAGATTGGCATGGCCCGCCAGGGTTTTGGTCAGATCGGCGCGCCGGCCGGTGACGATATTCACCACTCCGCCCGGCACGTCGGAAGTCTCCAGCACCTGATAAAAATCGGTGGCCGCGAGCGGATGACGCTGCGAGGGGATGATGACGCTCGCGTTCCCCGCCGCCATCGCCGGGGCCAGCAGGGATATGAATCCCAGCAGCGGATTTTCGTCCGGGCAGACGATGCCAAGCGTGCCCAAAGGCTCGTTCATGGCCAGCGTCACGCCGCGCCCGGGTGGGCTGTGTACCGCGCCATCATATTTGTCGGCCCAGGCGGCGTAAGTGAAAAGCTGCTCGAGCGCGGCCTGCACTTCCTTCTTCGCGGCGGCCTGGGTGGCCCCGGTCATGCTCTGCAGGCGGCGGACGAATTCATCGCCGCGCATGTTCAGGTTTTCCGCCATGAAGTACAAAATCTGCGCCCGGTTGTGCGTGCTGGCGGCGCCCCAGCTTTCGGCGGCGCCGGCGGCGGCCTCAACCGCGTCGCGTATGTCCTTGCGGTTGCCTTCGCCGGCGTGGCCGATCAGCTTGCCCGAAGGACCCGCGACCGGCAGGGCGTAATTGCCGTCAGGCCGCTTCTGCTTGCCGCCGATATAAAGCTTGGCGGTCTGGTCGATAGCTTTTTCGCTGACGATTTCCGTTTTTGCCTGTGCTTTCTTTGTGGCGGCGGGCTTCGTTCCGGCGTTCACAGGCTTCATATAGGCGTACAGGCCTTCGCGCCCGCCCTCGCGGCCGTAGCCGGACTCGCGGTAGCCGCCGAAGCCGCAGGCGGCGTCGAATTTATTGGTGCTGTTAATCCACACCACGCCCGCCTTCAGGCGCGGCGCCATCTCGAGCGCCATGTTGACATTTTCCGTCCACACGGATGCCGCCAGCCCGTAACGCGTGTTGTTGGCGATGTCGATAGCGTCTTTCTGGTGCCGGAAGCTC
This sequence comes from uncultured Pseudobdellovibrionaceae bacterium, assembly GCA_964577255.1. GTDB lineage: Bacteria > Pseudomonadota > Alphaproteobacteria > Micavibrionales > Micavibrionaceae > Micavibrio_C. Next base: position 1,785 of record CAZNYM010000065.1, on the reverse strand, counting down.
ATGGCGCACAGCACCGGGCCGAAAATCTCGGTCTGCGCGATGTCATCGCTGGGTTCGATGCCGGTGAGCAGGGTAGGCGGGTAGAAGCAGCCTTTGTCGGGGCAGGTTCCCGCCTGGTGCAGTTCCGCGCCATTCTTCACGGCCTTTTTCACCAGGCTGTCTATGCGCTCAAGCTGCGTCTGGTCGATTACCGCGCCGACGTCCACTGCCTTGTCGAGCGGGTTGCCCAGGCGTAGATTTTCCATCCGGCGCTTGATTTTGGCGATCACTTCGTCATGCACGCTTTCCTGCACCAACAGGCGCGAGCCACCGCAGCATACCTGGCCCTGGTTGAACCAGATGGCATCCACCAGCCCCTCGACGGCGGAGTCGAGGTCGGCGTCCTCGAACACGATGAAGGGGGATTTGCCGCCCAGCTCAAGCGTCAGGGTTTTGCCGGAACCGGCCGACTCCCTGCGGATCAGGCGGCCGATCTCGGTCGAGCCGGTGAAGGCCAGCTTGTCGATGCCGGGGTGTTTCACGATCAGTGCACCCGTGGCGCCGTCGCCGGTAACGATGTTGACGACGCCGGGCGGCAGGCCGGCCTCGAGGCAGATGTCGGCGAACAGCTGCGCGCTCAGGTTGGTCTGCTCGGCGGGTTTCAGCACCACCGTGTTGCCGGTCGCAAGCGCCGGCGCGACCTTCCACGCCAGCATCAGCAGCGGGAAGTTCCAGGGAATGATCTGCCCCGCCACGCCGCAGGGCTCATAACCCTTCATTTCCTTGTCCAGGAGCTGGGCCCAGCCGGCGTGATGGTAAAAATGCCGCGCGGCCAGAGGGATATCGATATCGCGCGTTTCGCGGATCGGCTTGCCGTTATCAAGCGTTTCGAGCACGGCGAACAGGCGGGCGTGCTTTTGCAGCAGGCGGGCGAGGGCGTAAAGATACTGCGCCCGCGCGAAGCCGGAAAGTGCGGCCCATTCCTTCTGCGCGGCGCGCGCGGCTTTCACTGCGGCATCGACTTCCGCCGTGCCGGACTGCAGCACCTCACCCAGCTTCTCGCCCGTGGCGGGATTGACGGCGGGAAACCATTTCGGCTTGGCGGGCGTCACGAATTTACTTTTGATGAAGGGCGTGAACCGGCCCTTGCGCGCGGCGATCCAGGCGCGGGCGGGCTTGTCGTCCTCGGGCGCGGGGCCGTATTCCATGGTGTCGAAAATTTCGGCGACTTTGGTCATGTTCTTATCCTATCGGGTGTCTGTTGCCGGCGCTGTAGTGGCCGGTGATGTGATGCTCGAGCTGGCGTTCGATGTCGCCCAGCAGGCTGGAGGCCCCGAAGCGGAACAAAGCGGGCTCGAGCCACGGGCGCCCCAGCTCCTCTTTCATCAGCGCCAGATAGATCAAGGAATCCTTGGCCTTGGAAATGCCGCCCGCGGGCTTGTAGCCGACTTTGAAGCCGGTCATGTCCTGATAGGCGCGGATCATGCGCACCATCACAAGCGAGACATCGAGCGTGGCGTTGGTTGCTTCCTTGCCGGTGGAGGTCTTGATGAAATCCGCGCCCGCCATCATGCACACCATGCTGGCTTTGGCGACGTTGCGCATGGTGGCCAGTTCCCCCGTCGCCAGGATGGTTTTCAGGCGCGTGTCGCCGCAGGCTTCGCGGTAGGCCTTGATTTCATCGTAAAGTGCCGTCCAGTTGCGGTTCAGGACGTGCTGGCGGGTGATGACGATGTCGATCTCCTGCGCGCCCGCTTCCACGCTGGCTTTAATTTCGGCGATTTTAATCGGCAGCGGCGAAAGCCG
>CAZNYM010000064.1:1901-6529 GCA_964577255.1 uncultured Pseudobdellovibrionaceae bacterium | reverse complement strand
GGCCAGCCCGTGACGGCGCCCACCGTTGCGGCCATCGTCGCCGACAGCGCGGCGCAGAAGGCGGGGTTTCAGCCGCATGACGAAGTGCTGAGCATCGACGGCCAGCCGGTGCGCCGTTTCGAGGATATTCGCCGCGAGGTGGTCGTGGGTCTCGATCGCCAGCGGGAATTCGTGGTCAAGCGCGGTGACGCCGAAGTGACGATCAAAGCTCTACCCGAGCGTAAGATCGACGAAGACCGTTTCGGCTTCAAGCATACGCGGGGTTATCTGGGGCTTATCAGCCTGGGTAACGCCTTTGCCGTCGACCGCGTGGTCGCTGTCGATGGAGAAAAAGTGACCGATGCCGACGCCGCCCGTGCCGCGCTCCTTGAGAAGATGGGTCAAAGTTTCGTGGTCGAGGTCAACCTCGCGGCGGCGACTGCCGAAGGCGCAGCACCGAAAACCGAGAAATACCTGATCCACCCGATCGCGGCCGATAACACCGGGCTGAAGGATCCCGCTTCGCCCGACTACGGCAAGCTGCATATATCCAAGGCCGACAAAGACATCTTCGTCCATCACGGCGTCGTCGACGGTCTGATGGAGGCGGTTCACCAGACCGCGGGCATGACGCTCGATACCCTCGGTGCGCTGGGGCAGATCGTCACCGGTACGCGGCCGGCGACCGAGCTGGGCGGAGTGATCCGCATCGGCGCGATCGCGGGCGACATGGCTCAGGCCGGTTTCATCGCCCTTATTACCTTCACAGCCATACTTTCCATAAATCTTGGGCTGATCAACCTGTTCCCGATCCCGATGCTGGACGGCGGGCACCTGGTTTTCTATGCCGCCGAGGCTGCCCGTGGGGCGCCGGTGCCGGAAAAAGTGCAGGAATACGCCTTCCGTGCGGGGCTGGTGGTACTGGTCTGCCTGATGGTGTTTGCCAACCTGAATGACATTGTGCAGCTCATCCTTTGAGCTTATAATCCTCGCGGTTTTGTATTCGGGAATCGCTCTCTTAAAAGATTGAAAACATGAAAAAATCCGTTCTGCCGCTGCTGGCTCTCTGTGCCGGCCTTGCGTTTTCCTTCACCGCCGTCCTGCCCGTGCCGGAAGCCCGCGCCCAGCAGGCGAGCGGGGATGTAATCCGGGAAATCCGGGTGGTCGGCACCGAGCGGATCGAACCCGCCACCGTCCTGACCTATCTGGAAGCCCGAGTGGGCGACCGCATGACGCAGGACACACTCGACCGCGCCGTGAAAAGCCTGTTCGCGACGGGCTTGTTCGCCGACGTCACCGTATCCCAGCGCGGTAGCGCCCTTGAGGTGCGGGTGATAGAAAACCCGGTCGTCAACGAAATCGCTTTCGAAGGCAACAGCAAGATCAAGGACGAGGACCTGCTGGCCGAGATCCAGCTGCGCCCGCGCCAGGTGCTGACGCGCACCAAGGTGCAGTCGGATGCCAACCGCCTGTTTGAAGTCTATCAGCGCAATGGCCGCTTCTCCGCCACCGTGGAGCCGAAAGTCATCAAGCTCGACCAGAACCGCGTCAACCTGGTGTTTGAAATCACCGAAGGTCCTGTGACCAAGGTGGAAGGCGTGCGCTTTGTCGGCAACAGCGCCTATGACGATGACAATCTGCAAAGCGTCATCAGCACCAAGCAGGAACGCTGGTATAAATTCTTCTCGACCGACGACCGCTACGACCCCGACCGCCTGTCCTACGACCAGGAGCTGCTGCGCCGCTTTTACCTATCACATGGCTATGCCGATTTCCGCGTTGTTTCGGCCGTGGCCGAGCTCGACAAGGACCGCGATGCATTCTACCTCACCTTCACGGTGGAGGAGGGCGAGCGTTACCGCGTGGGCAAGGTGAACATCACTTCGTCGCTGCGCAATTTTGACGCCAACGTGCTGGTCTCCGAGATATCCATCCGCCCGAACCAGTGGTTCAACGCCGACGAGCTGCAGGAGACGGTCGACAAACTGACCGCGGTGCTGGGCGACTACCAGTACGCGTTCATCAGCGTGAAGCCAGACACCGACCGCGACGTGCAGAACCGTGTGGTCAACATCAATTTCCGCATCGACGAAACGCCCAAGGTGTTCGTGGAGCAGATCAACATCGAAGGCAACATGCGCACGCTGGACAAGGTGATCCGCCGCGAAGTGCTGCTTTCCGAAGGCGACCCTTTCAATCGCACCAAGCTGGCCAAATCCGAACAAAACATCAAGGATCTGGGCTACTTTGAAAATGTGACCGTTACACCCACCCAGGGCACGGCCCCCGATAAAACCAACGTCGACATCCGCGTCGAGGAAAAATCGACCGGCGAGCTTTCCGTCGGCGCCGGCTTCTCTACCAGCGACGGCCCGCTGGCCGACTTCCGCATCCGTGAGAGCAACTTTCTGGGCAAAGGTCAGGAAATGGTGTTCGCCACCACCGTTGCGGGAGAGCGCACGGAATTCGACTTCTCGTTCACCGAGCCTTACTTCCTGGACCGCGATTTCTCGGCCGGCATCGACCTGTTCCACGTCACCCGCGACTTCCAGGACGAAAGCTCTTATGACCAGCGCCGCACCGGCGGCGCTCTGCGCTTCGGCTATCCGCTCTCGGAAAGATGGCGCCAGACTCTGCGTTACCGCTATGAACAAAACGAAATCTACAATGTCGAGGATGATGCCTCCCTGTTCATCAGAGAGCAGGAAGGCGAGCGCGGTACTTCGGCGATCTCGCAGCGTATCACCTACGATGCCCGCGACAGCAAGCTGTTCCCGACCAGTGGTCTTTACAGCTGGCTCGACACTGAATTCGCCGGACTGGGCGGCGACGCAAGCTACGTCTCCGGCCAGCTGGGCTCGAACTATTACTACCCGATCGCCGATCGCTGGATCCTGAACTTCCTGGGCGAAGTAGGCGCTATCACCGGCGTCAGCGAGGATGTGGAGATCAACGAGCGTTTCTTCATCGGCGGAAACACCCTGCGCGGCTTCGAACGTGCCGGCATCGGCCCGCGTGACGAATTCTCGGAAGACGCCCTGGGTGGCAATTTCTTCTACCGCGGCACGGTGGAAATGTCGTTCCCGGTCGGTCTGCCCAAGGAGCTGGGCGTGCTGGGCCATGGGTTCACCGATTTCGGCTCGCTCTGGGATCTGGACAACAACAGCCCGAGCATCCTCGACGAAAGCTCGATCCGGGCTGCCGCCGGTCTGGGCCTTTCCTGGCGTTCGCCGATGGGGCCGATCCGCGCCGATTACTCATTTCCCTATCTCAAAGAAGATTTTGACAAAGAGGAAGCTTTCCGCTTTAGTTTCGGCACCCGTTTTTAACAGAACTCCGCCCGGCGGGGTTATTTGAAGGAAAGATGAGGATTACCATGATCAAGACTGTTCTGCTCCCGGCCCTGACCGTGCTGGCGCTGGCCTTCGTGCCCGCAGGCGCGTCTGCCGAGGAAGCGGCCGCCAAAAGCAGCGTGTCCGCCATCGGCGTGGTTGACGTCCAGCTGCTGATGACCGAGTCCGAGGCCGCCAAGAGCGTACAGGCCCAGTTGGAGAAACAGCGCGAGTCGTTCCAGAGCGAAATTTCTAAATACGAGCGCGAAGTGAAAGACCTCGAAGCCGCCCTGGTCAAGGCGCAGGCCGACAAGAAAGAGGATGAGTTCAACAAGAAACGCGGTGAACTGCAGAAAAAAGCCGAGGAAGCCAAGGCCATGGTGAATAAGCGCCGCCAGGCCCTTGAAAAAGCCACATCGGACGCCATGCAGAGCCTGCGCAAGGAGATCGTGAAAATCTCGGCCGAAGTCGCCGAGAAGAAAAAGCTCGATCTCATCATCACCCGCAACAACGTGGTGCTGGCGACCAAGGACATGGATATCACCGATCAGGTCATGACTCAGCTGAATAAGCAGATGAAGGACATCAAGCTGAAGGTGGAAACCAACTGATTTTAACCGGTGAATCCGGTATGCGCGCTCCCCCTTTCCCTTGCGGGCCGGGGGAGTTTCTTTTCGTAAAGGTTATGTGAGGCGCTGTTGCCCGATCATCTATTCTTCAACCGCACCGAGGCCAAGACTCTCTCCGCGCTGGCGGGCGTCGCCGGCGCCACGCTGGCCGATGCGTCGCTGCGCGAGCGGAAAATCGACGATATCGCGCCGCTTGATTCTGCGGGACCTTCGCATGTCAGTTTTCTCGACAACATCCGCTACCGCGACGATTTCCGCGCCACCAAGGCGGGGGCCTGCATCGTCGCGCCGGGGATGGAAAGCCTGGCGCCGCCCGGTACCGCGCTTCTGCTGAGCCGCCATCCTTATAAATCCTTCGCCCTGGTGGCGCAGGCGTTTTATCCCGAGGTGCGGCCGGCTCCGGAAATTTCCCCGCGTGCCGCCATCCATCCCGATGTGCGCCTGGGTGCGGGTTGCGTGGTCGAGGAGGGTGCCGTCATCAAAAAGGGCGCCGAAATCGGTGAGGGGACCTGGATCGAGGCCAACGCCGTCATCGGGCAGAACGTTCGCCTGGGCGCTGATTGCCGGATCGGAGCCAACGCCGTCATTTCCCACGCCCTGATTGGCGATCATGTGCGCGTCTATCCCGGCTGCTGCATCGGCCAGGATGGGTTCGGTTTCGCCATCGACCCGGCGGGCCACGTGAAGG
>CAZNYM010000064.1:0-1891 GCA_964577255.1 uncultured Pseudobdellovibrionaceae bacterium | reverse complement strand
CCGCAGCTGGGTCGCGTGCTGATTGAGGATAGCGTCGAGATCGGGGCCAACACCACCGTCGACCGCGGCTCGACCCAGGACACGGTGATCGGGCAGGGGACGTGGATCGACAATCTGGTCCAAATTGGACATAATGTTAAAATCGGACGTGGCTGTGTGATCGTTGCCCAGGTGGGTATTTCGGGCAGCACCGTTATCGAGGATTATGCTCTTCTGGCCGGGCAGGTGGGTGTGGCCGGGCACCTGCGGATCGGCAAAGGGGCCCAGATTGCGGCCAAATCAGGCGTTCTGCGCGATGTGCCGGCGGGGGCGCAGATGATGGGCTACCCGGCCGTGGCGCTCAAAAGCTTCATGCGCCAGAGCGCCCTTTTGAACCGCTTGATTAATAAGAAAAATTCGGAAATAAAATAGGTTATGACAGAAACGCCCCCCATCGACATCATGCGGATCATGGACATGATCCCCCACCGCTACCCGATGCTGCTGGTGGACCGCATTCTCGCATTTGTGCCGGGCGAAAGCGCCGTGGGCTTGAAAAACGTTTCGATCAACGAAAATTTCTTCCAGGGGCATTTCCCCCGCTATCCGGTCATGCCCGGCGTTCTGATCATCGAGTCGATGGCGCAGACCGCCGCCATCCTGGTCGTGCAGAGCCTGGGCAAGGAAGCCGAGGGCAAGCTGGTCTATTTCATGACCATCGACGAAGCGCGCTTCCGCAAGCCCGTGACCCCGGGGGACAGCCTGCACATCCATGTCCAGAAAATCCAGAGTCGCCGCAATGTCTGGAAATTCCGCGGCGAGGCCAAGATCGGCGACGTCCTGTGCGCCGAGGCCGAGTTCAGCGCCATGATCATGGACAACTGAAAAATCCCGTAACATGCCGTAACAAAACGTGAGTGGCGGTGCGCTGGATGGGTTTCTACATTCGTTTTCTGATTTTATTGAAAAAGGTAAGCGCTTGATTCATCCCACCGCCCTCATCGATCCGGCCGCCAAGATCGGCGCGCGCGTCAGCGTGGGGCCCTATGCCGTGGTCGGGCCGCATGTCAGCCTGGGCGATGATGTCGTGCTTCATTCCCATGTGGTGGTGGAGGGGTATACCGCCATCGGCGCCGGCACGAAAGTCTATCCTTTTGCCGTGCTGGGCCATCCGCCGCAGGATCTGAAATACCGGGGCGAGCCTTCGCGCCTTATCATCGGAAAGAACAACACCATCCGCGAGCACGTGACCATGAACCCGGGCACCGAGGGGGGCGGCATGGAAACCACGGTGGGCGACAATTGCCTGTTCATGGTCGCTACCCACGTGGCGCACGATTGCCGCGTAGGCAGCAACGTCATCATGGCCAACAATGCCACGCTGGGAGGGCATGTGGTGGTGGGAGATCACGCGCTGCTGGGCGGCTTGAGCGCCGTGCATCAGTTCGTGCGCATCGGCGCGCATGCCGTGATCGGCGGCATGTCGGGCGTGGAAAACGACGTCATCCCCTTCGGCCGGGTCAAGGGCGAGCGCGCCTTTCTGGCCGGGCTCAACCTCACGGGCCTCGAGCGCCGCGGCTTCGACAAGGATCAGATCAAGGTGCTGCAGCGCGCCTTCAACCAGCTTTTCGGCGACGAGGGCACGCTCGAGCAGCGGCTTGAAAGCGTCGAAACTGATTTCGCCCGCGATACCCTGGTGATGGACATCGTGCGCTTCGCCCGTGAAAAGACGAGATTTCCGCTATGCCAGCCCTCCAAGAAAGCCGCGTGAACGACGATCATGGCATCGGTCGCTTGGCGGTGGTCGCCGGGGGCGGTTCGCTGCCAGCGCGCCTGCTGGCCGCCTGCGACCAGGCGGGCATTGATGTGTTCATCGTCGGCTTCGCGGGCCAGACCGATCCGGCGCTATATG
>CAZNYM010000063.1:0-7503 GCA_964577255.1 uncultured Pseudobdellovibrionaceae bacterium | reverse complement strand
GTTGATCGCCACGATGACCTTCGAATCCTTCATGCCGGCCAGATGCTGGATCGCTCCCGAGATGCCGACCGCGATATAAAGCTGCGGTGCCACGATCTTGCCGGTCTGGCCGACCTGGTAATCGTTGGGCACGAAGCCGGCGTCGACGGCGGCGCGCGACGCGCCCACGGCCGCACCCAGCCGGTCGGCGAGCGGCATGATGACCTTGGTGAAATTCTCGCCGCTGCCCACGCCGCGCCCGCCCGAGATGACGATCCTGGCGCTGCCCAACTCGGGGCGCTCGCTTTTGGTCAAAGTGCGGTCGACGAAGGACGACAAGCCGCTTTCCCCGGCGCCCGCGAGCGTCTCAATCGCAGCGCTGCCACCCGTGGCGGGCGCGGCGTCGAAGGCGGTGGGGCGGATCGTTAGCACCTTGACCTTGTCGCTTGATTTGACCGTGGCGAAGGCGTTGCCTGCATAGATCGGCCGCACGAACGTGTCGGCGGATTCGATCGCGGTGATGTCGGAGATCTGCTGCGCGTCCAAAAGTGCGGCCGCGCGCGGCATGACGTTCTTGCCGAAGAACGAGGCGGGGGCCAGGATATGGCTGTAATTCTTCCCCGTACCCGCGATCAGTGTGCCGAGGTTCTCGGCCAGCCCCTGTTCGTAGGCGGCGTCGTCCGCGTGCAGTACCTTGGCCACAGCCGCGACGGCGGCGGCCTGTTTCGCGACGTTCTGCGCGCCCTTGCCTGCGACCAGGACATGCACGTCCTTGTCGAGTTTGAGTGCGGCTGCGACCGTGTTCAGCGTGACGGCCTTGAGGGTTTTGTTGTCGTGTTCGGCGATGACAAGGATGCTCATGGCTTAGATCACTTTCGCTTCGTTTTTCAGCTTCTCGACCAGTTCCTCGACCGAGGCGACTTTCTTGCCGGCCTGGCGCTTGGGCGGTTCGCTGACTTTCAGGGTCTGGTAGCGCGGCGCAATATCGATGCCCAGCGCTTCCGGTGTCAGCGTCTCAAGCGGCTTCTTTTTCGCCTGCATGATGTTGGGCAGGGAAGCATAGCGCGGCTCGTTCAGGCGCAGGTCGGTGGTGATGACGGCGGGCAGCTTGAGCTTCAGGGTTTCCAGGCCGCCATCTATTTCACGTGTGACAATTGCGGATTCGCCAGCGATTTCAATCTTCGAGGCGAAAGTAGCCTGGCCCCAGCCCAGAAGGGCGGCGGTCATCTGGCCGGTCTGGTTGTGCTCGCCGTCGATGGCTTGCTTGCCCATCAGGATCAGGCTGGGCTGTTCTTTCTCCGCCACCTTTTTAATCAGCTTGGCGACCGCGAGCGGCTGCAGCTCGGTATCCGTTTGGATCAGGATGGCGCGGTCCGCGCCCATGGCCATGGCGGCACGCAGCGTGTCCTGGGTCACAGCCGGCCCGGCCGATACCACGACGATTTCGGTGGCCACGCCCTTTTCCTTGAGGCGGATCGCTTCTTCGACCGCGATTTCGCAGAAGGGGTTCATCGACATCTTGACGTTGGCGGTTTCAACGCCGGTCTGATCCGCCTTCACGCGGATGGTGACATAGGCGTCGATCACTCTTTTTACAGGCACGAGAATTTTCATGGCATATCCCAACAGTTGACAGATTCAATTGTAGGCGGAAATCGGCGATATTCAAGCCGCGTTTTCGCCGACTGATACGGAAGGTGCATGCTTTTGCATTGCGGCAAGGGCGCTGCCTGGTAGCGCGCCCGGCAAAAATCCGCTAAGGTTTCCCGACCTGACCCCGTGGATCATAATCAATGCCTGACAACGCTTCCCGCCCCGCCGTATCGCTCAAGGATAAATACGAGCTTGAAAGCGGCACGGCTTATATGTCGGGCCTCCAGGCCCTGACGCGCATCGCCATCGCCCAGCGCCGCCGGGATATCAAAGAAGGGTTGAACACGGCGGGCTTCATTTCCGGTTATCGCGGCTCGCCGCTCGGGGGTTACGACCGCGAGATTATCCGCGCAGCGAAATATCTCGACCCCCTCAATGTGAAATTCGTGCCCGGCGTGAACGAGGACCTGGCAGCCACCGCCGTATGGGGGACGCAGCAGGTCAATCTGTTCCCCGGCGCGAAGGTGGATGGGGTGTTCGGCATCTGGTACGGCAAATCGCCGGGCGTGGACCGCAGCGGCGACGTGATCCGCCACGCGAACGCCAACGGCACGGCGCCCAAGGGGGGTGTGCTGGCGGTCTTCGGCGACGATCACGGCTGCAAATCATCGACGCTGCCCTGCCAGAGCGATCATGCTCTCTATGCGCTGCAGGTACCGCAGCTTTACCCAGCCAGCATCCAGGAATTCGTCGAATACGGCCTGCTTGGCATCGCCATGTCGCGCTTTTCAGGTTGCTGGACAGGACTGAAGGTGACGTCAGAGACGGTGGAAACTTCAGGCACGGTCGATCTCGGTCGCGAGGGACGCGCGATCCTGCTGCCTGACCCCGCGGAATACGAAGTGCCACCCGGCGGTTTTCACATCCGCCTGAACGACCAGCCGCGCGACATCGATTTCCGGCTGCAGAACTTCAAGCTGTTCGCTTGCCATGCCTTTGCACGAAAAAACAACATCGACCGGGTGATCTGGGATTCACCCAAGCCGCTTTTTGGCATCATCACAAGCGGCAAATCCTACGCCGATGTGCGCCAGGCGCTGCAGGACATGGGCATCACCCGGGATGTCGCGCGCGATATTGGCCTGCGCCTTTATAAAGTGGGGATGACCTGGCCGCTTGAGCCGCGCGGCGTGCAGGCCTTCGTCGAGGGACTGGAAGAGATCCTGATCGTCGAGGAAAAACGCGAGTTTATCGAGTACCAGCTCAAGCAGCAGATTTTCAACTGGGATGAAAAGCGCCGCCCGGTCGTGGTCGGCAAATACGACGAGGTGCGCAACCGCCTTTTGCCGCTGCACAACGATCAGAGTGTAGGACAGGTAGCGCGCATCATCGCCCGGCGCATCGCCCGTTTTTACAAAACGGAGAAGATCGAGGCGGCGTTGCGCTTTTACGCCGAACACGAAGAGAAGGAAAAGGATTATGCGCCCGTGTCGCTGCGCAAGCCCTATTACTGTTCGGGCTGCCCGCACAACACATCGACCAAGGTGCCGGAAGGCAGTTTCGCCATGGTTGGCATCGGCTGCCATTACATGGTGCAGTGGATGGATCGTAATTCCGTTCTTTGCACCCAGATGGGCGGGGAGGGGGTGCCGTGGATCGGCACCGCGCCTTTCACCGACACCAAACACATCTTCGCCAATCTGGGCGATGGCACTTATTTTCATTCCGGCACGCTGGCGATCCGCGCGGCGGTAGCGGCCAAGATCAACATCACATACAAGATTCTTTATAATGACGCCGTGGCCATGACGGGCGGCCAGCCGGTCGACGGCGACCTGCCTGTGTGGCGCGTGGCGCAGCAGGTGATGGCGGAGGGCGTCGAGAAGTGCTGGCTGCTGACGGAAGATCTGTCGCGTTATGCCGACCGCTCGAAAATACCCGCCGCGGTGAAAATCCTGCATCGCGACTGGCTGGAGAAGGTCATGGCCGAATGCCGCGAGACGCCCGGCACCACAATCATCATCTACGACCAGACTTGCGCCGCCGAAAAACGCCGCCGCCGCAAGCGCGGCCAGTATCCCGACCCGGCCAAGCGCATCTTCATCAACGCCGCCGTGTGCGAAGGCTGCGGCGACTGCTCGACGCAGTCCAATTGCCTGTCGGTGCAGCCGCTTGAAACGGAATATGGCCGCAAGCGCCAGATCAACCAGTCGATGTGCAACAAGGATTATTCCTGCGTGAAGGGCTTTTGCCCGTCCTTCGTCACGGTTTACGGCGGCGCGCTGAAAAAGACCAAAGGCGTGGAGGCGGGAGCGCTGGCGGGCGACCTGCCCGATCCCGTTTTGCCCCGGCCGCAGGGTGCCTGGAACATCATGGTGGCGGGCGTGGGCGGCACGGGGGTTCTGACCGTGGGTGCGCTTTTGGGCATGGCCGCGCACCTGGAAGGGAAATACAGCGCCATCCTGGATTCCACCGGCCTGGCGCAAAAGGGCGGTGAAGTGCTGAGCCATGTGCGGCTGTCGGCCGATCTTGAGGACCTGCAGACCGGGCACATCATGAGCGGCGGGGCCGATCTGTTGCTTGCCTGCGACATTGTTTCGGCGGCGGGCCGCGCGGCGCACGAAACACTCAACCGCGAACGCACGGCCGCCGTCATTAACACCGACAACACGCCGGTGGCGGCGTTCGTGCTTGATAACCGCGTCGATTTCAAGAATGCGGCGCTGATCGAGGAAATCAATCGCTCGACCTGCGCGCAGCACCCGGTCGACGCCACCACGGCGATCGACGTGCTGCTGGGCGACGAGATGGGCACCAACATCTTCATGATCGGCTATGCCTGGCAGAAGGGGCTGGTGCCGTTGTCGTCGGATTCGATTATACGGGCGATCGCGCTCAACGGTGTTTCGGTCGAAGATAACAAGAAAGCGTTCGCGCTCGGCCGCCTGGCGGCACATGACCCTGCGCGTCTGGCGGCGCTGATGGAATCGGCGGGCGGTGCCGCGCAGGAAGAAGAAATCGCCGTCACGCTCCCCGACATCATCGAAAAACGCGCGGCCTATCTGCGCGGCTATCAGAACGGTTTTTACGCCCAGCGCTATAAAAAAGCCGTGGCCCGGTTTGAAAAATTTCCCGATCTGCAGGAAGCGGCCGCGCGGCAATATCACAGGCTGCTGGCTTATAAGGACGAGTACGAGGTGGCGCGGCTTTACACGAACGGCGATTTCATGAAATCGCTCGCGGCCAAGTTTGAGGGCGATTACAAGCTGGCCTTCAATCTGGCGCCGCCGCTCATGAGCCGCACCGACCCCGCCACCGGACGGCCGAAGAAGCGCGAATTCGGGCCATGGATGATGCAGGGTTTTCACGTTCTGGCGCGACTTAAATTCCTGCGCGGCACGCCGCTTGATATTTTCGGTTACCACCATGACCGGCGCGAGGAGCGGGCCTTGATCCGCGAATACGAGGAGATCATGGACAAGGTTTTGGCACGCGCCGCCACGGCCGACCGGGCGCTGTGCCGGGAACTCCTGAACACCCCCGACGACATGCGCGGCTACGGCCCGGTCAAGGCCGCCAATATCGCCCGCGCCCGCGCCCGGCAGAAAGAGTTGCTCTCCCGGTTGTAAGTTGATATCAGAGGGGGGAGAAAAGGGGGTATGCCATGTTTTCGAGGGACAGTCTGCTCAAGGCCTTCAAATGGTATCTGAGCATCGTTTTTCTGATCACGGGCCTGTTTCTTTTTGACCTGACCGAGGACGGAGCCAACATCAAGCCGCTTTTCCCGGCCCTGATGTGCTTTGGCATCGTGTTTTGGTCCTCCAAGCTGACCTATGGCGCGCCGAAACCCATTTTCTACCGCACTCTGGGCGTACTGGTGGTAACGGGCGGGCTGACCTACTTCGCTTTCTCGGTGCTGGCGATCCCCTTCAATTTCTATCTGGTGTGGGCGGCCGCGGTGTTTTTACTCGGCTATCTGTATATGGCTCGCGCGTTCCTCAAATACGATTAAGCTCCTTATTTATCTCTTGAATAGTCCCGTGGAGGTGCTCTATAAACAGGTACCTTTTATGTACTCTTTCGGGATTGGGGCATGATCCGGCTTTCGAAACTGACCGATTACGCCGTTGTGATCCTGGCCGCCATGGCGCGCGAGCCGGGAACGCTGTTCAGTGCTGCGCGCGTGGCGCAGGTGACGGGCGTGCCCGAACCGACTTCATCTAAGGTACTGAAATTGCTTGTAAAATCACAGATCGTGACCTCGGTGCGCGGCGTCAGCGGCGGCTACCGGCTTGAACGCGCGGCGGCCGACCTGCCGGTGGCGGCCATCATCGCGGCGATGGAGGGACCGATCTCCCTGACCTCCTGCGTCAGCGGCAGCCGGGAAAGCTGCGCGCTCGAATCCAAATGCGCGGTCCATGGCCGCTGGACGCCCGTGAACGCCGCCATACGCGGCGCGCTCGAGGGCGTAACCCTGGCCGACATGGGAGGGCGCTGACATGCCGTCCCCGATAACCCAGGAAACGATCAAGCAGGTGCGGGCGCTGGGCGGCGCTTACGAGGCCGGTTTCGTCACCGACATCGAATCCGACAAGGCGCCCAAGGGCCTGAACGAGGATATCATCCGCTTTATCAGCGCGAAGAAGCAGGAGCCTGAATGGCTGCTCGAATGGCGGCTGAAGGCGTTTCGCCACTGGCTGACCATGCCCGAGCCGCGCTGGAGCCGGGCGCGCTTCCCCGACATTGATTATCTCGACGCCTATTATTACGCCGCGCCCAAGGTGAAGGAGCGGCCGAAGTCGCTCGAGGAGGTCGACCCGCGTCTGCTGGAAACCTACCGCAAGCTGGGCATTCCGCTGCGCGAGCAGGAGATGCTGGCCGGCGTGGCGGTCGATGTGGTGTTCGACTCTGTCTCCGTGGCCACCACCTTCCGCAAGCAGCTGGCCGAGGCCGGCATCATCTTCTGCCCGATTTCCGAAGCGGTGCGCGAACATCCCGAGCTGGTGCGCAAATATCTGGGCAGCGTGGTGCCGTATCAGGACAACAAGCACGCCTGCCTGAACGCGGCGGTGTTCACGGACGGCTCATTCGTCTATATCCCGCCGGGCGTGCGCTGTCCGATGGAATTGAGCACTTATTTCCGCATCAACGAGATGAACACCGGCCAGTTCGAGCGCACGCTGATCGTCGCCGACAAAGGCAGTTATGTTTCTTACCTCGAAGGCTGCACCGCGCCGATGCGCGATGAAAACCAGCTGCACGCCGCCGTGGTCGAACTGGTCGCGCATGAGGATGCCGAGATCAAATACTCGACGGTGCAGAACTGGTATCCCGGCGACGCGCAGGGCAAGGGCGGGATTTACAATTTCGTCACCAAGCGCGGCCTGTGCGAAGGCGCGCGTTCGCATATTTCCTGGACCCAGGTGGAAACCGGCTCGGCGATCACGTGGAAATACCCGTCCTGCATCCTCAAGGGCGACCATTCCTCGGGCGAATTCTACTCCGTCGCCATCACCAACAACTACCAGCAGGCCGACACCGGCACCAAGATGATCCACCTGGGCAGGCACACCAAAAGCCGGATTATCTCCAAGGGCATTTCGGCAGGCCACGCCGACAACACCTATCGCGGGCTGGTAAAAATCATGCCGGGCGCTTTCGGCGCGCGCAATTTCACCCAGTGCGACAGCCTGCTGATCGGCGATCAGTGCGGCGCGCACACGGTGCCCTATATCGAATGCCGCAATGCTTCGGCGCGCCTGGCGCACGAGGCCACCACGTCGAAGATTGACGAGGACCAGCTGTTTTACTGCCAACAGCGCGGCCTGAGCGCCGAGGAATCGGTGGCGCTGATCGTGAACGGCTTCTGCAAGGAGGTGCTGCAGAACCTGCCGATGGAATTCGCGGTCGAGGCGCAGAAGCTGGTGGCGA
>CAZNYM010000062.1:0-8051 GCA_964577255.1 uncultured Pseudobdellovibrionaceae bacterium | reverse complement strand
TTCTCGCGGCCGGGGCAGGGCTTGATTTCGAGATTGAGGCCCAGATTGAATTCAAGAATGACGTCCAGAGCTTCCTCGAGCGTCGGGATCTTCGCGCCCGCGAAGCTGTCGGCGAACCAGCTGCCGGCTTCAAGCTGAGAAATTTCTTCGTAAGTGCGGTCTTTCACCGGGCCGCCGCCGTTGGTGGTGCGGTCGAGATCGTCATCGTGAAAGATGATGGCCACGCCGTCGCGGGTCAGCTTGACATCAAGCTCGACCCATTTTACGCCCAGCTCCGCCGCCGTCTTTATCGATTCCAGCGTGTTTTCTGGCGCGTAGCCGCACGCGCCGCGATGGCCGATGACACGGGGGAGGGATAGCGCCATGGTAATCTCTCTCAAAGGAAAGCGGGGGCATCATGGCGATGCCCCCGTTTATGTCATTATCAGCCCGCTTCGCGCTGCTCTTCATCGCGGCGCGATTTTTCCTTGGCCGGAAGCACATCGCCCGAGGCCTGGTCGACGCGTTTCATCGACAGCTTGACCTTGCCGCGCTCATCGAAGCCGATCAGCAGCACCTTGACCAGGTCGCCTTCCTTGACCACGTCGGTGGTCTTGGCGACGCGGCGGTCGGCGAGTTCGGAGATGTGGACCAGCCCGTCCTTGCCTGGCATGAAGGTTACGAAAGCACCGAAATCGGCGGCCTTGGCGACTTTGCCGTCGTAGACCTTGCCGATCTCCGGCTCGTCGGTCAGGCCCTTGATGATCTTGACGGCTTTTTCGATCGCGGCAGCGTCGGTGGCGGCAACCTTGATAGTGCCGTCATCTTCGATGTCGATTTTGGTACCAGTGGTTTCGACGATCTCGCGGATCACCTTACCGCCCGTACCGATCACATCGCGGATCTTGTCCTTGGGAATAGTCAGGGTCACGATCTGCGGTGCGTGCTGGCTCAGCTCCTTGCGCGCCTCGGTGAGGGCCTTGGCCATTTCACCCAGAATATGCAAGCGGCCTTCGCCGGCCTGCTTCAGGGCGATTTTCATGATCTCCTCGGTGATCGACGTGATTTTGATGTCCATCTGCAGCGCGGTGATGCCCTTGTCGGTGCCGGCAACCTTGAAATCCATGTCACCCAGGTGATCTTCATCACCCAGGATGTCGGAGATAACAGCGAAATCCTTACCTTCTTTGATCAGGCCCATGGCGATCCCGGCGATGGGGCGCGCCAACGGCACGCCGGCGTCCATCATCGACAGCGAAGTGCCGCACACCGTGGCCATTGAGGATGAGCCGTTCGACTCTGTGATCTCCGAAACCGTGCGAATAGTGTAGGGGAAATCCTCGGTCTTGGGCAGCAGCGGATTGATTGCGCGCCAGGCCAGCTTGCCGTGGCCGATTTCGCGGCGGCCGGGGCTGCTCATGCGGCCGGCTTCGCCCACCGAGTAGGGGGGGAAGTTGTAGTGCAGCATGAAGCGCTGTTTGTATTCGCCTTCCAGTGCGTCGATGATCTGCTCGTCCTGGCCGGTGCCAAGCGTGGTGACGGCCAGTGCCTGGGTTTCGCCACGGGTGAACAAGGCGGAGCCGTGCGTGCGCGGCAGGACACCGACTTCGCAGACGATCGGGCGAACGGTTTTGGTGTCGCGGCCGTCGATACGGCGACCTTCCTTCAGAATGCGCCCGCGCACCACGCCCGATTCCAGCGTAAAGAACGCGCCGGAAACGGTTTCCTTGGTGATTTTCTTTTCTTCGTTGATGAAGGTCTCGATGGCTTTGTCGCGGATGACGGCCACTTTTTCCTGGCGCACCAGTTTCACGGGCTCGAGATAAGCCTGGGCCAGTTCGGATTCGAATTTGGCTTTCAGGGCTTTGCTCATCTCGACCACTTCGGGGCGGGCCTCGGGGATCGGCCAGGGATCTTTCGCGCACATTTCGGCAAGGTCGATAATAGCCTTGATGACCGGCTGGAAGCCGTTCCAGCCGTGCATGACCGCGCCCAGCATGACATCTTCGGGCAGTTCCTGGGCTTCGGATTCAACCATCAGCACACCTTCGTTGGTGCCGGCGACGACGAGGTCGAGGATCGATTCTTCTCGTTGGCGCATGTTGGGGTTCAGTACGTACTGACCGTTGACGTAACCCACGCGCGTCGCGCCGATCGGGCCCATGAACGGGATGCCCGAGATCGTCAGGGCGGCCGAGCAGCCGATCATGGCGACGATATCGGGATCGTTCATCAGATCGTGCGACAGCACGGTGGCGATGACCTGTACTTCGTTGAGGAAATTCTCGGGGAACAGCGGACGGATCGGGCGGTCGATCAGGCGGCTGGTCAGTACTTCCTTCTCGCTGGGACGGCCTTCGCGCTTGAAGAATCCGCCCGGGATTTTGCCGGCGGCGAACGCTTTCTCCTGATAGTGGACGCTCAAGGGGAAGAAATCCTGCCCCTCTTTGACGCTGCGCGCGGCCACGGCCGTGCACAGGACGGTGGTGCCGCCGATGGTCGCCATCACGGCGCCGTCTGCCTGGCGGGCGATCTTGCCGGTCTCCAGAATCAGTTTCTGGCCGGCGAAATCGATTTCCTTGCGGTAAACTTTAAACATGTTCGTTACATTCCTTTTGTACGTAGACAGATAAGGCCGCGCGCAGGCTCCATATGGCCTGCCTTCGCGGCGCGACATTTGCGGAAGTGAGAGAGGGCCGATTTGGCGGTGGACAGCTGACAGCGGCAACGCGGAAGCTGTGTGTGGGGTGCCGCTGTCAGCAGTCGACCGTAAAACCGGAGCCCTCGCCCGCTGCCAACGCCCTGTGTTTACAACATTTACCGGGGGAATCAAAGCTTTTCCGGGGATTGACAGGGGGGGGTACATAGAGGCATAGTTCTGACTACTAAATAACAAAAACAGAGAGGTATAACATGTTGAAAAAATTAGCATTTTTTGCGTTTGCGCCCGCCCTGTTCTCGGCCTCCGCCCTGGCGGAGGAAGAGGCACCCGTCGCGGAATGTTCCACCCTGAAACTTACACCGAAATCCGTCGTGGCGACCTGCCAGTTTGCCACGGAGAAAAAGAAGAGCCAGCTTTTTGCCGACGTTCCTGCCGGCGATAATCTAGCTAAAAGCTGCTTCAGCTATTTCGCCGATATGCAAAAGGAGACAGGGGCGGTCTGCAAGACGGTCACGCACCAGCTCAGGGGCGACGGCCAGGGACAGAACCCTCTTGTGGCCGTGGTGGCGCGCAGCGCCGTCAAGGAAGATCCCGCGAAGGGAACATGCTTTACGCCGGTTCTCGAGCAGGGGGTACCCGGGCAGCGTCCGCGTCTGCCGGATGTCTGCCTTAAAGCCAAATAGGAGTGTCAGGAGTTGATGCGCGATGAATAAGCTTGTTCTTCTACGTCATGGTCAAAGCCAGTGGAATCTTGAAAACCGTTTCACCGGCTTTCATGATATCGATCTGAGCGACAAGGGCGTGGAAGAAGCCCGCGACGCGGGACGCAAGCTGGCGGCGGCGGGCATAAAGTTCGATCAGGTCTTCACCAGCACCCTGCAGCGGGCCCGGCACACGGCCGAAATTGCCCTCGAATCCTGCGGCCAGGAGGCTTTGCTGAAAACCATGATCGCGCATGACGATCTGCGAGAGCGCGATTACGGCGATCTCACGGGCCTCAACAAGGATGAAACCAAGAAGAAATACGGCGAGGAACAGGTGCATATCTGGCGCCGTTCCTACGACGTCCAGCCTCCTGGCGGTGAAAGCCTCAAGGACGTGGTGGAAAAGCGCGTGCGGCCTTATTACAGCGCCGCGATCAAGCCGCTGGTCGAGCAGGGGAAGAATGTCCTGATCGCTGCACACGGCAACAGCCTGCGCGCGCTTCTGATCATCCTAGGCGAAAACACGCCCGAGAACATCAACCAGACGGAAATTCCGACGGGCTCGCCTCTGGTGCTTGAGTTCGAAAACGGAAAGATCCGGAAAAAATATTATCTGGACGAACAAAAAGCGGCCTGATGGCAGGCCGCTTTTTAAAAACTTCCGTAGCCGGCCTTATTTGGCCTTCTTGGGTTTCTTTTCCAGCTTGGTGGCCGTCGATGCCGCTTTGGCTTCGGCCAGGGCGGCCGCCATGGCTTCTTTGTCGTCCTTGGCAGCGATGCCCGTCGTCAGCTCGGCGATGCGCGCGGCTTTGCCGCGGCGGTCGCGCAGGTAATAAAGCTTGGCGCGGCGGACCGAGCCGCGGCGCACCAGCTCCACGCTTTCAATGCGGGGGCTGTAGAGCGGGAAAACACGCTCGACGCCTTCGCCATAGCTGATCTTGCGCACGGTGAAGCTTTCGTTGATGCCGTGGCCGCTGCGGCCGATGCACACGCCCTCGTAAGCCTGGACACGCTCGCGGGCTTCCTGGCCGGATCCTTCGCGGATCAGGACGTTGACTTTAAGGGTGTCGCCGGGGGCGAAGTCGGGCAGTTTCTTTTTGCCGACCGTCTGGGCCAGAGTCTTGGCCTCGAATTTTTGCAGCGTATTCATAGTATTAGTCCCTTTTTGCGCGGCCCGTAATCAGGCAATGCCCGGCGGCCAGCTTGTGTTTTTCATGGGTAAATTGCCCTGTAAGGCTGGGGGTTTTTAACTTTTTTATGCTGGAATCGCAAGAAGAATTTGCCTTATATGAGGTCGAAGAACTATAATCTTAAATTATGTAAAAAAGAAGGTGTTATGGTCGATTTTAAACTCAGCAAACTTCTCGCTTCCGCCGCTGCTGGTCTTCTGGTCAGCACAGCCCAGGCCGCCGACCCGATGGAGAGCCTTCCCGTGCAATCGATCAAGGCTGCCTGCAATAAAGCCGCCCTTGGCAGCCCCGCGCAGTGGGAGCAGTGCTCGAGCGCCATCACAGGCGCGGCCGACAGCTATAGACGCGCGGTGGAAAAGGCGGCGGGCGCCGTCAAGCCCGCGCAAATGAATCCGGGCGATTACACCAGCCTGCAGGGCGCGCTGGCCAAAATGAAGGCGGATGCGGGACGTCCGGTCAATAGCCCGGATAACTCCGATGCCGGCCATTACCAGCAAGTGACTTTCAAAGCAACACAGGCGATCGGCAATGCCAACGCGGCGGCGCGGTTTCTTCCTGGCGACGATAAATCGCTGATCCAGGGCGGCGAGCATCTTGAAGCCACAGCACGAGCGAGCCGGTCGGATCTGATCCAGTCCCTGAAGCGTTAGCCGTTCACGATATCCTGAATTTTTTCGTCGCTGTTGAAGTAGGTTTGCAGCGGCGCGACCTCCATGCTTTTGGCGCGAATGGCGCGGATCGCCTGCACGCCCGCGCGTGCCGCCGTCAGCAGCGTGTAGTGCGGAATTTTATGCATCAGCGCCATGCGGCGGATATTGTCGGAATCCGCGAAGGCCTGCGGGCCTTTGGTCGTCGTGTTGATCATCAGGGCGATGTCGTTGTTGATGATGGCGTCCACGATATGCGGTTGGCCCTCCATCACCTTGTTGATGCGCTCGACTTTCAGGCCCTGATCCTGCAGGTATTTGCAGGTGCCTGTGGTGGCGACGATCTTGAAGCCCATGTCGATCAGATCGCGCGCCAGAACGACCGATTCTTCTTTGTCCGAGTCCTTAACGGAAAAGAACACTGTTCCTGAAACGGGCAGCACCGTGCCCGCCGCCAGCTGCGATTTCGCGAAGGCCTGGGCCATGTCGCGGTCGATGCCCATCACTTCGCCGGTCGATTTCATCTCGGGGCCGAGCAGGGGGTCGACGCCCGGAAAGCGGCTGAACGGGAACACGGGAGCCTTGACCGCCGTGTGACCATCCGGCATCGACGTCAGCATGCCCTTGCTGCGGAATCCGGTGATCCGCTCGCCGGTCATCAGAAGGGTGGCGATCTTCGCCACGCTGCAGCCGGTCGCCTTGGCCACGAACGGCACGGTGCGGCTG
The DNA here is from genome assembly GCA_964577255.1 of uncultured Pseudobdellovibrionaceae bacterium. GTDB lineage: Bacteria > Pseudomonadota > Alphaproteobacteria > Micavibrionales > Micavibrionaceae > Micavibrio_C. Next base: position 2,143 of record CAZNYM010000062.1, on the reverse strand, counting down.
GCGCGCGGGTTCACTTCAAGAATATAAATATCGAACTCGCCCGTGTCCTTGTTTCGGCGCAGAGCGTACTGCATGTTGATGAGCCCCTTGACCTTGAGCGCTTTGGCCATGAGCACCGTCTGCTTCTCCATCTCGCGCACTGTCTTGTACGGCAGGGAATGCGGCGGCAGCACGCAGGCGGAATCGCCCGAATGCACACCCGCTTCCTCGATATGCTCCATTACGCCCGCTATATGCACGTCGTCGCCGTCGCACAGGGCGTCGACGTCGACCTCGATCGCGCTGCGCAGATAACGGTCGAGCAGAACCGGAGAATCTCCGGAAAGCCGGACGGCGGTGTTGATGTAACGCTGTAAATCTTCCTTTGAGTGCACGATCTCCATCGCCTGGCCGCCCAGCACGTAGGAAGGACGCACGACCAGCGGAAAGCCGATTTCCTCGGCCAGCGCCAGCGCTTCTTTCTCGCTGCGCGCCAGGCCGTTGGGCGGCTGGCGGAGTTTCAGCTTATGCACGAGCTTCTGGAATCTTTCGCGATCCTCAGCCAAATCGATGGAATCCGTGCTGGTGCCCAGGATGGGAATGCCGGCTTCCTCGAGCGCGTGAGCAAGCTTGAGCGGTGTCTGTCCGCCCAGCTGGACGATCAGGCCCAGAACCGTGCCGTTTTTCTTTTCGGCTTCTACCAGTTCGATCACATCCTCGGCGGTCAGCGGCTCGAAATAAAGCCGGTCGGATGTGTCGTAGTCGGTCGAGACTGTTTCCGGGTTGCAGTTGACCATGATTGCCTCGATGCCCGCTTCGCGCAGGGCATAAGCGGCATGGACGCAGCAATAATCGAACTCGATCCCCTGACCGATGCGGTTGGGGCCGCCGCCCAGGATGATGACCTTGCGCTTGTCCGTGGGCGCGCATTCGTCGGCCGCCGAGGACGCGAAGGCGCCCTCGTAACTGCTGTACATATAGGCGGTCTGGGATGGGATCTCGGCGGCGCAGCTGTCCACGCGCTTGTAAACCGGGCGGATATTGTGCTTGTGCCGGGCGCGGCGCACGGCATTTTCATCGACGCCCACCAGTTTTGCCAGGCGCGCATCGGCAAAGCCCATGCGCTTGAGCGCAAGCCATCCCTCGGGCGTGACTGGCAGGCCACCTTTCTTTACGGCATTCTCCGTATCGACGATGTGTTTGATACGCTCGAGGAACCATTTGTCGTAGCGGCACAGGGCGTAGATATCATCGACACTGAAACCATGGCGTAGCGCCTGGGCGACGTAAAGGATGCGCTGGGGTGTGGGGCGGGCCAGGGCAGCGCGCACCTGGTCGGGGTGCGGTGCTTCGCCGCCACTGCCTAGCTGAATTTCGTCAAAGCCGCTCAGGCCTTTTTCCAGCGAGCGTAGCGCCTTTTGCAGCGACTCCTCGAAGCTGCGGCCGATGGCCATGACCTCGCCCACGGATTTCATCGATGTGGTCAGGATGTTCTGAGTGCCGCGGAACTTCTCGAAGGCGAAGCGCGGGATCTTGGTCACGACGTAATCGATCGTGGGTTCGAAACTGGCGGGCGTCTTGCCGCCGGTGATGTCGTTCGCCAGCTCGTCGAGCGTGTAGCCGACGGCCAGCTTGGCGGCGACTTTGGCGATCGGAAAACCCGTGGCCTTGGACGCCAGCGCCGAGGAGCGCGACACGCGCGGATTCATCTCGATCACCACCATGCGCCCGGTTTCGGGCTGGATGGCGAACTGCACGTTCGAGCCGCCCGTCTCCACGCCGATGCCGCGCAGCACGCGGATCGAGGCATCGCGCATGATCTGGTATTCTTTATCGGTCAAGGTCAGCGCCGGGGCGACGGTGATGGAGTCGCCGGTGTGCACGCCCATGGCGTCGAGGTTCTCGATGGAGCAGATGATGATGCAGTTGTCGTTCCTGTCGCGCACGACCTCCATCTCAAATTCTTTCCAGCCCAGAACGGATTCCTCGACCAGAACTTCATGCACCGGCGAGGCGTCGAGCCCTTCGCGCACGATATGCTCGAATTCCTCGCGGTTATAGGCGATGCCGCCGCCCGTGCCGGCCAAGGTGAAAGAGGGGCGGATGATAGCGGGCAGGCCGACGGCGGCCAGGGCCTCCTGCGCTTCCTGTGGGTTGCGTACCA
>CAZNYM010000061.1:0-8074 GCA_964577255.1 uncultured Pseudobdellovibrionaceae bacterium | reverse complement strand
GGGAAATAGGCGCGGTTGCCGAAATTCTGGCCGCCGCGGAACACGAACACCTGGACGCAGGAACGCCCGCCTTCCTGATGCAGGACGATGAGGTCGGCGTCGCCCATGACATCGACATTCACTTCCTGCGATCCCTGGATAGCGGTGAGGGCGCGGATACGGTCGCGCAGCAGCCCGGCTTCCTCGTAATCCTGGCGCGCGCTCGCGGCCTGCATGGCGGCGGTGAATTTTTCCTGCACCGCCCGGCTCTTGCCTTCGAGGAAATCGCGCGCATTCTGCACCTGGGCGGCGTATTGCTCCCTGGTGACATGGCCCACGCACGGCGCGGTGCAGCGCTTGATGTGATATTGCAGGCACGGGCGCGTGCGGTGGGCGAAGACGTTGTCCGAGCAGTTGCGGAGCATGAAGCCGCGCTGCAGGGTCATGATGGTCTGGTTCACCGCCAGGCCCGAGGCGAAGGGACCGAAATAATCCGCGTCGTCGCGCCGCGCGCCACGGTATTTCGTCAGAAGCGGGAAATCGTGCTTTTTGGTGATGATGATATAGGGGAAGGATTTATCGTCACGCAGCAGCACGTTGTAGCGCGGCTTGAGCTTCTTGATCAGGTTCGATTCCAGCAGCAGCGCCTCGACCTCGGTATGCGTGTGTACGAACGCCATGTCGGCCACCAGCGCCACCATGCGCTGGAGCCGCAGCGGCAGCTTGCTGACCTGAACATACGACGTCACGCGCCGGCGCAGCGCCTTGGCCTTGCCGACATAGAGCACCTGCCCGTCCTTATCGAGCATGCGGTACACGCCCGGCGTGTCGGGCAGCGCGGCGGCAAACTTGCGGATCAGCGCGGCGCCGGCAGCCAAGGCCGTTTCAGGCATTTCTTCAATGGGCTTGTCGGTCGTCATGGCGGGAATGTAAGGACGCCCCGCCGTGCTGGCAAGCGGCTCCTGTCCACCGCTGCTGAAGTCCCCCGTATGCACGCGCGGGCCGCGCTTGACTTCGCTTTTGAAATATCAACTATAGGCCTGAAAATTATCGTCACGTAGCGTAATTTTAGCATTTTATGCTGCTACTACGCGATTGATAGAACAGAACCGTGAGTTGATATCAGGGAGATCATCTTGTCCGCCATCACCATCCGCGATTACCGCACCGGCCGCCCGCTTTACCAGACCGCCTTCGGCACCCTTAAGAACGCCACCGAGCAGGCGGTGCGCGAAGGCGTGTCGCTGGCGGGGGCGGATCTGCGCCACGGGGTGCTCGCGGGCGCCAATCTCGACGACGCCGACCTGCGCCATGCCGTGCTGGACGAGGCCAACCTGACCGGCGCCAACCTGTCGGAATCGAACCTGGCTTTCTCCTCGCTGCGCAACGCCACCCTGCACGGGACCTGCCTGTGCCTGTCAGATCTGACCGGGGTGGAGGCCGAGGGGGCCCTGTTCGGCGGCACCGATATCGCCGGGGCGCGGCTGATCCGCTGCCGCTTCGCCGGCTGGTCGGCGCTGGGGCTCGGTTTCACCCAGGCCGAAACGGTGCGGGATTGCTTCTACACCGGGGCCAACGGCGCCATCGCCCGCTTCTCCGGCAGCCCGCTCGTGGTCGGCGGCCTGGCATCCCCCTTCGCTCTGTTCGAGAACCATATACTCTTGGGCGCCAACCTGTTCAGACGCCCGCCCGGAGCTGGCGGCAGCTGGCAGATCCTGGAAAACCTGCCTCGCGTCGGCTAGTCGATATATTTTGACAAATCGGTTCTCAATATGTTAAGACCCGCGCTACATACAACCTTAAATAGCGCTATCATGACGCCGAATGTGTGGGGTAAGGCATGATGATCTATTTCAGGCTGGGCGGCGCGGGCGCCTTCTTCGCCGAAGGAGCGCGGGACTACACGGCAAAGCCGCTCTTTGCCTCAAAAAACTGCCGTGGCGAAACTATTGTGGACCTGCCGTTCTGCCGGCTCATCTGGACCCCGGCGCACGTGCTGGCCCGCGGCGTGGAGTATAAGAATGATGTCGCAGACAACGTCCCAGCGCAATCTGACCCCGGTGCTTCGCCTGTTACGGGAACTGCAGATGATCGACCCCGAATTCCCCCTGCAGTACGCCGTGTGCCTGGCCGAAATCGCGCATGACGAGGGCCTGGGCCTGACCGAGCTTTCGCGCCGCACCGGTATGCCGCTTTCGACCGTTTCCCGCATCGTCGGCGCCCTGTCGCGTAACCGCCAGAGCGGCGCGCCCTATGATCTGGTGCGCGTCACTATCAACCCACAGGAGCGCCGCCGCAAGCACATCTACCTCACCGCGCGCGGCCACGCCGTCATCAACGGCCTCGTCGACGTGTTCGAGGACGGCGCCGCCGCCCTGCTCCGCCGCGCCTGATCGCGCTCGTCACTTTTACCTTTACTTGCCAGCCCTGCCCCCAGCGGCTATTTTCGCCCTGCGCGGCCCCGTGGCGGAACTGGTAGACGCAACGGACTTAAAATCCGTAGTCTGGAAACGGGCGTGCCGGTTCGATTCCGGCCGGGGCCACCATGATTTTAGTGCATAAAACCGATAACGATCAGCCCGACGTTTCCAGCCGCCGCAATCCAGGGAATGACGGCAGGGATCCGGAAGGAAGGTTTGTCCAGGCTGTTCATCAGTTTTATACGGCACAGGGACAGACAGACCACAGCAAATACGGCCAGCGTAATGGATGTACTCAGACGCAGGAGAGACTCAAAAGGCAAAGCCAGCGTGCACACCAAAACCATCCCGCCCGCAACAAGGGTTGCCTGCAGGGGAATACGGTTTTTACTGACACGCATCAGTACAGCCGGCAACAATCTGCGGCGCGCCATGCCATAAAAAAGTCTCGCCAGGGTAAGAATTTGTATAAGTACACCATTGGAAACGGCAACCAGCGCCAACCCTGAAAAGGCAAGAGAGAAAGCGCCGTTTTCGTCACGAAACACCGCCAGGAGGGGCGTGGCAGATGCTGGCTGCCCTACCGGAGTCATGGCACCCACCACCATGACTACTACAAGATAGAGGACAGTACTTATCCCCAGACTGATCAGAATGGCCATCGGGACGGTGCGGCTTTCCTGCTGGGCTTCTTCCGCCATGTTGGCAAGGTTTTCAAATCCCGTGAAAGCAAAAAACGCCAGAAAAGCACCGGCAAAAATTTTCTGCCAGGCTGTCATTTCCGCGGGAAAAGACAGTGCAAGATTGTTTCCTTCATCAGGAAACGAGCCTGAAGAGATTGACCAGGCACCGACGCTAACAACCAGAACCAATCCGCCAATTTCAATCAGCGTCATGACCGACGCCAGACGTACACTGTCCCTGACCCCCATACAGGCAATCGCCGTGAAGATGACCACAACAAGTCCCGCAATCGCCTTGTCGGGAAGATCAATGAATTTCCCGGCATAGGCAGCGGTGCCACTTGCGATCGCGGCGGCGCTGATAAGGATTGTAGCTGCTACGCCGAAACCCGTCACGCGGGATAAAAATGCGGAATTAAATGCTTCGCGCGCATAGGCTGCCGCCCCTGCCGCTTCCGGATAGCGTACTCCCATCTCGGCATAGCAAAGCGCCGTCAGCGCCGCCAGAAAGCCAGCCACGATAAAAGCCCAGAGCGCCCACTGCCCGGAAATCGCCATCACATCGCCAACGACGACATAAACGCCTGCGCCAATAATGATGCCGACGCCGTAAAATACCAGCAGCCCCATCCCAAGTACGCGGTGCAGTTCTGTATTTTCGGAAGCAGTCATGATCTAATACTTTGCACCTGACGCTAATGATTGCAGGCTACCTTTTGCCGTACTGCCATTTTTCTTGACAATAACCTTATCGGCAGCGAAAGCAACCGCCACCCGTGCCTGGGAACATGGGGAATTTTCAGGACGCGAGCGTCGTCACGTCCACGCGCGACTTGATGCTGAGCGCGCGCGGCTCGTCGCCGTGCTCGCGGATGATGTTGACCAGCTCCTCGGTCGCGGCGTCGAGGCTTTTCTCGTTGATGCCGCGCAGGACAAGGCTCAGGCCCATGGTGCCGCCGCGGAAGTGCGGATAGCTGCCGATCTGGATGTCGCTGAAGCGTTCCTGCAGGGCGGTGAGCTCCTCGGCCAGCTTGCTTTCGGGCAGGCTGCAGGCCACCGTGTTGGAAAGGATGGGCTTGCCCGCCGTGATGCTTTCCAGCACATGGTCGAGCATGGCGTGCATGATGCGCGGCACGCCCGCCATCACATGGACGTTCTTGAGAATGAAACCGGGCGCGGCCGTCACCGGGTTGGGGATCAGCTTGGCCCCGACCGGGATCATGCTCATCTTGGCGCGCGGGGGCGTGAGCTCGGCGAGGCCGTAATGCTCCTCGAGCATGCGGAAAGCGTCTTCGTTGCGCTCGAGCGTGGCCTCGAACGCCTTGGCCACGCACTCGGCGGTGATGTCGTCGTGCGTCGGGCCGATGCCGCCGGTGGTGAACACGTAATCGTAATTCTGGCTGAGTTCGCGGACCGTGCGGATAATCACATCCTCGATATCGGGGATGACGCGCACCTCGGCCAGCACAATGCCCTTTTCCGTCAGGCGCTCGGCGATCCAGGGGGTATTGGAATCCTGGGTCCGGCCCGAGAGGATCTCGTTGCCGATGATGGCGAGAGCGGCGGAAAACGTGTCGAAATGCTTGTTGGCGGGCATCGTCCTGAACACTCCTGAAAACGGGCGGCGCGGCCATTTTATGGCCGGCACCCCCCAGAATACTAGGCGGATATGAACAGGGAATTAAATTTTTCTTGTATGAATATGAAAATATGACTAATAACTATGCCATGGAAAACGCCACAAAAGACGAAACCCCCGCGCCGCTTTTCGACTGGATCGAGAAGCTTGACGCTCTCGCGGAAGAACTCGAGAGCATGAACGATGACAATTTCGATACAGAAAGATATTCCTTCATTCAGGGCTACATATCGGCTTACGAGGCAAGAGTGCGCGACAGTGATTTCTTTAGGGAGCGCCGTTATTTCCATTCGGATGAGGACTACAAGCAAGGCTGGTCCTCCTTTCTGGCGGGATACATAGAATGCACGGCGGATGGCATAGCCTCGGGCAACAGCCTGTGCGACTCATATAGGCTTCTCTGCGAAGAGGAGGTCAAATTCAGCGCGCGGCACCGAGAGATTTGCAAGGCCTTCGTCGAAGGAACCGTCGCGGGCTATGAAAGGCTCATGGGCCACGATGATATCGGTGCCCCGCATGTGGAAGGTTTTATCCGGGTCATCCAGGAACACAACGGACGCGCTTATGCCATCATGAGTCCCTTGCCGAGCGACGTGGAATGGCCGCATCCGCCCGCGGCTTATTTTACCAAGGCCCTGGAAGTCAGCCGCACGTGCGACAGCCCGAAAAAAGTGGACTGGCTGATGGGCATCCTGGCCGGTCTTCCGCGCACACCTGAATATAAGGCTCTCTTTACTGAGGGGGACTACAACGCTTTGATCGACGCCGTTGAGAATTACTCTCATGAAATGAGATTTCATCCCCTGGGAGTACTCAATCTTGTACACGAGCTTTGTGGCAGCGAAGATATACGGGCGCGCATCAATCAGGCCGCCGGGCAAATCGCGGAAAAATGCCTGACTGAGGGATCTTACAGGGGATATATCCACTATACGCCTGCCGGCGACTATACGAACATACCGGTCGCGCCCGTTCTGCGCAGCGTAGAGGAAAAATTCGCCTTCGCCGCAACCGAAGTTCACCGTCATAACTGCGGCGAGCGCGTGTTCCTGACGTTCAGCAACAACGCCGGCTGGCGGGTCGTGCCGATGGGTGCCGACAATCTGCCTCTTGGCATTCCCTTCGCACTGATCGCCGGGGATGAACCTCTTCCCGAAGATTATTATCCGCCGGCCACCGACATACCCGCGGACGAAAAAGGAACGGCGCAGGAGCCCCGTGCACGAGAACTGCAGGCCGAATTCAACGCACGGAAAAGACAGGACCGGGATGAACTGGTGACGCGGCTTCGGCTGGCGCGCAGGGCTCTTGAGGACTGCAAGGGCGAGATGATGGCGCAGGGCTTGCCGCATCCGGATTTCGTGTAGAAAAGCACTTTCCGGCCTGCTACCATAGCTGCGGAAAGAAAACGCCATGACCCAGACAGCCGCAAAAGCGCAAACCAAGGACGGCATCGACCTGCACGGCCCCGCCGCCCTGCCCGGCATGCGCGCGGCCGGGAAGCTGGCGGCGGAAGTATTGGACATGATCGGCGCCCATGTCGTGCCCGGCGTCACGACCGAGGAGCTGAACACGCTGTGCCACGATTTCATCGTCGGCCATGGCGCGATTCCGGCGCCGCTCAATTACAAGGGCTTCCCGAAATCGATCTGCACTTCGATCAATCATGTGATCTGCCACGGCATTCCGGGCCCGAAAAAGCTGCAGGAAGGCGACATCGTCAATATCGACGTCACGGTTATCCTTGACGGTTGGTACGGCGATACCAGCCGCATGTATCTGGCGGGCGACAAAATCCCGGTCAAGGCCAAACGCCTTGTCAGCGTCACCTATGACGCGATGATGGCCGGGATCGAGGCAGTGAAGCCCGGCGTGCCGCTCTGGCATGTGGGGCGCGCGATTGAAAAAGTCGCCACCGCCGAGCGTTTTTCCGTGGTGCGTCAGTTCTGCGGCCACGGCATCGGCCGCGTGTTCCACAGCCCGCCTTCGGTGCTTCATTACCTCGACGAGCAGGAAAACGACATCATCCTCGAACCCGGCATGATCTTCACCATCGAGCCGATGATCAACGCCGGCGGCTGGGAAGCGATCACGCTCAGCGACGGCTGGACCGCCGTGACGCGTGACAAATCGCTCTCGGCCCAGTTCGAGCACACGCTGATGGTCACGGAAAAGGGATACGAGATATTCACCCTCTCGCCCAAGGGCTACACCAGGCCGCCTTATGCTTAAGCCTGTCAACGACGACAAGATTCTTTACGGCTTTCTTGGCGTCTGCTTTTTTGTTTTCTGCCTGTTTATTCTGCTTATGACCGGGAACGTGAAATTCTTCCTGACATGCCTTGTCGCCATTCCCTGTAGCGCCGTGATTTATGCCTGGGCCCACAACTATCTGGAGAATAAATACACCGACGACAGCCTGACCCTGTTGCTTTTTACAGGGATGACGAAAATAGGCATGATCGCGGCCGTGCCCGCGTTTGCGGTGCTTCTGGCCATATTCTTCCTGTCTTTCTTTCTGTTTAAATTCTGAAGCTGATTGAAACCCCGCGCCCTTCGCGATAGACTCGGGCCCATGTCCGAACCCGCCCGCAAGGAAGAGCCGGCCCCGCACTACCACGGTCACCGCGACCGGCTGCGGCAACGTTTTCTGCAGGGCGGGGCCGAGGCGCTCCCCGACTATGAAATTCTCGAGCTGCTTTTATTTCTGGTCATCCCGCAGCGCGACGTGAAACCGCTCGCCAAGGAGCTGGCGGCGCGCTTTGGCGGCCTGGCGGGCGTATTGAACGCCTCTGTTGCCGAACTCAGCCAGATCAAGGGCATCTCGGAAACCGCCGCGATCGGCCTGAAGAGCGTGGAAGCGGCCGCCCACCGCCTGCTGAAGCAGGAGATCATGGCGCGGCCGATCCTGAATTCCTGGCCGCGGCTGCTGGATTACTGCATGGCCACCATGGCGCTTGAAACGCGCGAGCATTTCCGCATTCTGTTCCTGAACAAGAAGAACGAGCTGATCGCGGACGAGATCCAGCAGACCGGCACGGTCGACCATACCCCCGCCTATCCGCGCGAGATCATGAAGCGCGCGCTTGAGGTGGGCGCGACGGCGCTGATCCTGGTCCATAACCACCCGAGCGGAGACCCCAAGCCCAGCCGCGCCGACATCGACATGACACACCACATCATCGCGGCCGCCGCCCCCTTTAACATTACGATCCACGATCATATAATCGTGTCGCGCAACGGCACCGCCAGCTTCAAGACTTTAGGACTGATGACATGATCCCCAGATATTCCCGCCCCGCCATGACGAAGATATGGGACACCGAGAACAGGCTTTCCCTCATGCTCGAGAT
>CAZNYM010000060.1:3440-8895 GCA_964577255.1 uncultured Pseudobdellovibrionaceae bacterium | reverse complement strand
ATTACGAATGCGTTGCTCTACCCCTGAGCTACAACGGCGGCGCCGACAGGCTTTCCGGTTCATTTAGGTACAGGGCCGCTCCGCCGTTTTCAATCAAAAACTTGCGCCGCCGCTGCTTTCGTCCTATATCCCTGCGTGGAAGGTCGGCGCGGGCGCGCGTGTCGCCAATCCGGTCAGGGCCGAAAGGCAGCAGCCGTAACGAATTTCGCCGGGTCGTGTCCGGCCTTCCGCTTCCCATAATCATGAAGTTTTGCCGTTTTTTTTCTGCGACGGCCTGTGGGCAGGGGTCACGCACCGTTTGCGCCGCTGGAGGAAACCCCCTACATAATAGGGCATGACCGTAACTCCGCTGCTTCCCGTTTACCGTGTTCTGGCGCGCAAATACCGGCCGCGCCATTTCGGCGAGCTGATCGGCCAGGACGCCCTGGTGCGCACGCTCACGAACGCGATCGGCAGCGGCCGCATCGCCCACGCCTTCATGCTCACGGGCGTACGCGGGGTGGGCAAGACCACTACGGCGCGCATCATCGCCCGCGCGCTCAATTACACCGGCCCCGACGGCAAGGCGGGCCCCACCACCGGCCCGACCGACGATTGCGAGATCTGCCGTGCCATCGCCGAGGACCGCCACCCCGACGTGATCGAGATGGACGCGGCCTCGCGCCGTGGCATCGACGAGATCCGCGAGCTGATCGACGGTGTGCGCTACGCCCCGGTATCGGCGCGTTACAAGATCTACATCATCGACGAAGTGCACATGCTGACCAAGGAAGCGTTCAACGCGCTGCTGAAAACGCTCGAAGAACCGCCGCCGCATGTGAAATTCATCTTTGCCACCACGGAAATCCGCAAGGTGCCGGTGACGGTTCTCTCCCGCTGCCAGCGTTTCGACCTGCGCCGCATCGACGACGACGCGCTGGCGGCGCATTACAAAAACATCTGCGCGCTTGAGAAGGTCAAGGCCGAAGACGAAGCCCTGACCATGATTGCCCGTGCCGCCGACGGTTCGGTACGCGACGGGCTCAGCCTGCTCGACCAGGCGATCGCGCTCGCTGCCGGGGGCACGGTGGAAGCCGGGGCCGTCAAGGACATGCTGGGCCTGGCCGATGGCGCGCGCACGTTCGATCTGCTCGAACATCTGCTGCGCGGCCGGATGAGCGAGGCGTTCGCGCTTGCCGACGACATGCTGCGCGCCGGCGCCGATCCGCTTGGCACGCTGCAGGACATGCTCGATGTCACCCACCGCCTTACCCGTGCCCGCGCTCTCGATGTTTCCGGAGACGACACGCCTGCGCCTCTGCGCGCGCTGGCGCACGAACTGGGGCTACCCGCGCTCGGCCGCGCCTGGCAGATTCTTCTCAAAGGCATCAGTGAAGTGCAGGCCGCGCCCGCGCCGCGCGCCGCGTTTGAAATGATTCTTATCCGCCTCGCTTACGCCGCCGAGCTGCCCGATCCTGCTGATCTGGTCCGCCGCTTGAAGCAGAACGGGGATCAGGCGATGGCGCCGCCGCCCGCCGCCCGGAACGACGGCGGCTCTTACGGCTACGATACGCGCCAGTCCACCGTGCGCGTGGCCGCCGCACCCGCGCCACAGGTTTTCACCGATCCGCAGGCGCTCTCTACGCTTGAGGGCATAGAACAAACCCTGCGCGCCCACGGTCACATGAAGCTGGCGAGTGACGTTTATTATTACGCCCGTCCGGCCAAGGTCGAGCTTGGCCGGCTTGAACTTGGCTATGATGAAAGCCAGGCGCCGCAGCTTCTCACCGAACTTGCGCGCGTCCTGCGCCAGATTTCGGGCAAACCTTGGTTCGCCGCGCCCGCGCCGGGCTGCGCCGCGCCGACGCTTGCTGAGATTCGCACCGGGATCGAAACCAAAACACTGGAAGAAGCCCGTGCCCACCCGCTGGTGGCGCGTGTGATCGAGATGTTCCCCGGGGCAAAACTTGTCCTCAAACCCCACGAATCGAAGAAAGATTGAATCCGCCATGAATATCCAGGAAATGATGAAGCAGGCCAAGCTGATGCAGCAGAAGATGGAAGAGCTGCAGGCGCGCCTCTCCGAGCAGGAAGTGACCGGCCTTGCGGGCGGTGGCATGGTCAAGGTGGTGATGACCTGCCGCGGCGACGTGCGCGAAGTGGCGATCGATCCCGCTGTCATCAACCCGGTGGAAAAGGAAACGCTTGAGGATCTGGTCAAGGCCGCCTGCAACATGGCCCGCGAAAACGCCGACCGCATGATGACGGAAGGCACGGCCAAGCTTATGTCCGACATGGGCCTGCCCGCCAATTTCGAATTGCCGAAGTTCTAACTTTTTAAGAAAAGAAAGCGCAGGGCCATGCGCATCCTGACCTGGAACATCAATTCCGTCCGCCTGCGGCTGCCGCTCCTGAAAAAAATCGTCAAGGAGGGCAGCCCCGACATCATCTGCCTGCAGGAAACAAAATGCCCGGATGAATTATTTCCTGCTGGCGAGATCGCGAAGCTGGGTTATAGCCACGCGCATTTTCACGGCATGAAAAGCTATAACGGCGTGGCGATTCTTTCGCGTAGTCCGTTCGTGAAGACTTTCATCCATCACCGCGCCGGACGGCAGGATTGCCGCCATGTTGCGGTGACGATGAAATCCGGTCGTTCGCGCAAGCCCTTCGATCTGCATTGCCTGTACGTTCCGGCCGGAGGCGACATTCCCGATGTGAAGCTGAACGACAAATTCGCGCACAAGCTCGCTTTCGTCGATGACGCCGGCGCGTGGTTCGCCGCCAATTATAACGAAAGCAAACCGGTGATCGCCGTAGGCGATTTCAACATCGCACCGCTTGAGCACGATGTGTGGTCGCACCGCCAGCTGCTGGATGTTGTGTCGCATACGCCGGTCGAGGTCGAGAAACTGACCGCGATGCAGAAGAAACTGGGCTGGCACGACGCCATCCGTCATTTCGTGCCGGAAGAAGAGAAGTGCTACACTTGGTGGTCGTACCGCAACCGCGACTGGAAAAAATCGAACCGCGGCCGGCGCCTCGACCATATATGGGCGACGAAACCCGTGATGGGACACATCAAGGCGCACGGCATAATGGCCAAGATGCGCGACGCCGAGCAGCCGAGTGACCATGTGCCGGTCTTCATCGACGTGGACATATAAGCATGCCGTCCTGGTTCCCCTACTACATATATTGTGAAAACCACATCAATGTTCACGATTTCCAGATGTGGAATTTCTGGACCAACCTGATCTTCTTCGCGGTGGGCTTCTGGGTGTGGCGCCAGCATGCGCTGCCCCGCCGCGTGCTGCTGACGGCTTTGTTTGCCGTTTCCGGCGCGCTTAGTTTCGTCTGGCATCTGACGGCAGCGCCGCTTGCGCTGCTGGGAGACATGGCCGGCGTGTTCGTGCTGATGACCGCCATCGTCTGGGTAGCGTTTGAAACGCTGCTGGGCTGGCGGCGGCAGCGGATCATGGCGGCGGTCGGTGCGTTCCTGGTCGCCTGCGCCGCGTTCAAGATCCTCGATATCGGCGCGCCCGCGCTGGAACAGGACAGCGGCGCCTTCATTCCCGCCGTGCTGCTGTTGGCTGGCATGGGCTGGCACATGCGCCGCCATTGCGCTTCAGCATTGATGCTTGCGGGCGGGGCCGCCAGCCTCGCGCTCGCCATCGCGGCGCGCAGCGAGGATCTGGCGTTCTGCCCCTTCCTGCCCATGGGCACGCATTTCATATGGCACCTGGCATCGGTAGGCGCGGCATTCCTTGCTCTTTACGCGATCAGGCGCTTTGCCGCCTCCGCCACGCCATAGCCAGCGCACCACCGCCCGCCAGCACGGTAAACACCCCGAGCGCAAACAGTGCGGCGCGGATGTCCCACGCCCCCGCCACGATGCCGGCGAGACTGCCGAGCGGGATGAACAGCAGGCTGACCATCAGCGACATGGTCGACAAGATGGTGGCGCGACGGGTCGAGTCCACGCGGGCATTCAGTTCGTTCTGCACGCGCGGAAAAGCGATCCCGAACATGATCGAGCCCGCCATTAAAAGCATCATGGTGGCGTGGCTTGGAACAAGCGCGGTGATAAAGCAGATCGCGCAGATTGCCCCCAGCATGACATGCATCACGCCCATGTTCGACAGGCGTCCGTCGATATGATGGCCCAGATGCCCGCCCAAGCCTGCCAGCAGGAAGCCGATGGCGCTCAGGAGCCCAAACCATATTTCCGGCACCTTCATCATCATGTAGTAAGGCTGCTGCGACCACATCACGATTTTGGTGGCGCAGAAGGTAATGCCGGCGAACACGATGATTGCTCCCACCTCGCGGTGGCCGCGCAGGGCGTAATGCACGGTCCCGAGCATATCGCGCAGCGGATGGCGTTCCGGCGCGTGGGTTTCGCGGGCCGGCTCGGTCATCAGGCTGACAGTGACCAGCGCGAAAATCTGGGCGACAAGCATCAGGGCTATCGGCAGCCGGTGGTCGGCAGCATAAAGAGAGCCGCCCGCGATGGCCGCCAGCCCCAGCGTGTAAAACCCGGTGCCGTGGCGCAGGCCTTCAAGGCGGCGGAACTCATCCTGCCTTCCGGCGGCCAGCAGCGTGTCGTATAAAAACGCGCTGTTGGTACCGGAAAGCAGGCTGATCGCGACGCCGATGGTCATCTGTGCCGCGATCGCGCCCGCCAGGCCCTGGGTGTTCAGCAGAACGGCACAACCCAGGATGTAGATGACGAAGGACAGCATCATCGTCCGCTTGCGGTGCCATACATCCGACAGCCATCCTGTCGGCACTTCCATCAGGATCACCGTGGCGGCAAAAAACGCCTCGGCGATCATGAATTCACGAAAGCCGATGCCCATCTCGTCCCGGTAATACGGGACGATGACCGGGAGGATGAACAGCGTGTTCTGCATCATGGTCATGAGCAAAAGCAGGCGGATATTGCGGTCGACCGGATCGTTTCCCAGAAGTTTCATGGCGGCCCCCATTTTACAGCAAGGTCGGGTAGCCCGTCTGCATCAAAGCGGGCGTAGCTGAACTTGTTGACGGCGCGTCTGTCTGGAAGATAGGTGCCGTATTTCTCGAAAGCCTCGAAATGAAACCCGAGCTTGCGGATGACCGCGGCGCTGGCCTCGTTGCCTTCGGCATGCGCGATCGCGACGCGCTTCATGCCCAGGGCATTGAAGGCGAAGCGCAGCAGCGCATTCGTGCTTTCCGTGGCAAAGCCGCGGCCTTGCGCGCTTTTTCGCACCATGTAACCGATGCCAGCGGCCGGGATGTCCCAGACGGGGTTGTGCAGGCCGGTCCAGATCACGGGCATGCCCGTGGCCTTGTCGATGCCAACCAGCCAGATATCCTCGCGCAGGACGAAGCGGGCGTAGCCGCGCCGGACGTTTTCCTCGTCTTTTTCCAGTGTCGGTTTTTCATGTGCCCAGGTCAGCCAGGCGCTGAAGGAATCCCAGCTTTCCTCCTT
>CAZNYM010000060.1:0-3430 GCA_964577255.1 uncultured Pseudobdellovibrionaceae bacterium | reverse complement strand
CCTCCTTGGCGGCGAACAAAGCGGCGCCATCGCCCGGCATGACCGGACGCAGAAAAAGGCGCGGGGTTTCGACGGGCACGGGCACATCGAGCAGGACAGGGTTTTTTATGCGGGCAACCATAATTTTCTCCTTTCGTGGTTTTCACGAAAGGCTAAAAGAAGGTCCTGAAAAACAACGGATTTCGGGAAGGTCTGTCAGCCTTTCGCTTTTTTGCGGGGGGCTGAACAGTTTCGGGGGAAAACCTTATCAGCCTGTCGGCGGTGCGGTGCATGCGGACGCGCGACCGTTCATACCCTCGGCGGCAAAAATGCCGGAGGGCAGGGTGTTCGCGGGCTGTGCATGCCAGACAGACATCAGTTTTCCTTTCGTCATCAAAGGAAAACATGGAAAAGGCCGGCTTGTCACGAAAAATTTTGCGGGGCAGCAAAAAAACCTGCCGCCCGGCCCCGCCGATGGCGTATAAAGACAAAAAGGGAGACACGCATGGAAATTCTTAAACCTTACCGGGCGCGGATCGACGCGCTCGACGACCGGATCGTCGATCTGCTGGCCGAACGGATGGATATCATCCGCGAAGTGGCCGCCCTCAAGGGCGCGCACGGCATTCCCGCCATCCTGCCCGACCGGGTCGCGCAGGTGCGCGAACGCGCGGCCGCGCGCGGGGCGCAGAAGGGGGTCGATCCCGAGCTGTTGCGGCGGATCTACACGCTGCTGATCGACCGCAGCTGTGCTCTTGAAGAAGAACTGATGCAAGACGATGCCGCGAAGGCGCGCAGGCAGGCCGCGGGCTCGTAATTTTCATGGGCGCGCGTTCCTTTCTTAAATCTTCAGCCCTGGCCCTGACGTTCGCGCTGGCTGCGAGCGCACCCGTAGACGACGGCGGACCGGATTTCATCGCCCGCACGCTCGATGCCGGGCACCTGACCATCTGGCCTTCCCCGACCGCGCATTCGGATCGGATCGAAAAGCTGCGCCGCCGCTTTGAGGGCGCCATGCCCGATGTGCGCGTGGTGCCGGTCGATCACGACTGGTTCCAGCAGAACATGGCGCTCAACGGCTACTCGCCGTACGACGAAAATCTGGACAGGGAAGGAAAGAAGGCTCTCGACTCCCTTTTGTCGTTCTTCGTCACGGCCAAGACCGATCTGATTTTTGTCGCGCAAAGCCATGAAAGTATCGATACCTCGCCCCTGTCCGATTACGGCTACGCCATCAGCCGCCGCTATAAAGGCCTGCCGCCGCAGATGCTGGCGCATATGGATAGAAGATCGAGAGTTTCTGCGACCGCGGATGAAAAGGAAGTGTGTCTGGTCTTCGGTGCGTACACAGATATAAGCACGAAGTCTCAGGTCAGCGTCCGTCTGGGGGTTACGCGTGAACCCTATGCCGATATCAAAGTGCGGCTGCTTCCTGACCCGGAGGTCTGGCGGCGCTTTGTCGAATACCATGAAATTGCGCATTGCTACAATAAATGGTATCTGCTGCAGCCACTCTATTCCGCGCAGGAATCGAAAGGGCTGCAGGCGCTCGGCATAAGGCATAAATCGGAAATGTTTTCCGATATCTTCGCCACGCTGATGCTGGCAAGGGACGGTTATGCCCGCGTGGCGGAATATCGCGCGGCAGAACGCCTGGTCACCGCCGCCATGGAGGGACCTTACACAGTGCAGGTTTTTAAGGAGGATGATTTCAGGCACTACATGAATTACGCATATCTTCTGCACAGCGGTTTGCGCGCGGCGCAGAAAGAGATCGACGCACGTGGGGTCGCAGCGCTGCGCGCCATGAGCCTGCAGGGGATTCTCGAATTGAGCCACGATCTGGTGGAGAAGAACGCACTTGCACCCGAAGACACGATCATCCCCCTTATGCACATGTTCAAAAGCCGTTACGATCTATCCGCCTGGGCCAACATGCCGCCGGACTCGCCGCTTTTTTCTTACTATGCCGCCGCACTCGACCTGCAGAACCAGATGGAACAGGCGGCGCGCCAGCTTCTCGATATCCCGTCCGCGCGCCTGCCGCTTCTGCGTCCGGAAAATTTCATTACCATTAAAGAAGGCGATAGCCCGAAGGCGGCCGAGTCGCCCGACGAGAAGCAAAAACGCGCAGCGGCGCTAAAAATCCGGCTCCATGAACAGGCGGGCGGGGCGGAGGCGAGTGACCTGAGCCTCGTCAGCGCTTACGGCGCACTCAAGGACAGTTTGCGCGCGGAACTGGGGAGCGGCGATATCGATACGCGCTGGGCGGCGCACAGGAATCTCGTGATCCTGCCCGAGGTGCTGCGGCAGCTGGCGGCCGATCTGCCGCCCGCGCGGCGGATGCTGGCCGGGCGCCAGCTGTTCCCGCATTAAATAGAGAGCGCCAATATCCCCATGGGCAAACTATCCACAGTTTGCTATATTGGTCATTCAGGGTTCGCCCCCGCGCAATATTTTTCCTAATCAAGAACTTTAGATTTTATGGCAAGCAAACAGCCTGTCCGCATAGCCCCCTCGATTCTCTCGGCCGACTTTTCCCGGCTGGGCGAGGAAGTGCGTGCGCTCGACGCCGCCGGTGCGGATTATATCCATGTCGATGTCATGGACGGGCATTTCGTGCCCAACCTCACCATCGGTCCGGTGGTGGTGAAGTCGCTGCGGCCGCACACCAAAAAGGTGATGGATGTCCATCTGATGATCGCGCCCGCCGATCCGTACATCGAGGCGTTCGCCCAGGCCGGGGCCGACATCATCACCGTCCATCCGGAAGCGGGTCCGCATCTGCACCGCACGCTACAATCTATCAAGGCGCTGGGCAAGCGCGCGGGCGTGGCGCTCAACCCGGCGACGCCGGTGGATGAAATCGACCATGTCATGGAGCTGGCCGACCTGATTCTGGTCATGACCGTCAATCCCGGCTTTGGCGGCCAGGCCTATATTCCGCTTGAATACAAAATCGAGGCTGTGCGCAGGAAAATCGATGCCGCCGGCCGTATGATAGACCTTGAGGTCGATGGCGGGATCAACCCGCAGACCGCGCGCGCGGCGGTAGCGGCGGGCGCCGATGTACTGGTGGCCGGCACGGCGGTGTTCCGCGACGGCCCGGCTTCCTATGCCACGCACATAAAAACGCTGCGGGGGGACGGTCCATGAAACTCCTGCCTGCGCTCCTGCGCCAGCGCTTGCATCATTTTGCCTGCGGCAGCTTCATTTACGACATGAGCCTCGGCCACGACGTGCCCGAAGGGCTGGTGGTGGCGCTGCGTGCGCTGTGGCCCGGCCAGGCCGACACGGGGCGCGCGCTGTGCGCCGCCGTGCCCGAACCGTTCTGGCAGGCGGCGTGTTATGACGGCGATGTCGCGGCCGCGCCGCACGATTTTTCCTGGCTTGCTGATCTGCGCGCCCTGGGCGGTGACCCTGCCCGGCGCCAGGCCCGCGAGCTTATCAG
>CAZNYM010000059.1:0-8934 GCA_964577255.1 uncultured Pseudobdellovibrionaceae bacterium | reverse complement strand
CACGTGCGGCTTCGTCCGCTCAAACTTTTCCTTGGCCATTGCTTTCTTCCTCTCTCAAATAAATCAGGCGAATTTCTCTTTTACTTCCTGCACCACGTTGGCGGGGACAGGATCGTAGTGGTCAAACTGCATCGTGTACTGGGCACGGCCCTGAGACATCGAACGCAGCGTATTGATGTAACCGAACATGTTGGCAAGCGGCACCATGGCGTCGACGACCTTGGCGTTGCCGCGATCGCCCATGTTGGTGACCTGGCCGCGGCGGCTGTTGAGGTCGCCGATGACCGAGCCCATGTATTCTTCCGGCGTGACAACTTCGACGCTCATGATCGGCTCGAGCAGCACGGGGCCGGCCTTCTGCATGCCTTCCTTGAAGGCTGCCTTGGCGGCGATTTCGAAAGCCAGGGCCGAAGAGTCGACGTCGTGGTAAGCGCCGTCAACCAGGCGCACGCGGAAATCGATGACCGGGAAGCCGGCAATGACGCCGCTTTCCTTGGCCATCTCGAGGCCCTTTTGCACGCCCGGGATATATTCCTTGGGAACGGCACCGCCGACGACTTCGTTGACGAATTCGAAGCCGCTGCCTTTTTCGGCCGGTTCGAAGATCATGCCCACCTTCGCGAACTGGCCGGAACCACCGGTCTGCTTTTTGTGGGTGTAGTTGATCTCGCAGGCCTTGGCGATGGTTTCGCGGTAAGCCACCTGCGGCGCTCCGATATTGGCTTCGACGCCGAACGTGCGCTTGAGGATGTCGATCTTGATGTCCAGATGCAGCTCGCCCATGCCTTTGAGGATGGTCTGGCCCGATTCCTGGTCGGTCTGGACGCGGAACGAGGGATCCTCGGAAACAAGCTTGCCCAGAGCGACGCCCATTTTTTCCTGGTCGGCCTTGGATTTGGGCTCGATGGCGATTTCGATGACCGGCTCGGGGAATTCCATGCGCTCGAGCACGATCGGCTTGTCCACGTCGCACAGCGTGTCGCCGGTGATGGTGTTCTTCAGGCTCACGAGCGCGACGATGTCGCCGGCGTGGGCTTCCTTGATCTCTTCGCGGTTGTTGGCGTGCATCAGCAGCATGCGGCCGATGCGCTCCTTGTTGTCCTTGACTGAGTTCAGAACGTAGGAACCCGCTTCCAGCTTGCCCGAATAAACGCGCATGAAGGTGAGAGAGCCCACGAACGGGTCGTTCATAATTTTGAACGCAAGGCCCGAGAACGGGGCGTCGTCGGTTGGCGGACGGCTGTCCTCGCCTTCGCCGCGATATTCCGTGCCGCGAACGTTGCCGACATCGAGAGGCGACGGCAGATAGTCGATCACAGCGTCGAGCAGCGGCTGCACGCCCTTGTTCTTGAACGAGGAACCGCACATCATCGGGATTATCTTGAACGCGATCGTACCCTTGCGGATGCATTTCTTGAGGGTCTGAACGTCAGGCTCCTTGCCTTCCAAGTAAGCTTCCATGGCAGCGTCGTCCATTTCGACGGCAGCCTCGATAAGCGCCTGGCGGTATTCCTTGGCCTTGTCCATCAGATCGGCGGGGATATCGGTGACCTTGAAGGTCGCGCCCAGCGTATCCGAATCCCAGACGATCGCTTTCATGGCGATCAGATCGACCACGCCCGCGAATGTACTTTCGATGCCGATCGGCAGGTTAAGGATCAGCGGGTTGATGCCCAGACGGTCCTTGACGGTGTCGACGCAGAAATAGAAATCGGCGCCGATCTTGTCCATCTTGTTGGCGAAAATGATGCGGGGCACGCGGTATTTGTCGCCCTGGCGCCAGACGGTTTCCGTCTGGGGCTCGACACCCTGGTTGCCGTCGAGCAGGCACACAGCGCCGTCAAGCACGCGCAGCGAACGCTCGACTTCGATGGTGAAGTCCACGTGGCCGGGAGTGTCGATGATGTTGATGCGGCATCTTTTGCCGGGGTAAAGGCCGTTTTCCGCACCATCCCAGAAACACGTGGTAGCGGCGGAGGTGATGGTGATACCGCGTTCCTGCTCCTGCTCCATCCAGTCCATGGTGGCCGCGCCGTCGTGCACTTCGCCGATCTTGTGCGATTTGCCGGTGTAGTAAAGGATCCGTTCCGTGGTCGTGGTTTTGCCGGCATCGATGTGCGCCATGATGCCAATGTTGCGGTACAGATCTATCGGGGTTTCGCGTGCCATAATCTACTCTTTATATCCTTGCTTTCACCTTACGCGGCGGAACTGAAACGGTAATGGGCGAAGGCCTTGTTGGCCTCGGCCATGGCGTGGACGGCATCGCGCTTTTTGATCGCCGCGCCGCGCTCATTGTGCGCGTCGATGATCTCGCCGGTGAGCTTGTCCATCATGGTGCGCTCGCCGCGGCTGGCAGCGCATTCGCGCAGCCAGCGCATCGACATCGCCTGGGCACGCGCGGCCGGAACCTCGATCGGCACCTGGTAGGTGGCGCCACCGATACGGCGGGAACGCACTTCGACCTGCGGCTTGATCTTGTTCAGGGTTTCGTGGAAGTAGGTCACGACTTCGCCGTCGTTGGCCAGTTTCTCTTTTTTGCGGACCTGCTCGAGGGCGCCGTAAACGATCTGCTCCGCGGCCGATTTTTTGCCGCGGCTCATGATGTTGTTGATGAACTTGGAAACGATCAGATCTCCAAAGCGCGGATCGGGAAGAATTTCACGTTTTTCAGCTGCGTGGCGACGGGACATTTACAGGACTCCTTATTTCGGCCGCTTGGCGCCATAGAGGGAACGGCTCTGCTTGCGGTCTTTGACGCCCTGGGTATCGAGCGAACCGCGCAGGATGTGATAGCGAACACCGGGAAGGTCTTTCACACGGCCGCCGCGTACCAGAACCACCGAGTGCTCCTGCAGGTTGTGGCCTTCGCCGGGGATGTAGCAGATGACTTCCTGGCCGGTAGTCAGGCGCACCTTGGCGACTTTACGCAGGGCCGAGTTCGGCTTTTTCGGGGTCGTGGTATAAACACGCGTGCAGACGCCGCGGCGCTGCGGGTTGCCCTTCAGCGCTTTGTTCTTCTTCTGCTTCATCGCCTTGCGGCCACCTTTGGCCCGCGGCTTGCGAATCAATTGCTGTATCGTTGGCATCAGCGCGCCCTTTTCTTCTCTTCACATGTTGTTGCGGATGGTGACTTATCTGGCAGCGCGCCCATGGCGGAGAACCCCTATCTGCGCCGCCGGGAGGCGGTCCGCTTTGCGGGTTCCCTGAGTGAGGGACACGATGTATCGCCAAGCCTGCTTCATTTTTTTGAAGCACTGAGCCGCGTCTAAGCCGCTGTTTTTAAGCCTTTGTGGGGCAAAAACAGGGGCCTACAGCCAGCCCATCCTTTAAACGCGGGCAATCTACAGTTAAGAAATCGTAAAGTCAACGACGATTTTCAGAAGCCCACAGGAACGTAAAACCCTGTCAGGGCAACCCCTCGAGCCCGCTTCCCGTCCACCTTTCCGCGCGGGAGTAGCTATGGAGTTTATTATATTATGTAAATATATATTCTTACTTCTGCCTTGGTTTCCACGAAAAGCCCGATATGCGATAGTGCCATTTGCGGGCTTTAGCCAGCCGCTCATGAGTTTTTGGATATTACCCCGCCCTTTTATAATTATGTCAAAAATAATCAGTACCTTAACCCGCCGTCCTGTGCTGTCGCTGTTCCTCGTCGGCCTGGCGGCCTGCCTGCCGCTGCTGGCTCTGGGCGCACTCGATTCCCATGACCGCGCCTATGCCCTGCTGCTTTACAAGGATTTCTCGCAGCAGCTTTTCTCCGGAACGCTATATCCCCGCTGGATGGACAGCTTCAATAACGGCCTGGGGGCGCCCGTCCTTTATTATTACTCCCCGCTTCCTTTTTATTTCCTTGCTCTGATCGACATGCTGAGTTTTTTCAAGCTGTCGGACATGCGCATTCTGGGCCTGGGTCTCGGCTTCGCTTTCGCGCTGTCGTCATTATGCGCCTATGCCTGGCTGCGGCAGGATTTTGAAAGAAAAATCGCTTTCTGCGGTGCTTTGGCTTACGCGCTGGCGCCCTATCACCTGATGATCGATGTTTATAACCGCGGCACCATAACGGAGCTGATGGCATATATATGGCTTCCGCTCATATTGCTGTCCATACGCCAGACGCGCACGAAAAACTGGGCGTGGCTGGCAGTTGCTGTTTCCTATGCGGGCCTGATCCTGAGCGCCATACCGGCCTTTATGTTCGCCACACCCCTGTTCGTGCTTTATGCCTCTTTGCAAAGTTTGTACCGCAGGAACGCCACGCCCTTTTTAATGACGTCATTCGGTCTGCTGATTGGATTCGCGCTTTGCGGCGGCTATATGATCACGGCGCTTTCCATGAGCGATTACATTTTTCAGGAAAGGGCCTGGACCGGCAAATTCGACCCACGCAACTGGCTTTTGTGCCTGGCCTGCAGCGATGCGAAATTCTGGTTCTTCCTGCGGCTGCTGACTTTTTCCGCGCTGGCGCAAAGCTTTTTAGTCTGGGCCTTGTGGCGCCTGCTGCAAAAGCAGGAGAAGCAGCTTGAAAATCATATGTGGATCATGTGCGCGGGCGGCGCGCTGTTTTTCATGTCGGCGCTTTCTCTGCCGCTTTGGAACATCCTGCCCGTCATTGAACGAATCCAGTTTCCCTGGCGCTTGTTCATGGTGACCGAGCTGGCGCTGGCTTACATGACGGCACGTTATCTGCTTTATCGGGAAAAATTTCCATCCTTCAAGGCCTCGTTTCTTTTAGCTATGGCCCTGTGCATTTACGGCGTGGCGATGATGCAGGTTGTCGCTTTCTCCCTGCTCAAGAAAACCCACACGGTTGCCGAGGCGGAACTGATCATCGCCCGCGGGGAGTATTTCGACTGCTATGTCCCGCGAAACGTCACGTTGACATACCCTGAAATCCTGAGCACTCCCGCTTACCCGAAAGTGATGCTGCTTTCGGATCCGGCCCGGCCCATAGACATTGAAAAAATGCCCCATGGCTTCAGATTCAGGATAGAGGAAGCAAGCCCCGGCACCGTGAAGATACGCCAGTTCGCCTTCCCCACGTGGGAAGCCCGGATCGCCGAAACGGACACAGTGCTGACCATCCGCGCCGTTCCCGACAGCGGCGAGATGCTGATCGATTATCCCGGCGGTGCCGGCACGGTGGAGCTGCGGCACCGTCCGCTGGCGGGCGAGCGGCTGGGGTGGCGCGTATCACAAGGCGGGCTTGCGGTTCTGCTCGCGGGAATGCTTGCCGCGCTTTGGCGGAGCAGAGTCCGCAAGGATGTATGAGCTGTGCTTATCCGGGAAAGGTTCCGGTTCTGGAATGCCGGCCACGGTAGAGCGCGCGTTTTTCTGTTCGGCACTTGAGCGGAAGGCGCCGCAGGCATCGGCGTAAGAGAGAGAGAAGGACAAGGTCGTTCCGAGGCAGGTCCCGGCCAGAGTGGTGCCGGCATTCATGACAAAGGTCCGGCCCCAGTCTTTAGCTTCTTCCGGCCGGTTCAGACGGTTGTTGTATTTTTCAGCGGCGACATAGCCGGTGAGCGCCGCGCCCAAAAGCACCGAGGCGGCAGCGACCCCTCCTATGAGCGGCGTAGCCACTGTCAGCGTCGCACCGAAGCCCAGTACCAGCCCGTAACCGGCGAAGGCGGCGGCGCCGGCGGACATCATCGCCGCCCCGATGGCCGTCATGCGGCGGCTCCTTCTGATGAGCCCCACAGCAACAACGGGAACACCGAGCGCCGCCACAGCCAGAAAGCCGGCAAATCCCACAAGCCCGTAAAGGGAAGCCGCCATGCCCCCGACGACCATACCCGGCGCCAGCGCCATAGCGCCCAGCCGAAACATAAATGAAGGCCGATTGGGGCCGTTTTGAACGAGAATTCTTCTGCCCATAGGACCTTGAGTTAACAGAATCTGGCGTTAGTGTCAAAAAAAAGAGCCCCTGGCCGGGGCTCTTTTCCAAACTCTTTCCGGTCGGATCAGCCCGCCGCAGCGCGGCTGCGCTTGGGCGCGGCGTCCTCGGCGGGAGCTTCAGCGGCAACAGCCTGATCCTCGCTCTGGGCTAGGGCGGCCGCCTGCTGCTGGGCGGCAAGCGCAATGCGGTCGCGCTCGGCGGCCAGGCGTTTGATCTTATTGATATACGAACCAGTGCCCGCTGGAATCAGACGGCCCACGATCACGTTTTCCTTCAGACCAATCAGGTTGTCGACCTTGCCTTGCGTTGCGGCTTCGGTCAGGACACGCGTGGTCTCCTGGAACGACGCGGCCGAGATGAAGGAACGCGTCTGCAGAGAGGCTTTGGTGATGCCCTGCAGAACCGGCTTGCCGGCAGCGGGACGCTTGCCCTGCTGCATGGCGCGCTCGTTCGTCAGATCGAACTCATCGCGGTCGACCTGTTCACCCGTCAGGAAGGTGGTATCGCCGGGCTGCATCACTTCGACTTTCTGCAGCATCTGCCTGGTGATCACTTCGATGTGCTTGTCGTTGATCTTCACGCCCTGCAGACGGTAGACGTCCTGGATCTCGTTGATGAGGTATTCGGCCAGAGCCTCGACGCCCATCACATCCAGGATGTCGTGCGGCACCATGGCGCCGTCGAGCAGCGGATCTCCCTTGCGGACAAAATCGCCCTCGTGCACCGCCAGGTGGCGGCCTTTGGGGATCAGGTATTCGCGCGGCTCTTCGCCCTTGTCGACCGGTTTCACAATCAGGCGGCGTTTGGACTTGTAGTCCTTGCCGAATTCCACCTGGCCGTCGATTTCGGAGATGATCGCGAAATCCTTCGGACGGCGGGCTTCGAACAGTTCGGCCACGCGCGGCAGACCACCGGTAATATCGCGCGTCTTCGATGTTTCGCGCGGGATACGGGCTACGATGTCGCCGGCTTTAACGTCCTGGCCGTTTTCAACCGACAGGATCGAGTCGACCGACATATAGTAGTTCGCCGGCAGACCGTTAGGCAGCTTGATGATCTGGTCTTTCTTGTCCAGCAGGGCGATGCGGGGCTTGAGCTCGCCGCCCTTGGGCTGGGAACGCCAGTCGATCACGACCTTGGAGGACAAGCCGGTGGCTTCGTCCATTTTTTCAGACAGCGACACGCCTTCGACTAGGTCGAAGAAATGCGCCACGCCATCTTTCTCGGTGATGATCGGGATGGTGTACGGATCCCATTCGGCCAGCTTCTGGCCGGCCTTGACCTTGCCGCCGTCTTCCGTGAGCAGGCGCGCGCCGTAAGGCAGGCGGTGCGCCATTTTCTCGGCGCCCTTGCCGTCCTTGACCACGATTTCGGTGTTGCGGCCCATGACGATGGTGACGCCTTCCGAGTTCTTCACCACGTTGTGGTGACGGATTTCGATTTTGCCGTCGACGGGCGATTCAACCGACGACTTCTCGGCGCCCTTCTGCGCCGCGCCGCCGATGTGGAAGGTACGCATCGTCAGCTGCGTGCCCGGTTCGCCGATCGATTGCGCCGCCATGACGCCGACCGCTTCGCCGGCGTTGACCATCGCGCCGCGGGCGAGATCGCGCCCGTAGCATTTGGCGCAGATGCCGGCCGCCGTATCGCAAGTCAGGACCGAACGGACCTTGATGCTGTCAATACCGGCGGTTTCGATCGCTTCGGCTTTCACTTCGTCGATCAGTTCGCCGGAGGCGACGATAGTTTCGCCCGTCAGCGGGTTTTTCACAGGCAGGGCCGCCGTGCGGCCCAGAACGCGTTCGCCCAGAGAAACGACGACATCGGCGCCGCTCATCACCGCGCGCAGGCTGATGCCGTGCTCGGTACCGCAATCGTCCTGGGTGATGATGGCGTCCTGCGCCACGTCAACCAGGCGGCGGGTCAGGTAGCCCGAGTTCGCCGTTTTCAGGGCGGTATCGGCCAGGCCCTTACGAGCGCCGTGGGTGGAGTTGAAGTATTCGAGAACCGAAAGGCCTTCCTTGAAGTTCGAAATGATCGGCGTTTCGATGATTTCACCCGAGGGCTTGGCCATCAGGCCGCGCATGCCCGCCAGCTGGCGGATCTGGGCGGCCGAGCCGCGGGCGCCGGAATGGGCCATCATGTAAACGGCGTTCGGCTTGCCGCTCATGCTCGAGATGCCTTTCATCATGGCATCGGCAACATCGTCGGTGCAGCGCGACCAGATGTCGACCACCTTGTTGTATTTTTCACCCTTGGTGATCAGGCCGTCGAGATATTGCTGCTCGAATTCCTTGACCTTTCTTTCAGCCTCGCTGACCAGCGTTTCCTTGGCGGCGGGAATGATGAGATCGTCCTTGCCGAAGGAAATGCCGGCGACGCAGGCGTGACGGAAGCCGAGCTTCATCATGCGGTCGCAGAAGATGACCGTTTCCTTCTGGCCGCAATGGCGGTAGACGGTGTCGATCAGGTTGGTGATTTCCTTTTTGGTCAGCACCGTGTTGATCAGATCGAACGGCAGCTTGCGGTGGCGAGGGAACAGTTCCGACATCAGCATGCGGCCGGGGGTGGAGCTGACCAGCACCGTGATGGGCTTGCCTTCGGAATCAATCGTTTTGTAGCGGCACTTGATCTTGCTGTGCAACGTGACGACCTTGGCTTCGAGCGCGTGCTGGATCTCGCCCACATCGCGAAAGACCATGCCTTCGCCCGGCTGGTTTTCCAGCTGGACTGACAGATAATACAGGCCCAGCACGATATCCTGCGACGGCACGATGATCGGCTTGCCGTTGGCGGGCGAGAGGATGTTGTTGGTCGACATCATCAGCACGCGCGCTTCGAGCTGGGCTTCGAGGCTGAGCGGCACGTGGACCGCCATCTGGTCACCGTCGAAGTCGGCGTTGAAGGCCGAGCAGACCAGCGGGTGCAGCTGGATCGCCTTGCCTTCGATCAGCACGGGCTCGAACGCCTGAATGCCCAAGCGGTGCAGCGTCGGCGCGCGGTTGAGCAGCACCGGGTGCTCGCGGATCACCTCG
>CAZNYM010000058.1:0-8940 GCA_964577255.1 uncultured Pseudobdellovibrionaceae bacterium | reverse complement strand
GCGTTTATAAGAGTCGGGCAGGTCGTCGGGCCGCGAGCACCACAGCGCGAAGGTGGGCGGCTTGGCCTTGATCTGGGTGATGTAGCGCAACCGGTTGGCACGCCCGGCGGCGAGCGGCGGCGGGTTCTGGCTTTCGCGCGCGGCCAGCCAGCGGTTCATCTTCGATGTTTTGATGCGCGCGGCCCAGAGATCGTAAGTCTCGACCACCCGGTCGAGCAATTTTTTCGTGTTGGCGCCGTGCAGGGCAGAGATAGTGACGAAGGGGACGTCCGGCAGCTGGCCCAGGCTGCGTTCCAGCTCGTCGCGGAAATTGCGCAGCGTCTCTTCCTTGTTCTCGATCAGATCCCATTTGTTGAGGGCGATCACGAGGCCGCGCCCTTCGTCGACGATATGATCGGCGATGGTCAGATCCTGCTTTTCAAGCGGGGTGCGGGCGTCGAGCACCAGGATGACGATTTGCGCCAGGCGGATGGCGCGCAGCGTGTCTCCCGTCGCCATTTTCTCGACTTCGTCGGTGATGCGGGCCTTGCGGCGCAGCCCGGCGGTATCGACTAGGCGCAGCGACCGCCCGCCGTGATCCCATTTCACTGCGATGGCGTCACGGGTGGTGCCGGCCTCAGGCCCGGTCATGACGCGCTCCTGGCCGATCAGCGCGTTGAGCAGAGTCGATTTGCCGCCGTTGGGCCTGCCGGCGATGGCGATCTTGATGGGTTTATCGGGGTCTTCGGCCTCGGCCGCGAATTCATAGTCCTCGCGCCCCTCGATGTCGTCGATATCGGCGGGCAGGGCGCCCGATTCGTCGGGGTCGGTTTCTTCCGCCTCCTGTTCCTTTTTCTCGAACGGCAAAAGCGCTTCGTACAGATCGTCGAACCCGTCGCCATGCGCGGAGGAAAGAGCGACCGGATCACCCAGCCCCAGCGCGTAGGACTCGGCCATGCCGGCGGCGGCGGCGTCGAGATTTTCGCATTTATTGACCACGAGGATGACGGGTTTGCCCTGTCGCCGCGCCCAGTTGGCGAAATGCCGGTCCAGGGGCGTTACGCCCTCGCGCCCGTCGATGACGAATAGCAGCACGTCGGCCTGGGGCAGCGCGGATTCGGTCTGGCGGCGCATGCGGGCTTCGAGGCTGTCGTCCTGCGCGTCCTCGAGCCCGGCGGTGTCGATCACGCGCAGGGACAGGTCGTAGAGCGCACCTTCGGCCTCGCGCCAATCGCGGGTGACGCCGGGGCGGTCATCGACAATGGCGAGCTTCTTCCCCGCCAGGCGGTTGAACAAAGTGGATTTGCCGACATTGGGCCGGCCGAGGATGGCCAGAGTAATCATGATTATTTATACGCCAGCACCGTGCCGTCATCGGCCAGGAGGTAAAGCATCTCCCCGGCCACCACCGGCGCGGTGGTCACGGATTTACCGCTGTTCCAGGCGCGCAGCACCGCGCCATCATCCGGGTTGATTTCCATGACGCCGCCATCCGAGCCTGCGACGATCAGGCGGTTGCCCGCCAGCACCGGCCCGGTCCAGAACAGCGGTCCCTTGCGGTCCTCGGGGTCACGGAACTTGGGCAGCGGCCGCACCCAGCGGATCAGGCCGTTGTCGCGGCCCATGCCGATCAACTCGTTGTCGTTGGTGATAAGGAACAGGTAATTGCCCGACAGCCACGGCGTTTCCGCGCCGCCGATCTCGCGCTGCCAGACACGGTTGCCGGTGCGCTCGTCGATGGCGACCAGGCGATTACTGAAGCTGATGGCGAACACCATGCCCTTGTCGATCACCGGCAGGCCACGTATGTCGGCAATGCCGCTCAGGCCGCTTGTGGTTTTGACCGAGGAGAGGTTGTCGCCCCACAGCGGCGCGCCGTTTTCAACGCGCAGAGCGAAGATTTCGCCCGAAGAAAAGACAGGCACGACGATTTCGTTGCTGGCGGCGGGGCTGGCCGAACCCATCAGCCCGGTGACGCCGCTGATGCCGGCGTAATCCCACAGGAAGGTGCCGTCCTTGACCGATAGGGCGATCAGGCGGTTGTCGAGCGTGACGACGAACAGCCGGTCCTCGGCCACGGTGGGGGCGGCGCGCGCGGGGGCCGAGATATTTTTGCGCCAGAGCGGCTTGCCGTTGGCGGGGCTGACGGCAAGCACTTCGTTATAACCATTGGTGACGTAAAGCTGGCCGCGCGAATAGGCGACGCCGCCCGCGATCACGGGCTCTTTCTCTTTTTCGCTGCCGGCATAGACCTGCCATAGCGGCCTGCCGCTGGCGGCGTCAAAGGCGCTCAGGCGGCCGCGGCTGTCGAGTGTGAACAGTTTGCCGTCGGCCACAACCGGCTGGGCGGTGAGGGGCAGGCCGTCGCTGCCGCCGTCACCGATATCGGCCGACCACTGGGGCTTGAGTTCACCTTCGTTCAGGGTCAGGTTCTGCATCGCGTGAGTGGGATAGCCGCCGGCCTGAGGCCAGAATTCGTTGCGCCAGGCTGGCGGGGCGACGAAGCCCTGTGCCTCCATCGCCGCGTCGTCGGGCTCGAGGTTCTTCTGCAGCTCCAGGATGGAAATGCGCTCGCCCTCAAGCGGCTTCTCGGTGCCTTCGCTGTCGAGGATCGAGCAGGCGTTTAAGGAAAGCGTGGCAAGAACGGCAAAAGACAGAACGCGCAGGGTCATGACAAAAAATCCTTGATGTTGAAGCGGATCATTCGGCCGGTGTTTTGAGGCTGTAGACGCGGTCGAGCGCGGCCGCGCGCGCCTTGAGCGTGGGCGGCACGCCTTCCTTGGCCGCGAGGACGGGCGCAAGGTAGGCGCGCGCCTGCTTCCAGTCGCCCTGGCCGTAGCCGGCCAGGCGCGCCGATTCGAGCGCGGCCTGAGGCCACCAGGGACTGGAAGTGTCGCGCAGCGGCTGCAGTTGCGCGAGCAAGGATGCCGCGTTTTTCATGCCTTCGGGCGCGGCGGCCGCAATCTGCACGCTCATGAGCGTGGCGAGGTCGCGATAAGCGGGATCGAGGCCGCGCGTGCCGGCGGCAGTTTTCAGCGCGGCCAAGGCCTCGGCGGTCTTGCCCTGCTCAAGCAGCAGCCCGGCTTCGGCCAGAAGCGCAATGCCGCGCGGGCCCGCACGCAGGGTGGAAAGAGATTTATTCAGCGCCGCCGCCGGGTCTTCGCTTTCAAGCGCAGCGATGATGGTGGCGGTGCTTTGTTCGTTCTGGCTCCGGTTCCAGCCCTTCCACACGCTGAGCGCGCCCGTGAAAATCACGGCCAAGACGCAGCCGGCGATGAGATAGGGGCCGTATTCCTTCCAGAGTTTACCCATCCGCTCGCGCTGATACGATTCCTCGAGCTCGTGCAGAAAGCTTTCGCTGCTTTGGTCTTTTATGGGAACGGGAATGGGGGATCGCCGGTTCATGGGACGGAGCCTGCCGTGGGTCGGGGTGAAACTGGGCGCATCATAGCCAAAATCCCGGCAAAAACAATGGCGGGGAGGGGCGTCCGGCCGGGTTTTGGGCGGGGGTTTTGCGTGGGGAGAAAGATGGTATGTACCGGGCATCCCCGCGCAGGCGGGGACCCAGATCTGCCGGGCGAAATTTTTCCCTGTTTCTTCTGGATTCCCGCTTTCGCGGGAATGCTATTGGTTTTTTAGTCGTTTTTCTAGAAACGAAGCGGTGTGTTTTGGATATTTTTTGATTAAATAACAATTAGTTACGCACAACATGACCTTTACGCACGGTTTTATCCGCTGGACGGGGTTTGGCCTGGGAAAGGCCCGTGTTATCATGTAAACATGTCGTTTCGTATCATTGAAAACCCGGATTTCGGGCGTTTTTCCCGCCGCTCGGGCTTCACCAATACCGAATTCAAGAAGCTGGCGGGGCTGTTCAGCCAGGGCGCGTCCTGCAAGGCGCTTTACGACATGGCGGTCGACGTCGATTTCGAGGCTGGCACCTGCACTGTCACGTATTATGTGTCGCGCTACGAGCCGGCGTTCCGGTTCGTCATCCGCCATGTCGGGCCGCGCGCCAGCCATTACGAGGTTTACAAGCACGGCAAGGGGCTGGTGGAGCGCAGCGGGCTGTTCGCCCGGGCGTTCGCGCGCCTCGAGCAGGAAATAATCGGTCTTTTTCCGCCCGAATCCTGATTTTTCTGGAAACGCCTGAAGAGCTTTGTTATCCCTGTAAAAAAACGAACAGGGATCCGAGAGACCGTGAATCTTCCCGCACAGAGCAACGTCATTTCCATGACGTTCGTCAAAGCCGTCCGCGCCGGCAAGGGCGACCGCTGGTTTTACGACCTGCGCAGCTTTACCGACAGCGAACTTGCGGGCCTGAGCGATTTTTTCGACCGGGGAAAGACGCGGGGCGTCTTCCATCATTTCAACTTTCATCATGTGCCGCTTGGCAGCGGCAAAGGGCTGATCGGCGCCTGTTTCGATATTTACGACGATAGTGGCAGGGTCATCGCCGACATCATGCTGTGCCAGGAAGACGGCGACAGACCGGAAGTCAGGTTTTCCGCTTTCCGGGGGCTCGATAACGTGAAGGTTTTCACGAGCGGTGCGCCGGAGGACCGGCCCGCTTTGTTCGAGGATTTCCGGAAAAAGCTCGACGCCGAAATGAGCGCGCAGACTTTCATCCGGAAGGGGCCTTCGCCTTTGTCCCGGGTGCTCGATGCCTGGGCCCGCCGCCTGGGGCTTTAGCCCCCAGGACAGCCTTTCTTCGCCGGGGGATCTTGTATAGGATGAGGGCCTCACAGCCATAGCCCGGAGGCCGCCATGTCCAAGATCAAGGTCGAAACCCCGCTTGTCGAAATCGACGGCGACGAGATGACCCGCATCATCTGGGCGATGATCAAGGACAAGCTGATCCTGCCTTATCTGGACATCAAGCTCGATTACTACGATCTGTCGATCCAAAACCGCGACGCGACCGAGGACAAGGTCACGGTCGACTCGGCGAACGCGATCAAGAAATACGGCGTGGGCGTGAAATGCGCCACCATCACGCCCGACGAGGCGCGGGTGAAGGAATTCAGCCTGAAGAAGATGTGGAAGTCGCCCAACGGCACGATCCGCAACATCCTGGGCGGGACGGTGTTCCGCGAGCCGATCATCTGCAAGAACGTGCCGCGCCTGGTGCCGGGGTGGAAAGAGCCGATCGTGATCGGCCGCCACGCTTTCGGCGACCAGTACAAGGCCACGGACGTAAAAATCCCCGGCCCGGGCAAGCTGACCATGACCTACCAGCCCCAGGGCGGCGGCGCGGCGCAGAGCTGGGAGATTTTCGAGTTCCCCGGCGCCGGCGTGGCGATGGGCATGTACAATCTGGACGAGTCGATCGCCGATTTCGCCCATTCGTGCTTCGCCTACGCGCTGCAGCGCAATTACCCGCTTTATATGTCGACTAAAAACACCATCCTCAAACAGTATGACGGCAAGTTCATCGAGATTTTCCAGCGCGTCTATGAAAGCGACTACAAGAAGGATTTCGAGGCGCGGAAACTGTGGTACGAGCACCGCCTGATCGATGACATGGTGGCGTTCGCCGTGAAATCGGCGGGCGCGTTCGTGTGGGCGTGCAAGAACTATGACGGCGACGTGCAGTCGGATGTAGTGGCGCAGGGCTATGGTTCTCTGGGCCTGATGACGTCGGTGCTGCTGACGGCGGACGGGAAATATGTCGAAGCCGAGGCCGCGCACGGCACCGTGACCCGCCATTACCGCCAGTGGCAGAAGGGCGAAAAGACTTCGACCAACCCGATCGCCTCGATCTTCGCTTGGACGCGCGGCCTGCAGTACCGCGGCAAGTTCGACAACAACCAGGCGCTGGTGAATTTCGCCCAGACACTCGAGCGCGCCTGCATCGATACGGTCGAGGCAGGCTTCATGACCAAGGATCTGGCTATCCTGGTCGGCGAGAAGCAGCCCTGGCTGGTCACCGAAGAATTCATGGATAAAATCGCCGCCCGCCTGCAATCGCAAATTAAGAAAGCCGCATGATGATTTTACGCTCTTTCCTGACACTTTCCGCGTTTCTGCTGCTGGCCGCACCCGCCTTCGCCGCACCCGCCAATGAGGAGACGATCCTGCGCCCACCTTCCAAACCCGCCATCGCCGCGCCCGACAAGCGCGTGCCGCGGGCCGACAAGGTGCTGTTCGAGGGCGCCCATGTAGGCACGATGCAGAGTTACACCACCAAGTACGAGGATACGCTGGTCGATATCGCGCGGCGCTACGATCTCGGCTTCGTCGAACTGCGCGCCGCCAATCCGAACACCGATCCGTGGCTGCCGGGCGTCGACGTCGTGCTCAAGCTGCCGACCATGCATCTGCTGCCCGATGGGCCCCGCCAGGGCATCGTCATCAACCTGCCGGAGATGCGGCTTTACGCCTATGTGAAGAAAGGGCAACCGCCGCTGACCTTCCCGATTGGCGTGGGGCGCGAGGGCCTGGCGACGCCCCTGGGCACGACCACCGTGGTAAACAAGAAAGAAAAGCCGACCTGGCGCCCGACCGCGCGGATGCGTAAGGAAGATCCTACCCTGCCTGAGGCCGTGCCGCCCGGACCGGAAAATCCGCTTGGCGATTACATCATGTATCTGGGCTGGCCCGAATACGGCATGCACGGCACCAACAAGCCTTACGGCGTGGGCCGCCGCGTCAGCAGCGGCTGCATCCGGCTTTATCCCGAGGACGTGGCGAAGCTTTATCCGCTGATTCCCGTCGGTACGCCCGTCACCACGGTCGATCAGCCGGTCAAGGTGGCGTGGGTGGATGACGATCTGTATCTGGAGGCGCACACCTCGCTCGCCCAAGCCAACAAGATCGAGCAGGAGGGCGGTATTCCCTTCTATGAAATGACGGCGCAGGACATGCAGATGATCATGAAAGCGGCGGGCGATTACGCTGACCGTCTGGACTGGGACACGATCCGCCGCGTGATCCGCGAACGCCCGGGTTATCCGGTGCCGGTCGCGAGTAAGAAACCGCCGCGCGAAGCGGCGGCCGAGACCCCGCGCGCGGGCAAGGACCCTTCGTAGGGTTTTTCAGACGAAGTGGAAGTAGGCCAGGATCGCGAGGCCGTAGATTGTCGGAACATAAGCCGGGGCCAGCAGCAGCCAGGAGCGCAGTTCACCGGTGGTGAAAAAATAGCCGATGCTGGCGACTGCTCCCGCGCCCCACGCCCACATGCCGCCGCCGAACAACCATAGCTGGAACGTCACCGGCGACACGGTGGGCGGCAGGTCGGGCAGGGTGTTGGTCATGGCCGCGAGCACGCTTAGAGCCGGCACAGCGTAAAAGCCCCCGGCATTCACCATCAGGAACAAAAGGACGCGGACGATATGCAGGGCCATGGGCGAATTCCCTTAATGAAACCTTCTGAAGCCGTACTATAGCGGAAAATCATAAAACAAAAACGGCCCGGCTGATATCGGCCGGACCGTGATTGTCATTCATCAAATGAGCGCGAAGCGCTTATTTGCGCATGCGGCTTTCGAAGGTCCGCTCGGGCTTCACGACCGGGGAATCTTCAGCACCAACCGTGCGCTCGCTGGCGTAAGGAGCGGCGGTTTCGTAGCTGTAGTCGGCGTTGCGGTCGCCGGCGCAAGCCGACAGAGCCAGAACGGAGCCGACCATGCAAAGGGTGGCAAGTGTTTTCATAGTAGTATCCTCGTAGCGCTAGCGGGTTAGAAACAAAGGACTATCTGCTCCTGCTACAGGAGCAAAAATCTTCCCCCCATGTATACATGAGCGGGAAAAAAAATAAACACTCAATTTCAGGAAATGTCCTTTTATTTTAGTCTGTTACGTAAATGCAACAGATTCACGGCAAAATCAGGAGCGATTCTGTGTCCGGATTTTGTCGAAGTAAGCGTCGACGCCGCGCGCGAGAGCCCGGGCGATGCCGGCGCGGTAGCTCGGGCTTGAAAGCTGCTCGGCTTCGCGGCGGTTGGAAAGAAAACCGAGTTCGACCAGCACCGAGGGCACATCGGGCGCTTTCAGAACGGCAAAGCCCGCCGAGCGGTGTGGATTTTCAAGCAGCTTGACCCGATCTCTCTCGAAAGAAACGACCAGCTGGCTCGCGAAAAATTTCGACTGGTTCATGGTGTCGCGCACGGCGAGATCGGCGAGGATGGTTGCTACCTGTTCGTCGTCGATATCAAGATCCATGCCCGCGATCAGATCGGCGCGGTTTTCGCGGTCTGCCAGCAGCGCGGTCTGCTCGTCCGAGGCTTTGTCGGAGAGCGTGTAGATGGAAGCGCCCTTGACGTTGCTGCGGCCGATCGAGTCGGCGTGCAGGGAGATGAACAGGTCGGCTTCCTGACGCCGGGCGATGCCGACGCGCTGCCCCAGGCGCAGGAAGCGGTCGTCGCTGCGGGTCATGACGACTTTGTAACGGCCGCTTTGCTCGAGAGTCTTTTTCAGTTCGCGCGCCATGGCGAGCGTGATGTTTTTCTCGTAGAGGCCGTTGGCGGCGAGAGCGCCGGGATCGACGCCGCCGTGGCCTGCGTCGATGACGATGATTTTCTTCTCCTGCTTCTCAGGCGCCTGTGCGGCAGCGGGCGACGAAGGGGAGGGGGTTGACCCTTCCGGCTTGCGCGGCGGCAGCGGCGTGCCTTCGGGGCCGACCGTCACCACCTGCACGGGCGGCGGAGGCGCTTCGATGACACGCGCGGGAGCAACCGCCTGTTTTACCACCGGCTTGACCGCGGGACGCGGCACCGTGGGCGCGGCGTCATTCCGCGCGACCGGCGCCGCCGTGCGCGCCGTCTTCAGCGTGCCGAAGGATTTTCCCTGCGGGTCGAAACGGGCCGTGCGCATAAAATCGATCACCAGACGATCGGGCTTGCCGTCATTCGCGGGCAGCACGAAAGCCGATTTGATCTGCACCGGGTGATCGAAATCGATCACTACCCGGGCATGGCCGTCCTCGAGCTTGCCCTGGCGCACGGTTTTGACGTTGACGCC
>CAZNYM010000057.1:8364-9034 GCA_964577255.1 uncultured Pseudobdellovibrionaceae bacterium | reverse complement strand
GCTCCGCCAGCCACCGTACTTATTGAGCCACCGTGGTGGCATCGGCTGCGGTTTCATTCAGCCCCGGGTATAGACACTCCTCAAAACCTTTTTTGTCTGAGTTATAAAGCCGCGCGCAGGCGCTGGCTTCTCCGGTGCCGGCATCACCCAGACGCTCGAGCGCGCTGGCCATCAGTTCGTCCGTGTCTTTCCTGAAGGTGTCGATGAAGCGGTTGGATATTTTATAGCGGTCTTCGCTGCTGCCGTTCACGAAGACGTTGCTGAGAATATAGAATTTCCTGTAATCCTCCGTCTCCCCGGCGCCGGCAAGATCCCGCGTCAACAGATTTATCAGCACCAGCTGCGCTTCCGTATCTCCGGCCACGGCATCGCGGCGCAACCGATCAAATTCGGCGGGCGTGGCAGCCCCTGTTTCCACCGCCAGAAAAATCCTGGCGTGTTCGTTCTCCGCCGCCGCCATCATCGCGCAATTATAGCGCCGCTTTTCGCTGACGATGGCAAAGCACGCATGCCATTTCCGATAAATATCGATTTTGGCGTCTCTTTCACCCTTGCTGCCGGCCTCCACCATCCATTTCATGCCCTGCAGGGCCTGCGGGCTGTTCCAACTATCCTCGCCCTCGCCAGCATCCGCCAGATAATAGGCCGCCGCCTGATAAAGATCGTCGGC
>CAZNYM010000057.1:751-8354 GCA_964577255.1 uncultured Pseudobdellovibrionaceae bacterium | reverse complement strand
TCGTTGTACCAGTAGAGCGCCTTTTTCCGGTTGTGGTATTCCGGCGCGGGGCCCTTGCTGTAAAAATGGCCCAGCGCCTTGGCCGACTGGTTATCGGGCCGGTTTTTGCCTTTTGCATAGGATTTTTCAAAGAAGCCGATGGCCTTATCGTATTCGCCCCGGTCCCTGTGGATGGAGCCCAGCGCGTGCAGCGCAAGATCGTGATCCTTTTTCGCAGCCTTCGTGAACCAGTACTCCGCCTTTTTAACATCATGGCCCGCTTTGTTGTTTTTATTAGTGTAATACCAGTGCCCCAGCGAGTTCTGAGCGTTCGCCCAGTCTTTTTCCGCAGCTTTAAGGAATTGGGCCTCTACCAGATCGAAGCGTCTTGTTTTTTCGTAGACGCGCCCGAGATTATGAATGGAGCTCATGATCCCCTGCGCTGCCGCCTTGTTGTACCAGTATTCTGCTTGTTCGTAGTCGTAATTGCCTCTGTTGCCCGGGTGCTCGTCATACCACCAGCCAAGGAAATTTTGCGCCGGCCCGAAACCGTGCTCGCCCGACTCGATCATCAGCTCTATTCCCTTGCCGGGATCTTCCTGCGTGCCAAGAAAATGATTGCCAAGCTTGAATTCCGACGGTGCGTGATTGAAAGCAGCCAGCAGTGACCATGTCGCCACCTGGGGATTCATGCCACGGGCGGTGACGAGCAGCAAAAACCCGCCTATGCACAAAGAGACAGCGATTACCAAGGCGGGTTGCTTTTTACGATCCATTCCCCAATCCCTTGCAAACTTCTACTAGGTCTCAAGACTACAGGAAACGCGATGGAAATGACAGGCTAAACCCCTGTAATCGTGACGCGCGGACAGTTTTGCCGTTTTTTATCGCATTCCACCTCCATTTGTTGTCTTATGGATCCGGAACGGATCAGGAGAGACGCCATGAACGAAGATTATTTCAAACGCGCGGTCAAAATCGCCCAGCGCGACGGTATTCCGCCCGCAGGATCGGACGAGATCCGCCTGCACGGCCCGCTTGAAGATGAACGTTATATCACCACCGATAAAGCGATGGTGTCTTTCCGCGTACCGAACGGCCGGGCGGTGGCGCTGATGGAGCGGCTCTGGTCGGATGACGAGCACACCCACATCGTCGGCCGCACCGCGGTCGTGGTAAATCCCGCCACCGGAAAACTGTACGACATGGGGCTGTTCTTTCAGGAAGAGCCGGGCGGCATGACCTCTATCCTGTCCACGACAGAAATCCAGACGGACAAAAACCGC
Source organism: uncultured Pseudobdellovibrionaceae bacterium (assembly GCA_964577255.1). GTDB lineage: Bacteria > Pseudomonadota > Alphaproteobacteria > Micavibrionales > Micavibrionaceae > Micavibrio_C. The sequence goes on along the minus strand of CAZNYM010000057.1, from coordinate 7,089 downwards.
GGGCGCCTGGCCCATGAAGGCCGTGGGCAGAACGAGAAGATGAACGCGCATGTCAAAGCCTTTTTTGAATCGCGCAACGAATATTACCGCGGCGTGGCCGATGTTTTCCTCCGCGCGGCTTCTGTTCTGGATGTCAGGCCCGATGATTTCGTTCTCAGGCAAAACCGGCACATCTGCGCAATGAACCCCCGCTCCTACCTGGTGCCGGGCGTAAAAATGGACAGGTAGCTGCAGCCGTCAGGGAACGAAGGCGAGGAAAAGGAAAGCAGCGAACAGCACCAGGTGCGTTGCCCCCTGCATGACTGTCGTTCTGCCCGTGCCCAGCGTGATGCCGCACACGATGAAGGCAAGAGTCAGGAGCGCCGTGTCCTTGAGCTCAAGCCCAAGAACAAGCGGAAGGTCGAGAAGGATGGCCGTGACCACGACCGCCGGAATGGTCAGCCCGATGCTGGCAAGCGCGGAGCCCAGTGCCAGATTCATGCTTGTCTGCAGGCGGTCGGCCCGCGCCGCTCTTACCGCCGCCCATGTCTCGGGCAGAAGGACGATCAGCGCGATTACGATACCGATGGCCGCCTTGGGCGCACCGACCGCCACGATCGCGCCTTCGATCAGAGGCGAAAGCTGCTTGGCCGAGCCGACAATCGCCACAAGGGAAACAAGCAGGAAAGCAAAACTCATGGCCGCCTGCTTCGCTGTAGGGGGCTCGGCATGTATATTTTCATTCCCCGGATTGATCTGGGGCAGGAAATAATCGCGGTGGCGGATCGTCTGCACAAAGACAAAAACACCCCACAGTGCCAGAGATGAAAACGCGACAAGGATAAGCTGGGAAAAGGTGTAGGTTCCGACTTCCGAGCTGGTGGTGAAGGAGGGCAGGACGAGCGAAAGACCAACCAGCGCCGTCAGCGCGGCGAATGCGGAATTGGCCCCGCCCGAGTGAAATTTCTGCTCATGATGATGCAGCCCACCCACCAGCATGCAAACCCCCACCACGCCGGTGCAGATGATCATGATGGCGGCATATATCGTGTCGCGCGGGAGAGTTGCTTTCTCAGGCCCCCCCGCCAGCATCACGGAAACGATCAGCGCTACTTCGATCACAGTGATGGCAACCGCCAGCACGAGTGTCCCGAAGGGCTCGCCCACCCGTGAGGCCACCAGCTCCGCGTGATGGACGGCGGCGATCACGACGCCGATGAGAGCCATGGACATAAGCAGCCCATAGACGAGACCCATGGGGACTATGAAAGAGCCCGCAAGAAAAGCTGCAGCAACAATCGGCAGAAAGATATCCCAGCGGTGCATGTCAGGCCATTTGTTTAATGATTCTCAGTATAGTGGGCGGCACGCAAAGAAAAAAGCCCCCGTTGCCGGGGGCTTTTTCTAACTTTGAACCGGTGGAAACCTTACGCGGCGTCGGCCAGATTGGTGGCCGAGGTGCGGCCTTTTTCGGTCGCCAGTTCGTAAGAGATTTTCTGGCCTTCACGCAGAGTCTGCATGCCCGCTTTCTGCACGGCGCTGATGTGCACGAACACATCGGAACCGCCCGAGTCGGGCTGGATGAAACCAAAACCTTTGGTGCTGTTAAACCATTTAACGGTACCGGTCGATTTGTCGTTTGCCATTTAGAATCCTCATAAGTTGGCATTTAGTAAAAGGCAAACGCCGTCATGACGCCTGCCGGTGGGAGCATAGAGAGAACAAGAGCAGGCACAATGCATGACACCAGCAAGACTATCTAGACTCGATACGATTTTTAGCCTTTCCCTCCGCTCGCGACAAGAAAAATATGCGCGGCAGGGCGAAATAAACCGGGATTCCGGGGGGTTACAGGCCGTTATTGAGGGATTCATGCGCCGGGGCGGGCGCTCCCGGCGGTTCCAGGATACCCAGTTCGCGGTGCAAAAACAGGTAGACCGCCAGATTGAAGAGGAACAGCGCGGTGCCGATGACCAGGACGGTGCGCGTCTTGCGTGTGACTTTGTGGCAGTGCGCTTCGTGGTGGCCGAGCGCCTGGCAGTCGGTGCGCAGCGCCAGAAGATACACCCCCCACCCGGCCGCGATGATGACAGCCGAGAAGACGATCAGCGGCACTTCGTAGCGGTGGATAAGATCGTGCAGCGGCCACGCCAGCGCCGGCAGGAACCCGGCCCCCACCAGCAGGCTGGCGACCGCCGCCAGCACCGGCAGGACGCAGCAGAACAGGTGCGAAACCTCGCTCAGCAGGATGGCGGCCATAAGCCCTTTGCGGATCTTTTCCATGGCCGGAGTTATACTGTAACAGTCGGGGCTTTGTAAAGAAAAGCGTCTAGCCCAGCGCTTTTTCGATCGTCTGGCGCAGAACGTCGAAATCGAGCGGCTTGGTCAGATAGGCATATGGCAGAAGCGGCTCGACCACATCGCGGTCGCGCTGATCGGTCAGCGCGGTCAGGAAAATGAAGGGAATATCGCCGTGCTGGGGATAGATGCCGCGCAGCCGGTCGAGAAGCTCGAAGCCGGTCATTTTCGGCATGGCGCGGTCGCAGATGATGAGATCCGGCGCACTGGCGCTGATCCGCTCGAGCCCCTGCCGCCCGTCATGCGCGATGACGACGTCATAGCCCAGGCGCTCCAGCTCCTCGGCCAGAAGCTCGCTCAGAAGCACCTCATCCTCGATTACAAGGATGGTCTTGCGCGCCCGGGCGCGGGCAGGACGAAGGGTGGTGGAGCGGCTGTAATCCAGCATTGGCTTGAAGATCCTCACACAAGTATTTGAATTTTTTTGTTAATAAGCAATTACTAATATTATGCCACAGAAGGAATGTATATGACAAATTTTGTGCCACCGCCCTCCGCCGCACTGGCGCTGATGCTGCCGCCGCACAGGCTGAGGAGATCGCTTGCCAGGCTGAGGCCGATGCCCGTGCCCGCCACTTCGCCCGCGGTGCTGGCGCGATAGTAACGGTCGAAAATATGGGCCATTTCCCCGGGCGGAATGCCGACGCCGTGGTCGCGCACCGCCACCTCGAGCCCGCCATCGCGCAGCCGGGCCGCAACCTCGATGCGCGGATCGTCCCCGCCGTATTTGATGGCATTGCTAAGCAGGTTCGTCATGACGATGGTCAGGATCTTGCGGTCCAGACGCATCTGCGCCGGCAGACCCGGCCCCTCGAAGGTAATGACATGCTTGCGGCCGAACAGCTCGACATGGTCCTCGCACAACTCGCGCAGCAGAGCGGCAGCGTCGAACGTCTCGGGCGAAGGCCTGAAGTGCCCGGTCTCCAGCATGCTCGAGGACAACACCCCCTCCATCATCGCCACCAGGCGCGAGACCGCGCTGCGCATGGTACGGGCGCGGTGGCTGATGTCTTCGGGCGTCAGGCTTTCCGTCCGCCGCAGCAGCACCTGGGCATGGCCGTCGATCACGCTCAGGGGCGTACGGAATTCATGACTGACCATCGAAATGAAGCGGTGCTGCAGGGCGTTGGCTTCGCGCTCGTTCTCAAGCGCTTCGTTAAGCTCTTGCGATTTACGCTCAAGTTCGGCCTTCTGCTGACGGTAGAGGGTGACATCGGTGGTGGTGACGATGGTCCCTTGCCCTTCGGCCAGCCGCGCCGCCGTCACGCGCCAGATGCGCCCGTCGGCCATGGTGAATTCGCGCTGGCCCTCAAGCGCGTTCCAGAAGGATTTCATTGCCTCGTACTGCGGGTCGGGCGGACGCAGCCCCTGGTCGACGCACAGCATCTCGAACGCCTCCATCACGTCGATCCCCCGCACCATGCGGTCAGCGCAGCGCGGGTAGGCGCGGTGATAATGGTCGCTGACAAAGAACACTTTGCGGTTTTCGTCGAAGACGATAAAGGCGTCGGGGCTGGCGGTCAGTGACGCCTTGAAGCGCCGGTATTCCTCTATCTGCGCCCGGTTCTGCAGACGGGCAACCCCGCGCTGGATCATCCCCTGCAAGACGGGAACCAGACGCTCATCACCCATCATATCATATGTAAATACAAGCTGGCAGCCAGCCGCCAGAGCCCCGGCAAAATCCCCCGGCTCCCGCGCCACCCCCACGATCGCCAGCGCGTCCCGGCGCGGCAGGGCCTGGGCCAGCGCCGGGCCCGGTATAAATCCCCCCGCATCCACCGGCAGCAGCAGCAGCAGCGCGCGGCCCAGCTCCGCCCCCAGGGTCTGTTCATCCAGGCCGGTCAGCAGCCGGACGGGCTGACCCTCCACGGCCCGGCGCAGGCAGGCCGCCGGGGTTTCGCTGGCAAAGGCGCCGTGAAGGATGACGGCCGGTGAGAACATGGAAAATCCTTGGTTTTTCGGGGAAATCCCGCAAGCTTTCCTTGACAGAATAGCCGATTTCAGTATATTCCGCATCCTTGATTTGCGCCGCTGTCCGGCGCGACTTTTTTAGGAATGGCTTGGTCATCATGTTCGCAATCTTTCGTACCGGCGGGAAGCAGTACAGCGTCGCCAAAAATGACACCCTGTTCATCCAGACTCTGGAGGGCAAGGAGGGGGACACCGTGCAGTTCGACGATGTCCTGTACGCCGAGGGCGGCAAAAAAGCCACCGTCGTGGCCAAGATCGTCGCGCACCTGCGCGCGCCCAAGATCACCATCATCAAGAAAAAGCGCCGGAAACATTACCGCCGCAAGATCGGCCACCGCCAGCCGGTGACCAAGATCGAGATCACGGACATCAAGGCCGCTTAATTTTCAGGATTTGAGGAGAGTACACCATGGCACACAAGAAAGCAGGCGGCAGCTCGCGTAACGGCCGCGATTCCCACTCCCAGCGCCTGGGCGTGAAAATCTACGGCGGGGAGCAGATCCTGGCCGGCAACATCATCATCCGCCAGCGCGGCACCGAGTATTATCCCGGCGTCAATTGCGGCATGGGCAAAGATCACACCCTCTTCGCCCTGATCGACGGCGTTGTGAATTTCAAGCGCGGCAAAATGGGCCGCCGCTTCGTTCACATCCTGCCGGCGAACGACAGCGCCGCCAAAGCGGCCGAGTAACAAACCTGTCTGTCAGAGATTTGGAGGTTGGATGATTGGGGGACCCCGGTCATCCAATTTTCTTTGTGAGCGAAAATGAAATTTCTCGATGAAGCAAAAATCTACCTGAAGAGCGGCGACGGCGGGGCCGGGTGCGTCAGCTTTAGGCGCGAGAAATATCTGGAATTCGGCGGCCCCAACGGCGGCAACGGCGGCCGCGGCGGCGATATCATCTTCACCACCGTGGCGGCTCTCAACACCCTGATCGATTTCCGCTACACCCAGCATTTCCGCGCCGGCAAAGGCAGGCACGGCAGTGGCGACAACCGCAGCGGCGCCGATGGCGAAGACGTGATCATCAAAGTGCCGATCGGCACGCAGGTGCTGGCCGAGGACAAGGAAACCGTGCTGGCCGATTTCACCGAACCGGGTCAGACGATGGTCCTCCTGAAGGGTGGCGACGGCGGTTTCGGCAACGCACACTACAAGACCGCCACCAACCAGGCCCCGCGCAAAAAGACTCCCGGCTGGCCGGGTCAGGAGATGGCCGTGTGGCTGCGCCTGAAACTGATCGCCGATGCCGGCATCGTCGGCCTTCCGAACGCGGGCAAATCGACGTTCCTGGCCGCCTGCTCGGCCGCCAAACCCAAGATCGCGGATTACCCCTTCACCACGCTGCACCCGAACCTGGGCGTGGTCAAAGCCGGCGAGGTCGATTTCGTGCTGGCCGACATTCCCGGCCTGATCGAGGGCGCGAGCGAAGGCCACGGCCTGGGCGACCGCTTCCTCGGGCATGTCGAGCGCACCGCCGTGCTTTTGCATTTGATCGACGCGACGCAGGACGACATCGTCGGCGCTTACACCACCATCCGCAACGAACTCGCGGCATACGGCAACGGGCTTGCGGAAAAGCCTGAAGTGGTGGCGTTAAACAAGGTCGATGCGATTGGCCTTGATCTCGCCGCCGATCAGGCCAAGGCGCTGCAGAAGAAACTGGGCAAGAAAACCAAAATCCACCTGATTTCCGGCGTATCGGGCGAAGGGGTGCGTGATGTGCTGTTCGCCCTGACCGCGGAAATCACCGCCACGCGCAAAGCCCGGGAGGAAGAGCTTAATCCGCCGGTGAATCCCTATCTCAATCCGCCGCCCGAATAGCCATTTATCGAAGGCGGGAGTTGGTTTACACTCCCGTCATGATGCGCACCGACACGCCCAAAACCATATATCTCAAAGACTACGCACCGACCGCCTATAAGGTTGAAAGCGTCGATCTTACCTTCCGCATATTTCCCGGCCGCACAGAAGTGCTGAGCCGGATCAAATTCAGCAAGCGGGCCGAAGGCGCGCCCGACCTGGT
>CAZNYM010000057.1:0-741 GCA_964577255.1 uncultured Pseudobdellovibrionaceae bacterium | reverse complement strand
CGTTCATTTGAACGGCCGTCCGCTTGCACCCGCCGATTACCGACTGACCGCCAAGAACCTGACCCTGCCCTGCCCCGGTGATGCTTTCACGCTTGAAATCGAAGTGGAGATCAAGCCCGAGGAGAATACCGCTCTCGAGGGACTTTATATGTCAGGCGGCAATTACTGTACCCAGTGCGAGGCCGAAGGTTTTCGCCGCATCACCTATTTCTACGACCGGCCCGACGTGATGACGGTTTTCACCACCCGGATTGAGGCCGACAAAAAATCCTGCCCCGTCCTGCTCTCTAACGGCAATTTGACCGGGGAAGGCGATCTGCCCGGGGGGCGGCATTTCGCCGTCTGGCACGACCCCTTCCCCAAGCCCTGTTATCTCTTCGCGCTGGTGGCGGGGGATCTGGTGCATATTCAGGATCATTTCAAGACAATGACCGGCCGCGACGTCGATCTGCGCATCTATGTGCGCAAGGGCGACGAGGACCAGTGCGCCTGGGCCATGGAATCCCTCATCAAGTCGATGAAATGGGACGAGCAGGTTTACGGCCGGGAATACCAGCTGGAGCGTTTCAATATCGTCGCCGTCAGCGACTTCAACATGGGCGCGATGGAGAATACGTCGCTCAACATCTTAAACACGGCGCTGGTGCTGGCCCACCCTGAAACCGCCACCGACGTCGATTTCGAGAATGTCGAGGGCGTGATCGCCCATGAATATTTCCACAACTGGACCGGCAACCGCGT
>CAZNYM010000056.1:0-9280 GCA_964577255.1 uncultured Pseudobdellovibrionaceae bacterium | reverse complement strand
TGGCGGATCTGGTCGGTCGGCTCGATGAAGGTCCGGCCGACATAGTGGTTGCGGATGATGCCGAGCTCAAAGGGAAGGCCGCTCGCCTGGGCATAGCCGATCGCGGCGGGCACGCCACTGTCGGGCACCGGCACCACCAGCTCCGCGCCCGTGGCAGGCGCTTCGCGCGCCAGCTCGGCACCGATATTCTTGCGCATCTGATAGACCGAGCGCTGCTCGAGCGTGCTGTCGGGCCGGGCGAAATAGATATATTCGAACACACAGAACCGCGACGGCTGCGCCCCGAACGGATAGGCGCTGAGCACGCCTTTTTCGCCGATGGTGACGAACTCGCCGGGCTTGATGTCGCGTTCATAGGTCGCGCCGATGATGTCGAGCGCGCAGGTCTCCGAAGTCAGGATATAGCCGCCACCCAGGCGCCCCAGAACCAGCGGACGGATGCCGTGCGGATCGCGCATGCCGTAAAGATTTTTGCCACACGACGCCACCAGCGACCACGCACCCTTGATCTGTTTCACCGCCTCGACCAGCCGCGCGCCGGGCTCGCCCGCGCGCGCTGCCGCCATCAGATGCAGGATTGTCTCGGTGTCGGTGGTTGACTGGAACAAGGCGCCCTTGCCCACCAGTTCGGCGCGCAGTACCTGGGCGTTGGTCAGGTTGCCGTTATGCGCAAGCGCAAAGCCGCCGAAACTCATGTCGGCGTAAAGCGGCTGGATGTTACGCAGGCTGCCTTCGCCGGTGGTGGCGTAGCGGTTGTGGCCGATGGCGGTCATGCCCTTCAGGTGCGCCATGGTCTGCAGATCGGAAAAGGCCTGGTCGACCAGGCCGCGGGCGCGGTGGCTGTAAAACGCCTGGCCGTCGTGGCTGATGATGCCGCAGGCTTCCTGGCCCCGGTGCTGCAAGGCGTGCAGCCCCAGGGCCGTCAGCGCGGCGGCGTCCTGGCAGCCGAACACGCCGAACACGCCGCATTCCTCGTGCAGCTTGTCGTCGGCAAAGTCCTGGCACAGCGATTGACTAATCATTGTAGCCGTTCTGCTGCTGGATCAGATCCTTCATGTCCTGGCGCGTATCCGGGTTGTAGCCGGATGCCCCGTCGCCGGCCCCGCCGGGCGCGGGTGTCAGCGGCCCTTCGGGCAGCGCGCCTTCAGGCGTGGGAGGTGTGGGGGTCTCGCCGTTCTCGCCCTTGAGCAGTTCAAGCTCCTTGAGCTTCTCGCGCGTGGCCTTGGCCATGGAATCAGCGGCGGCGCGGGCGTCGATGGCTTTTTCGTCGCGCAGGGATTCCGGCAAGAACCCCGCCATCCACGCCGAAGTCTGTTCGACGAAGACCAGCGTGCGGCTTTCCTTGATCCAGGCCATGCGCGTTTCCTTGTCGATCAGGATATAGGGCAGCAGGTAGATGATCGCCAGCACCGCCACGCCGCGCACGATGCCGAACGCTACGCCCAGCGTGCGGTCGACGGCGCCCAGACCGATCGCCCGCGCCCAGCCTGCCAGCAGGTGACTGACGATCGAAAGCACGATCACCACCACCAGGAACACGCTGCCGTAAGCAAGCGCATCGGCAAGCGCCGTGTCGGGGATCACGCCGAAATAAAGCTTGGGGTCGGCGCCTTCCTTGATGCCCAACCAGTTTTTCATCATCGGCAAAAGCGGCGGTCCGCCGAAATAAGCGGCGACCAGGCCGCCGACCACACCCAGGATGGTCAGGACCTCGCGGATGAACCCGCGGAAGAAAGCGAACACGGCGGAAAGCAGGACTACGGCAACGATGACAGCGTCAAAAAACATAAAGCGGCACCCGTTTGGTTAAGCGCCTGTTCTAGCACAGGACTGCCGGGACTTACAGCCCCCGCCCCGCATCGTTTATTCCTTTGTTTACACTATTTTTTTCAGCCGTAGCGGACGCCCGCCCGGGGTTCGGACAACCGGGCCGCCAGATCGTCCAGATGCCCGATTTCCTCAACTGTTAGCGGCGGGGCGGCGCGTTTGTTCTTGCCCGCTTTTTTCACAGGCATGAAGGCACTTGTGAAGCCGAGCTTCGCCGCTTCCTTGAGCCGCAGGTCGGGCTGTGCCACCGGGCGCACCTCGCCCGCCAGGCCCACCTCGCCGAAGAACACCGCCTCGGGCGGCACGGGCGCGCCGCGCAGCGCGCTGATAAGGGCCGCCGCGACCGCAAGATCGGCCGCCGGCTCGTTGATGCGGATGCCGCCCGCGACGTTGAGATAGACATCCTGGCCCGAGAACTGCAGCCCGCAGCGCGCCTCCAGCACCGCCAGCACCATCGACAGCCGCCCGGCATCCCAGCCGATTACGGCGCGGCGCGGCGTGCCGAACGGCGAAGCCGCCACCAGCGCCTGAATCTCCACCAGCACCGGGCGCGTGCCTTCAAGCCCCGCCAGCACCGCGCTGCCGGTCACATCCGGCTGGCGCTGCGCCAGGAACAGGGCCGAGGGGTTCTGCACCTCGACCAGCCCTTCGCTCGCCATTTCGAACACGCCGATCTCGTCGGTGGGGCCGAAGCGGTTCTTGACCGTGCGCAGGATGCGGAAATGGTGCGAACGGTCGCCCTCGAAATACAAAACCGTGTCGACCATGTGCTCGAGCACGCGCGGGCCCGCGATCTGGCCCTCCTTGGTCACATGGCCCACGAACAGCACGCAGATGTTGCGCTTCTTGGCGATGCGGATGATCTCCTGCGCCGAGGTGCGCACCTGTGTCACCGTGCCGGGCGCGCTGTCGACCGTGTCGATATACATGGTCTGGATGGAATCGATCACCACCAGGTCGTAAGGCCGCGCGCCGTCGTCGAGCGCCGCCACGATGTCGCGCACATTGGTGGCCGAAGCCAGCTCCACCGGCGCGGCGGCAAGACCAAGGCGGTCGGCGCGCAGGCGCACCTGATCCACCGCTTCCTCGCCTGATATATAAGCACAGCGCGCGCCCTTGAGACCCAGCGCACACACTACCTGCAGCAGCAATGTCGATTTGCCGATCCCCGGATCGCCGCCGATCAGAAGCACCGATCCCGGCACCAGCCCGCCGCCGCACACGCGGTCGAACTCGGCGATGCCGCTCGCGCGGCGCGGCGGACGTTCGGCGTTCTCGCCCTTCAGCGAAGCGAAACTGACGGCCCGGCCCTTTTTCGCACCCAGGCCCTTGGGGGCGCCTGTTTCGGCGCGCTCTTCGGTAATGGTATTCCATTCGCCGCAGGAATCGCACTTGCCCGCCCAGCGCGAAGCGACCGCGCCGCAGGACTGGCAGACATAGGTTTTATCGGATTTGGCCATGAAGCTTTTATAGCAGACCCCGCGCCCCGCGTCAGCCGCTCAGATAGGGGGCAGCGGAACCTTCCATGTGGCGGGCAAGCGCACGCCCGGTACCAACGGCAGGGGTTTCATCTGCCCAGGGCCGCGTCGCAGCGGCGGGAGAATGTCGTCAAACGGCCCTTTAAGCGGCGGACGCCGGAAGGGATCGATGAACGAGCCCGGCTTGGCTTCGCGCTGATAAATACCGGCAATCATGAGAAGCTCCCGCTTTGATCTTTCAGACCTTACCCTATGGTTTTTTTCATAAATTCACAACAGGTCTTGAACTGCACGCAAGATCCACGGTTATCCCTACGCCGTCTCCGCGAACAGCTCGCGGCCGATCAGCATGCGGCGGATTTCGCTCGTGCCCGCGCCAATCTCGTAAAGCTTCGCATCGCGCAGCAGACGGCCGGTCGGGTATTCGTTGATGTAACCGTTGCCGCCCAGGCACTGAATCGCCTGCAGCGCCATCTGGGTCGCCGCCTCGGCCGCCATCAGGATGCAGCCCGCCGCGTCCTTGCGCGCGGTCTCGCCCCGGTCGCAGGCCTGCGCCACGGCGTATACATAGGCACGCTGGCTTGAAAGCGTGACATACATGTCGGCCAGCTTGCCCTGCATCAGCTGGAAGGTGCCGATAGGCGCGTCGAACTGCTCGCGCTCGTGAACATAGGGCAACACGGCGTCCATGCAGGCCTGCATGATGCCCAAGGGCCCGCCCGAAAGCACGACGCGCTCGTAATCGAGGCCGCTCATGAGGACCTTCACGCCCTCGTTGAGCTTGCCCAGGATGTTTTCCTCCGGTACCTCGCAGTCGCGGAACACCAGCTCGCAGGTGTTCGAGCCGCGCATGCCGAGCTTGTCGAGCTTTTGCGCTGTGCTGAAACCCTTGAAGCCGCGCTCGATGATGAAGGCGGTGATGCCCTTGGGCCCGGCGGCCTGGTCGGTCTTGGCGTAGACCACGAGCGTCTGCGCCTCCGGCCCGTTTGTGATCCACATTTTGTTGCCGTTGAGGATGTAGCGGTCGCCTTTCTTGTCGGCGCGCAGCTTCATCGACACCACATCGCTGCCCGCGCCGGGCTCGCTCATGGCGAGCGCTCCGGGATGCTCGCCGGTGATGAGCTTGGGCAGGTATTTCTTCTTCTGCGCGGCGCTGCCGTTGCGGCGGATCTGGTTGACGCAGAGATTGGAATGCGCGCCGTAGGAAAGCGCGACCGAGGCCGAGGCACGGCTGATTTCCTCCATCGCCACCACGTGCGCGAGGTACCCCAGGCCCGCGCCGCCGAACTCCTCCGGCACGGTGACGCCCAGAAGGCCAAGCTTGCCGAACTTCTTCCACAGATCAGCGGGGAACAGATTGTCGTGGTCGATCTGCGCCGCGCGCGGCGCGATCTCGCTGGCGGCGAACTTGCGCACTTCCTCGCGCAGCATGTCGATCTCGGGCGCGTGAGCGAATTTCAGGGAAGGGTAGGTCATGGCGTAAACCTCGCGGTTGTCATCCCGGCGCAAGCCGGGATCTGATAAAACGGGCCGTCTCGGCGATTTTAGCTTCATCGACGCCGGTGTCTATGCCTTTGGCGTGCAGCATTCCCAACACGGCCTCGGTCGCGACATTGCCCGACGCCCCCGGCGCGTAGGGGCAGCCGCCCAGGCCGGCGACCGACGAATCGATGATGCCGATGCCCATGGCCAGGCCCGTTTCGATGTTGGCGAGCGCGCGGCCGTAAGTGTCGTGGCAGTGCAGCGCCAGCGCCGAGGCGGGCACGTTTTTCATCACGGCCCTCAGCATGTTTTCGGTCAGCGCCGGGGTGCCGACGCCGATCGTGTCGCCGAGCGATATCTCGGCGCAGCCCAGATCCATGAGGCGCGCCGCCAGGGCGGCCACGGCGGCGGGCGGCACGTCGCCCTCGTAAGGGCAGCCGGCGACGCAGGAAATATAGCCGCGCACGCGGATTTTATAGGCTTCCGCCATCACCATGACGGGAATGAAACGGGCGAGGCTTTCCTCAATGCCGCAGTTGATGTTCTTCAGACTGAAGGTTTCGGAGGCGGCAGTGAACACGGCGATGTCCTTGGCTCCCGCGGCTACGGCGTCCTCCATGCCGCGCTCGTTGGGCACCAGCACGGGATAGGAAACACCCGGCGCTTTTTTGATGCCCGCGAACACGGCGGCGGTGTCGGCCATCTGCGGCACCCATTTGGGCGACACGAACGCCCCGGCCTCGACCGTCTGCAGGCCGGTTGCCGACAGGCGGTCGATCAGTTCGATTTTCACGGCGGCGGGAATGACCGCTTTTTCGTTCTGCAGCCCGTCGCGCGGCCCGACCTCGACGATCTTGACGAAGGAGGGCACGCTCATGCGGCATCCTTCCGCGCGATGCTGACCAGGAGCGCGCCGTCGGCGACCTGCTGCCCGCCCGCGACCGGCAGATCGTCGATCACGCCGTCGCAGCCGGCGCGGATGGTCATTTCCATCTTCATCGCTTCCATCACCAGAAGCGGCTGGCCCTTGTTCACGGCCTGGCCCCGCGCGGTCATGACGGTAACGATCTTGCCGGGCATGGGCGCCAGGATCCGGCCTTCGCCGCCAGCGTCCTCTGTGTGGCCGATGGCGGGCGGATGCATGTGAATGACCTGCCCGTCGCGGAAAACGGTGACGCCTGAATCGTCAGCGACCATCATCGCGCCCGATGACGGCGCGACGGCGCAGGCGCGGCCGTCGACCGTCGCCTCGTAACCTTCGCCGCTTTCGCGGATCACGACGCTGTGGCTTTCGCCGCGGTTGATCAGGGTTAGGCTTTTTTCAAAAATTCCGTTCATGCGCCAGTTGTCACCCCTGTCCCAGATGTCGTCGGTGTCCTCGGGCGCGGGCCCGTCGGGAAAAATCAAGATGAAAGCGGCCTCGGCCAGATCCTCGGGCGTGGCACGGCCGTAGGAAACCGGCAGCAGATCGGTTTCGTGCCGGGCGATGAAGCCGGTATCGACTTCGCCCTTGAGGAAATTTTTCTGGCGGAAGACGTTGCCCAGAAATTCCTGATTGGTGACAAGCCCGGTCAAGATCGTATCTGCGAGCGCCTCGGCCATCGCGGCGGCGGCTTCGGCGCGCGTGGGGGCGTGAGTGATGATCTTGGCGATCATGGGGTCGTAGTGGATCGACACTTCGTCGCCTTCCTCGATCCCGGTATCGACGCGGACATCGGGATGAAAAAAACTTTGTACGCGGCCGGTCTGCGGCAGGAAGCTGTTGGCCGGATCCTCGGCATAAAGCCGCACCTCGAACGCATGGCCGTCGCAGGGGATGTCCTTCTGGCCCAGGGGAAGCTTCTCCCCCGCCGCCACGCGCAGCTGCCATTCGACCAGATCAAGGCCCGTGATCGCTTCGGTCACCGGATGCTCGACCTGCAGGCGCGTATTCATCTCCATGAAGTAAAAATCATGGCTTTGCGAATCCATGATGAACTCGATGGTGCCGGCGTTTTGGTATTTTATGGCCTTCACCGCCTTGACCGCCGCTTCTCCTAATTTCTTGCGGATTTTATCCGGCAGGCCCGGTGCCGGCGCTTCCTCGACCACCTTCTGGTGGCGGCGCTGCAGCGAGCAGTCGCGCTCGTGCAGATACACGGCGTTGCCGTGCGCGTCGCCGAACACCTGCACCTCGACATGACGCGGGCGGGTGATGTATTTCTCGATCATCACCCGGTCGTTGCCGAACGACGACAGCGCCTCGCGCTTGCACGAAGCCAACGCTTCCGCGAACATGGCTTCGGATTCTACAAGGCGCATGCCTTTGCCGCCCCCGCCCGCTACCGCTTTGATCAGCACCGGGTAGCCGGCGCGGCCCGCTTCCTTCTGAAGCGTGTCGGCGTCCTGCTTTTCGCCTAGATAACCGGGCACGACGGGAACCCCGGCGCGGGCCATGATGTCCTTGGCGCGGTCCTTGAGGCCCATCGCCTCGATGGCGTCGGGCGCCGGACCGATGAAGACAATCCCCGCTTTGCCGCAGGCGGCAGCGAATTCCTCGTTCTCCGACAAAAACCCGTAACCGGGATGAACGGCCTGCGCGCCCGTGGCGCGGGCGGCCTCGATGATAACGTCGCCGCGCAGATATGAATCGCGGCTGGGCGCGGGGCCGATCCGCACCGCTTCGTCGGCCAGGCGCACATGCCGCGCGCTTTTATCAGCATCCGAATAGACCGCGACGGTGGCAATGCCCAGGCGGCGGGCGGTCTTTATGATGCGGCAAGCGATCTCGCCGCGGTTGGCGATCAGGATCTTGTTAAACATGACACCAGCCTAGCAAATTCGCCCCTTCTGCAAAAGCCGTGTTCGTGTATGCTCGCGGGCATGATCCCGCTCTGGTTTATCTTCGCTCTTGGCGCCTCGGTCTTCTCCGCCCTGGGCATGTATATGCATCAGCGCCTGGCGGGGCCGAGCGCGGCCAGCGCCGTGTGGATGAAAATCCTGGCGGTGATGATCGCCATACCAGCGCTTTACGCCTACGGTCTGCCGCAAAATCCGATGTTTTACGTTTATACTGGCGCCGCCGCCATGATCTGGTGCGTCAACGACCTGGTCTATTTTCGTGCGGTGCAAAATCACGGCGCCGCGCTGCTGGCGCGCCTCGGGCCCCTGGCGCTGATTCTGAGCTTCGTCGCCTGGTTCGCGGTCAAGCCCGCGCTGTTCGCACAGTATCTGCAGGACCTACCCCGCTTCGGCGGAATCGTCGCGGCGCTCACCATCACGGCAGTATGCGCCATGGCACTCAAACGCTGCGCCTTTTCCTGGGCGGCGCTCAGGGATATCTGGTTCGTCATCATCGGCGGCGTCATCGGCATTTTTCTGGTCAAGACCGCGGTCGATTTCACGCCGGCGGCGCAGGGGGTGTTCGGCTATCTCGGCTTTGAGGCCGGCACCATGCTGATATTCTATGCCGCGTATTTCAGTTTTTTCCGCCGCACCGAGGGTCGCACGATCTTCACTCGCGAAGGCATCAGAACAGGCGCAATCGTCGGCGTGTTTCTGGTGATGGGCGTGATCGGGCGCGTCTACGCGCAGAAATATGTCGACCATCCCGCCTTCGCCCTCATGGTGGGGATGCTCGACGTGGTGTGGCTGATGGTGCTGACGCGGCTTTCCGGTTGGAAGGACGACAGCAACAAGATCGCGGGGCTGGGGATCGTCGCGGCGGCGGCGCTGCTGGCGTTTTTGAAGATCAGGTAGATTTTACGTCAGGATACTCACCGCCATAAGCAGAGGCGTCATATAATCTGACCATCTTACGACGACTACTTTCTTCGGTATGCAAAGAAGCAACAAAAATCCTCTCTAGAAATCCGTGTTTTTCAACAAGCTCTTTTAATTTTGACCAATCTCTCATTAATCCTTGATAAAATAAAATGGTTAGAGTTTCTGGTAAAAGTTGGGCCTTAATAATACGAATATACATGTCTTCATCTTGTGAGCCTCTATCTTGTACAGATACGATCAAATCTTGAAGAAAATGAAAATATGTGTCTAAAGCTCTTTGGTTATTTTCATACACTGAACGATATTTCTCAAACATCTTGATCTGAATATTGCTATCATCAAATATTCCTTCGCACTTTATTTCTCCAGCAACATGATTTATAAATTCTTGCCCTTTCTTGTTTACAGCGGGTTTAAAATAAGAAAGTGTCTCTAGACATTTTTGATACATAGACATGTGTTGAAAAAAAGAAGTCTGAAAGTTTTGTTTTTCTAAAATTTTATTCTGCTCTGTCAGTTGGCTCCCCTGCTTTTTAAGCTCATAGAGGGATTGGTTAAAGTCTTTTCTTTGCAATTTTAATTCTGCCCATTGTAAAAAAATGGCAGTGATCAGACAAGCAAACGCCAGTCCCGAAAATAGCGCATTGACTGCTCCGAATTGATCACCAAACTGTCCGCGCTCTTCCATTTTGATAAGTTTTTCGCATTTTTCTGGCTCTCCTTGAATG
>CAZNYM010000055.1:7780-9535 GCA_964577255.1 uncultured Pseudobdellovibrionaceae bacterium | reverse complement strand
CTTCGGCGCCGGCCTGGGTGAAGCGGAACACGTTGTCCATGAAGAAGAGGACGTCCTGGCCCTCCTCGTCGCGGAAATATTCGGCCTGCGAGAGGCCCGTGAGCGCCACGCGGGCGCGGGCGCCGGGCGGCTCGTTCATCTGGCCGAAGACGAGGCCCACCTTGGATTCACCGTCGAGCTTGATGACGCCCGCGTCGATCATTTCATGGTACAGGTCGTTGCCTTCGCGGGTGCGCTCGCCCACGCCGGCGAACACCGACACGCCGCCGTGCGCCTTGGCGATGTTGTTGATCAGCTCCTGAATCGTCACGGTCTTGCCCACGCCGGCGCCGCCGAACAGGCCGATCTTGCCGCCCTTAAGGTACGGGCACAGCAGGTCGACGACCTTGATGCCAGTGACAAGCTGCTCTTTCTCGGAAGACTGGTCGACGAAGGCCGGGGCCGGACGGTGGATCGGGTAACGCTTCTTCGCCTTCGGCGCAGGGCGGTCGTCGATCGGGTTGCCGGTCACATCCAGAATGCGGCCCAGCGTTTCGGGCCCCACGGGCACGGAGATGGCGTCGCCCGTGTCGGCGACCTCCTGGCCGCGCACGAGGCCGTCGGTCGTGTCCATGGCGATGCAGCGCACGGTGTTCTCGCCCAGGTGCTGCGCGACTTCGAACACGAGAGTTTTGCCTTCGTTCTGCGTCGTGAGCGCGTTCAGGATGGCGGGCACGCCGCCCTCCGCGAACTGCACGTCGACGACGGCGCCCAGGATCTGAACGATTTTACCGGTGGATTGAGACATTTTCGGTTTTCCTTCTACTGCAAAAAATCAAAAAATCTTGGGGCGCACATCGCTCTGGTACGGCTGCGTAGCCGTAAGGTCGTCATGGTCGCCATGGGAAGCATGAGGCGCTTCCTCTTGTACCTCAGAATCCTCCGACATGGCACGCACGAACGCTTTTTCTATGTCGCTGCGCGAGCATGCCGCCGGGAGATCCATGGCGGCGGCATAACCGGCGCACAGGCGGGCATAGGGCACGAAAACCTCGGAATTCATATCGCTATATATATCTCCCCTGGCTTTCATCAGAAATTTGATCGTCCGTTCCTGGAAAGCTGTGTCGGTTTTCCATCTTTGAAGGGACACCACATCTGCCCATTCACCTTCAAGGGCTAGGTATTCTTCGCCCAAAGAATCGAGGTAATGCTCCAGCGTGTCAAGTGAGTACCCCAGATCGGCCTGCGTGTACGCATCTTCCAGAACATCGATAAGCGGGTTCCTACCACTATTCTTTTTGACAAGGCGGTCAAGAATCGCCACAGGCGCGCAAACACTCTGGTTGATGACATCAAAGCCCCAGGGAAAAACATTGTCGCGATCGTAGTAATTCACGTAGCGCAAAAGAACCTGCTCAGCGCGATTGAATCGCGCCATTCCCTCGTCCCGGGGCGCCAGATAGTTGCGGGCCGCCGCCCACACGCCTCTAAGTGGTACTTTTAAACCAAACTGCGGTCCTGTCTGAAAACCCTCTCCCATTATACGGCCTCTGCTCCTGATATGATTTCTATAAGTTCTTTGGTGATATAGGCCTGCCGCGCGCGGTTATACTGGATCGACAGGCGGTTGATCATGTCGCCGGCGTTGCGGGTGGCGTTGTCCATGGCGGTCATGCGTGCGGCCTGTTCGCCGGCGGCACTGTCGAGCAGCGCGCGGAAGATCTGCACGCCCAGATTGCGCGGCAGCAGCTGGCCCAGGATGACGTCTTCCTC
>CAZNYM010000055.1:0-7680 GCA_964577255.1 uncultured Pseudobdellovibrionaceae bacterium | reverse complement strand
AGATCTGCACGCCCAGATTGCGCGGCAGCAGCTGGCCCAGGATGACGTCTTCCTCCGGCTCGAAGCTGTAGGGCGATTTGACGGCGGGTTTCTTTTCTTCCGTTTTGTTCTCATTGGCGGGGGGCTGCGGCAGGCTGAAGGGGATCAGCTGCTGCGCCAGCGGGCGCTGCGCCAGAACGGAACGAAACTCGTTATAAAGCAGCGTGCAGACATCGAACGCGCTGGCATCGAACTGCGCGAGGATGTATTGCACCACCTGATCGGCGTCGGCGTAAGCTACTTTGCCCTTGGCGCCGATGCCGCTGAAGCTTTCCACGATCTGGCCGCCGAATTCGCGCTTGAGCACATCGCGCCCCTTGCGGCCCACGCACAGCAGTTTAACGGTCTTGCCCTCGGCCTGCAGCTTGCGGATTTCCATGCGGGCGCGGCGGACGATGCCGCCGTTGAAACCGCCGCACAGGCCGCGGTCGGAAGTGACCAGCACCAGCAGATGAACCTTGTCCGCCCCCGTGCCGATCAGAAGTTTCGGGCTGTGCGGCCCGATGACGACATTGGCGGCGACGCGGGCCATCATTTCGCTCATCGCCCGGGCGTAAGGCTGGCTGGCCTGCGCCTGTTCCTGCGCCTTTTTCAGCTTGGAGGCCGCGACCATCTTCATCGCCGAGGTGATCTTCCTCGTCGATTTCACGGATGCGATGCGGTTGCGGTATTCCTTCAGGCTGGGCATGTTTTAAGGTTCCTGTTTCGCCGCAAGCTGCGGATACGGGCCGACGACTATGTAGGAAATTCCATGCGTCTTCAGCTTGGGAATATCCCGCTCCGGGTCGAGGAGCCTGCTGGCGGTGCAGAAGGAGTGCCCGCTTGTCTTGCTGTCGACATAAACGCCGGGATCATCGATGCCGTCGTACGACTCCACGCGCTCATGCGCCAACCCCAGGGCGTTTGCCTCCCCCAGGAACCTGATCTTAAGCCGCATACCAAAGCCGATATCGCGTTTGCTCATCTTTCTTCTTTCTAATTCGCCCGGTAATCAAGGCGCCGCGCGTTCTTGACAGTGGGGAGCAGTTTGGCCCTCTCCGTGAAGCCGTGCGGATCTTCAACTTCCACCTTGATGACATCCGGGATTACATCGTCATCGGGGAAAACTTCTTTTCCCTCGCTGCTGTGCATCACCATCCCACCGCTTTGCTTGGCAAGCTCCAGAATGACGGCCAAAGAGCCGCTCCGATCCGCGAGACTCATTCTTTTAATGCAACTATCCAAGACAATCTCCGTCGGTATCTTCTCTCTTGCTCCCATTTGCTCTCTCCCTGTTGAAAGTTTTCTATACGCTTGTAGGCAAAAAACTACGCGGCGGCTTTAACCGTTCCGCCGAAACGGCCGGTGAAGGATTGCAGGAACGCGGTCAGGTCCTTCTCGGTCGCTTCATCGAGCGCTTTTTTGGTGCGGATCGCCTCGAGGATCGCCTTGCCGCCGGAACGCAGCTCGGCTAGCAATTGCTTCTCGTAAGCGCTGACCTGGTTGACGGCGACGTTATCGAGGAAGCCGCGCGTGCCGGCGAAGATCACCGCCACCTGCTCCTCGACCGCGAGCGGCGAGAATTGCGGCTGCTTCAAAAGCTGAGTCAGGCGCGCGCCGCGCGCCAGCAGCTTCTGGGTCGAGGCGTCGAGGTCGGAGGCGAACTGCGCGAACGCTTCCATCTCGCGGTACTGGGCCAACTCAAGCTTGATCTTGCCCGCGACCTGCTTCATCGCCTTGATCTGCGCGGCCGAACCCACGCGCGACACCGACAGGCCGACGTTGATGGCCGGGCGGATGCCTTTATAGAACAGGCCCGTCTCGAGGAAGATCTGGCCGTCCGTGATCGAGATCACGTTGGTCGGGATGTAGGCGGACACGTCGCCGGCCTGGGTCTCGATCACCGGCAGCGCCGTGAGCGAGCCCGCGCCGTTGTCGTCGTTCATCTTCGCCGCGCGCTCGAGCAGGCGCGAATGGATGTAAAACACGTCGCCCGGATAGGCTTCGCGCCCCGGCGGGCGGCGCAGCAGCAGCGACATCTGGCGGTACGCCACCGCCTGCTTGGACAGGTCGTCATAGATGCACAGCGCGTGCATGCCGTTGTCGCGGAAGAACTCGCCCATGGTGCAGCCGGTATAGGGCGCCAGGAACTGCATCGGCGCGGCTTCGGAAGCGGTGGCTGCGACGACGATGGAATATTCCATCGCGCCGTTATCCTCAAGCTCCTTGACCAGCTGCGCCACGGTGGAACGCTTCTGGCCGATGGCGATATAGATGCAGTACAGGTGATCCTTGATGTTCGACGACTTGTTGACCGACTTCTGGTTCAGTATCGTGTCGAGCGCCACCGCCGTCTTGCCGGTCTGGCGGTCGCCGATGATAAGCTCGCGCTGGCCGCGGCCGATCGGCACCAGCGCGTCGATCGATTTGAGGCCCGTCTGCATCGGTTCACGCACCGACTTGCGCGGAATGATGCCGGGCGCCTTGACTTCGACGCGTCTCATTTCCTTGGTTTTCAGCGGCCCCTTGCCGTCGATCGGGTTGCCCAGCGCATCGACCACGCGGCCCAGCAGCTCCTTGCCTACCGGCACCTGCACGATCTCGCCGGTGCGGCGCACGATGTCGCCTTCCTTGATGTCGCGGTCGTTGCCGAAGATCACCACGCCGACATTGTCGGACTCGAGGTTCAGCGCCATGCCCTTGATGCCGCCCGGGAACTCCACCATCTCGCCGGCGCGGACCTGATCCAGGCCGTAAACGCGGGCCACGCCGTCACCCACGGCCAGCACCTGGCCGATTTCGGCGACATCCGCCTGCGCGCCGAATTCGGCGATCTGCTTTTTCAGGATCTCGGAGATTTCTGCGGCACGGATTTCCATTCTCTACTCTTCCTTTTCAGTTTATCTTTCAGGCAGCCTGCGCGCCGGACAGCGCGCGTTTGAGGCGTTCCAGCTTGCGGCGGACGGAATCGTCGACCATCACCGAGCCAACGGTCACCACCATCCCGCCCAGCAAATCCTTGTTCACCGCCACATCCAGAGTGACGCGCGAGCCCAGGGCCTTGCCCAGCTCCTGCCGCAGGGTTTCGGTCTGGGCGGGGGTCAGGGCGCTTACGCTTTCGACCCGCACGTTCACCTCTCCCCGGCGGGCGGCGAGCGCCCGCTCGAAGGCGCGGATGGCGTTGGGCAGAGACGCCAGACGGCGATTCGCGGCCAGGACGTTCAGGAAATTGCGGGTGATGTCGCTGAAACCGGCCTTTTTCGCCAGGGCCGTCATGGCCTGGGCCTGAGCCGTACGGCCGATCATGGGATTGCCGATAAAATCAGAAAGATCAGTACTTTGGGTGATCATCTTCGCCAGTTGCGCGAGGTCGGCTTCGACGCGATCCAGAGACTTTTTCTCTTCCGCCGCGCCGATCAGGGCGCTGGCGTAGCGGTTTGCCACAAGACCTGTCCTGATGCCTGTCATCGATACCCGCCTGAACCCGGCCAAGAACCCCAAAAAGTGTGCGAAAACGATGCCGGGGATTTAGCACAGGCAGGGGGTTTCCGCAAGCAAAGAAATGGCTGGTTTCGGGCGTCACGAGCCGGTCGGCGAGAACCATTCCCAGGCGAACCAGGCGAAGCGTTCCGGCTGCAGGAAAATCGCCGCAAACCCGAATAAAACCAGGTGAGCGACGTAGATAAACAGGGTATGCCGGCCGATCAGGCGCAAAACCCAGCTCGGCCCCGCCAACCCGCCGCGCGAAAGGACGGGAAAGGCCAGTGGGCGAAAGCGGTAAAGAACCAGCATGACCGCCGCCGTGCCGGCGGAAAAGACTTTGAAGGCGATGCTTTCGGGCGGGAAAGCGAAAGTGGCTGTCTGCAGGAACAGGAACGCGACATAGGCGAAGATGAAGAACGGCTGCAGCTTCTGCTGCGCCGCCTGATCGCCATCCTGGGCCCGGCGCGCGAGCCAGCCGGTCATCGCCATGACGAGCCCGAGCGTGCCGTAATCGGTAGCGTAGAAACTCGGGACCGCCGCCAGCGCGAACATCACCGAAAACTGCCAGAAGCCGCGGCGCATCAAGTTTTCCATCAGCGGATCGAGGATCAGGCGAATGACGATGATCGTGGCCAGGATGTTCAGCGGAAAAATCGACATGCCGGTGACGAAGCGCGCAGCGATCAGGATCAGGCAACCCACCACCATCGCCCGCCCGGTGTCGCGGCTGCGGGCGTAGCCGACCAGGAAAAACCATACCGGCACGCACCAGCGGCCAAAAGCGCGCCAAAGCTGATCGTCAGGGAAAAAGAAAAAGCCGATGTGATCGACCAGCATGAACAGCACGGCGAAGGTTTTGGCGATATCGTAGGATGTTACGCCGGGAAACGTCCTGTTAATGACGGTCTGAGACTCCATTCAAGCAGTCTAACGCCCGCTCGCCGCTTTGGAAACGGCGAAATATCGCATTTAGCGATGGTGCGCGACGGCAAACTGTCCTATTTTGCTTCCATGATTTCCGGCCCCCTGCTGTTCCTCATCATCTTTCTCGAAGGCTACGCCGTGCTTTCGACCGAGATCCTGGCCCTGCGCCTGATCGTGCCGTTCGTCGACAGCAGCACGGACACGGTAGCCGTGATCGTTGCCGCCGTGTTGGCGCCACTGGCGCTCGGCTATTACGCGGGCGGGCAGGCGCGCCCGACCGACATCAGCCGCCGCCTGGCGCTCAACGCTCTGGTCGCTCTTCTCTTTCTTATTCCCGGTCTCTCAACGCCGGTAACTATTTCGTTCTTTGAAAAGCTCACCATGTTTCTGGGGTGGGACAGCAAATTGCTGCTGACGGCGTTTTACGCCGGCATTTTCCTGATCGTGCCGGTATTCCTTCTGGGCCAGACAGTGCCCCTGCTCAGCCATTACCTCAAGGAACACGACCTGCCCCGCGCCACCGGGCGTATGTTGATGGTTTCCACCGCCGGATCGCTGGCGGGGGCTCTGTTCTGCCCGCTCGTGCTGATGCCGTTTCTGGGAGTGCATCACGCCGCGACCGTGACGGTGGTAAGCCTCGTGCTTATGATCGTTCTGCTGCGCGGAGCCGCCGCGCCGTCGTGGCTCGCTGCCCTGGCAGGGATCGCGATGCTGGCCCTCAACAGCAATTACGTTCTGGAACGGATGAACATCGTCGCCAACAATACCTATCACCTGATCGAAGTCAGTGACGGCCCGGCCGAGGATATGCGCACCATGCGCGTCAACCGCACCATGGCTTCGGGGATACGTCCGGCGGAGAACAGAAGCTATTTTCCCATGATGCAGTATGTGGAGGACACGTTCATCTCTACCTACATCACTAAAGACAAGAAGCTTGAAATTCTCGTGCTGGGCGCTGGCGGGTTTACGCTTGGGCTGCAAGACGACCGTAACAATTACACCTTCGTCGATCTCGACCCCGATCTCAAGGACATCGCCGAGGCGCGCTTCCTGCGGCAGAGGCTGGGGCCGAACAAGGCCTACTACGCTATCCCCGCCCGGGCTTTCCTGAACGGGCTGCAGACGCGCTACGACCTCATCTTCGTCGATCTGTTCAACGGCTCGGAGGATACGCCCGAGCATCTGGTCACCCGTGAATTCTTCCAGCAGATCAAGGGCACCGTGAGGCCGGGGGGCGTGATCGTCGGTAACTTCGTTGTGTCACCGCATTTCGCCAGCCGCCTGAGCATCCGGCTCGACAACACCCTGCGCAGCGTGTTTCCGCAGCTGATGCGCCAGGTAATGGCGCCCTACAACCCCTGGCAGGCGCATAATGATACGGCGATCGCCAATGTTCTTTATATTTATTTCGATAGGCCGGGCGCGTCCCAGGATGTCTATACCGACCTGAAGAACCCCTCGGCGTTCGACCGAAGGCGCGGTTATTTCAAGATCATGCCCTGAAAAAGTTTCACATGAAACTTTGCGGATCGATATCGATCTGCACCCGTACCGCCGCGGGAACCTTCACCATCCCCACCCACTCCGCCAGCAGCTTCTGGATGTTGAGGTTTTTGGCGGCGCGCACCAGCAGGCGGCGGCGGTAGCGTCCGCGCAGACGGTAAAAAGGCGCGGGCGCCGGGCCCAGCACCAGCACATCGTCTTCCTGCGGTGCGGTCTTGCCGAGCGCGGCGGCGATATCGCCAACCTGTTTCTCGTCACGCCCGGAAACGATGATGCCGGCAAGACGCGTCACAGGCGGCATGTGAGCGCGTTCGCGTTCATCCATCTCAATCTCCAAAAACGCCTGCCGGTCGTGATGCGCGAGCGCACCCATAACTTTATGACGCGGGAACCAGGTCTGTAAAAACACCCGGCCCGGCAATTCGGCACGCCCGGCCCGGCCCGCGACCTGATGCAGCAGCTGGAACGTGCGCTCGGCCGCGCGCAGGTCGCCGCCCTGCAGGCCGAGATCGGCATCGACCACGCCCACACAAGTAAGCGAGGGGAAATGATGCCCCTTGGCGATGATCTGCGTGCCGATGATGATGTCAACTTCGCGGGCGTGAATGTCCGCCAGGGCCTTTTTAAGCGTTTCGTGATTTTCCATCGTGTCGCTGGTCAGGATCAGAGGCCGTGCTTGCGGGAACAGCGCCTTCACTTCCTCATGAATGCGCTCGACCCCGGGGCCGCAGACGGCGAAACTGTCGTGATCGTTGCATTTCGGGCAGGCAGAGGGCTGGCGCTGGGTGAAGCCGCAGTGATGGCATTCCAGCTTGCCGCTGCGCTTGTGCTCGACCAGCCACGCCGTACAGCGCGGACAATCCATGCGATGCCCGCAGGTGCGGCACAGCGTCAGCGGCGCGTAGCCGCGGCGGTTGAGAAAGAGCAGAACCTGCTCTCCCGCCGCCAGCGTTTCCGCTACGGCCTGGCGCAGCGTGGGGGAGATGAAATGCTGGCGTTCCGGCTTGTCTTCCTTCATGTCGATGACATGCACATCGGGCAGCCGCGCGCCCGCGTGACGGTCGGGCAGGACGATATGTTCGTAA
Source organism: uncultured Pseudobdellovibrionaceae bacterium (assembly GCA_964577255.1). GTDB lineage: Bacteria > Pseudomonadota > Alphaproteobacteria > Micavibrionales > Micavibrionaceae > Micavibrio_C. Next base: position 664 of record CAZNYM010000055.1, on the reverse strand, counting down.
CGACCGGCCCAGACATTGGCCATGGTTTCAAGCGACGGCGTGGCCGACACCAGCACCACCGGAATTTTCCCGAGATGCGCGCGCACGATCGCCATGTCGCGCGCGTTGTAGATGACGCCGTCATCCTGCTTGTAGGCGCCGTCATGCTCTTCGTCGACGACGATGAGCCCGAGATCGGAAAACGGCAGGAACAGCGCCGAACGCGCGCCCACCACCACGCGCGTTTCACCTTCCGCCACGCCGCGCCAGGTCACGCGCCGCTGCGCGGGCCCGAGCGCCGAATGCCACAAGGCGGGTGCGCAGCCGAAGCGCGCGCGAAAACGGTCGAGGAAAGCGTTCGAGAGCGCGATCTCGGGCAGGAGTAACAGAACCTGCTTATCCTGCGCGAGCGCGCGGGCGACGGCCTCGAAATATACTTCGGTCTTGCCCGCGCCGGTCACACCGTCGAGTAGCGCCGCGCCGAAATCGTTTTTATCGACCATCGCACAGAGCGCCCGTGCCGCTTCGTCCTGGGCGGAAGAAAGAACGGTCGCGGCCGGGCGTTCCCGGCGTGGATGGCGGCAGGGCGGCGGAAAACTGATCTCGACCGCCTGCAGCACGCCCTTCTTCAGAAGGGTTTTGACGACGCCCGGCGTACACCCGGCCTCCTCGGCCAGTTCGGAAG
>CAZNYM010000054.1:0-9549 GCA_964577255.1 uncultured Pseudobdellovibrionaceae bacterium | reverse complement strand
GGTGTGGGGCTTCACGACGTTCATGGATTACCTGCGCGCGCGCGGCGTGATCGACGAACGGCAGGCCCGGCTTTCGGTCACGCTGCTTTCCGCCATGGCGCAGCCTGACCCGGAGACCGGCGATCCGGCGCTTGATATCGGCTTTACCCTGAAGGATCAGGCTTTTTACGCCGGTCCGCTTTTGATCGGCGCTGTGGCGCCCGTATCCTGGCCTGAATAATACCTTAGAACTGCTTCATCAGGCGGCGGTAATATTCCCGTTCCGCTGCCGGGCGATCATATTCGCCCGCGCGCTTGCGCAGGATATCGAGTATTTCCTTGACCTTCTTGCGCTGTGCCTCGTCGGGGATCTGCACGCGCGAGGACGGCAGCCATGACGGGCCTTCGCCTTCGCTCAAGGGCCGGCCGAGCGGATCCGTTTTCCCGCCGCCCAGCGAGAGTGCCATCATTTGCCTGAGTTGTGTTGCCACCTGTTCGCTCATCTGGTTCATGGTCTGGCGCAGATATTCGAGCGCTTTTTCCTGATGCGGGATGGCTGTGGCCGGCCGGTTGTCGCCGAGTGCCTTGGAGGAACCGCGCATTTCAAGCTCGGCAAGGCCCAGGGGCTCTGGAATTTCGTTCAGGATTTCCCCTGCTTCCTTCATCAGCTGCCCGAGGATGAAGCGCAGAGCTTCCTGCTCGTCGCGGTATGCCGACGTATCGACAGGCACGGAAGTTTTTTTCTCCGATTGTTTTTGCAGATTGCTCCACAAATCCTGCAGCGCTTCGCGGTCGAACGGCATGCCCGGCTCGGGCGGCGGCGGATCGCTGAAGGGGGGTTCGCTTTTCTCGGCCTGGATCATGGTCTGGTCCAAAAGCGCCTGCTGTTTTTCGATCAGCTGCTGCAGTTCGCTGACACTCTCCATCTTGAACTGCATATCGGGGGACATCTGCATCTGCCCGGTCGAGGGGTCGAGCTGATCCATCAGCTGCTGCAGCTTGGACAACATCTCGCGCGCGTCCTGCCGGTCGCCCGAAAGCGCCTGCTGGGTCAGTTCGTCGAGAAAACGCTCGAGATCCTCGGGACGCGTCAGGGTTGAGAAAAGTTCTTCAGGCAGCGTGACCATCTTGCCTTCAGCCATCTGCTTCTGCAGTTCCTGCATCAGCTCCTGGAAATACTGCCCCAGCGCCTGGCGGAATTCGTCTAGCGCCTGCGCAAGCTCTTCGTCGCTGGCGTTGGGATTGTTGAGAAGGGCTTCAAGCTTGCTCTGGCTTTCGCGCAGCGTCCGGGCGGCAAGGGCCAGGTTTCCCTCCTCGATCTGCAGCGCCGTGTCCCACAATTGCTCGATCAGGCGCGCGGCGCTTCCCCCGGTAAGGGGATAACCGAGCCGGGCGATCATGCTGCTGAGCGAAAGCGCCACGATAGGGTTTTTATTGAAGGTTTCCGGTTCATCCAGAATGGCGCGCAGAGCGGCCGCAGTCGCGGGCGCCAGGGATTCCGGCGTCCAGGCGAAAGCCTTGCGCAGGGCGATGAGCTTTATCGCCACAGGGTTTCTGAAGGCGCGCTCGGGCAAGGTCAGTGTCAGAGGTGCAGTTGCCGCTCTTTGTCCTTTCTGATCCTGCGCTTCCAGGATGATGTCGACCGGCAGCCCCGCCCACGGATGCCAGGCCAGATCGTAGGAAGGCTTGATTTCAATCTCGGTCAGCGGCGGGCTCATCACGGCGCGTGTTTCGGTGAAGGGGTGGCCCAGGGGTTTGTCCTCGATCACCGGGTCGAGAGTCAGGGTCATGTGCAGATCGGCGACGCCATAATCGTCCCTGACCTTAAGGGGGATCTGCAGAACGCCTTTTTCCTGCGGTTTCACTTCCCCGGCGAGGGTAATCGAAGGCGGCGCATCGGCAATATACTGATAAGGCAGATCGAGGCGCGTAAATCCCAGCTGCCGCACCTTCAGGCTTGTGCCGGACCGGACCGCCGTTTCAAGTGACCATTGCTTTTTTTCGTTGCGCTGCAATGGTTCACGCTGCTTCCCCTGAATCGCGACCGGGCGCCCCCAGCCGCCGTTCAGGCGCAGGCGGATTGTGCTGCCCTCGGGGATGGCAAGCGGCTCTTCGCGTTTGAGATGCTTGCCGCTCAGGACGATTTCCTCTTGTCCGGTATAAGCGGGCGGGGTGATCCAGAGTGTCAGGGCGTCCTGCCCGTTAAGAACCGTCGCGGAAAAAGGCACAAGCCCGCTTATCAGCCTTTCGGAAGATTGCGGACCGGCGATAACCAAGCCGATGACGATGGCGATGACCGCGAGTGCCCGCCAGGCACGCGGATCGCGACCGCTCAGCACGGGGAGGGGATGCGGCGTCTTGAGGCGGTGCAGATTTTCCAGCATGGCGTCGCGGTGCGCCTGCCACAGCGACAACGCGACCGGGTTCTGCGGATTGGCAAGCTTGTCATCGAGGAAGGAAAGAGGCCTGTTTTGCAGCGCGCTGCTTTTTTCCAGGCGACGGTCGATGGCGTTCCAGTCCGGGTAAGAGAAGCCGCGCAAGCCACGGATCGCAAAAAACAGAAGTCCGGCGTAAAAAGCTAAAGAGACAGCATAGGAAGCGGTTTTGCCGAACGCGGCCGGCAGGCCCAAAAGCCACAGCGTTGAGAAAACTGCCACCCATAAAAAACCCGGCAGCAGCCGCGCGGTCAGATCTTCAGCCGCCAGAACCGCACCCGTTATGAAACGGCGCAGGCGCAGTTTTTCAAATAAAGGCCGTTCCTCGAAATGCAGCGGGTCGTAATTCATGGGCCGGGCGCGCCGCCCGAGGAGGGATAGGTGCGGGGGTAATCTTTTTCTTCGTATCCCGCCGGGGGTTTCAGCTGATCGGGCTTGATGCCGCAGCCGCCAAGGGCGATGGACAACAGCAGGGCGGAAGCGATATAGACAAAGTTGTTGCGAGTCATGGTCGTTTTCCCGGGATTATCATCATTACCTTGGCACATTTTAACTTATCGCGAAACCGCAGGAACGTGCTGGGGCTTTGTTTGTTCCTGGTTGCCTGCCTGGGCTTCTGGCAGGCGGGCCGTATGGCGGGGCAGGCGCAGAACCCACTTTTGCCGTCAGGACTTACGCAAATCGCGGCGGGTGACGGCGAGAGCTTCCCGGTTCTGGCTCTCAAGAACATGAACGATGGCCCTTTCGATCTTGTCCGTCACGCGCGGGGCCGTTATGCGCTCGTCAATGTCTGGGCCACCTGGTGCCCGCCTTGCCTGCGCGAATTGCCGTCCCTGCGGGAACTGGCGCAGGAAATGCCGGCCGATCGCTTCGTTCTGACATTGATATCGGCCGATTTGCCGGGAAACGCCGCCGAACTGGCGCAAAAAATGGACCGGGCGGGGTTTTCCGGCCTGGAAACCGTCTTTCTGACCGATTTCAGTCAGATGGAAAGCCTGAGCCGGGGGGGATTGCCCATCACCTATATCCTGAGCCCGCAGGGGACAATATTATACAGAATCATGGGAGAGGTCGCCTGGAACGATCCGGAAATCCGGGATTGGCTTAAAACCCTGTTGGAAAAGCGCAATTTTCCCCCGCAGTTAAACAATTGAAAAGGTTTTTCCGGCTTAATGGTAGAAGCCGGCAAAGGAGAGAGTCCGGTCAACCCGTTGATTGCTTTAAGAAATAATCATGCAAAATGTTTCACAGAAAGAAGGGGCTTCGGGCGCAGAGCGTTTCACGCAGGCGCAGCTCGACGAAGCAGCCGATCTTCACAAGCGCTTCATGGAAGGCCGCCTGGGCGGTCGGCGCTGTATCCTGCGCAAAATCGATCTCTCCGGCCTGTCGCTGCGCGAGCGTGACATGCGCCAGGCCGATTTCAGTGGCTGCGACATGTCGAATATGGATCTGTCGTTCGGCAATTTCCGCGAAGCTTGCCTGTATGCCTGCAATCTGTGCGACTCAAACCTGAACAAGGCGAATTTCGTGCGCGCCGATCTGCGCGGGGCGCGGATCGAAAGCGCTGATCTTGCCGGCGCGAACCTGGACAAGGCTGACCTGCGTTCGGGCGCGCTCACGACCGACGGCAGCTATGTGCCCAGCCAGAACGTCAATTTTCGCGGCGCCAACCTCGCGGGCGCCAAGCTGTCTGGCACGCTCGCGAGCAGCGCCGATTTCTCCGATGCCATCATGTCGAAGGTCATCATGACCGGAGCCGATCTGCGCAACGCCCGCTTTGAAGGCGCCGACCTCACTGAGGCCGACATCAAGGGCGCTCAACTGAATGGCGCCAACATGCGCTCGGCGATCCTGACCGGCGTCGAACTGGCGGACATCAAGCGCAGCGGTGTCGATATCACTAACAGTATAACTGATGAAAACGTGGGCCGTTCGCTGCAGACGCTCGAGCAGCCGCTGACCAAGCTCATCAAGGAGCACCGCAACTGGGTGGCGACGGTGGGCGCGGAAGGCAAGCAGCTCGACCTGAGCGGCTACGACCTGCGCATCCTGCTTTCCCTGGCCGGCGAGAAACTGACGGCGCTCAAGGCCATCGGCGCGCGCTGGTGCGGCATGGATTTGACCGAGATCCAGCTGCAAAGCGCCACGCTCGACGAATCGGACTTCCGCAGCTGCTTCCTGCGCGGCGCCGACATGCGCGCCACCAGTTTCAAGGGTGCGCGCTTCAGTCACGCCGATCTGCGCAACGCCGATTTCAGCCCCCTGTTCTTCGAGGTTGGCACCGAACGCCGCGCCAGCCCGTGCGATCTGTCGGGCGTGAATATGCGCTACGCCAACTGCGCGGGCGCGAAGATGTCACATGTCTCCTTCGCGGGCGGCGATCTCAGCTACGCCGATTTTTCCGGCAGCGATATCAGCAAGGCCGATTTCCGCGGCGCCAAACTGGAAAACACGCGCTTCAGCGGCGCGAATATCGCCGAAGCGCAGTTTGACGGCGATCCGCCGGAGACAGCTTAACCCCCAAAGACTTACTTGCCGGAAATAACGGCCAGGACGAAGAAAATCAGCGCCAGACCCTGCAGGGCCACGCGCATCTGCATCAGGCGGTTGCCGTATTTCTTGTTGAACTCACCGCCGCGGGCCATGGCGAACAGCCCGACCCCCAGTGAAGCCAGCACTGCGACCATGGCGGCCGCCATCAGCATGATGAAGAAGGGGTTCATTTGCTTTTCTCCGCACTCAGGAAATAGTTGATCTCAAGGTTGCCGGGGTCAAGGGCGAATTGCCCGGTAAAGGGATCGAAGCGCATGCCGGCGAGATCGGTCACGCGGCCGCCGGCGCGCTCGACGGCGTGGGCCAGTTCGGACGGGCGCAGGAATTTGCGCCATTGATGTGTGCCCTTGGGCACCCAGCCCAGTACGTATTCGGCAGCGACGATACCAAGCGCCATGGATTTAACCGTGCGATTGAGCGTGGAAAAGATTACCAGCCCGCCCGGCCGGCACAGATCGAAAGCGCTTTGCACGAAACCCGCCGGATCGTTGACATGCTCGACGATTTCAAGGGCCAGCACGACATCGAACGTGCCACGGTTGGCGGCGTTATCCAGCAAATCCTCGGCGGCGGCCGGCACGTAATTTATGTCGAGCCGCGACACTTCGGCGTGCGCGCGGGCGGCTGTCAGCGCCTGACCGTCGGCATCGATTCCGGTGACGGTTGCGCCCAGGCGGGCCAGCGGCTCGCTCATCAGGCCGCCGCCGCAGCCGATATCGAGGATTTTCATTTTTTTGAAAGGCGTTAGCGTATTGCCTTCGCGTGAAAAATGCGCCAGGGCCCGGTCGCGCACATAGCGCAGCCGCACCGGGTTGATCCGGTGCAGGGGTGCGAAGGGGCCGCTTTCGTCCCACCAGTGGCGGGAGTCGCGTGAAAAATGACCGATTTCTGCAGAATCGCGGGAGTTTCGCCGGGCCGTATTCCTTTTGGACATGCGATGCAGTATGGATAGACGGTCGCTTTCTGGCAAGAGAATTAGGGTCGATGGCGCTGATCGTCATGAAGTTCGGCGGAACCTCGGTGGCAGGTATTCCGGAAATTGAAAGCGCGGCCGACAAGGTCGCCGAAGAAGTGGCGGGCGGCCATCAGGTGGCGGTGGTCGTTTCCGCCATGGCGGGCGTTACCAACCAGTTGGTGGAATATTGCCGCGCCATCAGTCCGCTGCACGACACGAAGGAATACGACGCCGTGGTGGCGAGCGGCGAGAATGTGACTTCGGGCCTCATGGCGCTGGCATTACAGAAGAAGCGCATTCACGCGCGCTCGTGGCAGGGCTGGCAGGTGCCGGTGCTGTGCAGCGAGATCCACGGCCGCGCCCGCATTCTCGAAATTGACGGCGCGGCGATCCGCGCGCGGCTCGATGTCGGCGAGGTCGCGGTGGTTGCGGGGTTTCAGGGCGTTACCCGTGCCGGACGCATCACGACGCTGGGGCGCGGCGGTTCGGATACCACGGCGGTGGCGCTGGCCGCTGCCCTGGGCGCGGCGCGCTGCGATATTTATACTGATGTGGCGGGGGTTTACACCGCCGATCCGCGCCTGGTGCCGCAGGCGCGCAAGCTCGTGCGCATTTCGTATGAAGAGATGCTGGAACTGGCATCCACCGGCGCCAAGGTCCTTCATGCGCGCGCGGTCGAGATGGGCATGAAACACCGCATGCCGGTTCAGGTGCTTTCGACGTTCGAGGACCCGGTCGGCAGCGATTTCCCCGGTACGATGGTTATTCACGAGGAGGATATGATGGAACAGGAAGTGGTCAACGGTATTACCTGCAGCAGGGACGAGGCCAAAGTCACGCTTTTGCGCCTGGCGGACAAGCCAGGCATAGCGGCGCGCGTGTTCGGGCCGCTGGCTGATGCCGACATCAACGTCGACATGATCGTGCAGAATATCTCCCAGGACGGCGCCCATACAGACATGACCTTTACCGTGGCGCGCGCCGACCTGCCCCGGGCGCTGCAGGTAATCCGCAACAACCCCGATCTAAAGGATACCGAGGTGCGGGCCGATGAGGCCCTGGCTAAGATCTCGGCCGTCGGTATCGGCATGAAAAGCCATGCCGGGGTGGCCCAGACCATGTTCCGGGCGCTGGCAGACAAGAGCATCAATATCCAGGTCATTTCGACTTCGGAAATCAAGATCAGCGTGCTGGTGGCAGCCGAGTATGCCGAGCTGGCGGTGCGGGCGCTGCACGCCGCGTACGGGCTTGATAAACAACTGGATAAACAGGAAAAAGTCGCCTAGATTATCGCCCATGCACAACGCCGAAGCCCACCCGCCGCGCGCTCTTGAAGAAGAGCTGCAGAATTACAAGGATCTTCCCATCGGGGAGATTTTCCGCCGTGCGCGCGCCTATTATGGGCAGAGCATCGAGGAAGTGGGCGCGATCCTGCGCATTCGCCCGGCGCAGCTCGAAGCGATCGAGCAGGGGCGCCTCGATCTCCTGCCTGGCCGCGTCTACGCCATCGGGTTCGTGCGCTCCTACGCCGAATATCTCGGGCTCGACGGCGAGAAGATTGTCCAGCTTTTCAAGCTGCAGTCGGGCGGCCAGCCCTCGCGACAGGAACTGCACATGCCGTTGCCGGCGTCCGAAACCGGCAATCCGGGGCCCTATCTGGTCGGCGGGGCGATGGTGGCGCTGGTGGCGGTGCTGGGCGCGCTGGGTGTTTTCGTCGCGCGCGACACGCCTCAGAACAAGCCCGTCATTCCCGAGGTACCGGCGGTCATGCAGGAGCAGGATGTAAGGCTCGACAGCTTCGTGACGGGCGACTTCCTCAAGGGTGAGGACGCCACCGAGGAAGAAAAATCCCTCCGCGCCGCCACCGAGGAAGTGATCGTTCCCGCCGCGCGCGTGCTGATGACGCTTAACGACAGCGCCTGGGTCGAGATCCGCGACGACAAGGGCAAAGCTCTTATCTCCCGCATCCTCAAGAAGGGCGACCAGTACAGCGTTCCCGATGACGGGAAGACCTACCTGCTTTACACCGGCAACATCGCGGCTATTGACTTCGCGGTGGACGGGAAGAAGCTTGCTCCCCTGGGCGAGGTCGGCGACATACGCCGCGGAGTCAAGCTCGACCCGAAAACCCTGCTCGAGGAAGACAAGGCCAATCCCCGCCGCACTGCGCTGGAAGAAAAAGCGGGCGAAACCAAAAAGAAGAAGCCATGAGCCCCGATCACACTCTCCATCGGCCCTGGCGGCACATCGCGCGGCGCAAGTCGCGCGTTGTCATGGTCGGCAACGTGCCGGTGGGCGGCGATTCCCCGATCACCGTGCAGACGATGACCAATACTCGCACATCGGACGTCGAGGCCACGGTGGCGCAGATCCTGGCCGCCGAAGAGGCGGGTGTGGACATCATCCGCGTTTCCTGCCCGGACGAGGAGTCGAGCGCCGCGCTCCGGCAGATCGTGTCGCGCATCCATGTGCCGCTGGTAGCGGACATCCATTTCCATTACCAGCGCGCGATCGAGGCGGCGCAGAACGGCGCGGCCTGCCTGCGCATCAATCCGGGGAATATCGGCTCCGCCGCGCGCGTGCGCGACGTTATCAAGGCGGCGAAGGATTACAACTGCTCGATCCGCATCGGCGTCAACGCAGGTTCCCTTGAACGCGATCTGCTGGAGAAATTCGGCGAGCCGTGCCCGGAAGCCATGGTGGAATCGGCCCAGCGCCATATAAAGATTCTCGAGGATCACGATTTCCTCAACTTTAAGATCTCTTGCAAGGCTTCGGATGTATTCCTGGCGGTGGCGGCTTACATGCAGCTTGCCTCCGCGTGCGATTATCCGCTGCATGTCGGGATCACCGAAGCGGGGGGCCTGCGCACCGGCACGGTCAAATCGGCGATCGGCATGGGTAATTTGCTGTGGGCGGGGATCGGCGACACGATCCGCGTGTCGCTGTCTGCCGATCCGGTCGAGGAAGTGCGCGTAGGCTTTGAAATCCTCAAGGCGCTGGGGCTGCGCCATCGCGGCGTCAACGTGATTTCCTGTCCCTCCTGCGCGCGTCAGCAGTTCGATGTGATCAAAACCGTGGAATTGCTCGAGCAGCGTCTGGCGCATATCTCGACCCCCATGACGCTTTCGGTGATCGGCTGCGTGGTGAACGGGCCGGGCGAGGCGCTGATGACTGATATCGGCTTCACCGGCGGCGGCAAGGGCACGCACCAGGTCTATATCGGCGGCAAAACCGCCCACCGTCTGCAGGAAGGCGATGAGAGTATCGTCGAGCACATCGTCAGAATGGTTGAGAAGAAGGCTGCTGAACTCTCTGAAAACAAAGACCAAAAGGCCGCCTGATCCATCTTTTGCATAATATATACGTTCGTGATAATCTTTTTTCATGAAATTCCGCAAACTGCGCAGCCGGGATATCCCCGCTTTGCTCGAGCTCGAGGAACGCTGTTTCGAGGAAAGTTGGCGCTTGGGCGAGGCCGAATTTCGCGATGTTCTCGAGCAGCCTTTTGTCAAGACCTGCATGGTGGCTGTTGATGATGATGCTGGCAACAAGCCCGTCGGCTATGTGATGGTCCAGCGCGGCCGTCCCTTTTCAGACTTCGACAGCGCGCGCGGGCAGGAAGTC
>CAZNYM010000053.1:0-9932 GCA_964577255.1 uncultured Pseudobdellovibrionaceae bacterium | reverse complement strand
AAAACTTGAAGACTCCATAAAAGAGGTAAAATTAATTTTTTCATCAACTAAATTATCTGCTTCACACTGGTAACTATCGCAGCATAGCATTCCTGCTTTTTTTGCTTCCTTTACAGTTATAAGCAATTCCCGTAAGGCATTTAGTTCTTCTATGCTACTATTTTTCCTTAGCTTGTTGTCCCATTCCCTACCCAAAGGGCCATAAATAAATTCTGATTGGCCTGATTTTACAGTCATTTCCCTCGCTAATTGCGCTGTTTTAAGTGCAAGCCGCTCTGATAGGGTTCTTTCAAGATTGTGAATATCCAAAAGATCCCAAATATTTATATTCATCGCATATCTTTCAAAAAATCAGTTTGACGTCTGAACATGTTAATAACTTTCCTATGCCCACACAAGGTGGGCATGACGATGTGGTGCGGTCAGGTAAGTGATTAAAAACAAAAAAAGATAAATTTTCGGGATTTTAAAAATGGTGCGCGGTGAGGGGATTGAACCCCCGACCCACTCGGTGTAAACGAGTTGCTCTACCGCTGAGCTAACCGCGCATGCCGGAACGGCCCACATACTAGCCGCCCGGGGCGTTAAATCAAGCTTTTTCAGATAGATCATAAACTTGGACAAAACGGGCCGGGAGCAGCTATTCTCCGGCCATGAACAGTCGTTCGTCCAGATGGACTCTGTGGCTGTGCGCGGCCTTCGGGGCAGCGCCAGCGCATCCGGCCCCCGCCCCTGCGCAGGAACAGGCGATAAGCCTGCCCCTGTGCCGGGATCATAAAGGCCAGCCCATCGCCTATCGCGGCCTGAACACCCAGCAGATGCGCGACCTGGGCACGCGCGGCCCGGCGCTGTCGTTCAGCGACGCGGGAAGCCCCGTGATTGCCTATGATCACGACAGGCTCGCAGGAACGCCGGAGCCGTTTCGGAACGGCGTACTGGCCCATGAATGCGCCCATCACGAGAAAGGGCATGTCGACATTCCTCAGGGGGAATATGACAGCCATTACCAGCGCTACGAGTCCGAAGCCGAATGCGCGGGTTTTCTCAAGCTTCGCCGCACCCGTGGTTACGGCCTGCGCGAAATCGACATTATAGTCCGGACGGAATCCCGCCTGTTTCCTGCAGACCCCACAGGACAGATACGCAGCAATACCATAGACCGCGGCAAAACCCTCAGAGCCTGCCTGAAAAACGAACCTTGACGGAAGCGATGGTGGGCACAGCAGGGATTGAACCTGCGACCCCACCCGTGTGAAGGGTGTGCTCTCCCGCTGAGCTATGTGCCCGGTTCGCAAGGCCACCTTTTTAGCGGGCCGCCGCCGTTTTTTCAACAGCTTTCGCCGGAAACGAAGAACCCCGCCATGAGGCGGGGTTTTCGCTGAAAACGGGGCGGATTACTTGTTGACCGCGTCCTTGAGTTCCTTGCCGGCCTTGAATTTAGGCTGCTTGGACGCAGCGATGGCGATGGTTTCGCCGGTGCGCGGGTTGCGGCCCGTGGTGGCGGCGCGCTTGGACACGGTGAAGGTGCCGAAGCCGACCAGCTTCACATCCTCGCCCTTTTTCAGGGTGAGCTTGATGCAGTCCAGAACGGTCTCGAGCGCTTCCTGGGCCTTGGCCTTGGGAAGGTCGATTTTGGTCGCGAGTTCGTCGATGAGATCCTGTTTATTCACGGGTGCCCCCATACAATGTTCATGTTAAAAACGAGGGAATCCGGGCCTTCCGGCCGGATTCCGGACGTATTCGTTGTACGCCCATTTACGGGGCAACTCAATGGCGCAAAGGGGTTTCGGCCTTGTTTTCTGCGGTTTTTGACCCGATTTCCCCGATTTTTTCGGCATTTTCGGGCAAAATCGGCTCCGGCAGACGAATCAGGGCGTGCGCCAGCACTTCCTCGATCGTATTGACCGGGATGATTTCCAGGGCCTTCTTGACCTTATCCGGGATCTCCGCGAGGTCCTTCTCGTTCTCTTTGGGGATCAGAACCTTGGTGATGCCGCCGCGCAGCGCCGCCAGGAGTTTCTCCTTGAGGCCGCCGATGGCGGTCACGTAACCACGCAGGTTGATCTCGCCGGTCATAGCGATATCGCGCCGCACCTCGATCCCCGTCAGGGCGGAAACAATGGCCGTGGTCATGGCCGCGCCCGCCGAGGGGCCGTCCTTGGGGGTGGCGCCCTCGGGCACGTGAACGTGGATATTGGTCTCGTTCAGGTATTTATGGCTGATGCCCAGGCGCGCAGCACGTGACTTGATCAGCATCTCGGCCACGGTGATGGACTCCTTCATGACGTCCTTCAGGTTGCCGGTGGTGCTGACCTTGCCTTCCTTGCCGGGCATGGTCACCGCCTCGATCGACAGCAGGTCGCCGCCGAACTCGGTGTAAGCCAAGCCGTTGACGACGCCCACGCGATCCTGCTCCTCGATGCCGCCGAAGCGGTACTTGCGCACGCCCGCGTATTTCTCAAGGTTGCGCGGCGTGATGCCGATATGGGCCTTGCCCTTCATCAGGATCTCTTTTATCGCCTTGCGGCAGAGATTGGCCAACTCGCGTTCAAGGTTCCGCACGCCCGCTTCCTGGGTGTAATAGCGGATCAGGTCACGGACGGCTTCGTCGTTGACGTGGAATTCCTCGGGCTTGAGGCCGGCAGCCTTCATTTGCTTTTTCATCAGGTGCTGGCGGCAAATCTGCAGCTTTTCATCCTCGGTGTAACCCGAAAGGCGGATCACCTCCATGCGATCCAGCAGCGGCCGGGGCATGTTGGTGGTGTTGGCGGTGCAGATGAACATGACGTCCGACAGATCGTAGTCCAGCTCCAGATAATGGTCGTTGAACTTTCCGTTCTGTTCGGGGTCGAGAACCTCCAGAAGCGCGGCCGAAGGGTCGCCGCGCCAGTCGTTGCCCAGCTTGTCCACCTCGTCGAGGAGGAACAGCGGGTTCGAGGACTTGGCCTTCTTCATGCCCTGGATAATCTTGCCGGGCATGGCGCCGATATAAGTGCGGCGGTGGCCGCGGATCTCGCTCTCGTCACGCACGCCGCCCAGCGACACGCGCACAAAATTGCGGTTGGTCGCCTTGGCGATCGACTGCCCGAGCGAGGTCTTGCCGACGCCGGGCGGGCCGACGAGGCACAGGATCGGCCCCTTGACCTTGCTTGTGCGCTGCTGCACGGCGAGGTATTCGAGGATGCGTTCCTTGACCTTTTCCAGGCCGTAATGGTCGCGGTCCAGCACGCGCTGGGCGTCGCGGATATCTTTTTTCACTTTGGTGCGCTTGTTCCAGGGCACGCTGACGACCCAATCCAGATAATTGCGTACCACCGTGGCTTCCGCCGACATGGGGCTCATCTGGCGCAGCTTCTTGATCTCGCCCTTGGCTTTCTCGCGGGCTTCCTTGGTGAGTTTGAGGGCTTCGATCTTCTTCTCGATCTCGCCGATCTCGTCGGCCCCGTCCTCGCCGTCGCCCAGTTCCTTATGGATGGCCTTGAGCTGCTCGTTGAGGTAATACTCGCGCTGGGTCTTCTCCATCTGGCGCTTGACGCGGCCGCGGATGCGTTTTTCGACCTGCAGTACGCCGATCTCGCCCTCCATGGCGCCGAAAATCAGCTCCATGCGGTCGGCGGTGTTGGCGGCGTCCAGTATGCGCTGCTTCTCCTCGATCTTGAGGGTCAGGTGCGCGGCGATGGTGTCGGCAAGCTTCGAGGGCTCCTCGATCTGGTTAACCGAGGCGATGACCTCGGGTGGAATTTTCTTGTTCAGTTTCACATACTGCTCGAACTGCGCAGCCACAGCGCGGGCCAGCGCCTCGAGCTCGGGCGTCTTTTCGGAAGCGTCGGGCACCTTGTCGGCTTCGGCTTCAAGGAACGTGTCGGTACGCACATAAGAACCCGCTTTCATCCGCGCGCCGCCCTCGACCAGAACCTTGACGGTGCCGTCAGGCAATTTCAGCAATTGGAGGATGGTGCCGATCACGCCGATCTCGTACAGGTCCTCGGGCGAGGGGTCGTCCACGCTTGAGGATTTCTGGGTCAGCAGCATGATCTGCTTGCCTTCCTGCATAACATGCTCAAGCGCCTTGACCGACTTTTCGCGCCCGACGAACAGCGGCACGATCATGTGGGGAAAAACCACAATGTCGCGCAGCGGCAGTACGGGATAGGAAGTTGTTTTAGTTCCGGAAAATCCGATCATGGACGACATCCTGCTTGTTGAACGCTGAAAGGCTCAATACTCCACTCTAATATATAACCGTTAACACACCATTTCCACGCCAGCCTCATAAATTGGCTAAAATTCGCGAAAATTCCGGTATTTAGCCGGCCTTAATCCTTAACGCGAACCCCCTGCCCGGCCGTTTTTTACAGGCTCGGACGCACCGCGCCCGGCCTTGACCGTGAAGTCGAGCCCCCCGCCCTTCACCCCCACGCTGACCCCGGATCCGTCGGGAATATCCCCCCTGAGAATCATTTCCGCGAGCGGATTTTGCAGCCGGGTTTGGATCGTACGCTTGAGGGGCCGGGCGCCGTAGGTGGGATCGTAACCGGCGTCCGCCAGCCACGTCTTGGCCTCTTTAGAGAGTTCCAGAGTGACATGCCGGTCGGCCAGCAGCCGACGCAGATGTTCGACCTGGATATCGACGATGCTTCCCATTTGTTCGCGGCCCAAACGGCGGAACAGCAGAATATCGTCGAGGCGGTTGAGAAATTCCGGGCGGAAAGCCTTGCGCACCACGCCCATCACCTGATCGCGTGCAGACTCCACATCCTTGCCTTCTTCGAGATTAACCAGATATTCGGCGCCCAGATTGGACGTCATGATAAGAACGGTATTCTTGAAATCGACCGTGCGACCCTGGCCGTCGGTCAGGCGGCCATCGTCCAGTACCTGCAGCAGAATGTTGAAAACGTCGGGATGAGCCTTTTCGACCTCATCAAACAAAATAACTTGATAGGGTCGGCGGCGTACGGCTTCGGTCAGCGCCCCGCCCTCCTCGTAACCGACATAGCCGGGCGGCGCGCCGATCAGGCGGGCGACCGCATGCTTTTCCATGTATTCCGACATGTCGATGCGCACCATGGCGGTGTCGTCGTCGAACAGGAATGCAGCCAGCGCCTTGGTCAACTCCGTCTTGCCCACACCCGTGGGGCCCAGGAACAGGAACGAACCGATCGGGCGGCGCGGATCCTGCAGACCGGCGCGCGCGCGGCGCACGGCGCTGGCCACCGCCCTGACAGCTTCGGCCTGGCCGATCACGCGATGACCGAGCGCCTCCTCCATCGCCAGCAGTTTTTCCCGCTCGCCCTGAAGCATCTTGTCGACCGGGATGCCGGTCCAGCGGCTGACGATACTTGCAATATCGTCTTCGGTCACTTCTTCATTGATGATGTTCTTTTCGGTAACAGCGGAGGCAACCTGCAGTTTCTGCTCGAGCCCGGGAATGGTGCCATACTTGATCTCGCCGGCACGGGCCCAGTCACCCTTACGCTCGGCCTGCTCGAGTTCGAGGCGGGCCTTTTCCATCTCTTCCTTGAGCCGCTGGCCAAGGCTGAGTTTTTCCTTCTCGGCTTTCCATACCGCCGTTATTTCGGCTGATTTGGCTTCAAGCTCTTTAAGTTCTTTCTCAAGCTTGGTCAGACGCTCCCTGGAGCCCTTGTCGGACTCTTTCTTCAAAGCTTCGCGCTCGATCTTGAGCTGGACTATGCGGCGGTCGAGCTCGTCGATCTGTTCGGGCTTAGAATCAACCTGCATGCGCAGGCGGCTGGCGGCCTCATCAACCAGGTCGATCGCCTTGTCCGGCAGGAATCGGTCTGTGATATAGCGGTGCGACAGCATCGCCGCGGCCACGATCGCCGCATCGGTGATGCGCACGCCATGATGGACTTCGTATTTTTCCTTGAGGCCGCGCAGGATCGAGATGGTATCCTCGACCGTGGGCTCGGACACGAAAACGGGCTGGAACCGACGCGCCAGCGCCGCGTCTTTCTCGATGTGCTTGCGATATTCGTCGAGCGTGGTGGCGCCCACCATATGCAGCTCGCCGCGCGCGAGCGCGGGCTTAAGCATGTTGCCAGCATCCATCGTCCCTTCAGCCTTACCCGCCCCCACCAGCGTATGCAGCTCATCGAGAAAAAGGATGATTTCTCCGGCATGAGCACGGATCTCGTCCATGACGGCTTTGAGGCGTTCCTCGAACTCGCCGCGGAATTTCGCTCCCGCCACCAGCGCGCCCAGATCAAGCGCCATGAGTTTCTTGCCCTTAAGGCTTTCCGGCACGTCGCCGTTGACGATGCGCAGCGCCAGTCCCTCGATAATCGCGGTCTTGCCCACGCCCGGCTCGCCGATCAGCACGGGGTTGTTTTTGGTCCGGCGCGAAAGCACCTGGACCGTGCGGCGTATTTCCTCGTCGCGGCCGATGACCGGATCGAGCTTGCCTTCACGGGCCGCTTCGGTGAGGTCGCGGGCATAGCGGTTGAGGGCGTCGAACTGTCCCTCGGCCGAGGCGGTGTCGGCGGTGCGGCCCTTGCGGCGGTCGTTGATGGCGTTGTTGAGGGCGTTGGCGGTGATCCCGCCCCGAGCCAGCAGCTCCTCGATATTCGTCGCCTTGGCCAGCAACATGGCCTGGAGAATGCGTTCACCGGTGATGAACTTGTCACCGGATTTTTCCGATAAAATCAAAGCATTATCGAGTATCTTTGCCAGATCAGTTGAAATACGGAGCCCGCCCGCCCCTGATCCGGTGATCACCGGAACCTTGGCGATGGCGGCATCGGCGTCGCGGCTGATCTGCGCGCTGTCGCCGCCCGCCGCCTGGATCAGCTTCTTAACCAGCCCTTCCTCGTCGTCCATCATGACCCGGAGCATGTGCTCGGGCTCAAGAGACTGATGCTTCTGGCGCATGGCCAGGGTCTGGGCGCGCTGGAGATAGCTGCGCGATTTTTCTGTAAATTTTTCGAAATCCATGACCCTCTCTCCTCAGACCACCTGTATAGCGCGCCCCGCGACGGGGTAAAGCGGCAAAAAAGCGGGCATGCCGCCCGCTTCCTTTCTACGCCCGGCTGACGGCTACGGATCAGACCTCTTCCATCTCCTCGCGGGAAGCCTGGGCCACGGCCGGCCGGGTGCCGACGATGCTGGCGGGAAGGCCCAGCTCGATCTCGCGGTCTATCGCTGCTGAATCGTCGCCGGCGGGGCCGGATTCGTCTGATTCCTGGGGACGGGCCGTGCTGTAGAGATAGGCGTCGCTGCGGCCTTCCACGAAATCGATCCAGCCGCTGATGATGCGCTGATAATGCTCGGCATGCTGGAGATAGCTTTCCGCCAGCACGATATCGCCGGCCGCCTGGGCATCCTTGGCCAGGGCAGCGTATTTTTCCTGAATCTGGTAAGCCGTGCCGCGAATGCGGACATCGGGGCCGTTGCTGTCGAAAACCTGCGTACGGCTGAAGTTATGGCCGCCCCCGCCGTTCCTGCGCCCGTGTCCGCGATTCCGGGAACGTCTGCCTGCTGCACCGTGTCTCATAACTCACACCTGTTAAAAAATCGTTAAAACCCACACACACCCGGATATCGTAACTGATTCACAGACTTAAGGCCAGAGGAACTCACGCGCCGGAACCGGGTAGGCCGGCGTGCCATCAAAGCATTGGTCTTGAATGAGGCGAATGTATCGCCCCGACTCTTTGACGATCAAGCAAGCCGCCAAGAAAAATTTTTACTTATCCCCATGCCGGATTTCTACAACCCGCAGAATTCCGCCAAGATCGGGCACGAGTCGGGTCACTGAAAACCCCCATTTTTCGGCGAGTCGTTGCACTTCGGGACCCTGCCCTTTTCCTGTTTCCAGAAGAATAATTCCCCCTGGGGACAGAAACTTTTTAATTTCCCTAAGAATAATTTTGTAGGAATCGAGACCATCTTTTCCCCCCGACAATGCCAAAATCGGGTCATGATTCTTCACTTCCGATTCCAGGGATTCGATCTCTGATTCGGGAATATAGGGCGGATTGGAAACAATCAGGTCGAACGATTCTCCGGAATCGGACAAAGATTCCGTCCAATTGCTCTCAAGGAAACGCACGCGCCCGGCCACATCGTGACGGCGCGCATTGTCCTCAGCCACGCGCAAGGCACCGGGATTAACATCCAGCCCTGTTCCGCGTGCCTGCTTGAGTTCGTGCAGCAAGGAAACGAGAATGCAGCCCGACCCCGTGCCAAGATCAAGGATGTTGAGAGCAGCGTCGCGCGGGAAAAGCGTCAGCGCGCGGGAGATGATCGTTTCGGTGTCGGGCCGGGGGTCGAGCGTGTCGGGTGTGATTGTGAAATCAAGACCCCAGAATTCACGCCGGCCGAGGATGCGGCTGAGCGGCTCTCCCGCGAGCCGGCGCCGCACGCCATTCTCAAGCCTTTGAGTCTGGTATTCGTCGAGTGCGGGCAGCCGCCCCGCGATGAAATCGGCATCGGAAGCGCCCGCGATCTCTTTCAACAGCACCCGCGCCTCAAGCGCCGCGGATTCTATTCCGCCCGCCTCCAGCCGCCGCGCCAGTTCGCGATAAAGAGTCATGCCACCAGCGCCGCCAGCTTTTCCGCCTGGTCGTGCGCCATCAGAGCCTCGACGATCTCATCGAACCCCGCGCCGCCGCTGACCACGTCGTCGATCTTGTAAAGCGTCAGGTTAATGCGGTGGTCGGTCACGCGCCCCTGCGGGAAATTATAGGTGCGGATGCGTTCGGAACGGTCGCCCGAGCCCACCTGCGATTTGCGGTCGGCCGCGCGTTCGGTCGCCAGGCGCGTGCGTTCCATGTCGTAAAGCCGCGTGCGCAGGATTTTCATCGCCCGGTCGCGGTTTTTGTGCTGGGAACGCTCGTCCTGCACTTCCACCACCACGCCCGAAGGCATGTGCGTGATGCGGATAGCGCTCTCGGTCTTGTTGACGTGCTGGCCGCCTGCCCCCTGGGCCCGGAAGGTATCGACCTTCAGGTCCTTGTCGTTGATGGCGATATCGACATCCTCGGCTTCGGGCAGTATCGCCACCGTAGCGGCCGAGGTATGGATGCGGCCGCTGGCCTCAGTCTTGGGCACGCGCTGCACGCGGTGCACACCGGATTCGTATTTCAGGCGCTCGAACACGCCCGTGCCGGTGATCTCGGCAATGATCTCCTTGTAGCCGCCCAGGTCGCTTTCGTTCATGCGCACGATCTCGATATTCCAGCCACGCGCGGACGCATAGCCTTTATACATTCCGAACAGATCGCCCGCGAACAGGGCTGCCTCGTCGCCGCCGGTGCCGGCGCGGATCTCAAGAATGGCGTTGCGGGCATCGGCCTCGTCTTTGGGGATCAGGGAAAGCTGCAGCCCTCTTTCAAGCTCGGGCAATTTTTCCTTAAGCGCATAATACTCGCTTTCGGCCATGGCCTTCATTTCGGGATCGGCCAGCAGCGCCTGCAGCTCGTCCATCTCCTTTTTCGTGCTCTGCCAGCGGGCGAAAGCCTCCACCACAGGGCTCAGCTCCGCATATTCTTTGGACAGGCGCGCAAACTCCTCGCCCGACAGGCCGCCTGCTGACATCAGCGCGGCCAGCTCTTCGTGCCGGGATTTCAAGGGCATTAATTTTGGCAACAGATCCATGGGGCGAGTTTTACCGCGTCAGGAGGGCAACGGCAATACGGGCTAAGCCGGTTTGGGCGCGAAAGGCAGGGGCTTTTCGAAGCATTCGGCATGCGCGCCGGGGCCGTAAAAATCCTCTTTGGTCGCCACCTGCGCGAAAGAACACTTGAGAAACAGCTTCCCGGAAGCCTTGTTGCCGGGCATGACCTCAGCGGTGACAACCAGCGGCTCTTCGTTCCATTTGAGCGGCAGCGCTTCCTCGAGCGCCTGCATCAATTCCGCGGCTACTCCCTGCTTCTGGTAAGCGGGATCGACCGCGATCGACTGGATATTGA
>CAZNYM010000052.1:0-11314 GCA_964577255.1 uncultured Pseudobdellovibrionaceae bacterium | reverse complement strand
TCGCGCGGGCGCAAGATGGTGCAGGACGCGGGCATCAATCTTGCCGCTCCGGGCGCGTTCGCCGCCGGGCAGAGCTGGAGCGAGGTTCTGATGACACCCACGCGCATCTATGTCCGCAGCGTGCGGGCGGCGCTTGCGGCCGCGCCGGGGGGCGTGCGCGCGCTCGCCCACATCACTGGCAGCGGCCTGCCGGGCAACGCTGCGCGCACCATTCCTGATACTCTGGCGCTGGCGATCGATGCGGCCAGCTGGCAGCTGCCGCCAGTGTTCGACTGGCTGGCGCGGACGGGCGGGCTGTCGGCCGACGATCTGGTTGGGACTTTCAACTGCGGCATCGGCATGATCGCGGTGTGCGCGCCCGAAGCCGCTGCCACTGTTGAAGAAACGTTGCGCCAGGCCGGGGAAACCGTCTTTCGCATCGGTGCTGTGACGGAGCGTGGGACGGGCCCGGCGGTGCGTCTTGAAAACCGCGGGCGGGCGTGGCCGTGCGCAAACTGAATTTAGGAATTCTGATTTCCGGGCGCGGCTCGAACATGGAATCGCTGATTCGCGCCTGCGCCGACCCTGCCTTTCCTGCGCGCGTGGCCGTGGTAGTTGCGAACCGGCCCGACGCTGCCGGCCTTGGCAAGGCGCACGCCGCCGGGATTCCAGCCGAGACGGTCGACCACAAGAATTTTTCCGCCAAGGCCGATTTTGAAGAAGCGCTGTTCGGAGCGCTGCAGCGCCACGGGCCTATCGATCTCGTCTGCCTGGCCGGGTTCATGCGCCTGCTGAGCGCCGGGTTCATCGGCCGCTGGCCCGCTGAAAGCATCGTCAACATCCACCCGTCGCTGCTGCCGGCCTACAAAGGGCTCGACACCCACGCCCGGGCGCTTGCGGACGGTGTTCCGGAAAGCGGCTGCAGCGTGCATTACGTCACGCCCGGGATGGATGAAGGGCCGGTGATCCTGCAGCGGCGAGTGAAGGTTGAGCCCGGCGACACGCCGGAAACGCTGGCGGAGCGCATTCTGGCGCAGGAGCACGCGGCTTATCCCGAGGCCGTCCGGACGATCGCCGCCGGGCGGTTGAAATCACCCGGCTCTTCCTGATAAACTCACGGAAGTTTTTCGCAGGAGATTGCCATGAGCCACAGCCCCACCGGCCCCGTCGACCCCCAGCAGCTGGCGCAAGCCTGGCATTTCTGGGCGCGGTTCACCAAGCTGACCCAGTGGGGGATCGTGAGCATCGCCCTTTTGCTTCTGGGCATGCTGATTTTCCTGGTATAGGGGATCAGCCTTCGGCGCGCCAGGCGGCAACCGTGGCGCGAGCCTGGTCGTAGCTTTCTTTTATCATTGTCAGATAAAGATCGACGTCGTGCGCACGCCCGTCGCGGCCTGCCCGTTCCAGATCGGCCATCAGCTTGCTTAGGGCATTGAGCCCGAAATTGCCCGCCATGCCCTTGAGCTCATGCGCTTTCGCAGCAACGAATTTCAAGTCGGCGGCTATGCCAGGCAAGGCGAGCTCGGCAGTGATTCGATCGGCGCTTTCGAAGACGCTTTCGATCAGCTCGTCGAATTTCTCAGCGGCCAGGGTGTCGCGCAAGCCCTGCAGCATCATCTGGTCGAAGACCTGGCTGTTTTTATCGGCACCCTCGGCGGCAGTCAGCGCCTGATCGAAGCTGTCTTCGTCTTTTTCGTCGTCGCCGAGATCAAAATTGTCCGCCAGTTCGGCGATCAGGGGCTTGTCGCCGCCGATGCGCATAGGCGTGGGGGCGGCCGAGAGTGTTTCCGGCGCGGCGGAGAGCTGGTTGACCGTGGCGTAGCGCTTTTCGCCGTCGCCTTCGCTTGAAACCTGCACGGGGTTATCGAGTTTGCCAGTGATGACCTTGTCGATCATCTGGCGCAGGCGCAGGGGGTCGACGGGCTTGGCCAGGTGGCCGTTCATGTTGGCGGCGTAGCAGTTGCGAATATCCTCGTCGCGTACGTTGCCGGTGAGAGCGATGACGGGAAGCGCCGCGCGCTGGGGGTCGGAAAGCGCGCGGATCGCCTTGGTCGCACCCATGCCGGACACGCCCGGCAGCTCGATATCCATCAGCACCATGTCGAACGCCCCGGCTTTTATTTTTTCGATCGCTTCTTCGCCCGAGCCAGCTTTGTCGGTGGTGTGACCCAGGCGCTCGGTGAATTCCTTGAGCAGCTTCTGGTTGACCTCGTTGTCCTCGACGATGAGGATGGAGAGCGCTTTTTGCGACTTGTCCGGGTTCTGCGCGTTCTGGGCCAAGTTGCTCGCGGCCTCGGCGCTGCCGCGGCGCATGGAGATGCCGAAATAGAACGTGCTGCCGCGGCCTTCCTCGGAATCGATCAGGATTTTCCCACCCATGGCTTCGATCAGCTTCTGTGAGATGGCAAGGCCAAGGCCGGTGCCGCCGTATTTGCGCGTCACACTGGAATCTGCCTGTGAGAAGGGGTTGAAGAGGCTGCGCTGGCCTTCCTTGGAAATGCCGACGCCGGTATCCTGTACCGCAAAGCGCAACCCCAGCGCATCGCCGCGCGCGGGCGTAGCGGGATCAATGCCGATACTGATGGTAACGCTTCCCTTGCTGGTGAATTTGATCGAGTTACCGGCGAGGTTGAGAATAACTTGGCGCAGGCGCACCGGGTCGCCGATGACAAAGCGCGGCACCGCCGGATCAACCGCGGATTTAAGCTCGATGCCCTTAGCCAAGGCGTGACCCGACATCAGCGTCATGACGCCCTGAATAAGGCGATGCAGGTCGAAATCGACTTTTTCCAGCACCATCTTGCCGCTTTCAATCTTCTCGAAGTCAAGGATGTCGTTCAGCAGCGCGACCATGGCTTCGCCCGAGTCTTGTATGGTCTGGGCGTAATCGTGCTGGGTTTTATTGAGTTGCGAGTCCAGAAGCAGGCGCACCATACCCATGATCCCGGTCATGGGCGTGCGGATCTCGTGGCTGATCACGGCGAGGAAGGCTGATTTGGAGCGGTTGGCGAGGTCGGCGGCTTCGCGCGCCTTGCGCATTTCCTCGTTCTGCTGAGCTTCGCGGTCACGCAGCTCCTGCATCAGGGTGCGTTCATGCTCGACCAGCTTTTTAAGGCGCTGGCCCTCGAGATATTCCTTGCTTTGCATCAGTTGGGCGACGTGCTCGTTCTCGCGGCTGCGGGCTTCGTGCTCGGCCTTGAGGGCCCAGTCCTGGCGCATGAAGCGCAGCGACATGGCGGTTACGAACAAGGCCGCCTGCGGCAGGAGCGAAACCCAGTAGGCGGCGACACTCAGGGAAGAGGCAGGGATCAGGGACATAGCGGCCAGCAGGCTGAGGGTTGCACCCAGGAGCGCGCACAGCCAGGCGAAAGTCATGATGTAGGCGTCCTCGCGGCCCTGCAGCGCTTGGGCTAGACAGAACAGGGTGACGAACACGATATCGAGCCAGACCACCATGCCGGGTACGAGTGCCTTGAGGAACTGGTCGTCCGGCAGCAGGACGTTGGCCGCTCCGGCAAGAATGACCGACAGCGCCATGACCAGAATGATAAGGCGGAAAGGCGTGCCGTCGGCGCGGCCGAGGCCGAAATAGGTTTTCATCAGCCAGATGCCCGTGAGTGCGATCGCCAGCATCAGCTGCACACATACCGCGCCCGCCGACGGAAAGGTGGTATGGGCACCTGCGTTCTGGTAGTGGAACAACAGGAATAGCAGCATGTAGTAGACGATGAAGAGGAGCGCTTCCCACATCCGGCGGAATGCCAGCGCCGCGGCGAAGAACCCGATCACGATCATGGTCAGGAAGTTGACGATAGCCGTGCCGCTATACGGGTCGTTGAGCGCATGGCGGTAGGCATTTTCGGTCAGAAGCTCGGGGTTGATCGTCGCGGTGAAACCGGCTTTGGGCACGGCGTAGATCACCAGCAGCGCCTTCTTGCCGCGAGCAATGGTGAGGGGGATGGCGGCGCCCTGCATGGCGTCCTGGCGGACATAGGGGTTTTTCCCCTGCGCCAGCGTGTTGATGGCATAGCGGCGGCCGATATGATCGTAGACGAAGATTTTATCGAGCAGACCAATGCGCCCGTTCAGCACCTGGCCGAGCGAGAGCATCCATTTTTCGTTCCAGCTTTTATTTTCAACCTCGATCAGGATCCAGCGCGGCTTGTGGCTGGCGCCCAGAGGGATTACGTCGCCGCGCGGCGCGTCACCCCGCAGCCCGGCCAGATGCCGGTCGACCACCGCTGTGTAGGTGAGGGCGCCGCCGTGATCGGGCGTGACGTAGGCGTAGGGCGCGAGGCTGTAGCGTTCCTGCTTGTCGGTCAGGACGGCCTGGGTGGCGAAGGTGCCGCTTTGCGCGTGCAGGCGGGCGCTGCCCCCAAGCCAGAGCGCCAGCGCGGCCGCGAGCAGCACGCCGGCTGCCAGCAGCCGGGTGCCCTTGTAAGTCCTTGATTTATCAAGAAACATTATCATGAATCAGCCCACGGGAGCGCTTCTCCCCCGGGATTATCATGCCCGGAAAAGGTTACTGAAATCATAAGGATAGGCGGCAGAAAGCGGCCCCGGCGGCGGGGTTTTAATAGTATTCTGAAAATTAGAAACGGCTTACTCGGTGATTTCGCAGGCGCTGAAGAAGAACGCGATTTCGTTGGTCGCGTTTTCGACACTGTCGGAACCGTGCACCGAGTTGGCTTCGATGCTTTCGGCGTATTCCTTGCGGATCGTGCCGGGGGCCGCGTTGGCCGGGTTGGTCGCGCCCATCACTTCGCGGTATTTGGCGACGGCGTTGTCGCCCTGCAGCACCTGCACCACCACGGGGCCCGAGGTCATGAACTTGACTAGGTCCTTGTAAAAAGGCCGTTCCTTATGCACTTCGTAGAACTTTCCGGCCTGATCGGGCGTCAGCTGGATGCGGCGCTGGGCGACAATGCGCAGGCCGCTTTTCTCGATCAGGGCGTTGATGGCCCCGGTCAGGTTGCGGCGGGTGGCATCGGGCTTGATGATGGAAAGCGTGCGTTCGGTAGCCATGTTGTGTCTCTCTCGGGGTTGTCTGTTTGCGCGGGTTTATACAAGCCGCACAACGGTTTGGCAAGTAAAAACAGGACGTTCCTAGGCGCTCAGCGCTTTTTCGATCGCGCCCATGGCGTCGTTCGCGGCCGTGACCAGGGGGCCGCCCGCCTGGGCCATGTCGGGCCGGCCGCCGCCACCCTTGCCGCCCAGCGCCGCCGCGCCCACCTTGACCAGATCGACCGCGCTGATCCGTGCGGTGAGATCATCCGTCACGCCGACGACGAGCGAAGCCTTGCCCTCCTCGGTTGCGATCAGGGCCACGACGCCCGAGCCCATCTTCTTCTTCAAATCATCGACCATGGGCTTGAGGTCCTTGGCCGGGAAGCCGTCGAGCACGCGGCCGGTGAATTTGATGCCGCCGATATCCTTGGCCTCGGTCGAAGAGGATGCGCTGCCGCCGGTGGCGAGCTGGCGGCGCAGATTCGAGAGTTCGGCCTCGAGCTTTTTCTTTTCATCGGCGAGCGTTTTGACACGCGCCACCATATCGGCCGGGTTGGCCTTGAGCAGCGCGGCCGTTTCGTGCACACGTGATTCCTGTTCCTCGAAATAACGCAGCGCGTTTTCACCGGTCAGCGCCTCGACCCGGCGGATGCCGGCCGACACCGCGGATTCCGACACGATTTTAAACAGGCCGATGTCGCCGGTGCGGTTCACGTGCGTACCACCGCACAACTCGACCGAGAAGGGGACGGACAGGCCCGGCCGCGCCGTACCCATCGACACCACGCGCACTTCGTCGTCGTATTTCTCGCCGAACAGCGCGCGCGCGCCGGTTTCCCGCGCCTCTTCGAGCGGCAGGATGCGGGTAACCACCTCGGTATTGGCGCGGATTTCCTCGTTCACCTGGGTTTCTATCTTTTTCAGCTCGTCCGCCGCGATGGCCTTGGGATGGCTGATGTCAAAGCGCGTGCGCTCGGCGTCCTGCAGCGAGCCTTTCTGCGCAACGTGATCGCCAAGCGCCTGGCGCAACGCTTCATGCAGCAGGTGGGTGGCGGAGTGGTTGGCACGAATGGCGGCGCGGCGGCGGCCGTCGACACGCAATTCCACGCCCTCGCCCGCGGATATACTGCCTTTAGTCACTTTACCCGCGTGAATCCAGAGCTTGCCCAGAACCTTGCGCGTGTCGGTGACGGTGAAGCTGTCGCCCTGCGCCGTGAGTATAACGCCGGTGTCGCCCGTCTGGCCGCCGCTTTCGGCATAGAAGGGGGTCTGGTTAGTGACGATGAAGGCTTCCTCACCCGCCTTGATGGCGTCGGCCGCCTTCGCGCCGCTGACGATAGCCAGCACTTTGCCTTCGGCGCTTTCGGTGCTGTAGCCGAGAAACTCGGTTGGGCCGAGCCTTTCCAGCAACTCGAACCAGATCTTGTCGGTGCCGGCATCACCCGAGCCGGCCCAGTTCTTGCGTGCCTGTTCGCGCTGCCTGTTCATGGCGGCGTCAAAACCGGCCATGTCGACTTCCATGCCTTTGGCTTTGAGAGCGTCGGCGGTGAGATCGACCGGGAAGCCGTAAGTGTCGTAAAGCTTGAAAGCGACGTCGCCCGCAAGCTTGCCGCCGGCTTTGATTTTGCTCGTCTCCTCATCAAGCAGGCGCAGGCCGGTGTCGAGCGTCTTTTTAAAGCGCGTTTCCTCGAGCTTGAGCATTTCGCCGATCATCGGTTCGGCGCGTTTAAGTTCCGGATAGGCTTCGCCCATCATGCTCACAAGCGTGGGCAGCAGGCGGTACATCAGCGGATCCTTCGCGCCCAGAATATGCGCATGGCGCATGCCGCGGCGCATGATGCGGCGAAGCACATAGCCGCGCCCTTCGTTCGAGGGCATCACGCCATCGGCGAGCAGGAAGGCGGAGCAGCGCAAATGATCGGCAATCACGCGGTGGCTGGCGGCCTGGGGCCCGTCGGGCGCAACGCCAGTCAGGTCGGCCGAATGCTCGATGATCGAGCGCAGCAGGTCGATATCGTAGTTGGAAGTCTTGCCCTGCAGCAGCGCGGCGATGCGTTCAAGCCCCATGCCGGTGTCGATCGAGGGTTTGGGCAGAGGTTTGCGGATGTGCCCGCCCTTGCCGTCGGGTTCCTGCTCGAACTGCATGAACACGAGGTTCCAGAACTCGAGGAAGCGGTCGCCGTCCTGATCGGCGGAACCGGGCGGGCCGCCTGCGAGCTTGTCACCCTGGTCGTAGAAAATCTCGGAGCAGGGTCCGCAGGGGCCGGTGTCGCCCATCATCCAGAAATTGTCATTGGTGTTGATGCGGATGATTTTGTTGTCCGAAAAACCTGCAACCTTGCGCCAGAGGGCGGCGGCTTCCTCATCGGAAGAGTGCACGGTGACCAGCAGGCGATCCTTATTCATGCCGAAGTTTTTGCCAACCAGTTCCCAGGCGAACGCGATGGCGTCTTCCTTGAAATAATCGCCGAAGGAAAAATTGCCCAGCATTTCAAAGAAGGTATGGTGGCGCGCAGTGTAGCCGACATTGTCGAGGTCGTTATGCTTGCCGCCCGCGCGCACCGATTTCTGCGCCGTGGTAGCGCGCTTGTAAGGACGTTTTTCCGCGCCGGTGAACACATTTTTAAACTGCACCATGCCGGAATTGGCGAACATCAGCGTGGGGTCGTTCTGCGGCACGAGCGGGCTTGAGGCCACGACTTCATGCCCCTTTTTCTGGAAGAAGCCTAAGAATTCGCTGCGGATGTCCTGAACGGTTCTGGTCATGGTACGCGGGCCTGTCATTATATACGGGAATTACCGGGGGATATTAATGCCTTCCCCCGGCGCTTACAACCGAATATGCCGGAAATCTCAGCGGAACAGGTCGAGTTCGGCAAGACGGAAGGCGGCGGGCGCGGGTATGCCGGCCTGCTTGACGCCGTCGAGCGGCGCGTACTGCGCCCACTGCCCTTCGATCACGGCGTCGAGCGAGGGAACCGGCTGGCGCAGGCGCAGGCGGTAGATCCAGTAATTGGCCATCACGCGCTCGGTGTAGGCGCGGGTCTCGGCCATCGGCAGACTTTCGATGAACAGCAGCGGATCGTCGGCGACGTCGGCCAGCTCCTTCTTCCACCGGCGCAGGTTGCCGGGCCCGGCGTTGTAGGCGACGACCAGCGAGAACAGCTCGGCCTCGACATGATCCTGCATCAGCAGTTTTTCGATGTATTTCTGGCCGATCTCGAGATTGACGGCGGGGTCGTGCAGCGCCGGCGCGTCGGCGCGGGCGGTGTCGCGCGCGGTGGCGGGCATCAGCTGCATCAGGCCGCGGGCGCCGCGGTGGCTTTCGGCGGCGGGGTTGAAGCGCGATTCCTGGCGGATGATGGCGTGCATCAGTGCGCGGTCGATCTTGTAGCCGCCGAGCGGCTTCCACGGGCTGATCGGGTAAAGCGCGGCGTCCATCGTGCGGCCGTCGGCGAAGCCGATCGTTTCGGCCAGGGTCATGGCCAGGCCCGGCATCTGCGCCTGCTCGGCGTAGGTCATGAGAGCGTGCTTGAGCGCGGGATTAGCGTTCTTGCTCAGGCGGCGCAGGTCCTTCTCGGCGCGGCGGCGTTCGCCCTGCTCGGCGGCGAGCAGCGCCGCCCGGATCGACGGATCGGCCAGCAGCATCGCCTTCTGGTCCTTGCTCAGGCTCGGGCTGTTCCAGTTGAAATTGAAATCACGGCCGAGAGCACGGGTCGCGATCAGGCCGTAGAAGGTGCGCGGATGTGCGGCGGCTTTCTCGAGCCAGAACGACACCTGCTGCGGGTTGTGCGCGCGCATGTGCGCCCGCGACGCCCAGTAGGCGCCGGCCGACACCTGCCACGGCGACGCCTTGAGGGCGGTGGCGGAGGATTCGAACAGCTGGGCGGCGTCTTCGTAGCGGCCCATGCGCCAGGCGGCCAGGCCGCCGATCCAGCCCGCCTGCGGCACCAGATGGCCGGAGCGGAAAGCGGCTTCGCGCGCGACCTCGAACGCCTGCACGACTTTGCCGGCCTGGAGATAGCCACGCGCGACCTGGGCCTGGAGCTGGTCGCGCTCGCGCGAGGGGGCGGCGTTCTGCAGGCGCTTGAGCGCCCTGGTCGGGCTGCCGGCGGCGACATCCCCTTTGACCTGCGCGGGCAGGTCGCGGGCGGCGGCGGATTTTTCGTTCTGCGGCGCGGCCGGCTTGCGCGGCGGCAAGGGCGGCAGGCCGTAGGCCAGAAGGGCGGCCGCTTCGGGCTCGGCGGCGGGCGCGAGGCCCAGCACTGCGGGCAAAGGCGCATAAGTGTCGATGAGGGCGCGGCTGAGATCAGCCAGGCCGGTCAGACGCGGCGCGGCGGCGGCCGCGGGCTTGTGACCGGGCAAAGGCACCGCCAGGCTGCCCGCGGCGGCGGGCTGGGCCGCTATCAGGAGGCCGACACCCAGCAGGAGGCCCAACCACCGGGGGGCCGCCATGCGTGTCGTCGTCTTTACGGTCGCTTGCATGATGGCCACAGTCATAGCCGATCGCGGCGAAAATGTCCACGAAACGGGGTCAAGTCATTGATTTTATTTTATTAACCTTTGAATTTTTCAACCGTTCGCTGCCGCGAAAGCGAATCGGTCGGGGTTGACGGCGGGGCGCGGTTGTAGGAATATAGTCCTATTACTGAAACTGTAACGGCGGTCGTGATCCAACCATGAGCGTGGGTGCGTTGGGGTGTCTATGCGCATTCACTTCAGACCCTTGCGGAAAGCTACCAGTTGCAAACGGAATACTCGCTGAGGTAAGCGCTTCTCGTAATTTTTCGGCATCATCGCCACTAGGGGTTGGAAGAACAATACCAAATACAAGCGCATTATTAGCAAGAACGGCTCCTGGATAAACTTCCCAACCAGCCTTCTTCAAGATATTTCCAAACTGTGCGGCAAAAAATAAAGCCTCTGGGTCGCCTTGCGTATATCTCAAATTAACTGAACCTGGTTTTGTTATTAAAACCTTCTCTAACGCTAGAGCGGTTTCTGGGAAGATTGTACGCCAAGCCACTTCCTTTTTTATTCTTTCAGTCTCTAGCTTAGCCTTTTCTGCACGTGCATTTGCTTCTGCAGCTTCAGCATTGGCACGTGCGGTATCTGCTTCGTTCTTGGAGATTCTTTCGTTGCCGTAACGCTCTTTAATTGCGGCGGTCTTTATCGTGCCCCATGTGCCAAACAGTACAAACACAGCACCTAAGATTAGTGCTAAGTTTGCCAAATTGAACAGTTTATTGGCTAATTCTAGAGATATTTCGGTCATGTGCGTTACTGATCTAGTATTGCAGCTATTAAAGGCAAGGCCAGAATAAGAAGGGCCCTCTTCATATATCATCAATCCCGCAGCCGCGCCTGCAGCATCAGCATGTCCTGCCACACCGCTTTTTTCTGCGATGGGGTGCGCAGGAGGTAGGAGGGGTGGTAGGTGGCGAGCGCGGGCACGCTGAACCCTTCCGGCGCCACGCCGGGCGTGAGCGGGGTGAAGGCATGCCAGCGGCCGCGCAGGCGCGAGATGCTTTCGTCCGAGCGCAGCAGCGTCTTGGCCGACACGCCCCCGGCCAGAACGAGGAAGCGCGGCTGCGCGAGCGCGATGTGTCGTTCGATGAAGGGCAGGCTGATGTCGGTTTCCTGCGGCGTGGGGGTGCGGTTGCCGGGCGGCCGCCAGTTGAGGATGTTGGCGATGTAGACGGCGTGCGCCGGGTCGTCCTGCGCGCGGTCGAGGCCGATGCAGGCGAGGATGCGGTCGAGCAGCTGGCCGCTCACGCCGACGAAGGGCCTGCCGATGCGGTCTTCGTCCGCGCCCGGCGCTTCGCCCACCACCATGACGGGCGCGCGCGGATTGCCGTCGCTGAATACCATCTGCGTCGCGGTCTTTTTGATATCGAGCCCGTCGAAATCGGCGAGCGCGGTGCGCAGCTCGTCGAGCGTCTGCGCCTTTTGCGCGCAGGCCCGCGCCCGATCCCGTAAAGCAGCGGTGCCGAGTAGTTCCTGTTCCTCCGCCGGCGTGGAGGTTGTAACGGATGTGCGCGGCAGGGGCGCGAAGGGCACGACCACGGGTGCGTTGTCGGCGTTTTCGCGTGGGCGCGTCATCTGGCCGGGGCTGTCGGCCAGCGGTTCGTCGGCACCATTTTCCAGATGCCATTCAAGCGCCGCGCGCAGCTGATGCGGAGTAAGGTTGGTCATAAATTCCCGGTTTTCGATGGGGCCTATTATAAGATAGAGTAGGCGGCTGACAATGGAGGATTGCCACCGTGCCCACGGCCGTGCGCCCAGACCGCGAAACCATGGAGTATGACGTCGTGATCGTCGGGGCCGG
>CAZNYM010000051.1:0-11511 GCA_964577255.1 uncultured Pseudobdellovibrionaceae bacterium | reverse complement strand
TCGGCCGGCCCAAGGCACCGCCCGTCAACTCGATTCTTGAATTTGGCACGGTGGTCGCCACCTGCGTCCGGGCCGAAGCGCTGCTGAACGGCCGCAACATTCGCGCCTGGCTCATCAATTCGAGCAATGTCGCCACGCCATCAGTAGAGCTGTGGCCGGCCGTCGCCGCCGCGCCGGTAACATTTTATGACAGTGGCGGGGTGGCGGGCGCCTTGTCCTATTCCAACAACAACGATATCCGCATCGTTTTCGGCGAGTTCGCGTCAAACGCCAACAACAGCCCGGTGCACACATCTTTCCCCGGCCATATCCGCCCCTATTGCGGAGAGATAAAGATCGAGGTTCCCGACGTTCCGACGACCCAGGATCCCACGACGCAACGCTCGCCGGGCTCGAACTGGGCGACGATGTCTTATTATATGCTGGTGGCCAACCTGATGTGGCCGTCGGCGCGCGATGCAACCCAGACCATGTGGGGCACCGTATCAATGGGCGACATTGCCGATCGCGTCGTGCGCCGCACGGCTTCAGTCGATCCGAACCACGACCCGACGCTGACCCTGGCGACGGCCAACGAACTTGACGCCATGAAAAATCAGTACCGGCTTTATGCCGACAACCTGGTGGACCAGGCGGTGACCAGGCAGCGCCAGGCGAACTGGACGCCCAACATTTTCGTCAATGGCTGGGGCGGGGCGGGTATGTGGTTCACGCGCGTGGCGGAGATGAACGGCAACCTGATTTCGGCGATTTACGCCATGCCCTACGCTACAAAATACCCCGAGGTGATGGAAACGGTCTATAAAGAGAAGAAAAAGACCGACAAGAACATCATCCCGCAGGAGCGTTTCAAGCCTTTCCGCGCCGACGGCAGCCCCATCACCTTCTCCAACCCGCGCGACATGATGGTGGCGCGCACGCTTTATGAGGCGCAGCAGGTGTGGAAAGACGCCGTGGGCCCGGTCAAACCCTCGGGCAATATCTTCGTCGACGTCGTCAATCTTCTGTTCGGTACGGACGCGCTGTTCAGCATGGTCACCAACAACAACATCCACCCGTTGGCGCAGCTTTCGATCGTGGGGCGCTCGATCCTCGAATCGGCCATCCGCAACCTTGGGTTTTCGTTCATGGCCGGCATGGGCGGGTTTGCCAGCCTGTTTGGCTATCCCGCCATCGGCCATATGGCGGAAGCCATCAGCAGCATCGCTTCGAAAATGGCGATGGTGGGCCTGACGGTCGGGTTCCTGCTTTATTACATCATTCCCTTCATGCCTTTTATTTACTTTCTGTTCGCGGTCGGCGGCTGGATCAAGGGTGTTTTCGAGGCGATCGTCGGCGTACCGCTTTGGGCGCTTGCGCACCTGCATATCGACGGCGACGGCCTGCCTTCGCGCCCCGGCATGGACGGTTATTACCTGATTCTGGAGATTTTCCTGCGTCCGGTTCTGATCGTCTTCGGCATGCTGGGCTGCATCGCCATATTCACCGCCCAGATTGCCGTCCTGCATGAGATATGGTCGCTTGTGGTCAGCAACCTGGCCGGCTTCGACAAGGCCACCGCCGCCGGGGTCACGACACAAGGGGATACGGGAAATATTTTCAACCTGCGTGGCGCCATCGACCAGATCTTTTTCACGGTGATCTATGCCTTCCTCGTCTATCTGTTCGCCACCGCCAGCTTCAAGATGGTCGATACCGTGCCCGACTTCATCCTGCGCTGGATCGGCGCCAGCGTCGCCACCTTTGGCGACCGCAACCCGGATGAGGTGGAGGGGCTTATTACCGGTTCGGCCTTTAAAGCCGGCTTTATTTCGAGCAAACTGGTGGAAGCTTCGCAGCAGGGCATGCAGGCGGCCAAGTCCACCGGCGCTGCCGTAAAAGACGTCATGAAGGAAGGATCGTAAGCGAAACAGGTCATGGGCCCCGGAACCAAAGCCGTCGTAAATTATTTCCTGCTCCCCGGCATCGTGCCGCGGGTGAGGGAGATTATCACGTCCGGTTTCTCGACCGTGGCGCTGATGATGGCCTGCGCCTTCCGCGCGGCGCGTCTGCTGCCCGACGCGCACCCGTATTTCCAGCCCGCTAATTACGGCCGTTTCGGCATCCGCCACGTCGTCGCCGAGGCCGGGCGCCGGGTGCGCTATACCCGCGACCATATCGACCAGGTCATCGTCTTCTATGCCATTCTGCTGGCCGTATTCCTGCTGGCAGGGCAGTTTGCGCTGGCTTTCATGGCGCTCTTCATCCCGGCCGCGCACGCCATGAGCGCCGGCTATCTCAACGTTTTCTTCCGCCCGGTCGCGCCGCGGGACGATATCGCCTTTTCGATGCTCGACCAGGTGTTCGGCCTGCCCGGATTCTTCAATTCCAAATACGCGACCGACGCTGCTTTCGCCCCGTTCCCGACGCCGTTCCATCAGGGCCTGCACCAGATGTTCTATTACTACAATCTGGGCCTGATGATGGTGGCATTCATCATCATTCTGTATTTCGTCATCGCCGTGGTGGGTGAAACCGCCAAGACCGGCATGCCCTTCGGCCAGCGTTTCAACAAGCTGATGGCGCCCCTGCGCCTGATCCTGGCGTTTGCGCTGCTGACCCCTGTACCTTACGGCAACATGGCAAATCCGGTTTTCAACTGGGCGCAGCTGATCACGCTGCAAAGCGCCAAGTGGGGATCGAACCTGGCCACCAACGCCTGGCTCCAGCTCAACGCCCAGCTGCGCGCGACGGCTGTCACGCCGATCGGCCCCGCCAACACGCTGATCGCCACGCCGAACGCGCCCGACATCAACAACCTGGCTGAGTTCATCTTCGTCGCCCGCGTCTGCCGCGAGGCTTATGCCCTGCTTTATCCGGGAACGGATATACAGCCCTTTGTCGTGTACCCCAACAAGGCACCTATCCGCCTGGGTCAGGCGGGCGCGGCCAACCTGACGCAGCTGCTGGCTTTTTCGGAGAACAACCCGATCACGATCCGCTTCGGCGAGGAGAACGTTCTCAACTACCGCGATGAAACCGGCTTCATCAAACCGCTGTGCGGCGAGCTGACTTATACCATCCAGGATGTGCAGCAGGACGGCCCGCGTTACCTGCAGGAAGGGATGATCGCTTCCGATACCTGGGTCTTCGGCGGCCTGGTCCGGGCGCTGTGGGGCGACGCGGTCAACATCATACCGGCGGCGGAAAACATGGCGCGGGCGCGGCTTTCCAGCCTGCCCAACCGTGATCCGACGCTGCCGCAGCCGACGGCGGCCACGGTACAGGCCATTATGGCCTATTTCAACCGGTTGATGATGACGGATGCCGCCGAGCCCCTGGTACCCACCGCCGTGCAGCGGCAGGTCGCCTACGCCACATACAACCAGAACTTTGACCGTTACGGCTGGGCCGGCGGCGGCATCTGGTACAACACGCTGGCGCAGATGAACGGCAGCATGATTTCCGCCACCTTCAACCTGCCCACGCCGCGCCGTTACCCGCAGGTGATGGAGGAAGTTCTGGAGTTCAAGAAGCAGAACGACGGCGACATCACCGGCCCGACGCGCTATCGCCCCATTCTGGGCAAAGGACAGAAGCAGGGCCAGGAAGTACCACTCAGCAGCCGCCTGGACTACGAACTCGCCAACCTGTTCTTTGAAGCGCAGAAACTGTGGGCCGACCAGTATACGCCCTCGAGCAGCAACTTCCTGATCGACGCCATGCGCATGCTGTTCGGCCTCGACGGTCTCATCAGCATGCGCGACAACGTGAACGTCCACCCGCTCGTGCAGCTGGTGTCGATCGGCCGCGGGCTGATCGAACACTCGGTCAGCAGTTTCGGCTACGCCATTGGCGGTAAAGTCCTGGGTGGACTTGGGAATCTGCTCAGCTCGAACGTCATCACTACCGTTGGATCAGCAGCGTCCGGTTTTGCAGTCCAGATCGGCGTGATCGGCCTGTCGGTCGGGTTCCTGCTTTATTACGTCCTGCCCTTCCTGCCGTTCATCTATTTCTTCATCGCCGCGACCAACTGGGTGAAGTCGATCTTCGAAGCCATGGTTGGTGCGCCCTTGTGGGCGATCGCGCATATCCGCATCGACGGCGAGGGCATTCCCGGCCCCGCCGGCATGAATGGCTATTACCTGCTGTTCGAGATTTTCATCCGCCCGATCCTGATTGTCTTCGGGCTTATGGCCGCCGTGATCATCTACACGACCCAGGTGCGCGTTCTGCACGACATCTGGCCGGAGGTGGTATCGAACGTTTCCGGCTACAAGATCCCTGCGGCCGGCTCGCCCGCCGCCAATCCCGCCGATACGGCCCTGGGCGGCATACGCTATATCCGCGCCCAGGCCGATATGTTCTTTTTTATGATCATTTACGCGATCATCGTCTATCTGCTGGGCCTGGCGTCGTTCAAGCTGATCGACCTGATCCCCACGCGCATCCTGCGCTGGATCGGCAGCAACGTGAAGACTTTCAACGAAGGTGCTCAGGGCCTGCCTGAAACCGTCATGAGCCAGATGTTCACCGGCAGCCAGACGGTCATGACGCAGTCGGTCGACATGGCCTCGACCCAGATCCTGCTGCGCAATTCATAAGGATGTTTACTGGTTCTTGAGGTAGGTGAGCAGCACCTGCACGTCGCCGCCGCCGCGCTGGATCACAGAAGAAAAGTCGGAGCGCTGGGTCACTGACATGCTGACTCCCTCAACGATGACATCGACGATCTGGTAGCGCCCGTTCTTATAGCGCACGCGCCAGTCGACCTGCACCTCCGGTCCGCTGTCGGGGATGATGAAGGAGGTGACGATGGTGTCGCTGTCGTTGTCGACGCGGAAGGAGCGGGCTTCGAATTTCTGGCCTTTGTATTCGCCGAAGCGCGTGGCATAGACCTCAACCACCATGTTGCGGAACAGTTTCTGGTATTCCTGTTGCTGCGCCGGGGTGGATGTGCGCCAGTAGCGCCCGAGCGTGAAGCGCCCGATGGTTTCAAGATCAAAGCTGTCGAGCAGGAGCTTGCGGAAGTGATCCTTCTTCTGATCCTGGCTCATCGTAGCGTTTCCCAGGAAATCCAGCGCGCGGCTGGCCATGCCTTCGATGAATTTCTGCGCGCCCGGGCCGACATTGCCGCCGTTGGCGCGGTGGACATAGGCGCCGGTCGGGCTGTCGTAGAGAGCGGGGGAGAAATAAGCGGCGCTGAAGCCGGAATCGAAAGCGCGGGCCTGAACCGGGAACAGGCAGAACAGGAACAAAAACACCCCCAGAGGCAGGAGGGTTCTTGTGTCGGGCATCGTTTCAACGCTTCTGCGCATGCTGCGGCAAAGTCCTTCTACAGCCGTGGCTACCAATTCAATCTAGGTCATCAATGGGGAAAATCTTTGGCATAAAGACCGTATATTATCAAGAAATTCCATGAACTTGACAAAAAAGACGGGGCCTTCCACAGCCCCGTCTTCCGTATTGTTAACAATCATGAATCCGGGCCTTATTCGGCACCTTCGTCATAATCGGGGATGGCCGGCCCGGCGCTCAGGCTGCCGGTGCCCTGGTCGCTGACCTGGGCCTCGCGGCGCTGAACGTAGGCGCTGCGCAGGGCGGCGTAGTAATCCAGCGAGTTTTTCTGCAGGTCCTCAAGCGCGTCCAGAAGTTCGGTGCGCTGGTCGAGCGCGCTTAGGCCGATGCGGGCGTAGTGCCAGCCCTCGTTGTCGGTGTTGAAGAGGTAGATGCGCAGGGGATCGGCGTAGCTGTCGACCGCCATGCCCACCGCGTCACGCAGCGAGGAGGGGCCCATCAGAGGCAGAACCACATAGAATCCGTGCCCGGCGCCCCAGACACCCAGAGTCTGGCCGAAATCCTCGGGTTCGTAAGGCATGCCCGCCATGGCGGCGACGTCGATCAGACCGACCACGCCCACGGTGCTGTTGATGGCGAAGCGGGCGATGCCTTCGCCGGTGCCGCCGATGTCACCCTGCAGCAACTGGTTGGCGACGATCAGCGGGCTGCGCAGGTTGCGCAGGAAATTGGTCACGCCCGTGCGCACGGGCTGGGGCGTCACATAGCGGTAGCCGCGGGCCACCGGCTCGATCAGCACATCGTCCACGGCCTCGTTGAAGGCGAAAACCCCGCGGTTGAAACCCTCCATCGGGTCGTAAATCTCGGCGCTGTCGCCCGTACCGGTCGTGGAGCAGGCAGCCAGGCCTGCACAAAAAAGGGCGCTCAGAAGCAGGCGGGTCGGTTTTTGAAAAAGCTGGAACATGGTGCCATCCGTAAGACGCAAGTGTTGAATTTCCAATATCTTCCCCGGGTCAGGCCCAAGGTCCCATACAGGAGTAAATCAGCTTTGGCTTACAACTTGGTTAACGTCCGGGCGGTAAAGCCGGGCCGTACCGCCGTTTGCGAGCCAAGAATCCTTTACTTTCCAATGGTTATATCGGGATTCCGGGGCGGTCAATCACCCGGGGTGCAAAAACTGGGAGTTGTTGCAAAAATATCATCATCCGTCCTCGAGGCTCATCACCGCTGTCGCGCCCAGGAGCAGGCACACAAGCGGTGTGGCCCAGGCCGCCAGCAGCACGGGGATCTGGTGCGTGGCGCCCAGGGCCTGCAGGAAATTCGACAGGAAGAAGACAAAAAATCCCGCCAGCACGCCCGCCAGGATCAGCCCCAGCGGATTGCGCTGCCGCGGCGGGCGCAGGGCCACGGCGGCGGCCAGGAAGATCATGGCTACGAACAGTACCGGCTGGGCGATAAGATTCTGAAAATAAACACGCACGCGGGCGGCATCGAAGCCTGTTTCCTCAAGGGTATGGATGAAGCCGGGCAGCTTCCAGAAGGACAGCGCCTCCGGGTTGGCGAAGCTTTCCTCAATCTCCTCGGCCGTCAGATCGGTAGGCAGGATGACCAGCGCCATTTTTTCCCCCCGCTGCTGGCGCGGGTAGTGGCTCAGGACGTCCTGGAACACCCATTGCTGTGGCTCCAGGCGGGCGCGTTTGGCGTCCAGGCGGCGGGCTAGCTCGTCCTGGCCATTGAAATACAGCACCATCACATCCTGCAGCTCCCAGGCCGGCAGGCTGACCTTGGCGGCGTGCAGGATGACATGCCCGCCCTCCCCGGTCTGGCGCAGCCACAGCCCCTCGCGCAGCAAAGTGACCTGGCTTTTACGCAGGCTGAGATGTTCGCTTTCCAGTTGCTCGTACCGGCTCAGCAGCAGGGCGCCCATCGGGTTTATCACGGTGCTTAGCAGCACGCCCGCAGCAAAGGCGGTCGCCAGCACCGGCAGCAGGAACTGCCATGCCGACAGCCCGACAGCCCGCACCACCACCAGCTCGTGCCGACGCGTGAGCTGCCAGAAGGTGAACAGCGCGCTGAACAGCACGCCGAAGGGGAAAAGCTGCTGGCCTACGTCGGGCAGCTTGAGGAGCCCCATGGTCAGGACCAGCCCAGTAGGAACGCCGTCCTGCTTGCTGGCCCGGCGCAGCAATTCCAGCGTGTCGAACATGTAGATGACCGCCAGCAGCGCCAGCACGACGATCAGCAGGTTGCGCAGGTAAAGTCCCGCCAGATAGCGGTTCAGCACGCGGCAGGAGCGCAGGCCCAGGGTCATGGCGCCCGCCTTTGCTGCGCAAAAAAGCGCGGGATCGCAGCGGGGTCGAGATGGCCCGCCAGCACCGCCAGCCCAAGCCCGAGCGGCCCCAGCACTGCGACATACATCAGCAGCAGGGCGATCACGCTGTCGGCGGCTTTCTGGAACAGCGCCATATAGGCGGCCTGCACCGCCAGGCAGCACAGGACGGCCAAGATCATGCGGCGGCTCTGGCCGCGCCGTTCGCCCGAGGCGAACAGCATGAAGCACAGCGCCGTCACCGCGAACACCGGGGCGATGAAGGGGCTGATCAGCCGCCGGTGCAGCTCGGCGGTGAAGTCGCGGCGGCTTTTGACGTCGCGGGCGTCGAGCGGGTCGGGGTGCAGCAATTCCCAGAAGGTGCGCTCCTCGGGCTCGCGCCAGCGCTGGCGCACCGGGTTGCTGGCCTCGGGTAGGTCGATGGTGTAGCGGCTGAAATCCAGGCGGTTGAGGGCGCCGTTGTCGGGATTGAGCGACTGGCGGGAACCATCATAGACGATCACTTCCTGTCCCTGCGCCGTCACTGCCAGCGTGCCGCGCTGGGCGAGGATGGTCACGGGGCCCTCGCGCGGTGCCTTGCTGGCTGCATCGCCCGGGCGCGGCGGGCGCGAATCGTGGATCATCAGGCCGCGCAGCTCGCCATTAGGCTCGGTTTTGCGCACAAAAACCGTCAGGCCCGGCCCCAGCGCGTTGAACACGCCTTCGCGGAACAGCATCACGGAATACTGGGCTTTAATCACCTGGCGCAGCTGCTGCATGCTGCTGACGGAAAGCGGCGACAGCCAGAACGTGGCCGCGAACAGCAGCAACACCACGACCCCCGTCAGGGCCAGCGCCGGGCGCGCGAGGCGCAGCGGGGAAAAGCCGACGCTGCGCAGCACCGTCATCTCCGAATCGAGCGCCATGCGGTTGTAGACGAACAGGATGGCGGTCAGCAGAGCGACCGGCAGGATGACCTCGAGAAAGCGCGGCAGCGCCAGCAGGCTGAGCATGAAGAACGTCCCGCCCGAGGCCCCGGCGCTGATGATCAGTTCGAGGAAGCGCAGGGACTGGGTTAACAGGATGATCCCCGCCAGTGCCAGGGCGATTACGGCCGTGGCGATGGCAAGATTGCGAAAAACATAGCGGCTGATGATCGGGGCTGTCGCTTTCACAGCCGGCATCCTATAGTCTATTCCCGGAAAATAAAAGAATTCACCCGGATAACTTTGTCCTCAGGAGGCTGCCATGCTATCCGTATCTTTCGTCAAATCCCCGGCCGCCAACGCCGACACCCTGATCCTGACCCTGCGCGCGGGCGGCAGGCCCGGCCCGGCGGCACAGGCCTTCGACAAGGACAGCGGCGGGATGCTGACGCGCTACCTGGCGACCCACCCGGATTTCAAGGGCAAGGCGGGCAAGATCGGCGTGATCGCCCCCGGGGGCCGGAAATATGCCCGCGTGGTCCTGGCCGGGACGGGCAATCCGGCGGGGTTGAGCGGCCAGGAATGGGAGGAGCTGGGGGGCAAAATTTATGCTGCGGTTTGCGCCGCCGGTGGCGTGAAAATCACACTGCAAAGCGACGACTTAAAAGCCTCCCGCAAGGTTTCCGGTGATGAAGCCGCCGCGCGCCTGGCCTCCGGATTTTTGCTGCGCTCTTATCGCTTTGACCGCTACAAAAGTAAAAAGAAGGACAAGGACGACGTGCCGGGCCGGCCCGAATCGCTCGCGGTCGCGACCGCCACGGCCGCCGGCGCCGCGCGGGCCTTCAAACCCCTGCAGGGCCTGGCCGAAGGGGTCTTCTGGGCTCGCGACCTGATGAACGAGCCGCCCAACGTGCTTTACCCCGACAGCTTCGCCCGCCGGGTGAAAGCGGAACTGGCGCCGCTCGGGGTCGAGGTCACGGTGCTGGACGATAAAAAGCTGGAAAAAGCCGGTTTCGGCGCGCACATGGCGGTCGGCCAGGGTTCGGCCTTCCCGCCGCGCGCGGTCGTCATGCACTGGAAAGGCCGCCAGAAGGGTCCGCGCCTGGCCTTCGTCGGCAAGGGCATCACCTTTGACACCGGCGGCATCAGCATCAAGCCCGCCGCTGGTATGGAGGAGATGAAATTCGACATGGGCGGCGCGGCGGCGGTGGTCGGCCTGATGCGCGCTCTGGCCGTACGCAAGGCCAGGGCGGATGTGGTGGCGATCATCGGCCTCGCGGAAAACATGCCTTCCGACCGGGCGTACAGGCCTTCGGATATTGTCAGAAGCCTGTCAGGTAAGACCATCGAGGTCCTGAATACCGATGCCGAGGGAAGGCTGGTGCTGGCAGATGCCATGACCTATATCCAGCGCACGTACAAACCGGCGGTCATGATCGACCTGGCTACCCTGACAGGCGCGGTTTTGGTGGCTTTGGGGCAGGAGTACTGCGGCACATACGCCAATGATAACGCGCTCTGGAAGAAGCTGGATGCGGCTTCCGAAGGTACAGGCGAAAAACTCTGGCGCATGCCGCTCGACCCGGCCTTTAAGAAGAGTATGGAAAGTTCGGTGGCCGATCTGCGCAATACCAGCACCATGGGGCGCAACGCCGGCTCGTGCACGGCGGCGGGGTTCCTCGAGCATTTCGTCGAGGACAAAACCGCCTGGGCGCACCTGGATATTGCGGGCACGGCCTGGGTCCATGCCGACAAGCCGCTGGCACCCAAACAGGCGACCGGATTCGGCGTGCGGTTGCTCGACCGGCTGGTCCGCCAGTATGAATGAGCCCGCAGCAAAGCAGCATCGATATTTTCTGCCGTGTCGTCGATAATTACGGCGACATCGGCGTTTGCTGGCGTCTGGCGCGGCAGCTCGCGGCCGAGCGGGGATGGGCCGCGCGCCTGATCGTCGACGATCTGGCGGCCTTCGCCCGGCTGCGGCCCGGGGTGCAGCAAAATGCCGCGGTTCAGGAGATAGAGGGCGTCATTGTGCTGCGCTGGGACGAGGCGACGCTGCCCGCACTTTACGGCGCGTCGGGCCGGGCGGTGATCGAGGCTTTCGCCTGCGATCTTCCCGACTTCGTGGTCGAAAAAATGATCAAAGCCGCCCCGGCGCCGGTATGGATCGACCTTGAGTATCTGAGCGCCGAGGACTGGGTCGAAACCCGGCACGCGCACCCTTCCGTACACCCTACCAACGGTCTGATGAAAACCCTTTTCTTTCCGGGATTTACAGAGCGTACAGGGGGCCTCGTACGCGAGGACGGGCTGGCCCGGGACCGCGACGCTTTTCAGGCCGATACCGGGGCCCAGAATGAATGGCGCGCGCGCTGGGATCTGCCGCCGCTTGATCCCGCCATCCTCGACATCAGCCTGTTCTGCTACCCGGCCGCGCCGGTGCCCGCTTTGCTGCAGGCTCTGGCCGGGAAACCCGTCCGCCTGTTCGTGCCGGCCGGGGCCGCGCCCCTGCCGGACGTCCGGCCCGGGTTTGTGCACGAAACCCCGTTCCTGCCACAGCCCGGTTACGACCGGCTGTTATGGACCTGCGGTCTGAATTTCGTGCGCGGCGAGGATTCGCTGGTGCGGGCCCTGTGGGCCGGGCGGCCTTTGGTCTGGGATATCTATAAGCAGGAAAAAGCCGCCCATATTCCCAAGCTTGCGGCCTTTTTGGCCTGTTACAAGGCCGGAATGGCGGCTCAAGACGCGGAATCTCTTGCACAATTCACGCTGATGTGGAATCAATCCCCCCGCTGTGGGGAAGCGTTCACCGCTTTTTACGAAAGCCTCCCCGCCCTAAGCGTCCATGCCCGGGACTGGGCGGCGCGGCAGGAGAAGACGAGCGATCTGGCCACCCGTCTGCTCCGCTTTATAGAAAGCCAGATGACAAAGTAAGGATTTAAAATCATGAAATTCGCTCAGGACCTGCGCTCGGGAAACGTCGTCAACATGAACGGCAAC
>CAZNYM010000050.1:7408-11817 GCA_964577255.1 uncultured Pseudobdellovibrionaceae bacterium | reverse complement strand
GACGGCAGGCAGGCGCTTTACGGCATCGTCCAGGGCGGAGTATACGAGGATCTGCGGGCGGCCAGCTGCGCCTGGACGCGCGATCGCCCGTTCTTCGGCACGGCCATTGGCGGCTCGCTCGGCGGCTCGCAGGAGCAGTTTCATGAGATCGTATCCTGGCACACGAAGCAGATCCATCCCGAACGCCCGGTGCATCTGCTCGGGATCGGCAGGATTGCCGATGTGTTTTCCTGTGTGCGCATGGGCATCGACACTTTTGATTGTGTCTCCCCTACGCGCATCGCCCGCCACGGCTGGGCGCTGGTGCGCGGCAGCGCCGAGGAACGCATCAACCTGCGCAACGCCCGCTACCGCGACGACCCGACCCCGCTCGATGACAGCATCAACCTGCCGTGTTCGAACGATTTCTCGAAGGCCTATCTGCATCACCTGCTGAAGGTGGATGAATTGCTGGCGC
This sequence comes from uncultured Pseudobdellovibrionaceae bacterium, assembly GCA_964577255.1. Lineage (GTDB taxonomy): Bacteria > Pseudomonadota > Alphaproteobacteria > Micavibrionales > Micavibrionaceae > Micavibrio_C. The sequence continues at coordinate 11,360 of CAZNYM010000050.1, read as the reverse complement.
AGCAGATCATCACCCAGCACAATGTCGCCGTCATCACCCGCCTGATGCGCGAAGTGCGAACCGCCATCAAGGACGGCACGCTCGACCAGCTTGAAAAAGAGTGGCTGCCGGCCTGATCAGGCCGCTTTCATCAGCGCAGTGAAGCGTTCGAACAGATAATGGCTGTCGTGCGGGCCGGGCGAGGCCTCGGGGTGGTACTGCACCGAGAAGACCGGCTTGCCCTTGAGCTTCAACCCTTCATTGGTGCCGTCGAACAGGCTGACATGCGTGGCTTCCGCTTCGGGCGGCAGGCTGCCCGGCAGCACATGGAAGCCGTGGTTCTGGCTGGTGATCTCCACTTTACCCGTAGAAAGATCCTTGACCGGATGGTTGGCTCCTCGGTGTCCGAGCGGCATCTTCGCCGTCTGGCCACCCAGGGCCAGCGCCAGCAATTGATGCCCAAGGCAGATGCCGAACAAAGGCTTGCCGCTTTTAAGAAGCTCGCGGATCACCGGCACCGCGTACACGCCGGTGGCGGCCGGATCGCCCGGGCCGTTCGAGAGAAAGATGCCGTCGGGGTTATGGCGCAGTACGTCGGCGGCGCTCGCGCTCGCGGGCACGACCGTCACCTTGCATCCGGCCGAAGCCAGGCAGCGCAGGATGTTACGCTTGGCGCCATAGTCAATCGCGACAACGTGAAAGGCCGGCTTGTCTTGCCGCGCGTAACCCTTGCCCCAGGCCCATGACATTTCATCCCAGGAATAACTCTGGGTGCAGGAAACATCTTTCGCCAGGTCCATGCCCTCGAGTCCCGGCCACTGCGCCGCTTCCTTTTTAAGCGCGTCGATGTCGAAATTCTCCGCGTGCACGATCAGGCCCGTGGGCGCGCCCTTGTCGCGAATATGCTGGGTGAGGGCGCGCGTGTCGATCCCGGAGATGCCAGGAATGCCGTGCGCTTCAAGCCAGCTCTGCAGGTTGTTGCCCGCGCGCCAGTTGGCGGGGGCGGTGACAGCCTCGCGCACGATCAAGCCGCGGCAGGCGGGCGTCGCGGTTTCGATGTCCTCGGCGTTGGTGCCAACATTGCCGATATGCGGGAAGGTGAAGGTGATGATCTGCCCGGCGTAGCTCGGGTCGGTCAGAATCTCCTGATAGCCAGTCATCGAGGTGTTGAAGCAGATTTCGCCCGCCGCTTTGGTTTTCGCCCCGAAACCCCGGCCCCAGAAAATGGTGCCGTCGGCCAGAATGACGGCGGCTGTGGCGGCGAGGGGTCTGGGCGGGGCGGGTTCGGGCATCACTTCACCGTTTTACAGCGGGACCGGGAATCTATATATGGTGAGTTCTGTGACATGATTTTTCCCGCGATGCAAGGAGGTCGTTATGACTATTAGGGAAACGCTCAAAAGCTCCCTGACCGAGGCCATGAAAGCCAAGGATGAACTGACCACCGCCACCCTGCGCCTTGTCATCGCCAAGCTGCGGGAAAAGGACATCGAGCTGCGCCCCTCGGGCAACACCACCGGCCTCGACGATGCGGCCATCATGACGATGATGCAATCCATGATCAAGCAGCGCCAGGAATCGGCCGAAACCTACGCCAAGGCCAACCGCCCAGAACTGGCGGCGCGTGAGAACGACGAGATAGGCGTGATCAAGCGTTTTCTGCCGCAGCAGATGTCGGATGAAGAGGTGCGCAAGGTGATCGACGGCCTGATCGCCGAATTGTCGGTCAAGGATGTGAAGGACATGGGCAAGCTCATGGGCGCGCTCAAGACACGCTACGCCGGCAAGCTCGACATGGGCAAAGCCAGCGGCCTGATCAAGGAACGCCTGTCGGCGGCGTAAGCGCGCCGGTTTGCTTTAAACGGAACCTTCCTGCTAAGGTACGGCCATGTCCGCCATTCCACCGCGTTTCATGCAGGAGCTGCGCGACCGCCTGACCCTGTCCGAGGTCATCGGGCGGAAAGTCAAGCTCGCGCGCGCGGGGCGGGAGTTCAAGGCATGCTGCCCGTTTCATAACGAGAAATCGCCGTCCTTCTACATCAACGACGAAAAGCAGTTTTATCACTGCTTCGGCTGCGGCGCGCACGGCGATGCCGTCGGCTTTGTCATGCAGCACGGCAACATCTCTTTTCTCGAAGCAGTCGAGATGCTTGCGGCGCAGGCGGGCATGGAAGTGCCGCGCGCCTCGCCGCGCGAGATCGAACAATCGAAGCAGGAAAAAAGCCTCTACAATCTTCTCGGCGATGCCGCTTCGTTCTTCACGGCCCAGCTGCAAAAGCCCGCCGGGCGCGATGCCGCCGCCTATCTGCGCGAGCGGGGGCTGGAAGGGGAGATCGCGGTCAATTTCCGCCTGGGTTATGCGCCCATGGATGGCCAGGCGCTCGTCGCCCATCTGAAAGAAGCCGGCTACACCCCGGCGCAGATGATGGAGGCGGGCCTGGTGCGCCGTTCCGAGCGCGATCAGAGCCTTTATTCCTTTTTCCGCGACCGCGTGATGTTTCCGGTGGCCGACCGCCGCGGGCGCGTGGTGGCGTTCGGCGGGCGTGTGCTGCCCGAGCATCTGCGTCCGCTCGCGCCCGGCGCGTCGAAGCCACCGAAATACATCAACTCCGGCGAGACCGCGCTCTTTCACAAAGGCCGCATGCTGTTCAACGAGTCGCGTGCGCGCCAGGCGGCGGCAGCTGGGCAGCCCGTCATCGTGGTCGAGGGCTATGTCGACGTCATCGGCTGCTGCGCGGCCGGGTGGAACGGCGCGGTCGCGCCTTTGGGCACGGCGCTGACCGAGGACCAGATCGCTTTGCTGTGGAAGATGATCCCGGCGCGCGAGAAATCGCCCGTCCTGTGCTTCGACGGCGACGAAGCGGGGCGGCGCGCCGCCGTGCGCGCGTGCGAGCGCCTTATGCCGCTCCTCAAGCCCGACCATACGGCGCTTTTCTCCTTCCTGCCCGAGGGCGAAGATCCCGACAGCCTGATCCGCACGGGCGGCAAGGGCGCGTTCGAAGCCGTTCTGGGCGCGGCCATTCCGCTGGTCGAGTTCCTGTGGAACCACCATACCGCCGGCAAAAGCTTCGCCACGCCGGAATCGCGCGCGGGCCTGACGCAGATCCTCGAAGAAGAAACGGCGCGCATCGCCGACCGCACCGTGCAGCAGCAATACCGCCAGATGTTCCGCGACAAAACCTTCCAGTCTTTCCGCGCCGCGCCCGCGAAAGGAGAGAAGCCCTCTTCCGGCCGCCGCGCGGCAGCTGCGCCGGGCCTCTCTTTGCCGCTGCGCGCGCCCGCGCGCGATCAGGACGTCATGGCCCTGCGCATTCTCCTGGCCACGCTCATCAACCATCCGGGCCTTTTCGGCGCGGTTGAGGACGATCTCGAACGCCTGCCGTCCGACAGCCCGGTGCTGGCGAAACTTCTGCAGGCGGTGACCGATTACATTCTGAAAAACAATACGCCGGACCCTGCGCCGCTGATCGCGCATCTGGAAGCGGGGCCGCTCGCCGGGGATGTCCGGATCGTCCTGGGCGAAACCACCTATACCCACGCGGCCTTCGCCCGCCCCGAAGCCGGGGAAGATCAGGCTCTTAAGGGCTGGCAGGACGTGTGCGGCGCACTGCAGCGCCGCCGTCTGGCGGGGGACGTCCGGGCGGCCGGCGCGGCTTTGGCGCAGGATTTCAGCGATGAAAACGAACGTCGGCTCCTGGCCCTGCAGGCGGCGCGCGCCGGGGCTGTCAAAGGCTGATAAACGGCCTAAATCAAGCCGTGGTCGTTAAAAAACCCGGAAAACCGGGGTTCCGATGAAATAGGACTTGAAACAGGCCTTTGATTTTCTTTAAAAATACCCTTTAATTCCGTGAATCAGGTGACCAGAACCTTATGAGCCCGAAATCAGCGACTCCCAAATCGGCGTCCGCCAAGGCTGCTCCTGCGAAGAGCGCCGCGGCCAAAACTCCTGCCAAGACTCAGGCGACAGTGAAGC
>CAZNYM010000050.1:0-7398 GCA_964577255.1 uncultured Pseudobdellovibrionaceae bacterium | reverse complement strand
GGCCGCGGTCGCCAAAACACCCGCGCCCAAATCCGCGAGCAGCAAGAAAGCTGCGGCGAGCAAGGAGTCCGATGAGGCGCGCGAGGCGCAGTCCGCGCCCAAGGGCTCGCTCGAGGCCACCGTCAAGAAACTGGTCGCCAAGGGCAAGGAAAAAGGTTTCCTCACCTACGATGAAGTGAACAAGGCGCTGCCGGCGCAGGATTTCTCCTCCGACCAGATCGAGGATTCGATGGCCGCGCTGACCGACGCGGGCGTGCAGCTCGTCGACAGCGAAGACGATGTCGAGGAAGCGCCCGAGGCGATTGAAAGCGCCACCGAATATGAAGCGGGCGGCAACATCGACGACGACGATACCGGTCGTACTGACGATCCTGTGCGCATGTATCTGCGCGAAATGGGTTCGGTCGAGCTGCTTTCGCGCGAGGGCGAGATTGCCATCGCCAAGCGCATCGAGGCCGGCCGCGAGATGATGATCGGCGGCATCTGCGAATCCCCGCTCGCCATCGAGTCCATGATCGCCTGGTACGAAGCGCTACAGAAGAACGAGATCATGCTGCGCGAGGTGATCGACCTTGACGCCACCTATGGCAGCGACGGCGAGCAGGCCGGCGGCATGGATGATTTCGACGAGGAAGAAAAGCCCGAGGGCGAGCAGGCCGAGGGCGGCGAAGGCGCTGCGGAAGAAGAGCAGGGCGTGTCGCTCTCCGCCATGGAGCAGGAATTGCTGCCCCAGGTGTTCGAGAATTTCAGCAAGATCCAGAAGACCTACAAGAAAATGCGCAAGGTGCAGACCGAGCGCATGGAGTTCACCTCCAAAAGCAAGGAACCCCCAGCCAATATCAATAAGAAGTACGAGGGCCTGAAGAAGGAAATGGTCGACCTCATGAACGAGGTTCGCCTGAACAATGCCCGCATCGAGCAGCTGATCGACCGCCTGTACAAGATCAACCGCGAGATGGTCAGCCTCGAAGGCCGCCTGATGCGCATCGCCATCGATTGCGGCGTGAAGCGCGAGGAATTCATCGAGCAGTATTTCGGCAACGAGTTCAACCCGCGCTGGCTTTCCAACGTCAAGAAACTCAAGGGCAAGGGTTGGGCCAAGTTCGCCGACAAGCACAAGGACGAAATCGACCAGATCCGCGACCGCATCGGCGCGATTTCGGAAGAATCCATGCTGCCGCTGCCGGAATTCCGCCGCATCGTTTCCACGGTGCAGAAGGGTGAGCGCGAAGCCGCCCGCGCCAAGAAGGAAATGGTCGAAGCCAACCTGCGCCTCGTCATCTCCATCGCCAAGAAATACACCAACCGCGGCCTGCAGTTCCTCGACCTGATCCAGGAAGGCAATATCGGCCTGATGAAAGCGGTCGATAAATTCGAATACCGCCGCGGCTATAAATTCTCGACCTACGCCACCTGGTGGATCCGTCAGGCGATCACGCGCTCGATCGCCGATCAGGCACGCACCATCCGCATCCCCGTGCACATGATCGAAACCATCAACAAGCTGGTGCGCACCAGCCGCCAGATGATGCACGAAATCGGCCGCGAGCCTACGCCCGAGGAACTGGCCGAGCGCCTGCACATGCCGCTCGACAAGGTGCGCAAGGTGCTCAAGATCGCCAAGGAGCCGGTGTCGCTCGAAACCCCGATCGGCGACGAGGAAGACTCGACCCTGGGCGATTTCATCGAGGACAAGAACGCATTGCTGCCGGTCGAAAGCGCGATCCATTCCAACCTGCGCGAAACCACCACCCGCGTGCTCGCCACCCTCACCCCGCGCGAGGAGCGCGTGCTGCGCATGCGCTTTGGCATCGGCATGAACACCGACCACACGCTCGAGGAAGTGGGCCAGCAGTTCAACGTCACGCGCGAGCGTATCCGCCAGATCGAAGCCAAGGCCCTGCGCAAGCTCAAGCACCCCAGCCGCTCGCGCAAGCTGCGCAGTTTCCTCGACACATAATCCTTTTCCGTCTATAAAGACGGCAAGGGCCTGTAGCTCAGTTGGTTAGAGCGGACCGCTCATAACGGTTTGGTCGCTGGTTCAAGTCCGGCCAGGCCCACCACTTCGATATTCAGGCTATCATCCAGGATATTCCAACCAGCGACATTTGACGAAGGCCGCAAGCGGCCTTGGGAGTTCAAGTCTGGCCAGGCCCACCAGCTTGCCTTTGCCATGAAGCTGGAGTAAAAATCCCCGGTTACGTGGTAACGGGCCTGTAGCTCAGCTGGGAGAGCGCATCGTTCGCAATGATGAGGTCGTCGGTTCGATCCCGATCAGGTCCACCACCCCGCGATCTTCGCGCTTCGGATGGCTTGCGCCCGTTTTCCCTGTTTTGTGTTAAGCTATTTCATGACTGCCGCCGCGCTATCCCTCATCGCCTTCTGCACCTTCCTGACCGCGATCCTCTCGGGCGTGTTCGGCATGGCGGGCGGCATGATCATGATGGTGCTGCTTTTGGGCCTGTTGCCGGTCACGGCGGCCATGGCGCTGCACGCCGCCATCCAGCTGACGGCCAACGGATGGCGCTGCTGGCTGTGGCGGGAACATATCGTCTGGCGCGTGCTGCCCGTCTATGCCGCCGGGATCCTGACCGGCTTTGTAGTCATGAGCCTCGTCCATTATGTTCCCAGCCGCGCAGCGGCGCTTCTGGTGCTGGGCGCGGTGCCGTTGGCCGCCATCGCGGCCGAAAAACATGTGCGCCTGTCGATCCTCAACCCGGGCCAGACTTTCGCCACCGCTGTGTGCCTGACCTTCATCCAGCTCACCGCCGGGGTGGTGGGGCCGCTTCTCGATCTGCTCTATAACAACGCGCCGCTCACGCGCCAGCAGATCATCAGCACCAAGGCCTTCACCCAGGGCACCATGCACCTGCTGCGCCTGGGGTATTTCGGTTTTCTTATCCCCGTGCTGGGCGGGCAGGGGATCGGCTGGCCCGCCGGCATCCCGCCCGCCGCGCTGGCTTTGTGCATGGCGCTCGCCGTGGCGGGGACCAGCTTTGCGGCCCTCATCGTCAAAAGGATGAGCGATCAAAGCTTCAAAGCCTTAAGCCGCTGGCTGATCCTGGCCATCAGCCTCTGGTGCCTGGGGCAGGGGGTCTGGCTGCTGGTGGGCGGGTGAGGTTTATTTGACAAATCCCTGAAAATCCTTATATTCGCCCCCACTTCCCGGGAAGCGGGGTTTTGCGCCCCCTTTGACGCTTGCGTCAAAACATCAGGATACCGGGACAACTTGTTGAAAAGGAACAAAAAATGAGCGAGAAAAAGCGCCCAAGCGCGAAGCATAAGATCGACCGCCGCCTCAACTGCAACCTCTGGGGCCGCCCTAAATCACCTTATAACACCCGTCAGACCGGCCCCGGCCAGCACGGCGCCAACCGCGGCAAGAAGTCCGACTACGGCCTGCAGCTGACAGCGAAGCAGAAGATCAAGGGCTACTACGGCAACATCGGCGAGCGTCAGTTCCGCCGCTACTACCAGGAAGCCCGCCGCCTGCGCGGCGATTCCGGCCAGAACCTGATCGGCCTCCTGGAGCGCCGTCTGGACGCGGTCGTATACCGCGCCAAGTTCGTGCCCACCGTGTTCGCGGCGCGCCAGTTCGTGACCCACGGCCACGTGACCGTGAACGGCAAGCGCGTTAACATTCCTTCCTACATGGTCAAGGAAGGCGATGTGATCGAGATCCGCGAGAAATCGCGCCAGCTGCCGCTGGTGCTGATGGCCACGCAGTCGCCCGAGCGCGAAGTGCCCGAATACATCCAGGTCGACGGCAACGTGAAAGCCACGTTCGTGCGCATGCCCAAGCTCGAGGACGTGCCGTACCCGACCCAGATGGAACCGCACCTGGTCATCGAATTCTACAGCCGTTAATAACGGTTTTCCCTTTGCGAAAAGGCGCCCCGCGGGGCGCCTTTTTTCATCACAACTTCTTGCCTGTCAGCGCCGAAATGATACCCTGGAAGGTGTTGGCTTCCTGCTCGGTCATCTTCGCGCGCCCCAGCATGCCGCGCAGGTTGCGCACGATGGTGGGCCTCATTTCGGGCGAGCGGAAGAATTTGAACCGCTCCAGCTCGTCCTCGAGCCGGCGGTAAAGCGCGTCCATCGTGCCCTGCGTGGCGGGCAGGCTGTCGCCGGTCACAAGCTGCGGGCCGGGGCTCTCGACCCCCGCCTGAAACCATTCATACGTCACCAGCAGCACCGCCGCCGCCACGTTGAGCGAGGAAAAATCGGGATTCACGGGAATAGTGATAACGCTGTGCGCCAGCGCCACGTCGTCGTTGGTCAGGCCGGTGCGCTCGGCACCGAAGATAAATCCCGTGCGCTCGCCGTTCCGCGCCCGCCGGCGGGAATCGGCCGCCGCCTCGCGCGCGTTCATCACTTCTTTCACCAGGTCGCGCGGCCGCGCCGTGGTGGCGTACAGGTGATGCAGGTCGGCAACCGCCTCGGCCAGCGTGGCGAACACCTTCACCGGCGGCATGGTCTCAAGCGCCTTGGCCGACATCGCTTCGGCGCGTTCGCTGGGCCAGCCGTCGCGCGGCGCTACCAGGCGCAGTTCGTTGAGGCCGCAGTTCAGCATCGCCCGGGCGGCGGCGCCGATATTCTCCCCCATCTGGGGATGATCGAGGATGACGACGGGATTGTTCATGGCTCAGAGCTTCGTGACGCTGACCTCGCCCAGGTCAGCCAGGCGCGTCTCGATCGCGTCGAGATAGGGAAGGGCGGGCTGCGCACCCTTTTGCGTGCAGGTCAGCGACCCTGCCACCGCCGCGCGCTTCATCGCCTCGGGCAGCGTCAGCCCGGCATGCAGCGCCGCCGCCAGCGTGCCGCAATAGGCGTCGCCCGCGCCGGTCTTGTCGACCACCTCGCCGATATCAAGGGCAGGCACGTGGATCTTGTGCCCGTCCTCCGTCACGGCGAAGGAACCGCGCTCGCCCATGGTGACGACGCAAGTCAGCTCGCCCATCTTCGCCAGGGCCAGGGCGATGGTGCTCTCGTTGTTCTCGGCCGGGATCTTCATGATCTGCGCGATCTGCCGCGCCTCGAGCTGGTTGACGATTAGGTAATCGAGTTTCTTCAGCGTGGCCTCGGGCACGCGGATGGCCGGCGCCAGGTTCATCATGGTGGTAGCGCCCAGCGCGTGGGCGCGGTCGATCAGCGCCCAGTTCTGCTCCGGCGTCACTTCCATCTGCATCATCACCATGTTGCGCGGGCCCAGAATGTCGTCCGGCACCTGCTCGGCGGTGACATCCTCGTTCGCGCCCAAGGCGACGATGATCGAGTTTTCGCCGTTAGCGTCGCGCATGATGAAGGCACTGCCGGTGCTTTTATCCGAAGGCGCGGCGCCCGAGGTCATCACCCCGGCGCGGCGCAAATTGTTGAGGATGCGCGTGCCCGCGCCGTCGTCGCCCACGCGCCCGACCAGCGCCACCTTGGCGCCGCTGCGCGCGGCCGCCAGCGCCTGGTTCGCGCCCTTGCCGCCGGGCGACATTTCCGACGACGCGGCCAGCACCGTCTCGCCCGGCGCCGGAAAGCGCGGCACGCTGACGAACGTATCCATGTTGATCGAGCCGAAAACGATGATCATGAAAATCCTTAAAGCCGGAGATATTTATTCCCCGTGCCACAGTGTATCCGGATCAGGGCTCTTGAGCGCCATTCTTCCCGATGTCCAAGGCATTTTTATACACAATATCGGTTATTTTACCGAGCAGAATGCCGCTCGCCTTGAAAGTTGTGACGCAGAAAGCCGAAATCAGAAAGGCGCGCCCGAGACCGCCCGGTGTGGTCAGCAGCAAACCACCCATAATCATGCCGTTGCCTGTCAGCAGGCGCTCAACTCCGCGCCCCAGCCGGGTGAAGCCCAGATGATTGCCGCCCAGGACAGAGTCAGCGTCTCTTTTTTTGCTGAAGCGCTGGAAGGCTTCGCCCAGCGTGAAATTGCGACGGGGTGGTTCGGCGAGCCAACGAAGAATGTCTTTGGTAGGCATAAAACCAGCTCCTTCTCTTATGTACAGACCGTCACGATTTATCATAACCTCAAAAACCTGTCAAAAACAGCCGTTTATGACACACCTGGCGTAGACTTTTACCGCGGGTTTTCTATAGTGGCGGCTATGGATTACGAAGCGTACTTCTCCGCGCGCCTGAACGCTCTCAAGGACGAGGGGCGTTACCGCACCTTCGCCACGCTCGAGCGCCTGGCCGGACGTTTCCCCAAGGCCCTGTATCACGCGCCGGACGGTACAAGCCGCGAGGTGACGATCTGGTGCAGCAACGATTATCTGGGCATGGGCCAGAACCCGGCCGTGTTGGCGGCGATGACCGACGCCCTGACCGCCAGCGGCGCGGGGGCGGGGGGCACGCGCAACATCTCGGGCACCACGCGTTACCATGTCGCGCTTGAGCAGACCGTGGCCGCGCTGCACGGTAAGGAAGCGGCGCTGGTGTTCCCCTCGGGCTATACCGCCAACGATGCGGCGCTCAGCACGCTCTCCGGCCTTCTGCCCGGCTGCGTGATTTTTTCCGACGCCATGAACCACGCCTCGATGATCGCGGGCATCCGCCATGGCGGCGCGGAAAAGAAGATCTTCCGTCACAACGACGTTGCCCATCTGCGCGAGCTTCTGGCTGAAACCGATCCGGCCGCGCCCAAGATTGTGGCGTTTGAATCGGTCTATTCCATGGACGGCGACATCGCACCGCTCGCGGAACTTTGTGACGCGGCGGCGGCATTTGGCGCGCTCACCTATCTCGATGAAGTGCACGGCGTCGGTATGTACGGTCCGCGCGGCGCGGGCGTGGCCGAAGAGCGGGGCGTCATGCACCGCATGGATGTCATCGAAGGCACGTTCGGCAAGGCTTTCGGGGTGGTGGGCGGCTATATCGCGGGATCGGCCGCGCTGGTCGACGCGGTGCGCAGCTTCGCGCCCGGCTTCATCTTCACCACATCGCTGCCGCCTGCCGTGCTGGCGGGTGCGCGCGCCAGCATCGAACATCTGATGGTGTCGGATATCGAACGCCAGCGCCAGCGCCGCAACGTCCGCCGCCTCAAGGACGGGCTCGCGCACGCGGGACTCCCCTATATGAAGGGCGAAAGCCACATCGTGCCGCTTGTGGTAGGAAATCCGAACTGCTGCAAGATGCTGACCGATATTCTTCTGAACGAGTATGATATCTACGTCCAGCCCATCAACTACCCGACCGTGCCGCGCGGCACCGAGCGCATGCGTCTCACGGCCACCGCCGCGCACAGTTTCGAGGATATCGACCGCCTGATCGGCATTCTCACCCGCCTGTGGAACGAGCAGCACGTGGCGCAGTACGCGGTGGCGTGACTTCAGTTAAAAAGCCCGGCAAGGGTTTCGCTGTGCGCAAGGTTCTTGTCGAGCGCGGCCATGGTGG
>CAZNYM010000049.1:0-11978 GCA_964577255.1 uncultured Pseudobdellovibrionaceae bacterium | reverse complement strand
GACGATTACGCCAATATCGTCGGGCGCATATGGTTCGGGTTGTCGCGTTACAAGCTGGACTGACTATTTCACTGCACGGAAACTGATCGCCGGGTTCTTTTCCTGGGCGTCGCCGAGGTGCCAGGCGTTGCGCGCCAGGAACACCGGGTCGCCGTCATGGTCATTCGCGATGGCGGAAGCGTTCTGATCCATGAAGGTTTTGAGCTTGGCGGGATCGTCGCAGGAGATCCAGCGCGCGGTATGCAGCGCCGCCTGCTCGAATTTCACCGGGATGCCGTATTCCGTGCGGATGCGGTCGGTCAGGATCTCGAACTGCAGCGCACCCACCACGCCCACGATCCAGTTGGGGTCGGTCGTGGGCTTGAAGATACGCGCCACGCCCTCCTCCGCCAGCTGCTCGAGCGCGTTGCCGAGATGCTTGGCCTTGAGGGGATCGTCGGCGCGCGCGCGCTGCATCAGCTCGGGCGCGAAACTGGGAATACCGGTGATGTGCAAAGGCTCGCCTTCGCTCAAGGTATCGCCGATGCGCAGATTGCCATGGTTGGGGATGCCGATGATGTCGCCGGGCCATGCCTCCTCGACCGTTTCGCGGTCCTGCGCCAGGAACATCAGCGGGTTGTGGATGACAAGCTGCTTGTCGAGGCGGGAATGATAAAGCTTCATGCCCTTGGTAAATTTTCCGGCACACAACCGCACGAAAGCGATGCGGTCGCGGTGCTTGGGATCCATGTTGGCCTGAATTTTGAAGACGAAAGCGCTGACCTTCGTTTCGCCAGGCTCAATCGCGCGTTCTTTCGCTTTCTGCGCGCGCGGCGGCGGCGCGTAGCGGCCGATGCCCTGCAGCAGCTCGCGCACGCCGAAATTATTGACGGCGCTGCCAAAGAACACAGGCGTCATGTGGCCTTCGCGGTAGGAAACCGGATCGAAAGGCTTGCACAGACCGCGGATCATCTCAACATCCTCGCGCAATTTGGCAACCTGCTCGGCGGGCAGCAGCGTATCGAGCTGCGGGTCGTCCAGGCCCCGGCATTCGATACCGGCCTGCAGTTCCTCGCCCTTGCTGCGGTCGAACAGGAACAGACGGTCGCGGATCAGGTCGTAGCAGCCGCGAAAATCGCGCCCGCCGCCGATGGGCCAGGTGGCGGGCGTGACGTCCATCGCCAGGCGCTGTTCGATCTCGTCCATCAGGTCGAACGGGTCCTGGCCGTCGCGGTCCATCTTGTTGATGAAGGTGACGATGGGGATATCGCGCAGACGGCAGACCTCGAACAGCTTCAGCGTCTGCGGCTCGATGCCCTTGGCGGCGTCGAGAACCATCACGGCGCTGTCTACGGCGGTAAGTGTGCGGTAGGTGTCCTCGCTAAAATCCTCGTGGCCGGGCGTATCGAGCAGGTTGTAGGTCAGGCCTTCGTGATCGAATGTCATGACCGAGGAAGCGACGGAGATCCCCCGCTCCTGCTCGACCTTCATCCAGTCTGAGCGCGCGCGGCGGCGGTCGCCCTTGGCCTTGACCATGTCGGCAAGCTGGATCGCGCCGCCGAACAGCAGCAGCTTTTCGGTCAGCGTGGTTTTTCCGGCATCGGGGTGGGCGATGATGGCAAAAGTGCGCCGACGCGCGATTTGTTCCTCAAGCATGCTCATGGGGCGGGGTTATAGCACCGGGACGCCTAAAGGCCAAGGATGGAACAGTCGGCCAGGGTGATGCCCCGGCGCGTGAAGTTGTGCAGGTCGTTTTCCGAAGGGGCCCGGTCGCCGCCGTTTGAAGTCAGGTCGGAAAGCAGGGAAACGCGCCGCCCCATCGCCGCGCTAACGGCGGTATCGAAAACGCACTGCGCAGTACGAAAGCCGCCCATATGGATGCGGGAGATATCGTGATGATCGAGAAAATCCGGCAGCTCGTTGTTGCTGAATCCGTCGCGCCGCGTTTTGGAAACGACCCAGTCGCGCGGATCTGGCTGGAAGGCAACCCTGTAATGATCGTCTTCCGGCAACAGTGGTGTCGCATCGCCGCCCAGCAGGGGTGCGTTATTTTTCTGCGTCTCGTAATTCATGACCAGCCAGACGATCGTAAGCTGGCCGCGCAATGCGTTGGCGGCATCGATAATTCGTTTCGTCGTTACAGGGTTGCTGCGCGCCCAGGGGCCCTGGACGTCAACCAGAACCAGCGCCCGCTTCCTGTCCATTTTTCCCGCCTACTTGTTGTTTATTCTTTTTACGCGCCGCCGAGGCCGCCTTGATAAGGCTTGCCAGCCGCAGTCGTCCTTGCTTCTTCGCCAGTTCGTAATGGGTCTTGCTGATCATTTCGTCGGGAACCAGGCCGGCCAGATCGTCCACGCTGGCGATTTTCAAAAGCATTTTCGCAATCAGGTCGGCGGTGCGGCCGGGCGTACGGATTTTTCGATACGCGGCTTTTTCGCTGAGGCTGGTGAAAAAGGGCTCGGCTTTTTCGATAGCCGGAATTTTTTCGCGGAAGCGGTCGATGGTCTCGAGCGGCAGCTGAGAGGCGGAATCGAGAAATTCGGACTCGACCGAGGAAAACAACAGCGGCAGGAAATAGCCAGGCCGGGAACGGAAATCCGATTTCAGCATCTTCACGGCGGCCTTCTTCGGCTTGGCCCCTTCCACCGCTTCGGCGTCGATTTTGGCCTGCGCTTCTTCAAGCGCGTCGGCGTTGATCTGCGCTTCCTGCCCGGCGATATCGTCGAGATAGGCGTGCGCGTTGGCGATGAAAGCATTGCACAGTTCGGCGAATGCGGGCGCCTCCGGATCGTGGGCGGGCGTCTTGCGCGACGGGGCTTTGAGGTTGAGGGCCATGGCCTTGTTCTCCTACGCTGGAACAGGATAGAAAATCTATGAAGTTATGTCAATGATATTTGCCGGTTATTTCCTGCTATTCGAAGGGATTATGCCCTGCCCGGTCTTCGATTTCTATGGCCCACAAATCGGGGTCGTGGCCGGCGGCGCGGCGGATCCGGGCATCGGCCTCGGCTTCCGGCAGCCGCTCGAGCAGCATCCAGCCCAGCCTGCCGTCAAGGTCGCGCTGCTGCTGGTAAAGCAGGCAACCTTCCGGCCCCAGCGTATTGATCTTGAGCAGAACGGTGCCGGACGCCCAGGCGCCCTTCTGGATGATGTAATACCCCGTCCCCTCCTGGCTGAGGCGACGCAGATGGGCGTCGACCCAGACGCCCGTGGGGATGCGTTCGTCGCTGCCGGTCACTGTTTGCGGATCTTGCGGGCGTAAAGCTCGAGCCGGCATTCGACCAGGTCGTAGCCCAGCTTGCGGGCGATGTCCTGCTTCATCAGCTCGATTTCCTGGTTCTGGAACTCGATCACCTGGCCGGTCTCGATGTCGATCAGGTGATGGTGGTGATCCATGTTGACTTCGTAGCGGGAGAAATTCTCCTTGAAGTCGTGGCGCACGACCAGATCGAGCTCGCCCAGCAGGTTGAGGGTGCGGTAAACCGTGGCCATGCTGATGCTGGGGTCGAGCGCCCGCGCGCGCTCATAGACGCTTTCCACCGAGGGATGGTCGATGGACTCGCTGAGTATCCTGAGGATGGTCTTGCGCTGGCCGGTCATCTTCAGGCCTGCCTGGGCGCAACGCTGCTCGAGATCCGTCATGGCCGTTTTCTCCAGAGTTCCCTTGTCAGGGGAAGAATCTAGCGGGAACGGGCCGTTTCTGCAACATCGGGCTGCACGGCCTGCGCTTCCGCGCCCTTGCCGAGACGGGATTTATGGTTAAGGCGGGCAGCGGGGAATTCGACCGTGACCGTGGTGCCGCGGCCGACGTCGGACTCAAGGCCCAGATGGCCCCCGTGCAGTTCGACCATGGCCTTGGCGAGCGGCAGCCCCAGCCCCGTGCCGCCGCGCGGATCGTTGGGCTTGTTGATCTGGCCGAAGGGTTCGAGGGCTTCCTGCAGGCGGTCGCGGGGAATGCCGATGCCCTGGTCGCTGACGACGATCTGCAGCGCGCCGTCGGGGGTGCGTCCGGCGCGGATGCCGATGACGCCGCCCTCGTTCGAGTATTTTACGGCGTTGCCGACCAGATTGATGAGGATCTGGCGCACCAGGCGCGGATCGGCGTATAGCGGCGGCAGGCCGGGCTCGACCGTTTCCTCCATGCGCAGGCCGGCGCTGAAGGCGCGCGAGGCCATCATGCGGGTGACGGCGCCCAGAAGCTGCTCGATGTCAAAATATTCCTCGACCAGCTCGGCACGGCCGGCCTCGATCTTGGACATGTCCAGCACTTCATTGATGATCTCGAGCAGATGCCGCGCACTCAGATGGATGTCGCCCAGATATTCGGCGTATTTTTCGTTGGCGAGCGCGCCGAAGGTCTCCTTGATCATCATCTCGGAGAAGCCGATGATGGCATTAAGCGGCGTGCGCAGCTCGTGGCTCATGTTGGCGAGGAAGGTCGACTTCGCCTGGTTGGCGGCGTCGGCCTGTTCCTTGGCCAGACGCAGCGTCATCTCCATCTGCTTGCGCAGGGTGATGTCCATGATGGTGGTGACCTGGAAGCGGCGGCCGTGGCTGAGTTCGAGCGCAGCGGTGGTGAAGAGCGCGTTGGCGAAGCTGCCGTCGCGGCGCAGGAGGCGCATCTCGCCCGAGCTGCGGATGCCGCTTTTCAGCAGCTCGTCGTGGTTCATCTTGGCCAGCTCTCGCTCGTCGGGGTAGACGATGTCGATATATTCGCGGCCCACCAGCTCGTCGCGGCTCCAGCCATAGATGCGCACGAAGCTGTCGTTGACTCGAACGATGCGGCGGTTGTGATCGGTGACGACGATGCCGACTTCGCTGACGTCGAACACGGATGTCAGGAGCGAGATGGCGTCGTCGCGCTCGCGCTGCAGGCTTTGCGAGTCGCCGCTCGCGGGCAGCGCCAGGATATCGACAAGGCTGACAGAGCCGTCAGAACCCACCAGCGGATTGATGTAGAAATTACCGAAGCGCGGGCCGGTGCCCGCGCCGCTCGGGGCGCGCGCCATGACTGGCTTTTTCTGGCGGCAGGCAGCGTCGAGCGATTCAAGGAAATAGCGGGCGTCGTCGGCGTGCAGCAGTTCGGCGAGCGGGCGATCGAGCACTTCGTCCCTCGTCCGGCCGAAATAACCAAGCGCCTTGAGATTGGCTTCGGCCATGACAAAACGCCCCGGTCCCGCGACCCGCACGACAAAGCGCGGCACGGGCATGCTCCCGAAAAGCTGCTTGTGATCAAGATCGTCCGTTGTCATGCCTTCGCGTCCGCTGCTTCTATCTGCCAGCATACGCCGGAAATCCTTTATGAAACCGTAACTTAGTCCGTTTTCTGGAAAAACGGGGGCTTCAGGCGTGCTTGGTACCGAACAGCCGGTCCCCGGAATCGCCCAGGCCCGGCACGATATATTTGTTTTCGTTCAAATGGTTATCTAGCGCGGCTGTATAAATTTTCACGGCGGGGTAGGCCTCTTGCAACACCGCCACGCCCTCGGGCGCCGCCACCAGAACCATGAAGCGGATCTTTTCCGGCCGGGCGCCGTGGCGAACCAAAACATCGAGGGCGTGCCTGGCGGAATGGCCGGTCGCGAGCATGGGATCGACCAGAATGAACAGCCGCTCGGCAGCGTCGGGAAGCTTGACCAGATACTCGACCGGTTCCTTGGTCTCAGGGTCGCGGTACAGGCCTATATGGCCCACGCGCGCGGCGGGCATCAGCTCCTCGAGCCCTTCGGCCATGCCCAGGCCCGCGCGCAGGATCGGCACGATCACCGGTTTCTTGCCGTCGATGACGGGCGCATCGTAAGCGCACAGCGGCGTCTGGATCGGGCGTGTGGTCATCGGCAGCGGGCGCGTGAGCTCGTAACCCATCAGCAGCGCGATCTCCTTGAGCAGCGCCTTGAACAGCGCCTTGTTGCACGAAACATCGCGCATCAGGCTGAGCTTGTGCAGGATCAGCGGATGGTCGGCCACGTATAGATTCTGAAAGGTGGCATGCTGCTTCATCGCCGCGGTCGCTTCCTGTTACTTCTTGCTGTCCATCTCGTTGACATAGCGCGACAGCGGGCTCTGCTCGAAATACTCGACCATGGTTCCGCCTTCGTTTTCCTTGAATTTATGCAGGTCGTTGCGCATGTTGCGGAGCATCTCCTCAAGCGTATCGCCCGGCAGCGGCTCGGCCACGCAGCTTGAAACCGTCAACTCGAAGGGACGCCCGCCCGGTTGCTCGACCACGATCTTCTCGTCGTCCATGAAACGCTGCAGGCGGTTGATAGCGGCGGCGCCGCCCGATATGTCGGAGTGCTTGAGGCTCATGATGAACTCGCCGTCGCCCGAGCGGTAGGCGTCGTCGAACGAACGGATGCATTTTTTGATCAGGCGGGCGACCGTCATGACGATTTCGCGGTCGCGCTCCTCGGTCACGGCCTGACGCACGGATTCGTAATTGTCGATGCGGGAGAGCACCAGGCAGAACGGCTTGCCCCGGCGGGTGCGGCGCTCCATTTCCCGCTGCAGGTCGACCAGCATCGCCTTGCGGCTGCGCAGGCCGGTGACGGTATCAAGGCCGCTGTCGGCCATCACCGCATCGTGCTCGAGGCGGCGCAGCTGATAGATGAAATCGTCGTAAAGGTTGGAAAGCTCGTCATAGTGTTTGAAGTCGGCCTTGGTGCCGGAACGCAGCACATCACGCATCAGCGCCTCGGCGGTGTGGTGAAGTTCGGCGTGCAGCCCCACCAGGCGGTCGAGCGTGACCTTGCCGATAAAACCGTCCTGCGCCGCCTGCTGGACCCACACGGTGAAGCTGGCGGGCGCGTCGAATTCCTCGCGGACATATTCGGGATAGAAGATGCGCCGCATCACCCGGCTGTACCAGTCGGCGTGTTCGTCCAGCACCGGGGCCAGCGTCTTGAGTTTGCTGTCGACTTCGTAGGAAAGGGTCATGGGCCGTCCCGTTCAAAAAACCGGGCGATTGTACCAGTTTCCGCAGGATCATGACATGGCGATGGCACGAGAGAAATATAATTGCGCAAAATAACTGCTTTTCTTTCTAAAAAAATCTGCTAGGGATAAACATAATAAACGTATCTACAGGGAGTAACGTCGCTATGTCAGCATCAGGAAAATTCGCTGCCGCTTTGACACTTTGTCTGCCGCTTGCCGCCACCGCGGCACCGGACGCTCCGGAAACACAAGCCGAACCGCTTACGCACACACGCCTAAAAACTCTGTGCGGCTATGAGCGCATGAGGGCCGGTACACCCGCCGAGCAAAAAGAAAAACAGCTGGATTGCCTGTTCGAAACCTACGGTCAGGTCATGGGCTACGCTCAGGGTTTTGCCAATCAAGCCGAGGAATACCTGCAGGAAAATCCTCACAAGATGTATGACCTTTTGCCTGGTGAGGGGGGATTGACCCTGCGCAGCACCATCAGCAATTACTTCATGACCTGCAGTGCCAACATGGGCGCCTCCCTGATGATGCCTGATATCAATCTGCGCTACGAGGCCATGGACAGAGTCACTCGGAAATATGGGTTAGGCATCTTCGAATCCGATCCGCAGGGCGCCGCCCGAATGATCGCGCAAGCCGAGGAAGAAATGGGTTTCCCCAAAAGCCGCCTTGACCTTCTTGAATACGGCACTTACACCGCGCTATCGCAACCGCAGTTTTGTGTCGATTCCTCCGTCGAGCTAAATGCTCTTTTCGGCATCAAGCTGGATGAAAAGGAAACCGCGCGCCTTTCAGGACACATGGAAACCCTGCAGGGCTTTGACGGCTGGGCTCCTCCTATCCAGAAGGTTTCCGCCGCCCCGAAATAGGCGCGCTTACGCCGCCGCCCGCATCTTGAGCGCGCCGCAGGCGCGCTCAATGCGTTTGCAGGCTTCCTCGAGCAGGGCGTCGGACGTCGCATAGGAGATGCGGAAGTAAGGCGCCAGGCCGAAAGCCTCGCCCTGCACGCAGGCTACGCCCTCGGATTCCAGCAGATAGGTCACGAAATCGGTATCGTTTTCGATCGTCTTGCCCTGCGGCGTGCGGCTGCCGATGAAAGCGGCGCAGGAGACATAGACGTAGAAAGCGCCCTCGGGCAGCGGGCACGAAAGCCCCTTGATCGCGTTTATGCGCCCGGCGACGAGGTCGCGACGGCGCTTGTAGGTGGCGCGCCATTCGTTGAGGAAGCTTTGATCGCCGTTGAGCGCGGCGGCGGCGGCGGCCTGGGAGATCGAGGCCGGGTTGAAGGTGCTTTGCGACTGCAGCACAGCCATGGCCTTGATAACTTCTTTCGCGCCGCCGGCATAGCCGATGCGCCAGCCGGTCATGGAATAGGCCTTGGATACGCCGTTGACCGTGAGCGCGCGCTCGTAGAGTTTCGGCTCGACTTCGGCGGCGGTGTGGAACTTGAAGCCGTCATAGACCAGGCATTCATAGATATCGTCGGTCATGACCCAGACATGCGGGTGGCGCAGCAGCACGTCGGTTAGGGCCTTCATTTCTTCGCGGCTGTAGGCTGCACCGGTCGGGTTCGAGGGTGAATTGAGGATCAGCCATTTGGTTTGGGGCGTGATCGCTTTTTCAAGATCGGCGGGTTGGAGCTTGAACTTGTTCTGCTCGCTACATTTGACGATCACGGGCTTGCCTTCGGCCAGCAGCACCATGTCGGGGTATGACACCCAGTAAGGCGCGGGAATAATCACCTCGTCGCCCGGATTGACGGTGGCCATGAGGGCGTTGAACAGCACCTGCTTGCCGCCCACGCCCACGCTGATCTGCTCGCGGGTGTAGGTCAGGTTGTTGTCGCGTTTGAACTTGGCGATGATGGCATCCTTGAGCGCGGGCGTGCCGTCGACGGCGGTGTATTTGGTGTCGCCCTTTCTGATCGCGGCGATGGCGGCGTCCTTGATGAAATCCGGCGTATCGTAATCGGGCTCGCCTAGGCCCAGAGCGATGATGTCGCGCCCCTCGGCCTTGAGGGCGGCGGCTTTGGCGGCAACGGCGATGGTGGGGGACGGCTTGATGACGCTGAGGCGGCGGGCGAGGATGGACATGGCTACTCTTTTATACGGTTTCCGGTTGCGAAAGCGCGGCCATATCACCATAAACCCGCCATTCCGTAAACAAAAAAACGGTGTAATTAACCGCTTTAAAGACCGGATAAAACCCTATAGAAATAAAGGATGATTTCAAGAACGGTTTACGCTTTTCCCCTGGCTTACGAGACAGGCGTGCTGCCCTGCTATGCCGCGGTGCGCCGCTTTCCCTACAGCCAGATCCTGGAAGGCCCCGCCCCCGCGCCGCAGAGCGTGGTGGTGTTCGCGCCGGTCGAGACGCTTGAGAGCACGGGCACGCAGGTTCTGGTCACCAACCGCGAACAGCAGGTGACGCTCGAGAACATCGACACGCTTTCGCTGCTGGCGGAGCGAGTCGAGGCCTGGGGCGGACGTTTCCTGCCCGATCCCACTTTGCCCGCCTTCCAGGGCGGCGCGGTGGGTTTCTTCGGCGCGACCCTGCCCGGCGCGCCCGGCCCCGCGTTCCTCGCCGGCATATACGACCAGGGTTTCGTTTTCGATCACGAGAACAAGGCGGCATGGTTCTTCAGCGCCGCCATCAGCGAGGAACACGCCCGCGCCCGGCACGAGCACGCTTTGCGGCTACTGGCCGAGGCTTACGAGCCCGACATGGAATCGCTACAGCCGGCGCCGCTGTGGCAGGAATCCTGCACCCGCGAGCGCTTCACCGCCATGATCCGCGAAAGCGTGGATTGCGCGCACAGCGGCGCGGTTTCGTTCCTGCGGCTGATGCGGCAATACCGGGCGCTTGTGCCCGCCGGGTTCGACCCGCTGCACCATTATGCCCGCCTGCGCGTGGGTCTGGGTGCGCCGTGCATGGCCCAGGGACATTTCGGCGCCATCGGCCTGACGGCCTGCGGCCCGGAAGGTCTGATCCTCGGGCCCGACCGGGCGCTGGGCCTGGCCCTGACGCTTGAAAGCCAGCCACGGCGCGAAGGCAGCCTGCGCGATGAAACCGTGGGCCGTTCCCTGCGCGACGCCGCCTTCAACCGCCACCCGGCCACCAAAGCCCTGCGGATGGCGCTTTATGAAACGGGCGTGACCGATGTGCGAGAAGTATCCTTCACCGCCGCGACCGGCGCCGATCACATTGCCGGACTTTATTTCTCGGGCCGGGCGCCCGAAGGCCTGCGCACCGCTCTGGGGCTCATGACCGGCGGCGGGCGCATGCTGGGCCAGCCGCCGGCGCGGGCGGCCAGCCTGCTGCACCGTTTTGAAAACGGCCCGCGGACCTTGAGCGGCGGCGCTTACGGCTTCGCCGGCTTCGACGGCCGCGGGGCGCTGGCCTGGAGCGATCCCGTGTTCATGATGGAAGACGATATCATGACGCTGCGCCTGGGCGTGGATGTCGTGAGCGAAACCTCGGCCGATGATGCCGCCAAGCGCTGCGACCAGCAGGCGGCGCAGATCATGGAAGCAGGCCTCAGGGCCGCGCCGGGCCTTTCGGCAGCGGGCTGATCGCCGAGGGCGTGCGCCCGGCCCAGGCCTCGAGCACCGGACGGGCATTTTCATCGCATATATCCTGCAGACGAACGGCCAGACCCTGCGCCGCCGCTTCCGCGATGCCGGGTGGCAAGACGGCCAGGAACTGCGCCGCATTGACGGGGTCGGCCATGATGGCGACCTCGCCCCCCGTCCCTTCGTGCAAAGCCGCATCGATCGCGTGCATATGGCGGCTGATGTCGCCGGGATTGCGCCCGTCAGAGGGGGTGAAGTAGATGCAAAGCGCGTCGCGGGCCATAACCCATTATGCCCCGGGGCGGCTTAAACTTTGGTAAGGGATTGGTTTATGAAAGGTTACGCAGCCGCGCGCAGCCGCGCCTGGGCCAGCATGATCTGGCGGCGGATGCGGGCCCGGGCGCCGTCGTCTTTGGCAAGATTCAGATCTTCCTCGAGGTTTTTGAGGTCCCGGGCAAGGACGGCAGGATCGAGATCCTTCACATCCACCGCCTCCTCGGACAGCACCGTGCAGTTGGCGGGCGAAACATCGGCAAACCCGCCTGCCACGAACACGCGGCGCGGTTCCCCGCCTTCGGCCAGGGTCACGCGGATCACGCCGGGGCGGATCGAAGCCACCAGCGCGGAGTGGCCCGGCAGCACGCCAAAATCGCCCTCCTCGCCCGGTATCTCGACCATGCGCACGGGACCGGAGAAAAGCTTGCGCTCCGGGGAGACGAGTTCGAAGGTGAAGGTTTTGCTTTGCGCCTGCATCTCGTTTTCCTTTTATTGTCGCCTACGCCGCCTCGGCAGCCATTTTGCGGGCTTTGGCCTCAGCTTCCTCGATGCTGCCGACCATATAGAAGGCGGCTTCGGGTAGGTGGTCGTATTTGCCGTCGACGATGGCGCGGAAGCCCGCGATCGTATCCTTGAGCTCGACGAACTTCCCGGGCGAGCCGGTGAAGACTTCGGCAACGTGGAACGGCTGCGACAGGAAACGCTGGATCTTGCGCGCGCGGGCGACGACCAGCTTGTCGTCTTCCGAAAGCTCGTCCATGCCCAGGATGGCGATGATATCCTGCAGCGCTTTGTATTGCTGCAGGGTTTTCTGCACATCGGTGGCGCAGCGGTAGTGATCCTCACCGACCACGCGCGGATCGAGGATGCGCGAGGTGGAATCAAGCGGATCGACCGCTGGATAGATGCCCAGTTCCGCGATCTGGCGCGACAGAACCGTGGTTGCGTCAAGGTGCGAGAAGGTGGTGGCCGGGGCCGGGTCGGTCAGGTCGTCGGCCGGCACGTAAACGGCCTGGACCGAGGTGATCGAACCCTTGTTGGTCGAGGTGATGCGCTCCTGCAGCGCGCCCATGTCGGTCGACAGGGTCGGCTGATAACCCACGGCCGAAGGAATACGGCCGAGCAGAGCCGACACTTCCGCGCCTGCCTGGGTGAAGCGGAAGATGTTGTCGACGAAGAAGAGCACGTCCTGGCCTTCCTGGTCGC
>CAZNYM010000048.1:8053-13162 GCA_964577255.1 uncultured Pseudobdellovibrionaceae bacterium | reverse complement strand
GGCCAGGTCAGCGCTGTCGTCGCCGCGCCAGGTCTTGAGCGTGGCCAGATAAACCGCCAGCAGCGCCATGCTCCGGGTCTCCCCGCACAGGCCACCCTCGGGCAGATGCGCCAGCACGGCGATTTTCTGCATCGATCCGCGCAGGGAAGGGAAGAACGACAGCAAGTCGCGCGGGCTGGTGACAACCTGGCCCATGATGGAAACAATGCCGGCGCGGTGGCGATTCAGCGCTTCAAAACGCGCCATCATCACGTCGAACAGGCGGTCGCGTACGGCCATGTCCGCCGCTAGCTCCCGGCTGTCGGCTTCCATCTCCGCGTCCATATATTGTGAAATCACGGGAACCAGATCCCGCTTGTCTGCATACAGCGCGCGAAGGGCGGCGGCATCGGTACCGGCGCGGCGCGCCACATCCTCAAGTGTCACATTGTCCCAGCCTTTTTCGGCGGCCAGATCCAAGGCGGCCATCGCGGCCCGCTGCCAGGGCTCGCGGCGCGGCGCCTGTTTGCGTTTCTGTGCTTTCCCGGCCATGAGAAATTCCCCGTCCTAAAAAATTCTCATAGTTATACGCTTGAACCTCACCATAGCCCCCGGCGCGCCCCAAAGTAAAACGTTATTAAGTGTTAGCACGCTGGTATAGGACCTCGTTCTCAGGCCGCCATGCCTCGTTCCATGAATTGCGCCAGGCGCCGGGCGAAAGCGGCGGGATTCGGCACCGGCTCGCCTTGGATGATACGGGCCTGATCCAGCAGCAGATGCGCGGCATCGGCCAGGGTTTCCCCGGTCGGACCCTGCGCCGCCATGCCTGACAGGCGGCGGATCAAGGGATGCTCCGGGTTTACCTCCAGCTCGCGCAGGGAATGCGGGTTATACTTCTGGTGTATCCGCAGGACGCGCTCCATGCGCAGATCGACCTCGTTGTCCGCCGCCACCAGACACACCGGGGACTCGATCAGCCGGTCGGAATAACGCACCGCGCCGATCTCTTCTTTGAGTGTTTCCTCGATGATTGCCTTCAGGCGGCGCAGGCCCTCGTCTTTCTCCCACGCAGCGGGATCGGTTTTCTTGTCCGCTTCGTCGCCCGGCTGCCGGAATTTCGACAGGTCGACATGTCCCTTGGTCACCGATTTGAACGATTTCCCTTCGTAGTCCGGCACGTTCTGCAGCCAGAAATCGTCGATCGTGTCGGTGAAGAACAGCACCTCGAGTCCGCGTGCGCGGAAGCCCTCGATCTGCGGGCTGTTCCGCAGCGTCTCGATGCTTTCGCCGCTGATATAATAAATGTCTTCCTGTTCCGGCTTCATCCGTGCTTTGTAATCCGCGAGCGAAACCAGTTTCCCGTCTTCGTGCGTCGAATAGAAGCGTACGACCTTCAGAAGGTCCTCGCGGTGGGCGGTGGCGTCATACAGCCCTTCCTTCAGCACCGCGCCGAACTGGCCCCAGAAGGTGCCGAAAGCCATTTCGTCTTCGTGCGCCAGCCTGTCGAGGTCGGTCAGGATTCTCTTGCCCACGCCCATGCGGATCTTGTCGATCACCGGGTTGTGCTGCAGCATCTCGCGGCTGACGTTTAGCGGCAGGTCTTCACTGTCGATGACGCCGCGCACGAAGCGCAGCCACGAATACATAAGCCCTTCAGCGTGGTCGGTGATGAACACGCGCTTGACATACAGGCGCGTCGAGCTTTTGCGGGTGGGGTCGTACAGATCCCACGGCCGCATGGTCGGAATGAACAGCAGCGCGGTGTATTCGATCTTGCCTTCCGCGTGCCAGTGCGACGTCATTAGCGGCTCGTCCATCCCGTGGCCGATATGGCGGTAAAATTCGGTATATTGCGTTTCGGTGATGGTGTTTTTGGACCGCATCCACAGCGCGGTGCCGTTGTTGACAGGCTTGTCTTTGTCTTCACCCAGGAAAATGGGCACGCTGATGTGATCGGAATAGGTTTCGATGATCTCTTTCAGTTTGGCGTCCAGCAGGTATTCGCTGGCATCGTCGTTGATCTTAAGGATCACCGCGGTGCCGCGCCCGTCTTCGATGTAGGCGCACTCTTCGGGCGTCGCCGCGCGCACGCCGAAGCCGGTGCGGCCGTCGGATTCCCACAGCCATGTTTCTTTAGTTCCGGCGGCGCGGCTGACCACGCGCACCTGGTCGGAAACCATGAAGCTCGCATAGAACCCGACCCCGAACTGGCCGATCAGGTTCATTTTCTCTTCTTTCGTCGCCGCCTTGCCCAGCTCCTCCATCACCTTGGCCGTGCCCGACCAGGCGATAGTACCGAGATTTTTCACCAGCTCGTCGCGGTTCATGCCGATGCCGTTGTCGGCCACCACCAGATGGCGGAACGAAGGCTCGCGCCGGATGCGGATCCGGAAATCCGAAGCGCCCGCCGTCAAGGCCGGCTTAGCGATCGCCTGGTAACGCAGCCGGTCGCAGGCGTCGGCCGCGTTTGAAACCAGCTCGCGCAGGAACACGTCGCGGTTGGCATACAGCGCATGGGCCACGATATCCAGCAGCCGGGATACGTCGGCGCCGAAGGAGAGTTTTTCGAGGGTTTCTGTGGTATTGGTCATGGTTTGCAATATGGCAATTTCTGTGACGGTTTTCAAGGATGCGGTTTTCAAGGATAGAGCATCAGGCGTTCCCAGCCGCAGCTTCCGGCGCGTTTATAGACAAGCCGGGTGTGGAGGCGGTCGGCGCCGTCATGCCAGAACTCGATATAGTCCGCCGCCAGGCGATAGCCACCCCAGTGCGGCGGGCGGGGGATGGCCCCGCCTTCGGGATAGGTCTTCATCAGCGCCGCGACTTTTTCCACCAGCGCCGCGCGGCCGGGCAGGGGACGAGACTGGTCCGATGCCCACGCGCCGATGCGGCTGCCGTGCGGGCGGCTCTGGTAATAATCGTCGGACTCCCGGTCCGGCAGCTTGGTGACGGTCCCTTCGATCCGCACCTGTCGCCGCAGGCTCTTCCAGTGCAGGCACAAAGCGGCCTGCGGGTGGGCGGCCAACGCGAGCCCCTTGCGGCTTTGCTGGTTGGTGAAGAACGCGAAGCCGCGCGCGTCGAACTGTTTCAGCAGCACGATCCGCAGGCTCGGTCGGCCATCCGGATCGATGGTCGCAAGGCTCATGGCGTTGGGATCGTTGATCTCCGATCCTTCCGCTTCATTCATCCACGCCGCGAACAGGGCCATAGGGTCGTCCGGCCCGTCCTCTGCCCGGGAAAGCCGCTCGATTGTGTCAATTTTTTGCATCTTTTTACCGTAAAAATCACTTTTTGGACTTTGAACGACCATAGTTCCTTTGCTAGATAGTATTGTCAATTTTGTGCCCGGATGTAAGGGCGGAAAGAGAAAATCCCATGTTCAAGAAATTCGTTCTGGTCTCCGTTCTCGTGGCTGCCCTGGGCCTCGGCGCCTGCCAGCAGGCGACCTTCAACAAGGAAAATGTCGGCATGGCTTCGGGTGCCGTCATCGGCGGCATACTTGGCTCCAAGGTGGGCAAGGGTTCGGGCCAGCTCTGGGCCACGGGCGCGGGCGCGCTTCTGGGCTCGGTGATGGGTAGCTCGATCGGTGCCTCGCTTGACCGCGCCGACCAGATGTACATGCAGCGCGCTACCCAAAGCGCCTACACCGCGCCGATCGGCCAGCAGATCACCTGGAACAACCCGGAAAGCGGCAACAGTGGCACCATTACGCCCACCCGCGACGGTAAGGACAATGGCGGCCGTTACTGCCGCGAATACCAGACCAACGTCACCGTCGCTGGCAAGCAGCAGCATGCCTACGGCACGGTCTGCCAGCAGCCCGACGGCAGCTGGGAAGTCGTGAAATAAGTTTTTGCGGTTAAGATCATGTAAAAAGGCCCCTGCCGGGGCCTTTTTCATTCCACGGCGCCTTGCTTGCCGTCTTCTTTTTCCTGATGCCGCTGCCCGCTTTCGGTGATCGTGCGGGTCTTGCCCAGGGCGGGGCTCGCCTGCGGCGCGGGGCCGCGCGGTCCGCCGGGCCGCGCTTCCAGTCCCGGGCCGCGCGGGCGCGGCGCCACGCTGTTGCTCAGTTCGCTTGCCGCCTTCAGGCGGCTCTGGAACGAAGGATCCTTGAGCGTCATGTCGATGGACTTGCGCACGCTTTCAAGATTGCTGTCTTTGCCCGACAGTTCGGCCACGCGCGACAGCGTCACGATTTCGCCCTGGCGCTGCTGCTCGAGTACCTTGTTGCCCAGTATGCGCAGGTCGCTCCAGGCGGTATGGGTGCGTTCGTCGCGGAATTTGCGCCGCGCGGCGTTCTCAGCCTCGCCCTCGCGCTCGTAATGCATGTCGAAGGCGCGCGCCGCCGCCTGCAGAGCCGAGGCGCACCAGCCGGCGACGCGTCCCTCCGTCAGGTCTTCGTTCTGCTTGTTGGCGAGCTTGAGCAGGGCGTCGACGTTCTTTTCCTTGAGCCCCGTTGCTAGGATGTCTTCGAAAATGGAATCGACGATCTTTTCGTGCACCTTGCCGTTGATCTCGTCGTCGGCGAACGCGCTGAAGGCGCCGCGAATGTCGAAGAACGACGCTGGCTCGACATTGATGATGTAGCCCGCCAGCTGCCCCGTGGTCTGCACCGCCGTATGCGGGCTGGTGTTGATCGCGGCGCTCAGGATATGCGCGGGGCCGTAGCCGCGCCAGGCCATGTCCTGCGCTGGCTCGCAGAAGGTCAGCCACGGCATCAGCGACTCATCGTCGTAAGCCTTGCTGATCTCAAGCGCCAGCCGCAGCGCGGCGGGGATCAGGGCGCGCTTGGAAAGCGCTTTGCGCGACAGGCTCTGGAACGCCATCTCGGTCGCCTCCATTACCAGCATGTAAGGGTAATATTCCGGCATCATGCCGCTGCGCGGTTGCAGGGCGTTGAAGGCGCGCATGCGCGCGATGTCGCGGATCGCTTCGCGATCGCCCTGCAGGGCCGACATGACGGCGCTGAAAATGTCCGCTTTCATGTTGGCGCGCGCCATCTCAAGGGCATTGCGGCGGCGGATGATGATCTCGGCCGAGCGGCGGAACGATCCGCCTTTGCTGCTCTGATATTCGAAGGCGTCGATGGCGTGCCAGGCCAGAAAGTAGGCCTGCCGGCGCGCCTGGGCC
>CAZNYM010000048.1:0-8043 GCA_964577255.1 uncultured Pseudobdellovibrionaceae bacterium | reverse complement strand
GCTGTCGAAGTGATCGGTGTTCATGGTGCACATCGCCAGCAGCGAATTGCGCCAGGCGAGGCCCAGGAACAGGTTTTCGCGTGCGACCGCGATGCCTAGCAGCGCCGACTCCTCGGTTGCGGGCGGCATCTTCTGCAGGATGTGCAGGGCGGTCTCGGAGGCCGGGTGGCCAACGATGTCCTGCGCGGCCATGGCCAGCGCCTCGCGCCTGCGTCCTTCGTTGTGCGCGATGAAATATAGGCTAAGCGGTTTGAACGCATCGCGCACCTGGCGGTGAACGATGCGGCTAATCTCGATAACTTGTTCAAGAGAAACGGACATTTCGATCTAAAACTCCGCTCTTACTCTACGGCCCGGCGGGTTAACAATCCCTCAATAGCGGGGGCAAAAGCGCTGGACGAAGCGGGGCAAATGTGTAGGATGCAAGGACGTTAACGATTTTATGTTTTCATAATCATGACTCAGGCAGACAATAAATTTATGGCAGGCAGGCGCGGCCTCATCATGGGCGTGGCCAACGAACGCTCGATCGCCTGGGGCATTTCCCGCATGCTGGCCGACCAGGGCGCCGAACTGGCCTTCACCTTCCAGGGCGAAGCGCTTGAAAAGCGCGTCCGACCGCTGGCGGAAAGCGTCAATTCCAAGCATGTCCTGCCCTGCGATGTGACGAGTGACGAAGCCCTGGCGCAGGTGTTTAAGACGCTGGGCGATTCCTGGGGCGGCCTCGACTTCGTCGTGCACGCCATCGCTTTCTCTGACAAGAACGAGCTTGACGGCCTCTACGTCAACACCACGCGCGCGAACTTCCTGCGCACGATGGATATTTCCGTGTTCTCCTTCACTGCGGTGGCCCAGCACGCGGCGCCGCTGATGAAAAACGGCGGCAGCCTCCTGACCCTGTCCTATTACGGGGCCGAGCGTGTGATGCCGCATTACAACGTCATGGGCGTGGCCAAGGCGGCGCTGGAATCCTCGGTGCGCTATCTCGCTTCCGATCTCGGCCCAAAAAATATCCGCGTCAACGCGATTTCCGCCGGGCCGATCAAAACGCTGGCCGCGAGCGGCATCGGCGATTTCCGCTTCATCCTAAAATGGAACGAACTGAACGCGCCTCTCCGCCGCAACGTCACTATCGACGATGTCGGCCGTGCCGGGTTCTTCCTGCTCTCCGACCTCGGCAGCGGCATCACCGGCGAAGTGATGTATGTCGACGGCGGCTACAACACCATTGGCATGGCTGCGGTCGATTCCGCTGCCGGTACTGCCGAGCTGCTGCAAAGCATTTCCTCCAAGGACTCACAGGCGGCCTGAGTCTTTCATGTTACGTAAATAAATAAAAATCGCGTTCCCCTGTTGCGGCGGGGGGCGTTATCGGCGACGATTCAGCCGGTCTGATGGGGGCATATATAAAGCATGGGCGGTAATCGGTTCGGGACCTTGTTTCAATATCAAAGCTGGGGCGAAAGCCATGGCCCGGCGATCGGTTGTGTGGTCGACGGCGTGCCGCCGCGTCTTGCGCTGTCGGAAGCCGACATCCAGCCCTTTCTCGATAAACGCCGCCCGGCGCAGTCGCGTTTCACGACTCAGCGCAAGGAAGAAGACCGGGTAAAAATTCTCTCCGGCGTGTTCGAAGGTCTCACCACCGGCACGCCCATAAGCCTGCTCATCGAGAATACCGACGCGAAATCGAAAGACTATGACGAAATCAAGGACAAGTTTCGTCCCGCGCACGCCGATTACGCCTATCAGGCCAAATACGGCATCCGCGATTATCGCGGCGGCGGGCGCGCTTCGGCGCGCGAAACGGCGATGCGCGTGGCTGCGGGCGCCGTCGCGCGGCGGATCCTAGCCGCGCAGATTTCATCTGCCGTCAGTATCCGCGCTGCGGTGATCCAGATCGGGCCTCATAAAATCGCGGGATCTTCGTGGGATTGGAGCCAGACCGAAAAGAATTCCTTTTTCGCCCCCGATTCCGCCATCGTGTCGGTGTGGGAGGATTTTCTCGACAAGACCCGCAAGGCGGGCTCGAGCGTGGGTGCGGTCGTCGAGGTGCGGGCGGTGGGAATTCCCGCTGGTCTCGGCGCGCCGGTTTACGACCGTCTCGATGCCGACCTGGCCAAGGCGATGATGTCGATCAACGCCGTGAAAGGCGTGGAAATCGGCGCCGGTTTTGAATGCGTTGCCTGGGGCGGTGAAAAAAACGCCGATGAAATGCGTACGGGTCCCGACGGCCGGCCCGTGTTCCTGTCGAACAATGCCGGCGGAATCCTGGGCGGCATTTCCACAGGGCAGGAGATCGTGGTCAGGATCGCTTTCAAGCCGACCAGTTCCATTCTTTCCCCTGTCAAAACCGTCGATATTCACGGCCGCGACACCGATATCGTTACCAAGGGCCGTCACGACCCCTGCGTGGGTATACGCGGCGCGCCGGTCGCCGAAGCCATGATGGCCTGCGTGCTGGCCGATCACTGGCTGCGCCATAAGGCTCAATGCTTGTAAGAGGATCATGATGCCCATCCGCCTTCATAAACGCCGCCTGTTTTCTTCCGTCGCACCCGCTCCCGTCCCGGCGACACAGCCGAAGAAGAAGGGCGGGTTTTTCCGCTGGGTCGGCCGGCGCATCCGCGGCCTGTGCACGTTTCTGGGCGCGATCTTCCTGCTCTCCTTCTTCATCTCGGCTTTTGTCGGCGGCATGCTTGCTGACGATGAAACACCGGTTCTGCCCAACGCCATGATCCTGCGCCTGACGCTCGAGGGCGATTATGCCGAACACCGCCAGTTCGAGTCGTACGGCTACGGCGCCGCCTCCGACCTGACTTTCCGCGAAGTGATCGATACGCTCGACCGCGCCCAGACCGACGCGCGCGTGAAGGGTATCGCCGCCAAGATGAAAGAAGGCGGCTTTTCGCTGGCCCAGATCGAGGAGCTTCGTCGTGCAATCAAGCGTTTCCGCGCCACCGGAAAATTCGCGCATATCTATGCCGAATCCTGGGGGCCGGAGACGGGCGGGATGGGCGCCTATTATCTCGCCACCGGCTTTGGCGAGATCTGGATGCAGCCGGTGGGCAATCTCTATATCCCTGGCATAGGCATCGAGGCGCCTTACGCCCGTGCGCTTCTGGATCGTCTGGGCATCGCGCCGCAGTTCTTCGCTCGCAAGGAATATAAAAACATCTTCGAGAGTTTTACAGCCACGGAAATGGGTGAAGCGAGCCGCGAGGCCGCCGTGTCGCTGGTGGGCGATCTCGCCGCTCATATGCTGGACGATATGGCGTCCGACCGTAAGCTTGCCAAGGAAGAATTGACGGCCCAGATCGATAAGGGCTTGCTGACCGACGACGAAGCCCTGGCCGCCAAGCTGATCGACCGTCTGGATTACGCCAGCGCCTTCGAGCAGGAGGCGCGTAAAAAGTCGGGCAAGGCGGATGAAGTCAAGTTCGTGACCCTGCGCCGCTACGCCGACGATGTGATGGCCTCTCATACCCTGCCTGTGGGTAAAGGCGCCCGGAAGCCGGGTGTGGCGCTCGTCTATATTACGGGCGCGATCATGTCCTCGTCCGACGATACCGATATGTTCAGCGAAAGCGTGGCGGGCGCCGACGATATTGCCAAGGCGATCAACGGCGCCGCTCGCGATGACGATTACAAAGTGATCGTGGTGCGGATAGACAGTCCCGGCGGCTCGCCCAGTGCTTCGGAAACGATCCGCCACGCTCTCGTGAACGCCAAGGAGAAGGGCAAGAAAGTCATCGTCTCCATGGGCGGCATGGCGGCGTCGGGCGGTTACTGGGTGGCGGCGCCAGCCGACTATATATATGCCATGCCCATGACCCTGACCGGCTCCATCGGCGTGGCCGGCGGGAAATTCGCGCTCGAGGAATTCTGGAAGAAGGCCGATATCAACTGGTCGCAGGTCACCTGGGGTGAGAATGCCGGGCTGTGGTCGCTCAACCAGCCCCTTACGCCCGCGCAGGCCGAGCGCATGAACGCTATCTTCGACGATATCTATAACGATTTCACCTCTGTCGTCGCTGCCGGGCGCATGATGAACCCGGCGCAGGTCGAGCGCGTGGCGCGCGGCCGTGTCTGGACGGGGGCGCAGGCGAAGAATAACGGTCTGGTCGATGCTCTGGGCACGCTGAACGACGCCCTCGATTATGCTGCCGTGCAGGCGGGCGCGAAAGACAGGCACGGCGTTGCCATCACCGAGCTTCCGGAGCCGCGCTCGCCGTTCGACGAACTGCTCAAGCTTCTGGAGCTGCAGGCGGGCATGGCCCGGGCTTTATCGTGGCAGGGCGCGGTGATGGAAAAAATCACGCCACTTCTGCCGCAGGCTGCGGGCGGGCAGTGGTTGCGGGCCGATGTCCGCCTTCAGCCTTAAAACAGCGGCCGCAGCCGGGCGAGAAGGTCGGGCCAGGCGATGACGATGTTCTCGACGCTGTGGTTCGATTCCAAAAGCGCCATCGCCGGGTTCAGGCCGTAGGCGAAGGGAACGACGGGGCAGGGCAAATGCGCCTGGGCCGCCACAGCGGCTTTGACGTCCTTGGGCCTGTCGCCGAAATACCAGATGACATCGCTCGTGCTCACGGCGCGCCCGATCTGCTCCAGCGCCTGCAGCAGTGGATCGGGATGCGGTTTCGAGCGCCGTATGTCCTCGCGGAAAATGGTGGCGCTGAAATATTTTTCGAGATCGAAGGTTTTGAGGATGTCATGGCCGTAGCCTTTGCCCAGGCCGTTGCTGACCAGCCCCATCACGACGTCTCTTTCCTTGAGGAAATCCAGCAGGTCGTAAATTCCGGGGCAGGGCTCGACTATTTCATCGACGTCCTTGCGGCGCATTTTGTGAAGCGCCCGGTGAACCAGCAGCTTGGGCCTTCTGCCGTGCCTCATCTCCACCAGCAGCGGCCTTTCGATGCGCCGGCCTAGAAGCTTTGAGATGAGCCCCGCCGCGCGGTGCGCAGCGTCATCAAGGAACTCGAGAACCTGCAGTAGGCGCGGGTCGATGTGGCGCACCGTAGTGCCGTCCATGTCGAAAAGGATGATGGTGGGTTTTGGGAGCGACAATCTTAGCGGATCAGTTCTTTGACGGTTTTGAAAAGGGCGGCGGCATCAAGTCCAGCCTGCTGATACTGCGTGGCGGGCTTGTCGTGGTCGATAAAGATGTCGGGCAGGCACAGGGTTCGCACTTTAAGGCATCCGTCGTCGAGCTTTCCAGTCGCGGCAAGTTCGTGCAGCACG
The DNA here is from genome assembly GCA_964577255.1 of uncultured Pseudobdellovibrionaceae bacterium. Lineage (GTDB taxonomy): Bacteria > Pseudomonadota > Alphaproteobacteria > Micavibrionales > Micavibrionaceae > Micavibrio_C. The sequence goes on along the minus strand of CAZNYM010000048.1, from coordinate 2,805 downwards.
AAGCTGCCGAAACCACCGGCCGATCCTTCCTCGACGGTTACAAGCGCCTTGTGATGGCGCGCCAGCTGCGCGATCAGCGCCGTATCGAGCGGTTTAGCGAAGCGGGCGTCAGCCACCGTGATGCTGATTCCTTTATGCGCCAGCATGTCTGCCGCCATAATGCACTCATCAAGACGCGTGCCGTAGGAAAGCAGCGCGGCGTCGGTTCCTTCGCGCACGATGCGGCCCTTGCCAAGGGTAAGCGGCCGGCCGCGCGCGGGCATGTCGGCGCCCGTACCTTCGCCGCGCGGATAACGAAAGGCGCAGGGCCCGCCGTCATAGGCGGCGGCGGTCGCGACCATATGTACCAGTTCGGCTTCATCGGCGGCCGCCATCAGCACCATGTTCGGCAAGCAGCCGAGATAAGCGATGTCGAACGATCCCGCGTGAGTGGCGCCGTCGGCACCCACGAGGCCCGCGCGATCAAGGGCAAAACGCACCGGCAGGTTCTGCAGTGCGACATCGTGAACAACCTGGTCGTAAGCGCGTTGCAGGAAGGTGGAATAAATTGCGCAGAACGGCTTATAACCCTCTGTGGCCATGCCCGCGGCGAAAGTCACGGCGTGCTGCTCGGCTATGCCCACATCGAACATGCGAGCGGGGAATTCGTAACCGAACAGATCCATGCCGGTGCCGCCCGGCATGGCGGCGGTGATGCCGACAATTTTATCATCGCGCTGCGCTTCGTCGATCAGGGCCTCGGCAAAGACTTTGGTGTAGGCGGGAGCATTGATTTTTGGCTTGTGCTGGCTGCCGGTCACGACGTCGAACTTGGTCACGCCGTGCATTTTGTCGGCGGCGGCCTCGGCCGGAGCATAACCCTTTCCCTTGCGGGTCAAAGCGTGGATCAGCACCGGCCCCTCGCGGCGGCCGTCCCTGACGTTGCGCAGGATGGGCAGCAGATGCTCGAGATTGTGGCCGTCCACGGGGCCGATGTAATAAAAACCCATTTCCTCGAACAGCGTACCGCCGCCGAGCGCGGCCCGGGCGGTTTCCTCGGCGCGGCGCGCGGCATGACGCAAAGGTGGTGGCAGCATGGCGCCTGCCTTTCTGGCGAGATCGCGAGCGCTCATGTAAGGCTGCGAGGAGACGAGGCGCGTCAGATAGCGGCTCATCGCCCCCACGGGCGGTGCGATCGACATTTCATTGTCGTTGAGAATGACGATCAGGCGGCTTTTCATGCCGCCGGCGTTGTTCATGGCTTCATAGGCCATGCCGGCGCTCATGGCGCCGTCGCCGATCACGCAAATCACGTGATTGTCCTGTCCGCCGAGGTCGCGCGCCACCGCCATGCCGAGGCCGGCGGAGATCGATGTCGAGGAGTGCGCCGCGCCAAAGGGGTCGTAAGCGCTTTCGCTGCGTCTGGTGAATCCCGAAAGCCCGCCGCCTTGGCGCAGGGTGCGGATGCGGTCGCGGCGACCGGTGAGGATTTTATGCGGGTAGCACTGATGTCCGACATCCCAGATCAGGCGGTCGTGGGGCGTGTCGAACACGGCATGCAGCGCGACGGTCAGTTCGACCACGCCCAACCCCGCGCCCAGGTGCCCGCCGGTCTGCGATACCGCGTCGATGGTCTCGGCACGCAGCTCGTCCGCCAGGCGCGCGAGTTCTTCGTCGGAAAAATCTTTCAGGGCGGCAGGCTCGGCGGCGCGGTCCAGCAGGGGCGTGGACGATTCCGCGCGGGAGATATGCCGATCCTTTTCCTGCGCCGGTTTCATGCGCTTACGCCCGGCGCTTGAGGACGTAATCGGCCAGGTCCTTAAGGGTATCGGCGCGGTTTTCAAAGATGTTCAGATGGCTTTTGGCCTGTTCGACCAGCATGCGGGCGCGGGCCTGGGCCTGTTCCTTGCCCATGGTGGAAACGAAGGTCGATTTTCCGGCGCGGGCATCTTTGCCTTTTTCCTTGCCTGTGACTTTCGGGTCGCCTTCGACGTCCAAAATGTCGTCCGTCACCTGGAAGGCCAGACCGAGGTCGTAGGCATAATTGGCAAGCGCCTTGCGCAGCGGCTCGCTGGCTTTACCCAAGATCGCGCCGGCCTCGCACGAGAACGCCATCAGCTTACCGGTTTTCATGCGCTGCAGGCGGCTGATGGTGCCTAGGTCGAACGATTCCTTCTCACCCACCAGGTCCAGCATCTGGCCGCCGCACAGGCCGTGGCGGCCCGATGACTGCGCCAGCGTAAGCACCAGTTCGGCGCGCACGCGTGGGTCTTCGTGCGTTTCCGGTTCGGCCAGGACTTCAAAAGCCAGCGCCAGCAGCGCGTCGCCCGCCAGGATGGCGGTCGCTTCGCCGAAGACCTTGTGCGTCGAGGGCTTGCCGCGGCGCAGGTCGGCGTTGTCCATCGCCGGCAGATCGTCGTGGATCAGGGAGTAGCAATGAACGAATTCAACCGCCGATGCCACGCGCCGCGCGCGCAGGGGATCGACATTGAAAAGCCGTGCCGATTGCATCACCAGGAACGGGCGCAGTTTCTTGCCGCCGTCGAGCGTGGCGTAGCGCATGGCTTCGAACAGGGGGGCGTCGGGCGAGTCCGTTTCCGGCAGCAGGCGCGTGATGGATTTGTTGACCGCCTCCAGGCTTTCGTTCATCTGCTCCTGCAGGCTTTTCGAGGCTTCGCGTGGTGAAGGCATAGAGGGAACTCCTGCTGGTGCGTTTTATTCTTTGTCGTCGAGGGGCGACAGTGACGGCGCGCCGTCCTTGCCGATGGTGATTTTCCGAATCTTTTCACGGGCTTCGTTGAGTTTTGTCTCGCAATGGCTCTTGAG
>CAZNYM010000047.1:7371-13194 GCA_964577255.1 uncultured Pseudobdellovibrionaceae bacterium | reverse complement strand
ATGTTCTGATCAAGATCAAAAAATCCGCCATCTGCGGCACCGACCTGCACATCTACAAGTGGGACGACTGGGCCCAGAAAACCGTGCCGGTGCCGATGGTAGTGGGGCATGAATATGCCGGCGTGATCGAAAAGCTGGGCAGCGAAGTCAAGCACCTGAAGATCGGCCAGCGCGTGTCGGGCGAAGGCCATATCGTCTGCGGCCATTGCCGCAATTGCCGCGCCGGCAAGCGCCATCTGTGCCCGCACACCAAGGGCGTGGGGGTGAACAGGCCCGGCAGCTTCGCCGAGCATCTTTCCTTGCCGGCCGAGAACGTATTCCCCATCCCCGACAATATCGACGATGAACTGGCGGCGATTTTCGACCCGTTCGGCAACGCCGTGCATACGGCGCTGTCGTTCGACCTTGTGGGCGAGGATGTTCTGATCACCGGCGCGGGCCCCATCGGCTGCATGGCGGTGCCTATCTGCAAACACGCGGGCGCGCGCCATGTGGTGATCACCGATGTCAATCCTTACCGCCTGGCGCTGGCTGAAAAAATGGGCGCCACGCGCGCCGTCAACGTCGCCAAGGAAAGGCTGGGTGATGTCATGAAGGATCTCGGCATGAAGGAAGGGTTCGATGTCGGGCTTGAAATGTCGGGCGTCGAATCCGCGTTTCAGCAGATGGTCGGTGCCATGATGAACGGCGGCAAAATCGCACTGCTTGGCATTCCGCCCGGCGGGAAGATGGATATCGACTGGAACCAGGTCATCTTCAGGGGCCTGGTCATCAAGGGCATCTACGGCCGCGAGATGTACGAAACCTGGTACAAAATGGTTTCGATGCTGCAGTCGGGCCTCGACATCCGCCGGGTCATCACCCATCGCATAAAGATCGACGATTATCTGACCGGCTTCGAGGCGATGAAATCGGGCCAGTGCGGCAAAGTCGTGATGGACTGGGAGTGAGAGCATGATAGACAAAGCCTTTGCCCTCGCCGCTTCGCCCGTCACTTCGCGCCTCCGCGATTACCGCGCCATCAGGGACGCCTGGGAGAAGATCGACGGCGACCGGCTGGTGACGCTCATCGATCTCGATGCCTGTTTCTATGAAACTATCCTGTACCCCAGGGGCTTTTGGGGTACGGCGCATCTTCTGAAATCCAGAAAGCTTGACGATCGCCTGCAGGAAGCCGTCGATGACGATATGTATGTGATCAGCCTTCCTCATACCCTGGCGAAGGAAGGCACGCTCAAGGCCATTCACAGCAAGATATGCGGCCAGATAGCGGTAAGGCAGCAGCACGGCTATATCACGCATTGCCGGAGCCTCCAGCAGGAATACGACGAAATCTTTGCCCTGCATTATTCAAGGATACAGGCCGTCTATCTCGGCGATTATCTGGCGGTGGCCCGCGACGTCGATAACGCCGAGACCATGATCGCGCTCGATATCCTGGCCGGCAACGGCGATAAGGTTTTGCGCGTGCTTGAAGAACTGCAGGCCATTCCCGATTATTCCGAACACGCCCCCGCCCGGCCGCCGCGCGCCGGCAAGGGCAGGAAAGCAGAAGATACCCCGCCCGCCTCGTGGGGCTGGGGCGGATTGCAGCCGCAGGGCCTTTAACGAGCACAGAGAACAGGAGCTTGGCCATGAAGAAAAACACGACGGGTTACATGCCGGGCTTCGGCAATCATTTCAGCACCGAGGCGCAGAAGGGCGCCCTGCCCGCCGGGCAGAACAGCCCGCAGAAGCCTGCCTACGGCCTTTACACCGAGCAGATCAGCGGCAGCCCCTTCACCGCGCCGCGGGCGCAGAACCGCCGCACGTGGACTTACCGCATTCTGCCTTCCGTCCGTCATAAGCCTTACGAGCCCTACCGGCATAAAACCCTCCTGGGCTCGCCGTTCGATGACGCCGATACGGGGCCCAATCAGATGCGCTGGGGGCCGCACCCTCTGCCGGGAGGCGCAGTCGATTTCGTCGATGGTCTGTTCACCGTGGCGGGCAACGGCGATTCCCATTCCTGGTCGGGTCTGGCGATTCATCTGTACGCCGCCACGGCGTCGATGAAAAAGCGTTTCTTTTACAGCGCCGACGGCGAATTCCTGATCGTACCGCAGCTGGGCGGGCTGACCCTGCGGACCGAGCTGGGCGTCATCGGTGTCGAGCCCGGCGAAATCGCGGTCATCCCGCGCGGCATCAAGTTCGCGGTCGATCTGGCGGACGAAGCCGCGCGCGGCTATGTGTGCGAGAATTACGGCGCGCCGCTGCAGCTGCCCGACCTCGGCCCCATCGGCGCCAACGGTCTGGCCAATCCGCGCGATTTCCTGACGCCGGTGGCGGCGTTCGAGGATAAACGCGGCGCTTACGAAGTCATCGCCAAATTCGGCGGCAAAACGTGGCGCGGGGAATACGACCACAGCCCGCTCAACGTCATGGCATGGCACGGTAATTACGCGCCGTACAAATACGATCTGTCGCTGTTCAATACCATCAACACCGTCAGCTACGACCATCCCGATCCGTCGATCTATACCGTGCTGACATCGCCCTCGCATCCCGCCGGCACGGCGAATGTCGATTTCGTCATCTTCCCGCCGCGCTGGATGGTGGCCGAGCATAGCTTCCGGCCGCCGTGGTTCCACCGCAACGTGATGTGCGAATTCATGGGCCTGATCTCCGGCATCTATGACGGCAAGGAAGGCGAAGCCGGTGGCACCTTCGCCCCGGGCGGCTGTTCGATTCATAATTGCATGTCCGGGCACGGGCCCGATGCCGCGGTGGTGAAAAAAGCGATGGAAGCAGACCTGCTGCCGCAGAAGATCGCGCAGGAATCCCTCGCCTTCATGTTCGAAAGCCGCTACGTCTTCCGCCCCACGGCCCAGGCGCTGAAGGCCAAAACCCTGCAGAAAGATTATTTCCAGGCCTGGCAGGGCATCAAAAGAATATATAGCGGCCGGAAGTAAACCCTACAGCTCAAGCGTGCTGACATACTGGGCCAGCGCGTTTTGCGCCTGGCTCAGCGCGGCGCGGGATGACTGCTCCTGCTTGTTCAGGTTCTCAAGCGTGTCTTCCTGCTCGTTCAGCTGTTTCAGGTAACGCTTGCCGAGATCGTTGTTGGTGGCGACCTTCTCGATGTTCTCGCGCAGGCGGGCCTGATCGGCGAAGATGGACTGGCGCTGGCGTTCGATCTCTTCAAGCTGGACCTGGGCGCTGTATACGGCGCTCTGCAGCTCTCTGATCTTCTGCAGCGCGCGGCGCAGCTCGGGCTTGATATCCTTGCCGCTGGCGGTCAGGCGGGTTTCCATCTCCTCGGGCGATATGCCGACGAGGGAAAGACTTTCCGTGTCCGCGCGTTCAAGACGCACTTTCAGTTTTGCAGTTTCCCCTTTCGGCACTTTCACGCTCAGGCGGTAATGAGTGGGGGTAATATCGGGCTCCGCCGCCAGACCCTCGGGCTTCACCAGTTCCCAGCCATGGCGGCGGGGATGCTCGATCACGATCGTCCTGTCTTCCTCGGCCGGGGCCTTGAGGGTGTAGTCGGTCGTGCTGTGCCACACCACTTTTTGGTACAGCAGGCCTTTACTGATCGTGATCAGGCCCAGCTGACGGTCCTCGCTCACGCTTTGCTCGACCTTGGTTTTAGTGTCGAGGGCGTAGCTGATGAAGCGGTCCTCGGCCTTAGGCACCATCGGCATTTCCGCGTCGCCGACATGCAGGATATTCTTCTGCGCCCCGCCTTGCTCGAACAGCGTCAGGATGCCGGGCGGCAGGCCGGTTTCACCCTCGTTTTTCAGCTTCACCGCCGCGAGCGGATGCTGGGCGTTGGTTTCAGGCTGGTAGAGCCAGACCTGCTCGGCCGGCATAACGCGGCTGACGAACGGCACCATCAGCGAATTGCCCGCAGGTAAATCGACCGGCGCGGGGAAACTGAACACCATCTGGGTCGCGGCATCCTGAGCTACGGCCATGGGCGCGGCAGCCATCTGCGCCGGCATGGGCGGCGCCGACATCGGCGCGGCCATCGCCATATCGGCCATGGCATAATTACTAGATTCAGCGGAGGACCCCACCATGTTGCGCGCCATTTTCATCTTCTGCGGTGAGGCAGCTCTTTCTTCCTCAAGAGCATAACCATCAGCCTCGGCGACGGTGCCGAGCGTGCCCTGGTCGGCGCGGGGGATGACGAGACCCATCACTTTCACGGGAAGCACCGGGCGACCGACATAATAGCTTTCGTAAAGCGGCTGGCGGTAGGTGACGGGCGCGCCGGAAAGGACGGTGACATTGACGTCGTTCCAGTCCATGCCGGTGGTGTTTTCAAGAATGGCCCAGCCCTGCAGGAACGCCTTGCCGTCCTGGTCCATCACCAGGCGGTAAGCGCTTTTCCACAGCGGCGCTTCCTGCACATAGGTCAGCGCCACCGGGCGCGCACCCTGTCCTTTCAGGCTGACGGTCAGAGCGCGCTGGTCCTTCACGCGGTTGGTATAGACAGCTTCGAGCGCGCGGTCGATCTGATCCTGCACGCTTTTTTCGGTGAATTTCAGGGAATCGAACCGCTCGAGTATGGCGGTCTTGACTCCGCCCTCGCCCATCACGCTGACGCGATGGCGGGTGATGACGTTGCCGGAGTCGGTGGTTTCGGTTTCCGCCGTGACGTTCATCAGGCGGCCGCGCAGCGGCACGGCACCGGCGATTTCAACTTCGGCGCCCTGCAGCGCGTTCAGCAGCGCCACCGGCGAATTCAGATCCTCACGGCTGAAGGGCAGGTCGCGGAAGGATTGCGACAGCGGCTCGCGTCCCGGCAGGCTGACGCCGCCGAAGCTGCCCTTTTCATCCATGACCACCAGGCTTTTGAGAACGTCGTCGACGGACTCGAGCCGCACCGGCAGGCGCAGATCGGCGCTGCCCTCGACGGTGCCCTGGTGCTCGAACAGCGCCAGACCGCTTGTGGAGATAGCCACGCGCTTGAGCGGCAGCATCGGCTGTTCGGTGGCCCCCGCAACAGGCAGCGCCATCGCGAGAGAGAAAAAAGCCGTACCCGTGAGAAGCAGCGCGCGCGCGATCATGTCGGTATCCTCCATTTAAAGCCGCAGGCAGCATAGCGCACCCGGGCCGTCATTGCATCAGCGGAGGATGAGTGGAAATTATGTATAAATTAAGACGGAACCCGGGCCTTATCCGGTGTGGCAGGCTCTCTGGCCTTCGGCCATCCCCAGGGCGCAGGCAGGGATTTTTTGACCGAATCCTCGAGATCGTCGATGATGCCTTCAATCTCCCCAAGCGCCTTTCTCCAGAAAGATTTTCCGCGCATTTTGATGCCGAAAGGAGCGAATGCTTCTTCCGTTGTCTTGAGCGACCCGTGCCTGAGAAAATCAATGTAGTTCTGCGCGAAGCCTCTCTTGTCTTCAACTGCCTTATATTGGGCATAAAGACCGTGAGCCAGGCAGCCGCTCATGGAATAAGAAAAAACATAAAAAGGCTTGCTGAATATGTGCTGTATCGACATCCAACATCCACTGGAAACATCTTCATAATCGACATAGGGCCCGTACATGTCGCTAAGCATCGAGGTCCACTGATCGTTTAAAATTTCCGGCGTCTGATCCCCGTTCTTGACGATATCCCTATTGGCCATGCGTTCGAAGGCCAGTACGCGCTCCTGATAAACAACTGTAGACAAGGCATCAAACGCGTATTTTTCAAGAAGGAATTGTTTGTGATCGTTGTCAGTGGCGCAATCAATAATGAAGCTATTAACGAGAATTTCGCTGAATATGCTGGCGGTTTCCTGCAAAGTGCAGCGACCCTCGACAAGGCTTTGACGATTAACCGCTT
>CAZNYM010000047.1:1729-7361 GCA_964577255.1 uncultured Pseudobdellovibrionaceae bacterium | reverse complement strand
GTTCAGATGAAAATGAAGCGCATGACCTACTTCGTGAGCCAGATCCATCAGACCTTGATGGCTTCCGTCCCATTGGATCATGATGAACGGATGCAGGCCTTTGGCGGCTTCGTTGCAATAGGTCCATTGGGTCTTCTTGAAATCCACTTCTGCATCAATCCAGCCGGAAGCAAAAATCTCATCGACCTTTTGCGCCAATTCGGGAGAAAATCTTTTGTAGGCCGCAACAATGATCGAACGCGCATGGTTGAAAGCAATGGGACGCCCTCCCCATGGATCAACCCCCATCGGAATTTTTATATCATAGGGTTTGAGCACGTCTTTTCCCGCGGCAAGACACTTCATGCGCATAAGCCTGTGCATCAGACCGGATCCCTCGCGCTGCACCTCCCCCACCAGGGCGCGGACCGTTTTCTGGCTTATTTTGTTTTCGGCATAGACGCGCTCTTCCGTACTCTTATAGCCATGAGCTATGTCGTCCCCGTTTCTTCCTTTGACAACGTCATTAAAAATATGGGTGATCGATTTCGCCTGGCCAGCAAGCGCCGCTGCCCGCACATAATAAGATTCCCTGCGGATCTCCGGATCGGCGCTTTTGAGGAGCTCTATCAGATGATCCTCTGAAATGCGCCTGCCGCGAAACACGTATTCGATTCCATCGGTAATTTTGTCATAGAGCGATTCCAGGGAATTCGTCCCTGTCTGATTTTTGCGATAAATCAATTCTTCCGTATCGCCATCGAGGTTATATTTTTTTACTGCCCTTTCATCCTCGAGCCACCGTTTATAACGTGCATAGCGGGGCGATGTTCTAAGCGCCTGCTCGTGATTTTTAATCGAGATCGAGCAAATTTCAGGAATAAAGAAATCGAGTGGTCGCGTAACGTCTATAATTTTATTTATAACTTTTATATCGAGTGCATATTTTTCTGGATCTTTGCACGCCAGATAGTCGACATAGTTTTCAAGTTTCCTGTATAGCCCCAAAAGATCATCATAAGTCTCAAGCGCATTGGCCCAGGAACGCACACCCTTGGTTTTAAGGGTCCCCACATAAAGCCGTTCGAAACGCTGGACGCCTTTTTTGAGCTTGCGGGCATCGCGGATGATGGCGGGATCGTCGGGGCCTCTGTAATAGGCGCTCATGTCTAGCGACGGCAGCACCTCGGGGCGCGCGGGCGGCACCGCAGCAAGGGCGGCTTCGTCGGGGTCGGTGGTGGCGGTGGAAAAGTCCTCGCGGGCTCCCATGGCAGACTCTACTCATCCCTGTTGCTTGTTTTTCACCATGCTAGGCGATCGCGGGGGTGGCTGCCAAGTCTTCAAAGGTTGATAGGGCAAAAGCCGCACAGAATTGAGCAATCCGGAAGGCAGGAATTTCTAAGAAAATACTTTAAAATTAAACTGTAAGTCCTGGCGTCCCCTACGGGATTTGAACCCGTGTCGCATCCGTGAAAGGGATGTGTCCTAGGCCACTAGACGAAGGGGACAGCGTGGAAAAGACCGGTGAGATTTACCTTTTCCGCCCTTAAAATGCAAGTCCTGATTTCATAAGCCCCGCCAGGGGGTTAAGCGCCGATTTTCCGGCATTGCCGGGGCTCCGGAGTCCTCTATTTCACGTCGAACCACAGCTCGCAGTCGTAATCGAGGGTGATTTCTTCGCCTTCCTTGATGTCGCGCAGGGCAACGATTTCCATCTCGCGCTCGGGGAAGTTATAGCCGTAGCCGGCATTGGGGTTGAAGGAGTGGTTGTAGACCGAGATATGCCCGAGCGGCAGGGCCATTTCGGCCTTTTCGCCCTTTTCCTCCCACCAGAACACGTAATCGCCGATCACGGGCTCGCGGCCGTGGGTGGCGTCGAGATCCTCGGGCGGGAAAACGATCACGGGGGAACGTTCGACCAGCGTGCCGGCGGGCAGGTCGCGCGCGGCCACCATGCCGCGCCACTTGCCGTCGATGTAGGTCCAGATCGCGTTTCCGGTGACGCAGCGCTGTTCGGCCATGGGTTCGTATATCTCTTTTCTCTTAAGCATGCCGGACATTAATCGAAAGCCCCCACTCTTTTCAAGTTTTGTGTTGCGGCACCCTCCCCGAAGACAGGAGCGGCGTCAGTTATGTGCATTTCGGCGCTTTCGCGGCCGTTCCAGACGTTCAGTTTGAGGTGCCCGGCCAGGTGCAGGGGGGCGTCACGCCCCCGCAGCAGGGCCTGGCCCAGGGGGGTGTCGGCCGCCCGGAAGGCCATGGCCTTGAGGCGGCTGCCGCCCTCCCAGTCGCCGACCTGCACCCGGACATGGTCCTCGCCCACTACATCGGCGGTGTGGATCCGCACCCGGGGCAGGACGAAAACCGGCTCCTCGAACCCGGCGCCGAAGGGGCCCAAGCGGTCGTGCAGCAGCTTGACCAGCGGCACCGTCGCCCCGCGCACGCTCAGCACCCCGTCGATGGCAAAGTCATGAACCCGCGTCTGCCCGGCCTGTTGGCGCGCCACGTGGGCGGTCAAGAAATCGCGGAAGGCGGCCATGCGCCCGGGCAGGATGGTAAAGCCCCCCGCCATGGCGTGCCCGCCGCCCTTGACCAGAAGACCTTCCACCCGCGCGTCGATGAAGGCGGCGGCGATGTTCACCCCGGCGACCGAGCGGCCCGAACCCCGGCCCTCGAGCGCGGCGTCGGTACCGGTAGTATAAGTCACCACCACGGCCGGTTTTTTGTATTTCTCCTTCAGGCGGCTGGCGACGAGGCCGGCCAGGCCGGGATGCCAGCTTTCATCGTCGACGACGATGACCGGGTGATCAGCCAGGCCCTTATCCTCGACCTGATTGACGGCAGCCACGAACATCTCGGCCTGCAGCTCCTTGCGCTTTTCGTTGCAGTCGTTCAGCAGCCAGGCAATGTTCTTTGCTTCCTCGGCATCGCCTGTCAGCAGCAGGCGCGCACCCAGATCGGCCTGGTGGATACGTCCGCCCGCGTTGATGCGCGGCCCCAGCACGAAGCCGGCGTGATAGACGCCGGGATTTTCCTTGAGCCCCGCGACCGCGCACAGCGCGTTGACTCCGGCGTTCTCGCGCCGGGCCATCTGCGCGAAGCCCGCGCGCACGAACAGGCGGTTGGGCCCCGACAGCGGCACCATGTCGCACACCGTGCCCAGGGCCACGAGATCAAGCCAGGATTTCAGCGGCGGTTCAGGCAGGTTTTGACGGGCGAAGAATCCACGCTCCTTGAGGCGGCTGTTTATGGCGACGCAGGCCAGAAAGCTCACGCCACAGGCCGCCAGCACGGCATAACCCGACGCATCGCCCTTCTGCTTGGGATTGATGAGATGCGTGGCGGGCGGCAGCGTGTCTTCCGCTTCATGGTGGTCGAGAATGACGATATCAAGGCCGAGCGCCCGGCCGTCGGCGATGACCTGATGCGCGGTGGTGCCGCAATCAGCCATCAGGACGATATCAGCCCCCTGCTCCCGCAGTTTTTTCAACGCCGCGCTGTTGGGGCCGTAGCCCTCGGCCAGTCGGTCTGGGATATAGATAAGCGGTTCCTGGCCGCAGGCGCGCAGAAAGCGGCCCAGCACGGCGGCGGATGTGGCACCGTCGACGTCGAAATCGGCGAACACGGCGATTTTCTTGCCGGCCTCTATCGCTGTCGCCACGTCGTCCGCCATCGCCGCCATGTTCTTGAGCGCGAAGGGATCGGGAAAATCGCGCGCCAGGCGCGGATCGAGGAAGCTTTCCACCCGTTCCGCCGCCACGCCGCGCGCGGCCAGGATGCGGGCGACGATTTCCGGCAGATCATGCGCGCGCATCAGGTTCGCCACAGCGTCGTCGGCCGCTGCCGTGATGGTCCACCGCGCCTGCATGAGGGATTGATCTATCTGGAGAACATCGTTCGTCATATCTGCTTCAGAGTCACCATAAGACCTAATCCGGTAACAATCAACAAGATCGCGGCCACAGTCAGACGCGTAAAGGGCAATTCCCCTGTTATGATATCATGCACGGCGAAGATAATCGCCCGCAGCAGCGGGAACATGACGAAAAGCGTCAGCGGCAGACCGACCATGGCAAAACCGTCGGCTACACAGGCCACAAGCATAACCGGCAGTAATATAAGGATGTAGAAGGTCGGAATATGGCCCGCGTGGCGGTCCTGCCGCAGCGCTTTCAGGCCCGTGACAAGAAAAACGCTGAATATAAGAGCTTGGAGGAAAGCGTTGTGGGCCAGGATGGATTCCTGCATCAGCGCGCCCTGCTTAAACAGGAAATAGGTCGAGGTTTCGATCAGCGAAAGGATCAGAATAGCCGGCAGCCTTTTCGACAGCGGCATCCTGAGCCCCTGCCCCACGCTTTTTTCACGCGCGAAGTGCAGAACGGTCCCGCCCGAGAACAGCAGCAGCAGGACGATAACGGTCAGGCCGCTGAACTGATGCTTGAAGATGAGAATATCGGCCAGCAGCGCCCACAGCGTTATCGCGCCAAATTTATAACCCGTGCCGTCGCTCAGGCTTTGAAAACGGGCAAGATATTGCGAGCCGAAGTTAAGCAAGTAGCAAACCATAAACCAGAGCCCGACGACAAGCATGTACGGCCCGGTAAAATCGATCCGGCCCTGCAGGATGAAATACAGGGCGGCCGCGATCCAGAGCGGCGCCAGCAGGCCATAAGCGGCCATGACCGCCAGAGTCTGCGCCCCACGATTGCGCAGACGTTTCAATATGATATTGACGGCTGTGAAGGAAAGCTCGCCGATGATCGCCATGACGATATAGAACATGGAAATTAGGACTCTTTCTTGCGCGTGAAATCGTGCGTCACTTCGATGCGGCGGATGGTGCCCGTCTTCGAGCGCATGACGATCGAGTGTGTGGTAGCGCCGCCGGCGAAGCGGCGCACGCCCCGCAGCATCGCGCCGTCGGTGACGCCGGTGGCGGCGAACATGACGTTGCCGGGCCGGGCCAGTTCGTCGGTGGTGTAGATTTTCTTCAGGTCGGTGATGCCGCATCGCGCCGCCCGCGCCTTTTCGGTGTCACTGCGGAAAACCAGCCTCCCCAGCATCGCGCCGCCCGTGCATTGCAAAGCGGCCGCCGCCAGCACGCCCTCGGGCGCGCCGCCGGTTCCTATATAAAGGTCGATACCGGTCGACGGATCGGCGGTCGCCATCACGGCGCTGACATCGCCGTCCTGGATCAGCATGATCCGCGCCCCGGTCGCGCGCACGGCGGCGATGATCTTTTCATGGCGCGGGCGGTCGAGGATGCAGACCAGCAGTTCCTCCGCCGCGACATCTTTCGCGCGTGCCACCCGGCGCACCATCTCGTCGCCCGGCGCATCGAGGTCGAGCAGCGCGGGATCAATCCCCGGCCCCACCGCCAGCTTTTCCATGTAGGTATCGGGGGCGTTGAGGAAACCGCCCTTGTCAGTCAGGGCGATCACGGCCATGGCGTTCGGGCCCCCGCGCGCGGTGATGGCGGTGCCCTCGAGCGGATCGAGGGCGATGTCGATCGGCGGCCCGCCCGCCCCGACCTTCTCGCCGATATAGAGCATCGGCGCTTCGTCGCGCTCGCCCTCGCCGATCACCACCGTGCCGGCGATGGGCAAGCCGTTGAGCGCCTGGCGCATGGCGTCCACCGCCGCCTTGTCGGCCG
>CAZNYM010000047.1:0-1719 GCA_964577255.1 uncultured Pseudobdellovibrionaceae bacterium | reverse complement strand
GCGCAAGTTCCCGCCGCATCGCATCAACGGCAGCCTTGTCGGCCGCCTTCTCATCCCCCCGCCCGGTCAGGCGGGAAGCCGATAGCGCCGCAGCTTCCGTGACGCGCACGGCCTCAAGCGCCAGGTTGCGATCCATGAAATCCCCTTTTCCCCTGAATTTCGGCGATCGGCCGCGCCAAAGCAACCTTTGCCGGGGCCTTATCCCCGGGCCGCTTCATAATAAACTTGCCCATTATTTAACATAGTGATATTGTCTTTTTGTTTTACAAGGAGTTGCTTTATGAAAGCTGAAGATCGTGATCCCGCCGCCATTGACGCTGCCCTGGCCCAGATCGGCTTTCGCATCGTTGAAGCAGGCCGCATCCCCGTTTCCATCGAATTCAAGAAGACATCCCGGCCCGTGGGCTGGGGCGCCGCGCCCACGACACAAAAGGTAACGATGGATGAAGGACAGCTGGAAGAAAGAATAAAATCCAGGGACACAACCTACCCCTACGCCGACATGCTTGAAAAATTCCGGGCCGCCAAATCGCCCAGCCGCCAGCCTGCCTGAACGGCTTCCCTCTTATACATCCTCGATCCGCAGCAGGGTTGCGGGCCGGCGCGACAACGCCATCTTATTGATCCGGGCGACGGCGGCACGGATATCGCGGCCGCGTACCGGATGCGTCGTCATGATGATCGAGACCGGCTTGTGCGGATCGCGGCCGTGCTGGATCATCGATTCAACCGAAACCCTGTGATCGCGCAGCTGCGCGGCGATGCCCGCAAGAATGCCGGGCCTGTCCGGTACAGTGAAACGGATATAAAAGCGGCTGGAGAGATCGTCGGCATGACCCGCGCGCCCGGCCGGGAGTTTTGCCGCCGGCAGGCCAAACACAGGTGCGTCGGCGCCGCGCGCGATGTCGATCAGGTCGGCTACCACCGCCGAGGCCGTGGGCCCGGCCCCCGCCCCGCGCCCGGTCAGGAATTCCCGCCCCGCCGGATGCGCATCCACCAGCACGGCGTTGTTCACGCCCTCGACCGCGCCCATCATGCCTTCCACAGGCACCAGGCAGGGCTCGACGCTCTGGATGATTTTATCGTCCTGCCGCCGCGCCATGCCAAGAAGGCGGATGCGGTAACCCAACTCGGCGGCACAGGCGATGTCGGTCGCGGTGACATGACGGATGCCCCGCACGGCCACGCGCCCGAAATCGGGCCGCACGCCAAACCCGAGCGCCGCAAGCAGGCACAGCTTGTGCGCGGCGTCCACGCCGTCGATGTCGAAGGCGGGATTGGCTTCGGCGTATCCCTTCTCCTGCGCTTCCTTGAGCACGGCGGCGAAGGGGCGGCCGCTGCGGCGCATGTCGGTGAGAATGTAATTGCAGGTGCCGTTCAGGATGCCGTGGACGGAACGGACCTGATTGGCCGCGAACCCTTCGCGCAGGGCCTTGATGACAGGAATGCTGCCCGCAACCGCCGCTTCGTAGCGCAGCGCGGTTTTGCTTTTCTCGGCCAGTTTCGCCAGCTCGTAGCCGTGATGGGCCAGAAGCGCCTTGTTGGCAGTGACGACGGGCTTGCCGGCTTCAAGCGCTGCGGTGACAAGACGGCGCGACGCGCCCTCCGCCCCGCCGATCAGCTCGACTACCACATCGGCGTTTTCAAGCGCGGCCAGGTCAGCGGCATTCTTCACCCATGTTGCACTGGACGGCAGGGAGAAGCCGCGCTTCTTGCTCC
>CAZNYM010000046.1:540-14717 GCA_964577255.1 uncultured Pseudobdellovibrionaceae bacterium | reverse complement strand
GAGGGCTTGCACCCTCGCCGGTTTTCAAGACCGGTGCATTCAACCGCTCTGCCACTCATCCAACTGGTTATCCAGTCCCCGATTTGTATCGGATGCGGGGGGCGCGGGGCAAGAGTGAAAGCCGTTGCCCGAGCGCGGGGAGTGTGGTTTCCTGCCTTTTGTCATGTTTTATTTCCTCTCCAAGCTCATCTGGCCGTTTCTCGATCCGCTCAACCTCACCATGCTGCTGCTGGCGGCGGGGGTTGGGTTCGCGGCCCTGCGCTGGCGGATCATGGCGCGTTTCGCGCTGGGCGGGGCGGGGGCGCTTGTGCTGCTGTTCGGCCTTTTGCCCGGCGGCGCCGTACTGCTGCGCGGGCTCGAGCAGGCTTATGCGCCGCCCGCCGCCATGCCGGCGCATGTGGACGGGATCATCATTCTGGGCGGGACGTTCGATCCGCGTCTGAGCGCGGGGCGCGCCGGGCCGGGGCTGAACGATTCATCCGAACGCCTGCTCGAGGGGCTGCGCCTGGCGCGGCTTTATCCCGGCGCGGCGCTGGTTTTCACCGGCGGCAAGGGCCATCCCGGCCTGCCGCACCCCGAGGCGCAGGATGCCCGCCGCTTCGTCGACGCTTATTTCCCCGATCTGTCGGCGCGGCTGCGGCTCGAGGACCGTTCGCGCAACACCTACGAAAACGCACTCTATAGCCGGGAGTTGCTGGCGCCCCGCGCCGGCCAGACCTGGCTGCTGGTCACCTCCGCCTTTCACATGGAGCGGGCCGTGGCGGTGTTCGATACGGCGGGGTGGCCGGGTCTGGTGCCGTGGCCGGTCGATTACCGCACTGAAAATCACTTTAAGTACTCATTGCAGCCAGTTGATATAAATAGAGGATATGGCTTCGCAAGCCTGGCACTGAAGGAGCGGGTCGGGCTGCTGGCTTACCGTCTTTCCGGAAAAATTGCGGCTTCACCGTCCCCGCCCCCTCGGGTAGAGTAGCAGGCTATCGAGGGATCGAGTATGCGTTTACCGAAACCGGGCCTGCTGGCCCTCATTTTTTGTTCGCTGGTCATGCAGAGTGCGGCCGCCCAGGCGGCGGCGCCGCGCCAGACTTTCAACCAGTGGATCGAAGGCGTGCGCGCCGAGGCGAAGGACGCCGGCATCGGCGCCGGTACCGTTGATCGTGCGCTGGCCAGCGCGCAGTTCCTGCCGCGCGTGATCGAGCTCGACCGCAGCCAGCCCGAGCGTCGGCTGAGTTTCGCGCAGTACCGGCAGAACATCGTCAACCCCGAGCGCCTGGCGCAGGGGCGGGCGCTCATGCGCGCGCACAGGGCGGCGCTGCAGGAGGCCGAGGATACATACGGCGTGCCCGCGCCCTTCATCGTCGCGCTGTGGGGCGTGGAAACCAATTACGGCAAGATCACCGGCAATTACGGCATCGTGTCGGCGCTGGCGACGCTGGCCTATGAGGGGCGGCGGCGCGATTTCTTCCGCGCCGAGCTGATCGAGGCGCTGCGTATCCTCGACCAGAACCATATCGCGCTCGAGAAGATGCGCGGCTCATGGGCCGGGGCGATGGGGCAGAACCAGTTCATGCCTTCGAGTTTCATGAAATTCGCGGTCGACGGCGACGGCGACGGACGCAAGGACATCTGGGGCAATCTTGCCGACGTGTTCGCGTCCTCGGCCAATTACCTGGCGCAGAACGGCTGGCAGGCCGGGCAGGGCTGGGGCGTCGAAGTGGAATTGCCGGCCGGTTTCGACCGCGCGCTTTTGACCGACAAGCTGAAGGACGCCGTCTGGAAGCGGCCGCATGAATGGGCCGATTACGGCGTCGTTCCCGCCCAGGCGGGTGCGGCGCTTTCCGACATCGGCGGCGACCGCGCACGCACCATGCTGGTCGCACCCGACGGTGCGGGCGGCCCTGTGTTCCTGGTCGGCGAGAATTACCGCACGCTGATGCGCTGGAACAGTTCGTTTTACTTTGCCACATCCGTGAGTTTGATAGCCGATGCTCTTGCCCGCGATTCATCTGCGCCAGTGCTTACTACCGTCAATCAGTAAGCTCGTGCCGTTGCTTGTCCTGGCGGCAGCCCTGTCCGGCTGCACCGAGGTGCAGTATCTTTCCCATCTCTACAAGCAGATGGACGAGCCCGCGCCCGTCTCCTCGCCGTCGGCGCAGGAGGGAACCTTCAAAGTCGGCAAGCCCTACAAGGTAGACGGCCAGTGGTACCAGCCGCGCGAGCAGTATGAATTCGTCGAGACCGGCGTCGCGTCGTGGTATGGGCCCGGCTTTCACGGACGCCGCACGGCCAACGGCGAGGTGTTCCGCCGCGACGAGCTGACCGCCGCGCACCGCACGCTGCAGATGCCTTCGCTCGTGCGCGTGACCAACCTCGACAACGGGCGCTCGGTGGTGGTGCGGATCAACGATCGCGGGCCGTTCAAGCGCGGGCGGGTGATCGATGTGTCGGAAAAGGCAGCCGAGCTTCTTGGATTCAAAGGGCAGGGTACGGCCAAGGTTCGCCTTGAAGTGCTGCGCGAGGAAAGCCTGCGCCTGGCTGACGTGGCGCGCAGCGGGGTCGTTACCCGCGGCTACGAGGAAGGCTATCAGGTCGCCTCCGCGTCCTCCCTCTATGACGGCGGACTGGTGCCGGGCAGCGTTTCACGTGAAACGCTGATCACGCCGGCGGAAGAGGGGCCGCGCGGCCTCGCCCACGCCGTGCCGGGGCATGTGCGCGAGGGTGCCTTCTATCCCGATCCGCTAGTTGCCGAGGCGGCCGTGCAGCCCGCCAGCCTGTATGTGCAGGCAGGGGCTTTTTCCAACCAGAACAACGCCTGGGCACTGCGTGAGAAACTTTCCTATTTCAACAACGCCCAGGTCTATACCGTTCAGGTCGGGCGGCAATCCTATTACCGCGTGCGGATCGGGCCGTTGGGCCGGGTCGAGGAAGCCGACGAGGTTTTAAGCCGGCTTGTGAACGCCGGCCATCGTGATGCCATGATCGTGGTGGAGTAAGGAACTTATGAAGATGCTGCGTCAAACTATCCTGTCCCTGTTTATCCTTTGCGCCCTGGCCGCCCCCGCGCGCGCCATCGAGACGTCGGCCAAGCAGGCCTTCGTAATCGATTATGACACCGGGGTGGTGCTGCTGGAGAAGAATCCCGACGAACGTATGCCGACCTCGTCGATGAGCAAGGTCATGACCATGGCGGTCGTGTTCGACGCGCTCAAAAACGGCAAGCTGAAGATGGACGACACGCTGCCAGTATCCGAAAAGGCCTGGCGCATGCAGGGATCGAAGATGTTCGTCCATGTCGGCGACAAGGTGAAGGTTGAGGATCTGATCCGCGGCGTGATCGTCCAGTCGGGCAACGACGCCACCATCGTCCTGGCCGAAGGCCTGTCAGGCACCGAAGAGACTTTCGCCGAGGCCATGAACGTCAAGGCCGCGCAGATCGGCATGAACAACAGCCATTTCATGAACGCGAGCGGCTGGCCCGACCCGGAGCATTATTCCACCGCACGCGATCTGGCGACGCTGGCATCCTACCTGATCCGCACCTTCCCCGATTATTATCATTTTTATTCGCAGATCGATTACACCTACAACAATATCAAGCAGGGCAACCGCAACCCGCTCCTGTACCGCAATGTCGGCGCCGACGGCATCAAGACGGGGCATACCGAAGCGGCCGGCTACGGGTTGATCGGCTCCGCGGTCAAGAATGGCCGCCGGGTCATCATGGTGGTGAACGGACTTGAGAACGACAAGAAGCGCGCCGAGGAAGCGACGCGGCTCATCAGCTGGGGCCTGAGCGCGTTTGAAAATACGGTTCTGTTCAAGCCCGGCGATCCGGTCGAGAAGGTGGCGGTCGAGCTGGGTAAGCTTTCCACCGTGCCGGTGACGGTGGATAAGGAAATCAAGGTGACCGTGCCGGTGAACTTCAAGAACGATCTGAAGACCGAAATCGTCATCGCACCGGTCAAGGCACCGGTGAAGAAGGGGCAGCAACTTGGCACCCTGAAAGTCAGCGTGCCGCAACAGCAGCCGTTCGAAGTGCCGCTGCTGGCCGCGCAGGATGTCGAGAAGCTGGGTTTTTTCTCCGCCACCATGGCGCGCATCCTGATGATGATCGACAAAGGTTCGTGATGGGCGGCGGCCTGTTTATATCTTTCGAGGGCGGCGAGGGTAGCGGCAAGACCACGCAGATCGAGCGCCTCGCCGAGGCTTTGCGTTCGTCCAATAAGGCTTATAAAGTCGTGACCACCCGCGAGCCTGGCGGTACGCCCGACGCCGAGAAGATCAGGGCGCTGCTTGTCCAGCGTGACGGCGGCGCCTGGAGCCCGCTGGCGGAATGCCTGCTTCTCTACGCCGCCCGTACTATGCATGTCGAAACCCTGATAAAGCCGGCATTGGCACGCGGCGCGATCGTCATCAGCGATCGTTTCGCCGACTCGACCCGCGCCTATCAAAGCTACGGCCACGGTTTTTCCCGCGATATCGTGGAAAAGCTGAATAATCTGGTGCTGGATTCCTTTGCGCCGGATTTGACATTTATTCTCGATATCGAGGCGCGTGCAGGCCTGGCCCGCTCGGGAAGAAGACTGCAGGCGCAGAATTCCACCGAGGATCGTTTCGAGCGGCTGGACATTGACTTCCATGAAAGGCTGCGCACGGGCTACCTCGCGATCGCTAAAGCCGAACCGCAGCGCTGCCGCGTCATCGACGCTTCGAAGCCCGTTGATGCCATCGCGCAGGATATCCTGGCGCAGGTGCGGGAGAAGCTGTCATGAATCTTTTCGGCGAAGCGGTCGAGGAGATTGATCCCGACGATGAATTGACTGACGTGCCGGACGAGGCTGCGGTTGCGGGTCTGGGGGGATTGCTGCCGCCCGTGCAAGCGGTTGCCTTCAGCGGTTATGAGGACATCGTGCGCGACGTCGAGGGTTTGATCGCGAACAACCGCCTTCCTCATGCGCTAATGCTGACCGGCATCGAGGGGATCGGCAAATCGACATTCGCTTTTCAGCTGGCGCGCCGGTTACTGCCCGGGCCTTCGGCCGCGCGCCTGATTTCCGCCGGGGCTCACCCCGATCTTTTATATGTCGGCCGGGTGCTGGATGAGAAGAAGGGGCGCCTGAAGGATACGCTGGGAATCGATTCCATCCGTGCCATCAATCCGTTCATGCGCAAGACCACATCTTTTGAAGGCTGGCGCGTGGCGATCGTGGATGACGCCGATGCCATGACCACCGAAGCGCAGAACGCGCTGCTGAAAATTCTCGAGGAACCACCGCAAAAGGCATTGATCGTCCTCATCGCCCACCGCCCGGGCCGCTTGGTGCCGACCATCCGTTCGCGCTGCCGCGTGGTGGCCTTTCCTGCGCCCGGCATCGAGCATTTTTCCGCGCTCGTCAAAAAAGGTCTGCCGCATCTGACAGCCGCTGACACGCAGCTTCTTTACACCCTGGCCGGCGCGAGCGTGGGTCAGGGGCTGCGCCTGGCGGAGCAGGGGGGACTTGAAATGACCCTGCAGCTTTCCGTGGTGCTGCGGGCGCCGCTGCCATGGGTCGAGATTCACGGCATGGCCGACACCATGGGCCGCGCGGGCGGCGAGGACGGTTATGACGTTTTCCGCCGCCTGGTGTCGTGGATCATGGCCGCTGTCGCCCGGAACAAGGCGGGACTGGCGGCGTTGCCGTCCTTCCTTGATTCCGCCGATTTCAAAGCCTTTGCCGGCCAGTATGCGCTTGAAGAATGGCTTGAGATATGTGAAAACATGGAAGCGCATTTCCAGACCGTCGAGCAGGGTAATCTTGACCGCCGCCAGGGGGTTCTGGGCGCGTTTTTCCTGTTTAAGAAGACGGCCTGAGCATGAGCGACAAGAAAACCTATTACCTGACGACGCCGATTTACTACGTCAACGACAAGCCGCACCTCGGCCACATCTACACCACCGTGGCGTGCGACGCGCTGGCGCGCTTCAAGCGTCTGGATGGGTTCGACGTCAAGTTCCTCACCGGCACCGACGAGCACGGGATCAAGGTCAAGCAAGCCGCCGACAAGGCCGGCATGGCGCCGCAGGCCTTCACCGATCAGGTGTCGCAGAGTTTCCGCGACCTGGTGAAGGTAATGGGCTATTCCAACGACGATTTCATCCGTACCACCGAGGAGAGGCACAAGAAAGCGTGCCAGAAGCTCTGGCGCAAGCTGGTGGCCGCCGGCGATATTTACCTTGGTAAATACAGCGGCTGGTATGCCGTGCGCGATGAAGCTTATTACGGCGAGGAAGAGCTGACCACCGCACCGGATGGAAAAAAGATCGCCCCCAGCGGTGCGGAATGCACCTGGGAGGAGGAGGAGAGTTATTTCTTCCGCCTGTCGGCGTGGCAGGACCGTCTGCTGGAGTATTACGAGAAAAATCCCGATTGCATCATGCCGGATACAAGGCGCAACGAAGTCATGTCGTTTGTGAAATCGGGCCTGCGCGATCTGTCGGTCAGCCGCACCAATTTCGACTGGGGCGTGCCGGTGCCCGACGCGCCCGGCCATGTGATGTATGTGTGGATCGACGCGTTGACCAACTATATCACGGCGGTGGGCTATGCCGACGAAACCGACGAATTCAGAAAATACTGGCCCGCCGACCTGCACATGGTGGGCAAGGATATCCTGCGCTTTCACACCGTGTACTGGCCCGCGTTCCTGATGGCGGCGGGGGTGGCGCCGCCGCGGCGCGTGTTTGCCCATGGCTGGTGGACGATCGAGGGGCAGAAAATGTCGAAATCGCTCGGCAACGTGATCGCGCCCGAGGATTTAATCAACCGTTACGGCCGCGACGCCAGCCGCTATTTCATGCTGCGCGAGGTGCCGTTCGGCAATGACGGCGATTTTTCGCACGATCAGGCGGTGCTGCGCATCAACAACGATCTGGCGAACGGCCTGGGCAATCTAGTGCAGCGCACCTTGTCTATGATCAACAAGAATTGCGCCGAAGCGGTGCCGGTGGCGGGCGCGTTCACGCCCGAAGATAAAAAAATGCTGGAGGTGGCGCAGGTGCAGATGCTGGCGGCCGCGCGCCTCGAGCTGGACAAGCAGAGATTCCACAAGGCGCTTGAGGAAATCTGGAACGTGGTGGTGGCCGCCAACGGCTATATCGACGTGCAGGCGCCCTGGGGCCTGAAAAAGACGGATCCCGCGCGCATGGGCACGGTGCTTTACGTGCTGGCCGAAGTCATTCGTTGCCTGGGCCTGGTGACGCAGCCCTTCATGCCGGAAAGCGCCGGAAAGATTCTCGATCAGGTGGCGGTCGGGCCGGATGCACGCGATTTCTCGTTCCTGAATGCCGGACACGCGCTCAAGCCCGGCACCAGGCTGCCCGCGCCGCAGGGCGTGTTCCCGAGATTGATGACAGAAGAATTAAAATGACAAAGTTCTTGGAGATGTTATGAAGTTAATTATCGGACTGCATCTTGTTATCATGGGAATTGCCGTTGGTTTTTCACCTAATTGCAGAACATGGGCGCAAGAACAAAGCAGTGAAATTCCTTCCTCATATATTAAGGAAGCAGATTCTGCTATGAATGTTCTGTACGAGGCAAGATTTGATCAAAGTCTTCATGCAAAAGCGCTTGAGGAAGTTCATAGGCTTATTGAGTCAGGAAACTATGAAGCGTCTTTTCGGCTGGGCCGCTACTATCACATAGAAAACGTGCACAAGAACTACGAAAAGGCTTTTGATCTCTATCAAGCTGCTGTGCAAAAGAAGCATCCATGGGCAATCAATAACCTAGCGCTTCTTTATCAGGAGGCCCGTGATTATCCGCAGGCCAAAAGGTTTTATGAGGAGGCCGCCGATCTTGGGCACTTCAGAGCATTTTCTAATTTGGCCTTCTTGTACCTAAATGGTTTAGGAGTCGAAGCCGACTCGGCCATAGCTTTTTCATGGCTCCAAAAAGGTATGGATCGAAAAATTCCTGAAGTATTTACCCAAACAGGAAACATGTTTTTGAATGGGTTTGGTGGGTTGTCTCCTGACCATTCTAAAGCATTGGATTTCTTCCTGGCCGGTGCGGCTCTGGGAAGTAAGGAAAGTGAATGGAATGCCGCTAAGATTTACATCGAGGGCAGCCATTTGTCAGGAGAAGATGTTTCTGTGGATATTCCCAAGGGCCTGAAAATGATGCAGGGCTTGGCGGATGAAGGTTTTGATATGGCCCTTAATACCATGGCTACCTACCATTCAGACGGTAAACATGGACTGCCTGTAAATAAAGAAAAGGCCATTGAGATTTGGGAGAAAGCAGGGAGCAAGAGTAATTGTCATGCCCTCGCTAATTTGGCTGATGCCTATGAAAAGGGTTGGGGCACTGAGCCTGATCCTGTGGTTGCCACTCGCTATAGAATTTCTGCTGTTGCCTGTGGTAAGCCACCAGGAGGATTTGATTTATGGAAGCTAGGTACGCGCTATTACTATGCTATAGGGGTGGAGAGAGATTGCAATAAAGCTTACGAGTTGTTTAATCAGGCTCTTCTTTCAGGGGAGTCCCGAGGTGCCTTAGATCTAGGTGGGATTTTTTACAATGGCTGCGGGAGTATCGCACCTGATATGGGTCAGGCGTTTAAATTTTTTCTTTTTACAGCAAAATATGGGGATGCAACCGCGCAGAGTAATGTAGGAGCCATGCTTAAGCACGGCCAAGGCGTAGCCGCGATTGATAGGACCAAGGCTTATGCATGGCTGAGGCTCGCCCAGGAGAATGGAAGCGAGCAGGCTGTTGCAAATTTACAAGATTTCAAAGGAATGTTTAATAAGAAGCACCGAGAAGAGGGGGAAATGCATTTGCAGACTATCAGAAACATGATTGTGGGTCCCCATGGTAGCCCTTTTTTACTGGCTGATCCAAGTTATTAGCGTCTGCAAATTTTATACGCGTTTCTTAACGTCCTGCCAG
The DNA here is from genome assembly GCA_964577255.1 of uncultured Pseudobdellovibrionaceae bacterium. Classification (GTDB taxonomy): domain Bacteria; phylum Pseudomonadota; class Alphaproteobacteria; order Micavibrionales; family Micavibrionaceae; genus Micavibrio_C. Next base: position 5,784 of record CAZNYM010000046.1, on the reverse strand, counting down.
AGTTGTTCCATTTCCGCGAGCGTGGTGCCCTTGAGGGCCTTGCCCCGCGCCTTTAACTCTTTTTCCAGGCCGCGGAAGCGGCGCTCGAACTTACTGTTGGCGCCGCGCAGGACTTCTTCGGCGTTGAGGTCGAGCATGCGGGCGAAATTCACCAGTACGAAGAACAGGTCGCCCAGTTCGTCCTTTATCTCCGCTTCGCGGCCGCTTTTGAGTGCTTCACGCATTTCGCCGGTTTCTTCCTCGAGCTTGTCTAGGACGTCGATGGCCTGCGCCCATTCAAAGCCGACACTGGCGGCGCGTTTTTGGAGCTTCTGCGCCCGGATCATCGAGGGCAGGGAGACGGGGACATCGTCGAGGATGCTTTCCGCCTGCGTCTTGCCGGTTTTTTCCTTGGCCTTTTGCTGTTCCCAGATGACGTTCGCCACATCGCCTGCGGTTTTGGCCACGGCGTCGCCGAAAACATGGGGATGGCGGTGGATCATCTTGGCGGTGACGTGCCGGGCGACATCGTTAAAATCGAACAGGCCGGCTTCCTCCGCCATGCGGGCGTGGAATACGACCTGCAGCAGCAGGTCGCCCAGTTCATCTTTCAGCGCCGTCATGTCGTCGCGCTCGATGGCATCGGCGACTTCGTAGGCTTCCTCAATGGTGTAAGGCGCGATGGTTTTGAAATTCTGCTCGAGATCCCACGGGCAGCCCGTCACCGGCGTGCGTAGCCGCGCCATCAGGGCCAGGAGTTCGTCGGCGGCTTTGGTTTTGTCGTCGGTCATGATGCCCAGCACTAGGTAGAAATGCCGGGGAAGTCAACGGCGGGGCCGCCTGCTGAGTATCTTCTGATGTGATAATGTATATTATGGAATTAAATGGCAGGAACCGGAACAGGGGCCTCAGACCGTGATTTCCAGGCCGTCATACGCCGGCTCGTAGCCTTCGGGCAGTTCCCGGCGCAGCGTGGCGTAATCCATGAAGCCCGGCATGTGGGTGATGATGACGCGCTCGGCCTGCACGATTTCATTCAGGGCGTAGACCTGCCGCAGCGTCGCGTGCACCGGGTTCTCGGGAAAGTTATAAGCGCCGCCGTCGACGATCCAGGTCTTCACGCCGCGCAGGACTTCAAGCGCCTGCTGGCCCAGGTCGACCATGTCGGTGGAATACGCCAGGCTGCCGAAACGCAGCCCTAGCGAGGTGCAGGTGCCGTGATCCTGCTCGAACGGCACCACGCCGATATCGCCGATGGTTAACGTCTGGCCGAGATGCGCCGGGGTAATGAGCTGCGGATCGAGTACGCGCGGATAGATGCCGCCATGCCGTTCGATGAACAGGTAGCTGAAGCGCTGCTCCAGCTCCTCGAGCGTGGGCTTGTCTACATAGATCGGCACCAGCTTTTTGGTGCGGTTGCGGATATAGCGCAGCTCATCGATGCCGTTCAGATGGTCGCTATGCGGGTGGGTATAGATGACGGCGTCGATCTGTGTGATGCCGGCGCGGTTGACCTGGTCGCGGAAATCGGGCCCGGTATCGACCACAAGCGAAGTGGCGGCGCTTTGCACTGCCAGGGCGGCTCGCGAGCGGCGGTTGCGCGGCTCGGCCGGGTCGCAGGCGCCCCAGACATTGCCGATCGCCGGCACCCCTGCCGCGTTTCCGCATCCCATGATAGTGATTTTCAGGCCCATCGTCATTCCGGCCATTCAAACACGGGCGGCGCGAAAATTCAATTCACTACCAGCTTCTGGACGATTCCCACCACATCACGCGCCTCGTCGATCTTGCCTATTGCGCTTGAGATCGGGGCATGGCGCTGGCCATCCTTCTCCATCTTGCGCCAGATATCGAGCAGCGATCCCGGCCTGCTTTGCCAGGGGTGATAAAAGGAGAAAACTGGCGCCGGGCGCGGGCGGTCGTAGCTGGTTTTCGGATCGTGGCGGTCGGGTTTGTGGCGGATGAAATCGGGCGCCGCCGGCAGGTCTTCTTGTATCTCCTGCTGCGCGGTGGCCAGCGGGATCATCAGCGGCAGGGCGGCGATGTCGGCCGACAGGGCCTGGGCGGTGGCAAAAGTCTGGCTGTGCAGAACACCCCCGCCCTTGTCGCAAACCTTAATGAAGGCACCCTCGCGCAGCAGCCCGTCCACGGGTGCCGGAAGCGGCACCGATTCCCTGCGGCTGATCGACGGATCGAGGCAGGCATAGGCGCAGGAAAGATCTGGCAGATAGAGAACGCGCAGCCCGTTGGCTTGGTTGATGGCCAGCATGCTGCGTCCCTCCTTTTCCACCAGCATGGCCTCTGAGCCGAACGGTGCCTTGGCGGTGCTGAGGATGTAATCGAGCGCCCACTGCCGGCGCGCTGATTTCCCATCGGCGGGCAGGGATGCAGGAGCCCCCTGCTCCGCCAGGATGAAATTGTCGGTTCGCGCCTCTCGCCGGGTGAGAAGGCGCATGTAGGCCCCCTTCTCCTGGTCGATCTTGCCGTAGGATTTATGGTCTAGCACGTATTTGATCCGGCCGGGCCGCAGGAATTCATCGACGAATTCCTTTTCCGAAGGCCTGGTGGTGTGGCCGATGGCCTTGCCGAAGATTTTATCGACCATACCGAGCAGAAACTCGCGCACGACCATGGCGGGATTCATGCGGATGGCGGCTTTCAGCCCTGCTGAAGCCGCCGTTTTCATCAGCTGCGTCTTCCAGTAGCTGTGCCGGGGCGAAAAGTCGGGAACGATGAAAATATCCTCGACCTTGCGCCGCGCCCTGAGTATCCCCGCGCGAAGCCAGGAACGCAGCAGTCCGGCGGACTCTGGATCGGGCGTGCCTGTGAGGACGCCTTTTGTGCAGGGGTCAATGCCTTTGACCACAAGACGTGAGCGGTGAAAGAAATCCTCGGGTATGTTTTTTTCCGCTTCGGCCATGGTCATGAAAGCGGTGGGCGGGCCCAACGACAAGAACCGGGTGAGCATCATATTGATGCGGTGGCCGTATGGGATCTGGCGGTGCCAGGTGGTTGTCAGCAGGTTGACGGCGTAGAGCTGTTCATCGGTCCCCTTGAGTTCAGGGCGGAGGCGATCACGCGTTTTATGGCGAAGTGGCGTCATTTCATAGAGGAAATGGCTGCTCGACCAGCGCGTGACGCTCGTACGGAACAATGTCCCGGCGTTGAGAAGATTATCCCACCAGGATTTTTCGTGCGAAGCCACCTCTTCCCGCTCCCAGGGTGAGCGCGAGCGGCGCTGCCGCGCACCGACGGCGAAGACGTGGGTAAGATCGCCGCGCTCGAGATAGGCGCCGGGATAAGGGTTGCCGGGATAGCGACGGATCCATTCCGGTTGCCTTTGTGGATTCATGTGGTCGGGATCGGTGCTGAAGAGGATGGTGGCGTAGCCGCGATGATCGATGGCGTAGCGGTACAGGCCGAACGGGCCGTAATAGCCGGACGGATAGGAATCCGTCTCGCCGGGACCCAGGCCCAGCTGCGCCAGGTCGGCGGCGGTGGGTGTTTCCTCGTAGTGCAGGAAGGCCCGGGCTCCGGCATGCATCAGGTTCTGGATGTCTTCGCGTGCGGCGGCCTGCAGCTGCCCGGAAAAGCCCGGCACGCAATTAGTTAATTTCTGCTCGTTAATCCTGTCCATAATAGCTTTTTATTTCAAAAACTATAGTATAACAGCATTAATATTATTTCAAGAGCATAATTCTGGTATCATTCGTGCTCATACGGAGGGAATATCTAAACCGCGGCTCGCGAAAACAGGGTGAAAAAATTGCGTCTGGTGATGGCCGCCATATCCGCGACCGGTACGCCATGCAGTTCGGCCAGCTTTTGCGCCGTGTGCACGACCAGGGCGGGCTGGTTGATCTTGCCGCGGAAAGGTTCGGGGGCGAGATAGGGCGAGTCCGTCTCGACCAGGAGTCTCTCTCTTGGCACGTCGCGGGCGAAGGCGCGCAGCTCGTCCGCTTTCTGGAAGGTCAGAATTCCTGAGAAAGAAATATAGAAACCGCAGGCTAGCGCTTCTTCTCCCATTTTTCGGCTCGAGGAAAAGCAGTGCATGACTCCCTTGAGCTTCGTCCCCTGCCCCTCCTGGCGGATGATGCGGATAATGTCGTCGTCGGCATCGCGGGCGTGAACAACCAGCGGCAGGTCCGTTTCGATGCAGGCGCGGATATGTTTGCGGAACATGGCGTGCTGGTCTTCCGGCGTGGCATGCTTGTAATAGTAATCAAGGCCGCTTTCGCCGATGCCGATGATTTTTGGGTCGGAACGCGCGAGGCGCACCAGTTCGTCGTAGGACACAGCCTTCTCGCCGGGATCGCTGGCTTCGTGCGGATGGGTGCCTATGGTGCACCAGACATTCTCAAGCGGCCTTACCAGGTCGAGGATGCTGGGGAATTCGTCGGTGATGCGGCAGCTGATCGAAAGCATGCCCTCGACGCCCTCGGCTCGCGCGGCCGACACAACGCCCTGCGCGCCGCCGACATTGAGCAGGCGCTCGTGGTTGAGATGACAGTGGGAGTCGATGTAACTCATGGTCCTTGATCCTCATATGCCAGCGTCTGCGCCGTGCGACGGCAGATATCGACTTTCCGGCAGTTTTCTATCCAGCAATTCTCTGGCACGGTATGCCGGGCGTAAGTATACCACACGCCGCCATGGGCGACGATCAGCGCCTTTTCATCAGCACGCGCCGCCAGTTTTTTAAGGGCCTTCAGACAGCGGGATTCAAAGGCGGCGAAAGATTCCCCGCCCGGCGGAGTCAGCTGCAGATCGAAATAATCCGGCGTTTCATGGTGGTAGGTGCGCGTCCATTCACCAAGATGCCATTCGCGCAGATCCTCCACGATCTCCATCTGCATGCCGCCGATCAGATCGCCCAGGGCCAGTTCCGCCGTCCGGCGGGCGCGGCGCATGGGGCTGACGTAAAGATGCGTTATTGTGCGCAGAAGATCGAAATTCTCGAGGCCAAAGCGGCGGGCCTGCTCCTCCCCTGTCGCGTTGAGGTCGATGTCCCATTCGCCGCCGGCGTTCATTTTGTTCAGGTTGGCGTCTGTCTGGCCGTGGCGGAGATACATCAGCATCTAGCGGAGCCTTTTTATGAGAGCGCTGGTATCGAGCCGCCCCTGCCCCGCCGCCGAAAGCTCCTGATAGAACGCGCGAATCTGCGCGGTGACGGGCAGCCGCGCGCCGTTGCGTTCCGATTCCTCAAGCGCGATGCCGAGATCCTTGATCATCCAGTCGAGCGCGAAGCCGAAATCGAATTTATCC
>CAZNYM010000046.1:0-530 GCA_964577255.1 uncultured Pseudobdellovibrionaceae bacterium | reverse complement strand
GGCCGAAGGCCAGGCCTTCGGAAAGCGCCTGAATGGTGGCGGCGATGCAGATCTGATTTACCATCTTCGTCAGCTGCCCCGCGCCGCTTGCGCCCATATGCCGGATTTCGCGAGCGTAGGACTGGCGCAGCACGGGTTCAAGCCTATCGTAAGCCTGCTTGTCCCCGCCCGCCATGACCGTGAGGCTGCCCTTCTCCGCTCCGACCTGGCCGCCCGAAACCGGCGCGTCGATGAAGAAAACACCCTTATCCTTGAAACGCGCATGCATACGGCGGCTGATTTCGGCTGATACGGTGGTGTGATCGACGATGACGGCACCGCTTTTTGCCGCTTCATGGACTCCTCCGGGACCGGTAAGGACCTGCTCCAGGTCGTTGTCGTTACCCACGCACAGGAAAATGAAATCGGCGTCGCGCGCCGCCTCCGCCGGGGTGGGCGCGTGCCGGCCGCCGTGCGCGCGCACCCAGGATTCAGCCCGGGCGGCGGTACGGTTATAAACGGTCATATCGGCGCCGGCCTTGTTCTTGAGA
>CAZNYM010000045.1:0-15182 GCA_964577255.1 uncultured Pseudobdellovibrionaceae bacterium | reverse complement strand
GCGGGCAGGCCGACGGCGGCCAGGGCCTCCTGCGCTTCCTGTGGGTTGCGTACCAATTGGCTTTTCGGACTCTCAAGTCCGAGTTGATCCATTACGTCGCGGAACTTAAGGCGATCCTCGGCGCGGTCGATCACATCGGCGCGCGCGCCGATCAGCTCGATTCCCAGTTTCTCGAGCACGCCGTCCTTGTGCAGGGCCATGGCGGTGTTGAGCGCCGTCTGTCCGCCCATGGTGGGCAGCAGGGCGTCGGGCCGTTCCTTCTCCAGAATTTTCGCGACGACGGCGGGGGTGATCGGCTCGACATAAGTGGCATCGGCGAAGCCGGGATCGGTCATGATCGTGGCGGGATTGGAATTGACGAGGATGACGCGGTAGCCTTCCTCTTTCAGCGCTTTGCAGGCTTGAGTACCGGAATAGTCGAACTCGCAGGCCTGTCCGATGACGATGGGGCCGGCGCCGATTATGCAGATGGATTTGATATCAGTACGTTTGGGCATGATGCATACTGAAAGCGAGTTAGTAGAGGAGGGGGACGCATCCCGCAAGGGGTTTCCGGCAGAAGCGTCGAATTTCCCCGGCTTTTCAGTGCAATTTTTTGCGTAACAGCAAACGCGGGCGGCTTCGTTAACGAAAAAGTCCTTGATTTCGCCAATTTTCCAAGATACTAATTAGCTAATTCCATTACTTAACTAAAGAAAAACACAAGTTAGATCAGCCATATCTGGCATTGTGTGACTGGACAAACGGCGTCCAAAAAGGGTGAAAAAATAAAAATTTGGCTTGTAAACGAAGGCCCGCGCAGCGGGCTTTTTCTTTGGAGTATTTAATTGATTATTTTCATAATATAAAATATAACAAAGTTATGAACCTACGGGCAATTTTTCGCAGAGTTGACGCGGCGCGAATTGGTTCGGCTGCTAAGTTAGCGACAGACAGAATTCTGGCTGCGTATACCTGCCGGGAACAGGTGGATCGTCCCCTTTTTGTGCTAATCGGCGAAAACCACTATATGCCTAGTCATCGGATTGCGGCTTGGCTGGTAGCGAGAGCACTTAAGGAACAAGGTGTATCTTTAGCCGTGGGCATAGAACAACCGCATAATACGATTGACTACATGCTTCCTCCCGGGCTCTTAACGCGAGCAAGCTTTTTTTTGAAACCTTCTGAATACAACAGAAAATCGCTTTGCCAGACTGTTATTCGTGAAAAAAGGTCTGAAGAATCTCCCGTCAGTAAGATGTATGTAAATACATTGTTTCTCGAGGGCGGGTATGCTGTATCTCTGATTGATGCTGCCTCAACACAGTTGCATTACCTCGATCAAGGGGATTCACTTACCTTTCGTCATATCAACCAGGGCATAAATAAGAAAATCTGCAGTAATATACATGTCGCGGAAAAGGACGGACTCTACGTTCGTAACCTTTTCATGAAAGAAAGGATGAAGGAGCAGGCATTCGCTGCAGGGGCGGATATATTTATTGTTATCTGTGGTATTGCACATGTGGCCGGCTTTGCAGAGAAGGACGAACCAGGGGACAAAGCCCCTTACAATCAAAGCATTGCGTCATTGTGCCGCCAGGAAGGAATGCAGGTTTTAACGCTTCCCTTACTAACAAGGCAAGTTCCTGAGGCTGCTATTCCGTCGGAATCAAAAAACACCCCTCTTTATTTGGATGGCCCCGTTTTTGGCAGCTACAGCAAGGACGGAGACAAAGAGCGTCTATGGCTTCAAGGCGTGCTACCGGCTTTATCTTGTGACGTATCAATTCTTGAAAATATTGAAAGCTATCGTTCTGGTTACGCACTAGAAATAGCTGACTGGCTCAGTTTGTGCAGAAGCCGTCATGTGCATAATTCTAGGATGGTTCCGCAATAAAGCATCAGAATTTTTTAATCAGGCTTGGGTATCGACCTTGCGCGGGCCTTCGCTGCCGCCCTGGCCTTCGTCCTTGGCAATGCCTACGCGCGCTGGGCGCAGCAGGCGGTCGTGGATCATGTAACCCTTGCTGACCACTTGCATGATGGTACCGGCGGGCTTGCCGCTGCCGGGGATTTCGAACATCACTTCGTGGAAATTGGGGTTGAACGGCTCGCCCAGGGGATCGACCTTCCTGATGCCGTATTTTTCCATGGTCTGGAGCAGGTTGCGCTCCATCGCTTCTAGCCCGGCGACCAGGCTTTTGATCGGTTCCGTGCCGGCCGTTTTCATTTCGGCGGGGATCGATTCCATCGCGCGGCTGAAATTGTCGGCGTAATCCAGCATGTCGCGGGCGAAATTGGTCACGGCGTATTTGGTGGCGTCCTCGCGGTCCTTGACGGCGCGACGGCGGGTGTTCTCGGCTTCGGCCAGGGCGCGCAGCATCTGATCCTTGGCGCTGGCGGCCTGCTCCTCAAGAGTCTTCAGGCGGACCTGCAGAAGATCCTCGGGCGCGGCGACCTGCGCCTGTTCAGGCGCAGATTCCCCGGAATCCACGGGCGGGATTTCGCTTTTCTCAGCTTCAGGCTTGCTCATGGAGACCTTTATTCGTACTGGCCGGGTTTGCGGGCGTAGACGGCGAAGTTCTTGTGCTCCATCTCGTCACCCTCAAGGCCATAAACGACGATGTCCGTCTGCACGGTGCCAATTTTCTGCCCTTCCTCAAAACGATCCGCGCCGCCGTTGCCATCAACATAGTAGTAGGCATTGTTCAGCTTGAGAGGAGATTTAAACCCCTCGATGACATTTTCAAGGGGCTGCAAGCCGCGGCCCTTGGCGAAATCATCCATCTCCTGGCGCAGATCAACACCCTTGCTGCTGTCGGGGGCATAGAGGATGTAGGTCCCCGCGGGATAGAACCAGTATTTCAGCGGGTTTTTGCTGTAGGCGACCTGCTGCGCCTTCAGGCGCATGGTTGCGGGATCCTGCTTCTTGGCGGGAAAAAGCTGCGCGTAATGATCGGTCAGGGCGATGTCGTAAGCTTCCATGCCGTTGCTGGTCTTGAATTTGATCTGCTTGGTGCCTTTTTCCTTGAGCATGTCGGCGTTAAGCACGATCTCGGCATAAGGCTGCTGCCCCGCGCGGTTGCATTCGTATTCGGGATGCTGCGGCATGTCGCGCATGTCGACGATGTAATCCTCGATCTTGATGTTCAGGGCTGCCGCCATGAAATCGGTGCTGGTGGCAATCTTGCCCAGCTTGGCGCAGGTCGTCAGCGGCTGGGTGACGCTGATGCGCACCATAAAGGATTTGGCGTCCAGGCCCGGCGCGCGGGTGAGGGCGATGTTCAGGGGGCCCGGCTTCTGCGGATAATATTTTTCGCTATAAGGTTCGCCGTTACTGTCATAGTAGGGGTTACCGGCCTTGCCCGACTGCGCCTGGGCAGTTCCGGCTGCCAGAAGCGCCGCGCAAAGGATTGCCGCATAAACAAAAAACCGGGCCCGCATGTTCTTTAGATCCCTCAGGTCAGAAATGAACGACGCGAGTAGTTTAGCGGGAAAACCGTTCTATGGTAAAGAATTAAAATCGAGGCAAAAATAGTGGTTTTTAGCGCTCGAGCAGCCGGCTCATCACCTGGGATGTGTAATCGACCAGGGGGATGATCCGGCGGTAGTTCAGGCGCGTGGGGCCAATCACGCCAATCGCCCCCACGATGCGGCTTTCCGGGTTCTTATAGGGTGAGAGCACCAGGGCCCAGCCGGCATGCTCGAACATCGGGCTTTCCGCCCCCAGGTATATCTGCACGCCTTCGGCCTGCTGAGCAGCGTCCAGCAGGCGGGAGAGAGTCTCCTGCTCCTCCAGCGCCGCCAGCAGCTGCCGGGTTTTCTCCAGTTCATCAAGGGCCCGGATATCCTCGAGCAGGCGCGACTGCCCACGAATAATGATGCTGCCCTCCAGATCATCACCTGTCGCGGGCAGGGCCAGACCCTTGGCCACCAGGTCGGCGGTGATGCGGTCGAGCTGGGCGCGGTTTTCGGCGATCTCGGTCAGGATCTGCTTCTGCGCCGCCGCCAGGGTTTTTCCCGCCAGGCGGCTGTTGAGGTAATTGGCTGCCGCCGTCAGCGAGAAATCGCTGACATCAGGGGCGATGTCCATGGCTCGGTTTTCAATACTGCCATCCTGCATCACCAGGATGACCAGTGCGCGCGAGGCATCCAGGCGCACGAACTGGATATACTTGAGCGGCTTGTCGGTCTTGGGGGCGATCACCACGCCCGCCGCCGCCGAAAGACCCGAGAGCAGGGTGCCTGCCTGCTCCATCACCTGGGGCAGGGCGCGCCCTGCGGCGCGGCAGCGGCTGTCGATGGCTTCGCGGTCCTCGGGAGCGATGTTGCCGCGTTCCATCAGCCCGTCGATGTAAAGGCGCAGACCCTGCGACGTCGGCATCCTTCCCGCCGACACGTGCGGGGCGTACAGAAGGCCGGCCGCCTCGAGATCCGCCATGACATTGCGGATGGTCGCGGGCGAGAGGTTGAGCGCGGGCTGGCGCGCGAGCGTGCGCGAGCCTACCGGCTCCCCGGTCTCCATGTAGGTGTCGACGACAAAGCGCAGGATCTCCTGCGCACGCTGGTTGAGATCGGCAATCATGATAGGCGGGAATATAGCGTTGCCGGGACTATTTGACAATTTGCCAGAAGGGCTTAAAGTCGCGGGCTTCCGCAGGATAAACGAGGATTTTGACGATGCAGGCCAGTAAAAACGCAGTACCGACCGCCGCCGGGGAATTGCGTCCCTCCGGCCGCCGCGCCGACGAGATGCGCAAGGTCGAGATCGTTCCCGGCGTGTCCAAGTACGCCGAGGGTTCCTGCCTGATTAAATTCGGCGATACGCATGTGATGTGCACCGCGACGGTCGAAGAAAAAGTGCCGTCATGGATGAAGAACACTGGCACGGGCTGGGTGACGGCGGAATACGGCATGCTGCCGCGTTCGACCAATCAGCGCATGGACCGCGAAGCGGCCAAGGGCCGCCAGTCCGGCCGCACGCAGGAGATTCAGCGCCTGATCGGCCGCGCGTTGCGCGCGGTTGTCGACATGAAGGCGCTGGGCGAGCGCCAGGTGCGCATCGACTGCGACGTGATCCAGGCCGATGGAGGCACCCGCACGGCGGCGATCACGGGTTCTTATGTCGCGCTGGCGCTAGCGTTCGATCACCTGAAAACGCTGGGTTTGCTTCCCGCGTCGCCTTTTAAGGACAGTGTTGCCGCCATATCTTGTGGCCTGCGCCAGGGCACGCCTGTGCTCGATCTCGATTATGCCGAAGATTCCGAAGCCGAGACCGATGCCAATTTCGTGATCACCGGATCGGGCAAGATCGTCGAGGTGCAGACCACGGCCGAGCGCGACCCGTTCGATGAAGATACGCTGCTGGCCATGCTGCGCCTGGCGAAACAGGGCTGTGCGCAACTGACAACGGCGCAAAAAGCCGTCGCGGGAAAATGACCGCGCGGCGCTTCAGCGGCGAAAAACTGGTCATCGCCACGCACAATCCCGGCAAGGTGAAGGAGCTTCTGCCTTATTTCGGCGATTACGTGCGTGAACTGCTCTGCGCGGGCGAACTCGGACTGCCCGCGCCCGATGAGACCGGCGCCACCTTTCTTGAAAACGCCCTGATCAAGGCGCAGGCGGCCGCGCAGGCTTCGGGTCTGCCTGCCCTGGCGGATGACAGCGGCCTGAGCGTTTATGCTTTGAACGGTGCGCCGGGCGTCTATTCCGCCGACTGGGGCGGGCCGGAGAAGGATTTTAAAAAAGCGATGCGCCGCGTTCATGACGAGCTTGGCGCATCATCCGATCGCCGTGCCTTTTTCACCTGCGTCCTGGCCATGGCCTGGCCCGATGGTCACACCGAAACCGCCGAAGGCCGGGTCGAGGGTATTTTGATCTGGCCGCCCCGTGGTGAAAACGGCTTCGGTTACGACTCGATGTTCGTGGCGGCGGGGCAGACGCTGACCAGCGCGGAAATGGCGCCTGCGCAGAAGCAGGCCGTTAGCCACCGGTCGCGCGCGCTCAAAACCCTGATAGAAAAATGCTTCGCCCCGGCATGAACGATTCTCTTGCCCTTTATATTCACTGGCCGTTCTGCGCCTCCAAGTGTCCTTATTGCGATTTCAACTCGCATGTGCGGGAGAATGTCGACCATCGGGCGTGGAAAGACGCTTACCTGAAAGAGCTTTCCTATTACGCTGGGCTGACCCCGGGGCGCACCGTGCAGACAATCTTCTTCGGCGGAGGCACGCCGTCGCTTATGCATCCCGACACCGTCGCGGCGGTGCTGCAGGCAGCACGCGCGCTCTGGCCGATGGCTGCCGACGCTGAAATCACGATGGAAGCCAATCCAACCTCGATCGAGGCGGACAAATTCCGCGATTTCCGCGCGGCCGGCGTCAATCGCGTGTCGGTCGGCGTGCAGGCGCTCAACGACGAGGCGCTGAAATTCCTGGGCCGCGAGCACACGGCGGCGGAGGCGCGCCGGGCCGTCGACATCGCGCGCGCCAGTTTCGATCGCACAAGTTTCGATCTCATGTACGCGCGGCCGGAGCAAAGCCCGCAGCACTGGGCGGCTGAACTCGGAGAGGCGCTGACCCTGTCGCCCGATCATATCTCCCTTTACCAGCTGACGATCGAGGAGGGCACGCCCTTCCATACACGTCACGCGCGCGGCGATTTTGAAATGCCGGGCGAGGATGCGGCCGGGGATTTTTACGAGGTCACACAGGAACTGATGGTGCGCGCCGGGCTGCCGGCTTACGAGATTTCCAATCACGCGCGGCCGGGGCAGGAGTCGCGGCACAATCTCGTCTACTGGCGCTATGGCGATTATGTCGGCGTGGGGCCGGGGGCGCACGGCCGCCTGACGTTGGTGGACGGCAAATGGGCCACGCGCGCCCACCGCGCCCCTGAAATCTGGCTCGAAAAAGTGATGAAGGACGGCCAGGGCGGTCACGAATGCGAATTGGTTGCGCCCGCGCAGCGCTGGATGGAGGCGCTGATGATGGGCCTGCGCCTGCAGGAAGGCGTTCCGCTCGCGCGGCTAGAGACGGAAGCGGGACAGGCGTGGAACGAACTTCTCGACAAACGCAAGGTCGATATTCTTGTGAAAGAAAGATTACTGAACGCCAACGGTGGCATCCTCACCGCCACCCCCGCTGGGCGTCAGAGGCTGAACGGGCTGCTTGGGTACCTGATGTGAGAATCTAGTCTTTCTCCCCCGCGGCGCCGGCGGGTTTGTTGAAGCGGCCCAGGTTGCCAAAGAACTGCTGGAGCGCCGTCATCTCGTTGCCGGATGTGGGCGTCTTGCGGCGGACATAAGGGATGTCGAGGCGCTGGCCATTCTGATCGGTGATGTTGCTGACCACGCCTTCGGGCGTGAAGCGGACGACGACGATGCGCTCCTGCGTCACCTTGTCGTCGAGGATGCCTTTCTTCTCCATCGTCTGGCCGATGTAATACCAGGTATTTTCGTCGAAGGCGGCGGTGCTGGTAGGCGATCCCAGTTTGCGCAGCACATCGTTGCGGGTGTCGACCTGGGGCTGGATAGTGGTGAACTGGTGGTCCTCGATCATGTTGCCGTGCAGATTCACGGTGGGGGTGCAGGCCGCCGCCGCGACGGTCAGGGCCAGCAGGGTGAGGAGAAAGCCATGTCTCATGTCTATTCCAGTGTTGATTTTCATGTGCCGGGTATGGAATCTGTATAGCGCGGCCTGAGCCTGACGCCAAGCCGTGGCGGAAATATGTCCGCCGGGAACCGAGGTTAGACCATGTTTTTTGGATTTGCGATGAGAGGTGGAGCCGACTGGGCCCGCGCTGGGCTGCTGTACCAGGCGCTGGCGCGGCAATCTCGCTTGCCAGTTTTTTATGAAAAAATGAATGTGCCGGATACCGTCGATGGCCGTTTCGATCTCGTGTGCCTGCACGTGTTCCTGGTGCTGCACCGCCTACGCGGCGAGGGGCGCGCCGGCGCGCGACTGGGCCAGGCGCTGTTCGACCAGATGTTCGCAGCCATGGATCACGCTGTACGCGAGATAGGCATCGGCGACCTGAGCGTGCCCCGGCACATCAAGAGGATGATGCGCGCCTTCAAGGGCCGCAGCGCCGGCTATGCCCGCGCGCTCGAGGCGGGGGATGGCGCGACCCTCCGGGAAGTTCTGCGACGCAATCTTTATGGCACGGTCGCCGCACCCGATGAGGGGGCGCTGGCGGCGATGGAGTCCTATGTAACAAAAAGCTGGACCCTGATGGCGGCGATGCCGTATGACGTTCTGGCTACCGGTCGTGTCACTTTTGCGGAGCCTGGAAATGCCGAAGAAGAAAGCTGCGTTGCCTGAAACGCCTGAATGGTCGCACAGGATCGATGCCGCCAGTGTCGGCGCCAGCCATCCCGTCAAGCTCAAGATCAAAGCCTCGGCCCAGGAAACGGCCGACCTGGCTCGCCGCCTGGGCGTCAAGGAGATGAGCCTGGTCGATGCCGAGGCTACCCTGGACCGCGAATCCGCGAATACCGTCCATGTTCAGGGTATCGTCAAGGCCCGGGTGATCCAGTCCTGCGTCGTCACCGGGGAACCCGTCATCAGCGTGATCGAGGAGCCTTTCGAAGCCTGGTTCGAAGATCAGGACCAGGTGGTGCTGCTGTCCCGTGCCAAGCACGAGCGCCAGGCCCGGATCATGGATGCCGAGGTGCCGATGCTCGACGAAAAGGACGCGCCCGACCCCCTGGTGGAGGGCAAGATCGATATCGGCGAGCTGGCCACCCAGTTCCTTTCCCTGGCTATCGATCCGTATCCCCATGCCAAGGATGTCGATTTTCCTGTTCAAACGGAATGGGTTAGCGGAAATTCTTCAATTCCCGCCGTCCGTCGCAACCCTTTCGAGGCCCTGCGGGAGTGGAAAAGCAATAAAAAGGGCGGAAACTAGGGGTTCGGGTCCGCCCAGCCGCCTTTTTGCTTGCCTTGCCGGGGGATTTCGATTATCAACTTGCCTCGTACCGCGTAAAGGATTGAAACTATGGCCGTTCCCAAGAAAAAGAAATCCAAATCCCGCACCAACATGAAGCGGGCGCACCATGCGCTCAAGACCTTCAACTGGGTCGAGGATTCAAGCACGGGCGAACCCGTCCGCCGCCACCATGTCGACCTGAAAACCGGCATGTACAAAGGCCGTCAGGTCATTGAGCAAAAAGCCTGACCTGCTTTTGCTCCCATTGACGATAAACGCAGCATTTGCGACATTCGGCGGGCCGGTAAAAACCGGCTCGTTTGACTCTGGAACCCCTTGAAGAATTTGCTGTAGGCCCTTCTTCCCATGCCTGACACGATTACGATCGCGCTGGATGCCATGGGCGGGGATGTCGGCCCGGAAGTCGTCATACCGGCCGCCGCCGAGGCGCTGCAGGAGCATGGCGGGTCGCTGCGCTTTTCCTTTTTCGGACGCGAAGACCTGATCCGCGCCGCGATGGTCCGGCATCCCGAGCTTATACCCATTTCCAGCATTCATCACACCGACAAGGCCGTCAGCAGCGACGACAAGCCTTCGGTCGCTCTGCGCGCGGGGCGCGATTCCAGCATGCGCCTGGCAATCGAGGCCGTCAGGGACGGCAAGGCCGATGCTGTGGTGTCGGCTGGCAACACGGGTGCGCTGATGGCGATTGCCAAGATGGTGCTCAAATGCCTGCCCGGCATCCAGCGTCCCGCCATCGCCAGCGTATTCCCCACCCAGCGCGGCGAGATCGTGATGCTCGATCTGGGCGCGAATGTCAGCTGCGACGCCGAGATCCTGACCCAGTTCGCCATACTTGGCTCCGTTTATGCCCGCGTGGTGCGGAACATCTCTGCGCCGACGGTCGGGCTGCTCAATGTCGGCTCCGAGGAGATGAAGGGCAACGACGCGCTGCGCTCGGCCTTCGCCATTTTGTCCACCATCCGCTTTCCGGGTAGCTTCAAAGGCTTCATTGAAGGGAACGACATTCCCGCCGGCACAGTCGATGTGGTGGTGACCGATGGCTTTACCGGCAACGTCGCCATCAAGGTGGCGGAGGGGATCGGTTCATTGTCGACGACTCTGCTTAAAGAAGCTTTGAAATCCTCGGCGCTGGCGCGCCTGGGGGCGATGCTGGCCTATCCCGCCCTGCGCCGGATGAAAAAGCGCCTCGATCCGCGCCACTACAACGGCGGCATGTTCTTGGGCCTGAACGGAATCTGCGTCAAGAGCCACGGCGGCATGGACGCGCACGGGTTTTCCCGTGCCATTCTGGTGGCGGCGCGCCTGGTGCAGAACGGCTATAACCGCCGCGTGGCCTCGGAGATCGAGCAGGTGATGGGGCAGGAGTCGTTCTTCTCCGCCATCGCCGCGAACGAGGCAGAGGCCAACTGACATGCGCCGCAGCGTCATCGCCGGGACAGGTTCTTTTCTGCCGCCGAAAATTCTGACCAACGACGATCTCAGCCGCATGGTGGAGACCAGCGACGAATGGATCGTCCAGCGCACGGGGATCCGCGAGCGGCACATCGCCGGGGAGGATGAAACCGCCGGCACCATGGGCATCGAGGCTGCCCGGCGCGCGCTGGCGGCTTCGGGCCTGACAGCTGCGGATATCGACGCCGTGATCGTCGCCACCTCGACGCCTGACAACACTTTTCCCTCGACCGCCACCAAGATCCAGGCGGCGCTCGGCATCGCTCCGTGTCCCTGCTTCGACATCCAGGCGGTATGCTCGGGTTTTGTCTATGGTCTGGGCGTGGCTGACAGCTTCATCCAGAACGGCATGGCTTCTCACATTCTTCTGATTGGCAGCGAGAAGATGTCATCGATCCTGAACTGGGAGGATCGCACCACCTGTGTGCTGTTCGGCGACGGGGCAGGGGCCATTGTCCTCAGCGCCGCCGAAGGCAAGGGCACGCCTACCGACCGGGGACTGCTTTCGCATCATCTATACGCGCAGGGCGATCTGCGCGACATCCTCTATGTCAATGGCGGCCCCTCGACCACGGGCGAGAGTGGCCATATCGTCATGGAGGGGCGGGAAGTGTTCCGTCATGCCGTCGAGCGCATGGCAGCGGTGGTCAGCGAAGTGATCGAGAAGAACGGCATCAAGGCCTCGGATATCCAGTGGCTGGTGCCGCACCAGGCCAATATCCGCATCATCGAGGCGACGGCCAAGAAACTCGATCTGGACATGAGTCAGGTGGTCGTGACCGTCGACAGGCACGGCAACACCTCGGCCGCCTCCATTCCCCTGGCTCTCGACGAAGCGGTGCGCGGCGGGCGCATCAAGAAGGGTGATCTTATCCTGTTCGAGGCTCTGGGCGCCGGCCTGACCTGGGGGGCGTGCCTGGCGCGCTTTTAAGGCGGCAGCATCGAGCGCGGGATCAGCGACATCGTTGCCTTGCCAAGAGCGCTTTTTATTTTCCGGCCCCACCTATTGCCGTGCACCTGGTTGAAAATATCATCCAGGTTGCGTCCGATCCCGGTTTCGAGCGGAGGCACGGAGGCGGTTTTTATCTTGTGAGAGACGGCAATGTATTTTTCTTCCGTCATGCCCCCCATGCGATAGAGATTGTCAACCAGTTCCTGGGTCAGGGTACGAATGGTTCCATCCTGTTCCACCAGTGTGAGCTTTGCCAGATAAACGATTTTTTCAATATTGGCTTTGGATCCATCAAGGGTATCGGTTGCCGGAAACATTTCTTCCTCTTCTTCCGGGAGGGGATATCGCCGCGGCGATATCTCGACGTAATCGACACCGTTCATCGCAATAGTTTGGCGCACATCGCTGTTGTTGTAGATTTCAAGCTGTTCCAGCGTATGGTTGCGCGCAAAATTGCCAGCCACGCCCAGATTTTTGATCTCATTGATAATGGCGGTTTTATCGCCGCGCTTCTTGTCGATGATCGTTCCCGTGCCCAGGACCACGATTTTAACCCGGGCGTTGCGGTCTGTCTCGCGCAGCTGCTGGACAACGTCATTGGCGCAGCGCAGAGGCGTGTGCAGGGGCGCGCGGTCGACGCATACAATTCCGTTTTCCGTGACGTGCGGAGGAAAAGCCATCTCGTTGGCGGTCGTGGCCATAACGGCATCCCATGATTTGTAATCATGCGGGGAAACCGCGGCGTTTTCATGGGCGGCCCTGTCTGTTGTCAGAATGTTCTTTTTGAGTGCGAACATGGTCAGCTTGCTGTTGTCTTCTGCGTTGCAAGCCGGCAGGTAGTGGGATCGCAATCCCTCGCTCACGCGCGATTCGCCGTAATATTTAACAAACGTATCCCTGGCCACGACAGGATCGAAAAGATAGTCGTTGGCCCAGTTCTTCTTGACGCTTTGCCCCAGGCCGATCGCGGCCTGGCTGAAGAGGGTCTTCAGGCGGCTGGTTTTATGGGCGCGGCGGTAAAGATGGTACTCGATCTCGGAAATGTCTGCGCTGTTTTCAGGGAGAACTTTCTTAAGCCGGCTGCAGATCTGGTACGCCTTCGCGGCTAGGGAAGGGGTAAGCCAGCGCTGGGTCGCCCGTTTTTCCAGATTATCAATACCGCGACGGATCGTGTCCGACGACGCTTTATCCCGGAGGGCGGCGCATTTATCGCGGATGGCGGCAATAATCAAACGATCCCTAATGGCGGGATCCAGCAGCTGGGTTCCAAAGGATATCAGGTTGGCAACCACCATCTTAAGCGGCCTCATCTTGATATCCGGGAAGAAGACGGGGCCTTCCTTGCAGAACAGCTCCACCACATCCTGCTCCTTGAATTTCTACCGTCCGGAACCATCGTCGGCGGGGATATTCAGGCCGGTGAGGATGATCTGCCCCGTCGAGGCCCCGTCGAAGGCGTGGAAGAGCTCCGTAGTCTCGGATTCTGCCAGCTCGGCGATACGGGCCAGAATCACCGCAGGGATGATGCCCATCAGCGCCCCGCCGGGAATGGAGAGGATGTAGGCCGTCTTTGGCAAGGATGCCACGGCGCCGTTTTCCGGCGCTTTTTCCCGTTCTTCCCCTAGCATCCTTTCCCTGTTTCTTTAGCCGTTACGCGCATTCACGCTTATCAGTTACAAATTTTTCCGGATGGCTTGGAAGTTGTTTTTGAAGCTAGGACAACATCATGCACAAGTCATCCCCTTGTGTATGGTGCGGTGCATAGATTCGGGATAAGTTATAATTTTCATAATATTAATTTTTGGACAAAAAAAACCGGGTCGTTAAGACCCGGCGAGTTGAACAGGGAGGTTTCACGTCTGGGAGACGTAGGATCCAGAAGGATCCCATCAACGCCGAAGCGTCGATGGGCGTTTTTATATACCCCGGACTCTGGGGTAGCTAGAGTCTTTTACGCAGTGCAGCTATGCATTATATGCATATCAATCGGCTAACACTCTGAAAAACGATAATTTTTCTTAGTTCCTAATAATCAATGTTTGGCTTCGGAAAAAGATAAATGAAACGCGACACAGAGTTATCAAAAGGGTGTTTGTGAAACGTGACGTATCAGAAAATCGCGGAAAATTGCAATCCTTTGCGAGTGCCGGCGTTCTTCCGGATAGACGAAATACATGTCGACTCCGGCCGGATGGGTGTCGGGGAGAATCACCTCGAGGTTGCCGCTGCGTCGCGCCATGAAGTCGGGCAGCATCGCCAGGCCCGCGCCGCCCTCGATCGCTTGCTGGATGGCGTAGAGCGAGTTTATCATCAGCAGGCGCGCCCCGTCTTCCTGGGGGTCGGTACCGGCGATACGGAACAGCCAGTTGGAATCGGTAAAAGGCTGGGGCGTGTTCTCGGGATAGCCGATCAGGCAGTGCCGGCGCAGATCCTTAAGATCCTGCGGGCGGCCGTGCTGCTCGAGATATTCTTTCGAGCCGTAGATATGGAAGTTGACCGTGGCCAGGTGCCGCTGGATCAGGTCCGGCTGCTCAGGTTTGTAAAGGCGGATGGCGGCATCGGCCTCGCGCATGGACAGGTTCAGAACCCGGTCGTCCAGCAGCAGCGTCAGCTGAATGTCCGGATGTTCGGCATTCAGGTGCTTGATGCGGGGGGCCAGCCAGTTCGAACCGATAAATTCCGTGGTGGTGATGCGCAGGGGACCTTCCGGCAGCTGCTTTGAATCTACAAGCTGTCCCTCAATCATTGCCAACTTGCCGAAAATATCCCGGGCGGCACGCTGCAGCAGCTCGCCCTGCTCGGTCAGCAGCAGGCCGCGGGCATGGCGGTGAAACAGCGTGACCCCCAGCGATTCCTCGAGCGTGCTGATCTGGCGCGAAACGGCGGACTGGCTCAGGCTCAGCACCTCCCCCGCGTGGGTGAAGCTTCCGGCTTCGGCGACGGCGTGAAAAATGCGGAGTTTATCCCAATCCATGGTGCGCCCCTACGCTGCCGCTTGCTTGCTGTGCCCGGCCGCCAGATAGCGGTCGGCCTCGAGCGCGGCCATGCAGCCCATGCCCGCCGCCGTCACGGCCTGACGGTATACCTTGTCTTTCACGTCGCCGGCCGCGAATATGCCCGGTACCGACGTGGCGGTTGAATCGGGCGCCGTTACGATATAGCCGTGCTCGTCCATCTTTACCTTGCCTTTGAAAATCTCGGTGGCCGGGTCGTGGCCGATGGCGATGAAGACGCCGTGGACGGGCAGGGTGCTCGCGGCCCCGGTCTTGACGTTCTTGAGTTTCAGGCCGGTGACGCCGGGATTGTCGCCGCCACCCTGGGGCGTGCCGAGGATATCCTCGACCGCGCTGTCCCAGATCACGCTGATCTTGGGATTGGCGAACAGTCGGTCCTGCCCGATCTTCTCAGCCTTCAGGCTGTCGCGGCGGTGGATCAGCGTCACCTTGTTGCAGAAATTGGTCAGAAACAAAGCCTCCTCGACCGCTGAATTACCGCCGCCGATCACGGCAACGTCTTTGCCGCGGTAGAAAAATCCGTCGCAGGTCGCACAGGCGGAAACACCCAGCCCCATGAACGTCTTTTCGGCGGACAGCCCCAGCCAGCGGGCCTTGGCCCCCGTGGCGATGATGACGGTGTCGGCGGTGTAAAGCGCGCCTGAATCGCCGGTGCAAGTGAAAGGGCGTTTGCTGGTGTCGATGCTCGTAATAAGATCTTCGATCATCTGTGTGCCGACATGGGCAGCCTGCGCTTTCATCTGTTCCATCAGCCAGGGCCCCTGGATCACATCGGCGAAGCCGGGATAGTTCTCGACGTCGGTGGTGATCGTCAGCTGGCCGCCGGGCTG
>CAZNYM010000044.1:0-15676 GCA_964577255.1 uncultured Pseudobdellovibrionaceae bacterium | reverse complement strand
CAGCGGATCGACCAGGATCCCACGGTGCTGGCCCGACTGCAGAAAAATCCCAATCTTCTGGGCGACATCATGGGGATCAAGGTAGTTGCACCCGCCGCTGCCGCTGTGGCGAGGAACGATGTCAAGGAACCCGCCGCCGCGCCGCCGCCCAAACCCGAACCGGCACCGGCTAAAGCCACTGAAGAGCCGGAAATCAAACCCCTGCGTCCGCAGGAGATCGAAGTCGAACCTTTGCCGGCTGAACCCGCGCGCGAACAGAGCCGCGGCCTTCCCGCCATGGCCGCCGGCGCGGTGGCGGCCGCGGCCGGGATCGGCACGGCCCATGCCGCCGATAAGCCGCAGGCGATGGTGAAAGCCAACGACGAAGACGCGAAAGCCGAGGCCGAGAGCCAGAAGATTCTGGGCGAGCTTGCCCGTCTGCCTGGCTTCGAGGAGTTTCTCGATCGCGTCGAATCCAACCCTAATCTTCAGGGCGCGCTGGGGTCGGTTCTTGGCGCGGGCGGCGCGGCGGGCAATCCGAAAAAGACGCTGGCCACACTGCAGCAGTTCCAGCAGAAGGCCAAGGAAGATCCGAAGATTTTCGAGAAAATGAACGAAGGCATCAAGAACACCCCGCCCGGGCTTCTGAACAGCCTGGCCGGCATGGCGGCCGACAACCCGATGCGCGGCGTGCAGATGCTGACCATGTCGGGCAGCCTGTTCGGCGGGATCAACAAGATGGTCGATACGATCGGCCAGATCTTTCCCGGCGCCAAGAATTTCCTGGGCGGGATCATGACGACCCTGAGCGGTGTGATCGAAAAATTCGCACCCAAGATCATGCAGGCTTTGGATAAATTCTCTACCGCGCCGGTGCTGGCGATGGCGGGCGACAAGGGGCCGGTGCAGAATCTGCAGAACGGCCTCGCGGCCGCCGGCCTGAAGCCCGCCGACAAGGACATGATGGTAGGCGGTACTGAGGAAAGCTATAAACTCAGGGCGAAAGATCCGGCCGCCGCGCCGGCACTGGCAACACCGGCGCCTGCACCCGTTCCAGCGGCCGCCGCGCCGAAGGCGCCGAACCTGCTCGAGCCGCAGGAACCCAAGCCGGTCAACAACGGCTAGCCCTTATTCCAGAACAGGCTGGGCTTTCTGCTCGCGGAAATAGGGCGCGGCTTCGGGATCGTGCGGCAGCCAGGGCAGGGCGAAGCCGATCTGTCCGACCAGCGGCAGGACTGTCTTGGTATCGTCCTGCGCATCCAGAGAAGACCAGTGCGCCACCCACTCCGCCACGCCGATCCGCCCGTTTTTATCATCGTCGAAATGTTTGATGGCGAAAGCGGCGAAGGGCGCCGCGCCCTTATCGGCGCGGGCGGGATATTCGTCGGCAAAACTGCAGACTTGCGTGGCTGAAAGATAGGCCATGGTGCGGAACCCGGCCTTGATCTCCGCCTCGTCGAGCCCGTCGTTCTTATCGGCGTCGAAAGCGGCGAGCATGGCCTGGTGGCACGGCGCGTAAGTTTTCACGTCGCGGCCGTAGCAGGCGCGATCGATATCGTCGAGCTTGAGAAAGTCGTCGAGATGCTCCTGCTTCAGGGTGCCCCACGATTGCCTCACGTCCGTGCAGCGCTCATAGGGGAAAAAAACACCCTCGGCCTGCGGGGCCGGCAGCACGGCGGGCGCTATGCACTTGGTGCCGTCCGAACCGTAGATCTCAAGCGCGCCCGCCGAAAGGCGGTATTCATGCGGCAGGGCGCGGATGCTGGTGCGCACCACGTTTTCATTGACGACCTCAAGATCGGCCAGGCGCGCCAGCGAGTCGGAATACCCCGTCGCCTGCAGACGGAAGCGTGATGACACTGCCTGCACCATGTCGCCGGTCCCGCAGTTGGGGATCGCCCACAGACCCTGCAGCGCCGCCGGCATTTCGGCGACCGGATCGGCGCGGGCGGGAACGGCCAGCAGGGCCACGAGCAGAAAAGCCGGGAACAGATTTTTCATCGCACACATCCTCTTTGTCAGTTTTACGCCGCTCTGTCGTGCACCAGCGCGGGCAGCAGGCCACCCGCGCCCATCGCCTGGCGCATGAAGAAACGTTTGGCGGGGGGCATATGCGCAACCGCCCGCAGGCCCAGACGCCGCGCCAGGCGCACGGGGGCGATGTCGTTCGAGAACAGGCGCGTGAGAGTGTCGGTCGCGCCCGCCATCGCCATGTTGTCGGGCCGTCTTTGCCGCTGGTAACGCTGCAGCAGCGCAGGCGCGCCGGGATCGCTGCCCGCGGCGCAGGCGTCGCCCACGAGCCCGGCCAGTACCTCGATATCGCGCAGGCTGAGATTGAGCCCCTGGCCGGCGATGGGATGGATGCCGTGCGCCGCCTCGGCCACCAGCGCCATGCGCGGCGCGATGTAATCGTGCGCGTGCAGGAAGGAAAGAGGATAAGAGAAGCGTTCGCCCGCCAGGCGCACGCGGCCGTAAAAGGCGGGGAAGCGTGCCTGCAAAGCGAGGTTGAAGGATTCTTCGTCCATGCTAAGGAACGGCGATGGCTTGCGCCCGGCGGCGTGATCGGTCCACACCACCGAGGAACGCGGCTCGCCCTGCGCCGAGCAGGTCATCGGCAGGATGGCGAAGGGGCCTTCGGCGCGGAAATCCTCGACCGCGACATTGTCGTGTGGATGTTCGTGGATGACGGTGCACACCAGCGCCTGCTGGCGGTAAGGCCACCGGCGCGATCCGAGGCCCATGGCCGCGCGCGTGGCCGAGGCACGCCCGTCGGCGCCGATCACAAGCGGCGCGCGCAGGACAGTGCCGTCATCGAGCGTCACAGCCGCATGGTCACCGGCAACGGCGAAATGTTCGACCCGCACAGGGGCTTTGTGCGTAACGTTTTTATGCCGGCCGATGTGATCGTAAAGCGCGCGGCGCAGCAGCAGATTGTCGATGATGCGCCCGAACGGTTCGCCGCCGGCTTCGGCCGCGGAGAAACGTAGCAGCGAGGCGCTGCCGTTCTCGCGGATCTCGATGTCAAGGATCGGGCACGAGGAACGGTCGAGCGCGGCGTCCCACACGCCCGCCGCCGCCAGAACACGGCGCGAACCCCAGGAGATGGCGGTGGTGCGCCCGTCGAAGCGGGCATCGAGGGTGGAAGACGGTTTTTCCTGATCCACGCAGATAACTTTGACGTCGCGCGCCGCCAGCAGGGCGCACAGACTTAGGCCCGCGAGCCCACCGCCGACGATGATGACATCGGTGTCGAAGCCAGGGGCTTTGGTTTTGCGTGAAGCGGCCATGCGCAATTATATAGGGCACGCGGCGGGAAATGGCCAGAAAAGAAGGTGATCGGGAGAACTAGTTGTTCTTGATCAGCTTAGCCGGGATGTCGTAGGTCAGGCCGAGGCGGAATTCGTGGCTGCTGTAATCGAGGCTGTAATCGTCGATGCCGATCTCCGTGCTGCCGATATAGCGGTAAGCCCCCATCAGCGACATGTTGGGTTTCATCTTGTAACGCAGGCCGCCACCCAGCGACCAGGCGATGTCGTAAGTGGTTTCCGAAGCGTCGGGCAGGCCGGCGGGCGCGTCGCGTACTTCGCCGTCGACAACGGCCAGACCCAAGCCGCCGCTGACAAACGGTGTGACTTTTTTCCAGTCCATGTTGAAGTCGTAATAGGCGTTCAGCATGTAAAGCCAAGTCTTCACGCCGCCGCCGGTGCGTCCCTCGGCGCCCGTGTTGAGCGCCATATTTTTGGCATCCGAGCTTTGATAGTTGATCTCGGCCTCGAGTCGCAGCTGCGGGGTGATGCGCAGGCCAAGCGCGCCCGCGTAAGTCATGCCGTTATCGAGATCGATCTCTCCGTTGCCGCCGGGATGGGTGAAATTGCTGCTGGAGAGGGTGTTGAGGCCCATATAGCCCGCGAGATAAAGCCGGCTGGATTGCTCCTGCGCCGCCGCTTCCGCGGCGCCCAGGCCCAGAACGGCGAAAAGACAGAGGATGAAAACGCGGTGTTGTACCGGCATGAGACAACCTTGAGAGGGCGAATCGGGACGATCCGCACAGAAAGCAACGAGGAATCGTAATCAAAGAAAAACAGCCTGTCCAGTGACAGGCTGTTTTTTGACTCATTCTGTAATCTGCCGGCTCAGGCCACCGGGGCATCGACGCGGACATTGAGGTCGCCCGCCACCGGTTCGTCATTGAGCATCTCGATCATGCCGCCGGGCTGTACGGCGAAATTGGCCAGGAACAGGGCGTTGGAGTAGAAAACCACGCCGTCGCACATATATTCGCCTTTTTCGTTCTTGCCCTCGTAGGTGGCGGGGCGCACAACGCCCTCGATAACCACCCGGGTCTGCGGATCGAGGTTCTTGGGCATGTCGTCGTCGTCCATCGATTCGGCGATCAGGAACGGGCCTTCCTCGCCGCGGACGAAAAAGCAGAAGAAGCGCAGATATTCGAGGATATTGGCCTCGTTGATCTTGATCGGCGCCTGGGCGTTGACTTCGTGTATGGGCGGCGAAGTGCCGTTCAGGCGGTACAGATTGCCCTGCATGGTCAGGTAATAGATGTTGAGATTGCGGGGCGTCCAGGCGGGATCTTTTACGCGGATCAGCACGACCTGCTCATAAAACGGCAGGGAACGCCAGGCGACCTGGGTGGTGTCGGCCGATACGCGGTATTTACCGTCGATCGGGTTGATCTGCTCGAGAAAGCCGGCAAGCTCCTCGCCCGTGACCTGGTTCCAGTTGCTGTCGTTATACATGCGTGGACATCCCCATATCTTGTTAAGCCGAGGCTATGATTTTCAGGACATTAAGTCCTTGCCGGGATATCGTCAAAGGAAATCTGAGGCGGATGAAGGCGATAGACCCCGGCACGGAGGCCGGGCGTCCCCTGAAGGCGGGCGGGGGAAAAGGTTGACAGGATGCGGCCAAGTCATTATAAAAACGCCTTCGAACGACACGCATAGCCTCGTAAACCGGAGTTAACACCATGAAACGCACCTATCAGCCCAGCCGCCTGGTCCGCAAGCGCCGCCATGGTTTCCGCTCCCGTCTGTCGACCGTGGGCGGCCGCGCCGTACTGACCCGCCGCCGCGCCAAGGGGCGCAAGCGCCTGTCGGCCTGATGCGCCGCGCGTCGCGTAATTCCATAAAACAAATCAAAACCCTTCGCCAGCGGCCGCAGTTCCTGCGTGTCCAGGATCATGGCCGCCGCTGGGTGTCGCCGAGCGTGGTGCTGCAGCAGGCCCCGGCGGCGGAAGAGGGGATCCGCTTCGGCATCACCGTGACCAAGAAGGTCAGCAAATCGGCCGTGGTGCGCAACCGTATCCGCCGCCGCCTGCGCGCCGCCGCCCTTGATATCCTGCCACTTGAGGCCCGCACGGGGGATTACGTGCTGATCGGCAGGATCGAGACCCAAAACATCCCCTACGACAAGCTGTGCAGCGACCTGCGCTGGTGCCTCAAGCGCCTGGATTGCCTGGAAGGCGCCGGGGCCGGGCCGGGCGGGACGCCGTGAACCCGCTTGTTTTTGTCATAAAATTACCCATCCGGGCCTACCGCCTCGTGTTGTCGCCCTGGGTGGGGCGGCAATGCCGCTTCCATCCCACCTGTTCGGCCTATGCGCTGGCGGCGCTCGAGCGGCACGGGGCGCTGCGCGGGCTTTTACTGGCCGCGCAACGGATTCTCCGCTGCCATCCCTGGGCGCGGGGGGGCGCCGATCCCGTGCCGGCGCGGTTTGCCTGGCGCGATCTCATCGGCTATAAACGCGGGCATCAATCCGCCCACCCCGCAACGCAGGAACCGCCCGCCCCATGATGATGAACGATAAAGACAAGATGCACCCGGACGACCGGCGCAACATGATCATCTTCATCATCGCGGCGGTATGCATCTGGATCAGCTTCGACCGCTTCATCCTGCAGCCCAAAATGCAGGCGATGGTGCAGGCCCGCCAGGCGATCGAGCAGCAGGCGGCGCTGAGCGTCAAGAACGAGGAGGCGCAGGCCGCGATTATCCGCCCGCGCACGGAGGTGATCGGCGCCGATGTGCGCATCCCGGTCAAAACCCCGGCGCTTTCGGGCACCATCGCGCTTAAGGGCAACCGCTTCGACGATTTGAGTCTGCAGAATTATTACGAGACGCTGGAGAAGAAAGACCGCGTGGTGCTGCTTTCGCCCTCGGGCACACCTTATCCACGCTACGCCGAGGCAGGCTGGCTGTCGGACGATAAAAGCATCATTCTGCCCGACAAGGACAGTGTCTGGCAGCGAAGCGACGCCGTTGCGGCGCTGACGCCGGAAACGCCGGTGGCGCTGTACTGGGACAACGGCCAGGGCCTGCGTTTCGAGCGCCGCATCGCCATCGACGCGCGCTATATGATCACCCAGACTCTGAGCGTGCAGAACAACAGTGGCCGCGAAGTGATTTTGTACCCTTACTCGCTCGTAAGCGAGCACGGCCTGCCTAAGGATTTCGAGGGTTACGCCATCGTGCATGAAGGGCCGATCGGCTATGTCGGCAAGGATCTGATCGAGCACAGCTATAAAAAGATCGCCAAGGAAGGCGCGGACGAGCGCCTGGCGGCGGGCGGTTGGATCGGTATCACCGCCAAATACTGGTTCACCGGCCTGATCCCGCCGCAGGAAGATCCCTCGAAATTCCGCTTCCTGTACGTGCCGCCACAAACTGAAGGCGCCAAGGAGCGTTTTCAGGTCGACCTGATGGGTTCGCCGCGCGCCATTCCCGCGGGCGGCAAAACGGAATACGCGCTGCAGATCTTCTCCGGCGCCAAGGAAGTGAAGACGCTGGTGGCGTATGAGAAGGAACGCGGCGTGCCGCATTTCGACCTGGTGGTCGATTTCGGCCTGTTTTACTTCCTGACCAAGCCGTTCTTCTACATTCTCGATTTCATGGGCCGGCTGTTCGGCAATTTCGGCCTGGCAATCCTGGGCCTGACGGTGGTGGTGCGGGCCTGCGTGTTTCCGCTGGTCAACACGACTTACCGCTCTTTCGCCCAGCTCAAGAAAGTGGCGCCGCAGATGCACGAGCTGCGCGAGCGCTACGGCTCCGACCGCGAGAAGCTGCAGCAGGAGCTGGTGAAGCTGTACGAGAAGGAAAAGGTCAACCCGATGTCAGGCTGCTTGCCGATCCTGGTGCAGATCCCCATCTTCTTCGCGCTTTATAAGGTGCTGATGGTGACGATCGAGATGCGCCACGCGCCGTTCTTCGGCTGGATCAAGGATCTGTCGGCGCACGATCCGCTGACGGTGTTCAACCTGTTCGGCGTGTTCGATTACAACGTGCCGATGTTCCTGATGATCGGCCCGTGGTCGTGCCTGATGTTCGTGTTCATGCTGCTGCAAAAGCAGATGAACCCGCCCTCGCAGGACAAGATCCAGCAGGGCATTGCGGATGCCATGCCGTTCCTGGTCACGTTCATGCTGGCGAAATTCTCGGCCGGCCTGGTGATCTACTGGACCTTCAGCAACTTCTTCTCGCTGATTCAGCAATACGTCATCATGCGTTCGATGGGCGTCGAGGTGAAATTCTGGCACGGCAAGGGTACGCCCGAGGCGCAGGCCGAAAAAGACGTCAAGGACGGCCCGGTGGTGCATCCGGAGCTGGCGCTCCTGGAAAAGCAGGCGGAGGAGGCGATCGCCGTCACCCCGCCCAAACCCAAAAAGAAGAAGAAAAAATAATCATGAGCGACGCGGCGCTTGAAGAAAAAGCCCGGAAATTATTCGCGGGCCCGTGCGATTTTGTGGCCGGGACGGAAACGCTCGACCGTCTGCCGCCGCCGGACCTGCCCGAATTCGCTTTCGCCGGGCGCTCGAATGTCGGCAAATCCTCGCTTGTCAACGCGCTGACCGGCCGCAATACGCTGGCGCGGGTGTCGCACACGCCGGGCCGCACCCAGCAACTCAATTTCTTCAACCTGTCGGACAAATTGCTGCTGGTCGACATGCCGGGCTACGGTTTCGCCCAGGTGTCGAAGGCGCAGCGCCGCAACTGGGAAGATTTGATTTATGATTATCTGCGCGGGCGCGTGCCGCTACGCTGCGTGTTCCTTCTGGTCGACGCGCGCCACGGCTTCAAGCCCGCCGATCTCGATCTTCTGCGTATGCTCAACGAAGCGGCGGTATCCTGTCGCGTGGTGCTGACCAAGGCGGACGAGCTGAAGGCGCCGGAGAAGGAAGCCATCGTGACGAGCATAGCGGCCGCGCTTAAAAAGCACCCGGCGGCGTTTCCCGCGCCCTATCTGACCAGCGCCCGCACACAGGAAGGCATCAACGCTCTGCAGACGACGATTCTGGGATTGCTCTGATTCTCTGAAATTACTGCGGCACCACGACGCTGTAGAATGTCCAGGAATCGCCGCTGGGTGCTTCGACGCATAGCTGCAGCGCGCCCGCACAGCCGGCGCAGGCGGCAGCGTTGAGATCGGCGTTGGTGCCGCCATGCAGCTGGTCGTCGATGGCGAAGTTGCGCGGCTCGGCTGCGGCGGCGGGGATGGTCGCGGCACCGGTCAGTTTCAGATTGATGGCGGCACAGACTTCTTCCTTGATCTGGTGCGCGGCCAGGATCACGTCCTCGGCGGCGCTTGCCGTCCAGTCGGTGTTGTTGAAGCGGCCGATATACCATTGCGCCGGCGGGTCGGCGGAGACCTGGTTGATGGCGTCGTCGATGATGCGCGGCATGACCACGCCGCCGCCCTCGGGGTGGAATACTTTATTGACGTGCGGGGCGGTGCTGTAGGCCGGTTCGTCGTCGGGTGTGGTGAAATCGAGCGTGGCCGGTGTGGCGCCGCTGTAAAGCATCTGATCGACCGCCTGCTTGAGCTGCATGGTGGTGGCCAGGATCTGGTTGGCGGCGATCTCGGTGCGTTCGGCACTTAAATTGCCTTGCTCGGAAGTGTCGCCCTGGCGGGCCAGGATCAGGGTCAACGCCGCCAGGAGCACCACCACGATCAGCACGTAAACCATGGCGTTGCCGCGCTCCGCTGCGCGCCGGGCCGCCGGTTTTTGCCGTAAAAAAGATTTGCGCCTTGCCTTCATAACGGTGCTATTCTACACCATCGGCAACGCTTGGAAAGGCTTGGACGCAGCATGGACGCGGTCATGGCGACGAATCTGATTTTCCTGGCGGCGGGCGTTTGCGCCGGCCTCCTGCTGGCTTTCGGCCTGTTCGGCCCGCGCTTCCTGCGGGCGGAGCGCGCGCGGGCGGCGCTCAGGGCCGAGCTTGACGCCGCGCTGGCCGGGCGCGGCGCGATGGAAGGCGCCTTCGCCCAGGCGGCGCGCGAGGCGCTGCAGAAAAACAGCGAACAGTTTATGCAGCTGGCGCAGGAAAAGCTGCGCCAGGCCCAGGCCGAGGGCGCGCACGATCTCGAGAAGAAACACAAGGACTTCGCTACGCTGGTCACGCCGGTCGCGGAGAATCTCAAGACCCTCAACAGCGCGGTCGAGCAGATCAAGGGCACCGACAAGATGCTGCGCGACGATCTGCAGTCGCTCTCGCGCGAGACCGCGCGCCTGGCGGGCGCCCTCAACAACCCTTCGGCGCAGGGGCGCTGGGGGGAATACGTCCTCGAGCGCCTGCTGGATAATTCCGGCCTGATGAAGGGCGTGCATTATCATGTGCAGGCGTCGCTCGAGACCGCGGAAGGGCGGCTGCGTCCCGATGTGGTGATCAAGCTGCATGACGGTTTCAACATCGTGATCGACGCCAAGGCGCCGGTCAATCATTTCGCCGACGATCTTCACGAAGAGAGCGATCCGGCGGAACACACGCGTCTGCAGCAGGAGCTGGCGCGCCATGTGCGCGATCACGCCAAAAAGCTGGGCGCCAAGAATTACTGGGAACAGCTGGACAGCCCCGATTTCGTAGTGCTGTTCCTGCCGTCCGAGCTGCTGTTCAGCGCGGCGCTGCGCGCCGATCCGGATCTGGCCGATTTCGCCGCCCAGCAGCGCGTCGTGATCGCCTCGCCCACGCTGATCATCGCGCTTTTGCGCGTGGTCGGCCTGAGCTGGCGTCAGGTCGAGCTGGCGCGCAACGCCCAGCAGATCGCCGAGGCGGGCAGCGATTTGTTCCAGCGCCTGTCCACATTCGGCGCGCATCTTGAGAAGGCCGGCAAGGGCCTGGGAGCCGCGCTTGAGGGCTATAACAAGGCGGTGGGGTCGTTCGAGCGCATGATCGTGCCCGCCAGCAAGCGCCTCCGCGACCTGCACGTGCAGACCGCCGGCAAGGAGCTGCCCGCCGCCGACTATATAGAAGCCACGCCGCGGCCGTTCGCGCCCGCTTTGCCGGCCGGCAACGACGACGAGGAAAACAGGAAAGCCCATGGCTGAGCTGCCGATCATCACCGTGCCGGACCCGGTGCTGCGCGAGAAGGCGCAGCCGGTCGAACGCATCGACGAGGGTGTGAAAACCATGCTTGAAAACATGCGCGCGACCATGCGCGCGGCCAAGGGCATAGGCCTCGCCGCCAATCAGGTCGGGCATCTGCAGCGGCTCATCATCTGCCATGTGCCCGACGACTGGTGGACTTACGGCGAAGAGGAGGGCGACGGCGTGGTGCGCGTCGAAGGCCTGCGCGGGCAGGATGAAAATCCCGCGCCGCCGCTTTTGATGGTCAATCCCGAGATCGTGTGGGCGTCGGAAAAGAAATCAGTGTACGAGGAAGGGTGCCTGTCGATCCCGCAGCAATATGCCGATGTGATCCGCCCGGCGGAAGTGAAGGTGAGATACCGCGACACGGCCGGGCAGGAGCAGATCGTGCAGGCGGCCGGGCTGCTGTCGCACTGCGTGCAGCACGAGCTTGACCACCTCAACGGCGTGCTGTTCTTCGATTATATCTCCAAGATGAAGCGCGACATGATGATCAAGCGCGTGCAGAAAATGAAAAAGCAGGACGGCCTGCTCTGATGGCGGAAAAACTGCGCATCGTGTTCATGGGCACGCCCGCTTTCGCCGTGCCGGCGTTTGAAGCGCTGGCGGCGGCGCACGAGATCGTTGCCGTCTACACCCAGCCGCCACGCCCCAAGGGCCGCGGGCAGCATGTGCAGCTTTCCCCCGTGCATGAAGCGGCAAAGACAAGGGGCATAGACGTTTTTCATCCCGCGTCTCTGAAAAAATCCCCGGAAGCGGTCGGGCAGTTCCGCGCTTTGAAGGCCGATGTGGCGGTGGTGGCGGCCTACGGCCTGATCCTGCCGCCCGGCGTGCTGGACGCCCCGCGCTTCGGCTGCCTGAACATTCATGCCTCGCTGCTGCCGCGCTGGCGCGGGGCGTCGCCGATCCAGCACGCGATCTGGAAGGGCGACGCGCAAAGCGGCGTGTGCATCATGCAGATGGAGGAAGGGCTCGACACCGGCCCGGTGATCAGCCGCGAAGCGATCGTTCTTGATCCCGCAATGACTGCGCCTTTGCTTCACGACGCGCTCGCGGCGCTGGGCGCGCGCATGATCAAGGATGCAGCCGGCAGGCTGGCGCGAGAGCAAGAAAAACTTCCCGCCACGGCGCAGCCGGCCGAGGGCGCGACCTACGCGCCGCTTTTGAAGAAAGAGGACGGGCGCATCGACTGGAATAAGACAGCGATAGAGATAGACCGCCAGATCCGCGCGCTCAATCCCTGGCCGGGGGTGTATGGCTTCCTGCCGGGCGGGGCGCGCCTGAAAATCCTTGCCGCCGCGCCGGGCGCCGGAGCGGTCACGGGAAAGCCGGGCACGCTTACGGACGCGCAGGGGCACGTTGTTTGTGGTGACGGCACGGTTTTACAATTGCTTCAGGTGCAACCCGACAACGCCCGGCCGATGGATATCAAAGCGGCGCTCAACGGCCGCGCGCTCGCGCCGGGCATGGTACTGGAATAAATCATGGCCGCGCAGCGCTGGAAGATCACGATCGAATATGACGGAAGCGTCTTCGCCGGCTGGCAGCGGCAGGAGCAGGTGCCGAGCGTGCAGCAGGCGATCGAGGATGCTCTTGCCGGTTTCTGCCAGCAGGACATCACCGTCCACGGCGCCGGGCGCACGGATGCCGGCGTGCACGCGCGCGGCCAGGTGGCGCATTTTGATCTTGATTACGGTGGCCGCTCCTTAAGCGCCTATGATCTCGCCAAGGCGATCAACGCCCATCTGCGCGATCTTCCGGTGGCGGTGCTGAAGGCCGAGGAAGCCGCGCCCGATTTCCACGCCCGCTTTTCCGCACTGATGAAAACCTACACCTACCGCGTACTGACCCGCTCGGCCAAGCCGACATTCGAGCAGGGAAAAGTCTGGCATCACTGGAAACGGCTTGATGTCGCTGCGATGCGCGAAGGGGCGAAATTCCTGACAGGCCATCACGATTTCACCAGTTTCCGCGACAGCGAGTGCCAGGGGAAATCGCCGGAGAAGACGCTTGACGAGCTGACGATCGAGGAAATGGCTTACGATTCCTGCGGCGGATACGAAGTGCGCTTCCACGCCCGGGCACGGTCCTTCCTGCATCATCAGGTGCGCAACATGGTGGGCACGCTGGCGCTGGTCGGGGAGGGGAAATGGACGCCCGCCGATATCAAGACCGCGCTTGACGCGCGTGACCGCCGCCAGGGCGGCCCCACGGCGCCGCCCGACGGGCTGTATCTTGTCAATATCGAGTACTAGGCGCGCAGCAATTCATTGATCGCGGTCTTGGCGCGGGTCTTTTCATCGACGCGCTTGACGATCACGGCGCAGGCGAGGCCAGGCCCGGGCGAACCGTCGGGCAGGGCACTGCCCGGCAGCGTTCCCGGCACCACCACGGCGTAGGACGGCACGCGGCCCTGGAAGATTTCGCCGCTGGCGCGGTCGATGATTTTAGTCGACGCGCCGATGAACACGCCCATGGCGATCACCGCGCCCTTTTCCACCCGCACGCCCTCGGCGATTTCGCTGCGCGCGCCGATGAAGACGTTATCCTCGATGATGACGGGCGCCATCTGCAGCGGTTCGAGCACGCCGCCGATGCCGGCCCCGCCCGAGATATGGCAGTTCTTCCCGATCTGGGCGCAGGAGCCGATGGTGGCCCAGGTGTCGACCATCGTGCCCGCGCCGACATGCGCGCCGATATTGACGAAGGAGGGCATCAGCACGACATCCTTGCCTATATAAGCGCCGTAGCGCACCAGGCTGCCCGGCACGGCGCGAAAGCCCGCTGCCTCGAACGTATCGCCGCGCCAGCGCTCAAACTTCATCGGCACTTTGTCGAACCACAGCGTGTCACCGGGCGCGCCCTTGATCTCTTCGTTGCGGGTCAGGCGGAAATACAGAAGGATCGCTTTTTTCAGCCATTCCTGCACAATCCAGTGCCCTTCGGCCACCGGCTCGGCTACGCGCAACTTGCCTTCATCGAGCAGGCGCATGGCGTACATGACGCTGTCGCGCACGATGCCGGTGGTGGAGAGACCGACATTCCCGCGCGTCTCCCAGGCCTGGGTGATGGTCGCCTCCATATCGGTCGCGGAGAGTGTTTCAGAAAGGGACATGACTTTTATCGCGGCATGAGAACGTGGAAATAGACATAGGTGCCAGCAGGCGGCGTGCCGGCGCCTTCAACGCAGCCGAAATTCTTGCCGCGCAGCACCGCCATATCGCTGCCGCCGCTGTCGACACGGCCGCCGTCGGCGAACGTGCCCGCAAATTCCGGCAGGCCGGCGGGATAGAGATCACCCGCCGCCACCGGCGGCGGCGCACCTTCGCCCGTGATGCCCAGGCGCTTGTTGATATCCTGACAGACAGCGAGCGAGACGCCGGGCAGGAACATGATGATGTCTTCGGACGACGCATCGCCGTCGGTGTTGCAGTCATCATCGACATGAGTACCCAGACCCGGCACGCAGCTTTGCCCGGAGATGTACCAGACCAGATTCTGCCCGGCGGTGGCGGGCGGTTTGGAAATGGTGATGCCGCCCGCGCCGGGCGCGGTGCCGAACACCTGATTGTGCGGGTCGCTGCAGCCGGCGTGATCGTAATCGTTATGGCCCCATGCTTCGGCGTCAAAGCACAGCGCCGCCGGGTCGACGCCCTGGACCTTCATGCGGGTAATGGCTTGCGCCACGCCGGTGGCGTACTGGATGATTTCCGAACCGGCGATGACATTATTATCCTTCGCCGCCGAGGGATTGCCGCTGCGAAGCGTCTGGCTCGCGACGTAACTCAGCGCCGCGAACAGGGCGACCGCGATCAGGATCAGGAATAATATATTCCCGGAATCGGGTGCCCCACCCATTATGTGATTCTTTTTCATCATCTTTTTCACTCTATCGGCAGGGAGCGCAGGAGGGGAAGGGCGGAAGACTTTTAATTTACGGAATATAGTATGTTTTTTTGCAATCAGCGCCCAGTCATGCAATATTAACCATTGGTGGGCTATATCATGGACGGGACACCGTTCACGGGAGAAGATTTTATGGTTAACAACCGCCGCCACGCCGTACCCAGCCTGATCGCCGGCGCCTTGCTGCTGGCGCTTATTTCTGTCGCCATGCTGGGTTCGACCAGTGCTGCCACTTTTGCCGAGAAGCTGCAGAAGGCCCCGACGCGCAGCAGCCACTCGCAGGTCATGACCTATGACGTCTACGCCGGCGGCATCCACGCCGTGCAGGCGAAGCTTGAGGTCGGGTATCAAAAAAACGACCGTTACGATCTGCGTATCGACGCGCAGACCATCGGCTTCCTCAAAAAGCTGGCGCCCTGGAGCGGCACGTTCGAAACCATCGGCAAGCGCCAGCAGAATGGCGGCCGCCCTGAGATCCATCGCTCGACCGCGCTGTGGCGCGACGAAAACGAGATGAAGGAATACAGCTACGACGCCCAGGGCAGCCTGCGCGCCGTGCGCGTGATCGAGGAAGGGCAGGACAAGCCGCAGGAGGTTCTTGACCCCGCTCTCGTGAAAGACACGACCGACATCCTGAGTGCAACGCTCGCGGTCATGGAAAGCGTGGCCCAGGGCGGAGAATGCCAGGGCGCTGCCGACATCTATGACGGCGCGCGCCGCTTCGAACTCGCTTTCCGTCACGCCGACCGCGAGGAGATGAAGGCGACCGACTACAACGTCTATTCCGGCCCGGCCGTGCGCTGCGAGGTTGAGGTTACTCCCGAGGGTGGTGCCTGGCACAAGAAACCGCGCGGCTGGATGTCGATCCAGGAGCAAGGACGTCTGAAAGGCAGCCTGCCGACCGTGTGGATGGCGCAGCTCGACAAGGACGGCCCGGCCGTGCCGGTCAAGATCCGCGTTAAGACCGACTACGGCACGCTGTTCATGCACCTGACGTCCTATCAGAGCGGCGACGCCCTGATGAAGGCCAGCGCGGAATAAATTTCTGTAATATTATGTAATAGCTTGTGACGGACCCGGGCCCCAACAGGGCTTGGGTTTGCGCGCTTTCGACCCTAATATGCGCGCATGAGCAAGCAAAAATCCTCCCTCGCTGTCGTCATTCTCGCCGCCGGGCGGGGCACGCGCATGAAATCGGCGCGGCCCAAGGTGCTGCATGAGATCGGCGGCCTGCCGCTGGTGGCGCACGTAGTGAAAACGGCCATGGCGCTGAAGCCCGCCCGCATCGTCGTCGTCACCGGCCCGGGCATGGACGACGTGGCGGCGGCGGTCAAGCCGCACCGCGCGGTGGTGCAGAAAAGCCGCAAAGGAACGGCAGACGCCGTGAAGGCGGCGCTGCCCGCGCTGGCGGG
>CAZNYM010000043.1:0-15737 GCA_964577255.1 uncultured Pseudobdellovibrionaceae bacterium | reverse complement strand
CCCGTAAGCAGCTGATCGAGTTTTTCGACGCGATGGGCCCGGCCGATCCGCTGACCGCCGCCGGGCGGCGCCAGCTTTCCTCCGTGCTTTTCTCATGACATGACCGACCTATATCAGTAACCATGAATGCGCAGAAAGACTATTTCCGATCGATCGGGGAACTGCCGGGAACCATCCCGGTCTTTCCGCTGCCCGGCGTTTTGCTTTTGCCGCGCGGCGAGCTTCCGCTCAATATCTTCGAGCCGCGCTATGTGGCGATGGTCGAGGATGCCCTGCAGCGGCCCGACCGTCTGATCGGCATGATCCAGCCGCGCGCACAGGGCGACGGGGAGCTTTTTTCCACCGGCTGCGCCGGGCGCATCACCAGCTTCGAGGAGCTTGACGACGGCCGCTACATGATTGTGCTCACGGGCGTCAGCCGCTTTGATGTTCTCAGGGAAACGGAACCAAAACGCGGCTACCGCAACATGGCTGTCGACTGGGCGCGCTACGCCCACGATCTCCAGGCCCAGACCTGCCTCAATCTCGACCGCAGCCACCTCAAGGCGATGATGAAATCCTATTTCGACCAGCAGGGCCTGTCCTGCAGCTGGGATGCCGTCGACGAGGCGAGCGACGACAAGCTCATCACCGCTCTCGCCATGATCTGCCCCTTCGCCGCCAAGGAAAAGCAGGCCTTGCTCGAGGCCCCCTGTTGCCACACCCGCGCCACCATGTTCCTGACCATGCTGGAAATGGCGATACGCGAAGGATCCTGCGGCTGCGGCGGCTGTCATTAGTTTTTGCAGACCCGCGAAAAATCCGATATTTTACGACCATGAACCCGGCCGCCGACCCCAAATTGCTGGAAGCCCTTGTCTGCCCCCTGACGCATGTTCCGCTGCGTTACGACCGGGCACGGCAGGAGCTTGTTTCGGATCAGGCCGGCCTGGCCTTCCCCATCCGCAACGGCATTCCGGTCATGCTGGTGGCGGAGGCGCGCCCGCTTAGGGATAACGAGGTAAAAAAATGAGTACCCCGGTCGTGATTTTCGACACCACCCTGCGTGACGGCGAGCAATCGCCGGGCTTTTCCATGACCTGCGCCGAGAAACTGCGTATGGCGGAACTGCTTGATGCCCTGGGCGTCGATATCATCGAGGCCGGCTTCCCCATCGCGAGCGCAGGCGATTTCGAGTCCGTGAAGGCCGTGGCAGGGCAGGTGAAAAATGCCGTGGTCGCGGGCCTGTGCCGCGCCACGCACAAGGATATCGACGCGGCCGCCGAAGCCCTGAAGCCGGCAAAGCGCCAGCGCATCCATACGTTCATCTCTACCTCGCCCCTGCACATGAAACACAAGCTGCAGATGGAGCCGGAAGCGGTCATCGAGGCGATCAGGGACAGCGTTTCCTATGCCCGTAAATTCTCCGACGATGTCGAATGGTCGGCCGAGGACGGCAGCCGCTCCGAGGACGATTTCCTCTGCCGCGCCGTGGAAACGGCGATCAAGGCGGGTGCCACCACCATCAACATCCCCGATACGGTGGGCTACGCCATGCCCGCCGACTATGCCGCGCGCTTTACCATGCTGCGCGCGAAGGTGCCGGACGCCGATAAAGTGGTGTTCTCCGTTCACTGCCACAACGATCTCGGCATGGCGGTCGCCAACTCGCTTGCCGGCGTGCAGGCCGGGGCGCGGCAGGTCGAATGCACCATCAACGGCATCGGCGAGCGCGCGGGCAACGCCGCGCTCGAGGAGATCGTCATGGCTATGCGCACGCGCGCCGATCACCTGCCCTTCGCCAACCGGGTCGATACCCGGTTGATCACCAAAGCCTCGCGCACGCTGGGGGAAATTACCGGCTTCAATGTCCAGCCCAACAAGGCGGTCGTCGGCGCCAACGCTTTTGCCCATGAAAGCGGCATTCATCAGGACGGCATGCTCAAGAACGCGCAGACCTACGAGATCATGACGCCCGAGTCGGTCGGGCTTGAAAAATCGGCGCTCGTCCTAGGCAAGCATTCCGGCCGCCACGCCTTCCGCAAGAAAATGGAGGAGCTGGGTTTCACGCTCTCCGAACCGCAGATCGACGCGGCTTTCGGCAGATTCAAGGACATGGCCGATAGAAAGAAAATCGTCTCCGATCAGGAATTATCAGGCCTGTTTGCAGAAACCAGATCGAAGCCCCCGGCTAGATAGCTTTTGGCCTTTACTGTTTGTGCCTGGTACTGTGTCTATGCCTTAGGTATGTATTCTTATGCTTCTGGGACTCATGCTAAATTCCCACTGAGTAACCCGGCTCTCAGGTAGGATTATGAAGCATAACGGCCTTGTCATATTTTTCCTGACTCTGGCAATTGTCAATTGCTGTATCCCAGCCTACGCGGATGATCAAACCTCTAACCTTTTCCAAGATACGCTCGCGGGCGACTGGGGAGGCGGCAGAGCTGACCTTTTACACCGTGGCCTCATGATCGAGGGATCTTATACGGCCAATTTCTGGCGAAACATCGATGGCGGGGCGGACACTGAAAACGTGTTCTTGGATAATACGGTAGTTTCTGTCACTGCCGAGGGAGAGAAACTCTATGGCATCTCAGGTTCGACGGTATTTCTATCTATTCTGAAAAATACGGGCGGTGAAATCAATGGTCGTCATGTCGG
The DNA here is from genome assembly GCA_964577255.1 of uncultured Pseudobdellovibrionaceae bacterium. Classification (GTDB taxonomy): domain Bacteria; phylum Pseudomonadota; class Alphaproteobacteria; order Micavibrionales; family Micavibrionaceae; genus Micavibrio_C. The sequence goes on along the minus strand of CAZNYM010000043.1, from coordinate 13,094 downwards.
CAGCCATGGCGGAATTGACAATATGGAGGTCTCTAAATCGACAACCAAGCTTTATGAAGCGTGGATCGAACAGCGTTTTATGGATGAAAAATTATCGATTCGCGCCGGCCTGTACGACCTGAATTCGGAATTTTATGTTACCGAAAGCAGTGGGTTATTCCTTAACCCAACCTACGGCATTGGCACGGAAATGGCTTCATCGGGAGAGAATGGCCCTTCCATATTTCCAGCGACATCTCTTGGTGTACGGATACTGGGCCAAATCGCCTCGGATTATTACATCCAGACAGCCTTATTTGACGGGGTTCCAGGCGATATAGATCAGCCCAAAGGTACCCGGATCGCCTTCGAAGACGGGGATGGCGCCTTGATTGTTGCCGAAACTGGTTACAAAAATGCGGATCATGGCCTGATTGGCTTCGGTGTATGGGGTTATACATCGAGCTTTGATCACTTTACTGAAATTGAAGCTGACGGCTCTCCCGCCCAGGAACTTGCCCGGGGGGCCTATGTGATTGCCGAAGCACTGCTGAGTGATGACATATCGACTTTCGCCAGAATCGGAACCGCTAACGGAGACGTCAATGCTTTTGACTGGGCCTGGGCGGCAGGGGCTGTATGGAACAACCCTTTTGCCCTGAGGGAAGAAGGTACGCTTGGGCTTGCCCTGTCGGGAACGCATAATAGCAATGCATACAAAGACGCGATCATAGCGACTGGAAGCGCAACGGAAACTTATGAAACGCAGATAGAACTCACTTACCGTGACCAGATTCTTTCCTGGCTTGGCGTTCAACCGGATGTCCAATATACTTTTAATCCGGGGACAGGCCCCTCTCTTGATAACGCGTTGACGGCGGGGTTGAGAGTAGAGATTTCTTTCTAAACGAACACCCTTTCGCATCTTTTTCTACACGCTCAAAGGTATCCCGCCATGATTTTCAAATCCCTGCAGGCAAAATTTTTCTCCTTCTCGCTTTTTAACACGGCAACAGTCGTGGCCATGGCTGTAGCGAGCTTTATCTACGTACAAAAGACCGAGACCCTACTTTCCAGACTTGATTTGGCAACAGAGACAATTCAAACGCACATGGAATCGGATATGATGCACGATGCCATCAAGGGGGATGTTTATCACGCCATGGCAAGCTCTCTGAACAAAAATATTGAAGAAATAAAAAAAAGCGCTGAAGATTTCCAGGATCACTACAAAACTTTTCTCGAAGATCTAAATAAAAACAAGGAACGCGATCTGCCTGACGATATCCGCGCGGCCCTGGATAAAATAGAACCTGCATTACATGCCTATGGGAACGAAGCAAACGAAATCATCAGGTTTACCCTGCAGAACCAGGGTGTCATGCCCGATATGCAAAAATTTTTAGAGTCTTTTTCTTACCTTGAGGAAGCCAATGAAAATGTGACAGATCTTGTTCTTGCATGGAAGTCTGAGATTAAAGAACAAGGATTTTCTATGTCGAAGACGGTCTCGTCTGTTTCCAGTGTATTGGCACTGGTTACTATTTTGACGGCTCTTTCAATTCCGCTGTTTGCCCGTTCAACCATCTTCAAGCCGCAGGGAAAGCTTACGCATACCATGCACGAACTGATCGGCGGCAATCTTGCAGTCGATGTCGCCGGTACCCAGCGCAAGGATGAAATCGGCGAAGTTGCCCGCGCAGTCGAGGTGTTCAAGCAGAACGCGCTCAAGATCAAAGCCATGCAGGAAGAGCAGGAACGCATGAAAGCGCACGCCGAAGAGCAGCGCAAGGAAGCGATGAACCAGCTGGCGCATGATTTCGATTCGCGAACCAAAGGCATCATCGCCAATCTCATCAGCTCGTCAGAAAAAATGAAAACTTCGGCGCGCGACATGGATCAGGTCTCTAAATCCACGGCCGAGGCCAGCGCCGCCGTGGCGGCGGCGGCTACCGAGGCCGATGCCAACGTGCAGGGCGTCGCCGCCGCGACCGAGGAACTGGCGCGTTCGAGCGAGGAGATCGCCCGGCAAATTTCTGCCGCCGCGCGCAAAACCGGCGATACCACCCGCGAGGCGGAGCAAACCAGCGTGGTGGTCGACGAGCTGAGCGCGCTTGCCGTATCGATCGGCGAAGTGGTCGGCTCGATCGAAAACATCGCCAACCAGACCAACCTGCTGGCGCTCAACGCCACCATCGAAGCCGCTCGCGCGGGCGCTGCCGGCAAGGGTTTCAGTGTGGTGGCCGATGAAGTCAAGAAACTTGCCACCGAAACGTCGCAAAAGACCCAGGAAATCGGCAGCGCCGTAAACAAAGTTCAGGATGCGATCAGCCGCAGTGTCGCCGCCATGAACCGCATCATCGAAAATATCCGCGAAGTGGACGGCGTCACGGGCGCCATCGCCAGCGCCGTCGAGGAACAGACAGCCGCCACCGCCGAGATCCAGCGCAATATCGCCCAGGCCTCCACCGGCACGCAGCAGGTGGCAGAGATCATCATCCAGGTTCAGAAATCCGCCGCCACCGGTGAAGAAGCGTCCCAGCACGTGCTGCAGGGAGTCGAGGATCTTTCTGCCAAAGCCGGCGACATGTCCGGTCAGATCAAGGAATTCCTGACGGAAATCCGCGGCTAACCACGCAGGATGCCGGCGATGCCGGCAAACACCGTTTCAAACATCGCCGGCGTCAGTCGCCCGGTGTTGGTGTTGTAGCGCGAGCAGTGATAGCTGTCGGCCAGGATCAGGCCGCTATCGAGCGTATGCCGGGCATTGTGCGCGAATTTATACCGCGTCGCCCGCGCGCCGCAGGCTTTCAGCACGGCGTTGTGCGCGATCAGGCCGAGCGCCAGCACCACGCGCAGGTTTTTCATCGCCGCCATTTCGCGCTCCAGGAACGGCAGGCAGTTTTTCATCTCCGCCGGCAGCGGCTTGTTTTCGGGCGGCACGCAGCGCACCGCGTTGGTGATGCGGCAATCGATCAGCGACAGGCCATCGCCGGCATGTTCGGCGTATGGGCCTTGCGCGAAGCCGAATTTCGGCAGCGTCGCGTATAAAAGGTCGCCCGCGTAATCGCCCGTGAACGGCCGCCCGGTGAAATTGGCACCGCGCAGGCCGGGCGCGAGTCCGACGATCAGAAACGGCGCGTCGAGGCCGCCGAAGGCGGGAACGGGCGCGTTATGCTTGTCGGGAAAGGTTTTGCGGTTTTCTGCCCTGTACTGACACAGGCGCGGACAGGCCGGACAGTCGCGGGAAGGATCGGCGAAGCCTTCCGCCGCGTCTGTCCGGGGTGCCGGCCTAGCCATTCACCGCTTCGCGGGCTGCATCGTGCTGGCCGCCGCTACGCTGGATCTCGGGCGCCAGAATATCAAGATCCAGGAAATGGTCGGCCTGGCGGCGCAGCTCGTCGGCCACCATCGGCGGCTGCGATTCGATCGTGCTGACCACCGTCACGCGCACGCCCTTGCGCTGCACGGCCTCGAGCAGGCGGCGGAAATCGCCGTCGCCGGAAAACAGCATAATGTGATCGACGTTGTCGGCCATTTCCATCATGTCGATGGCAAGCTCGATGTCCATGTTACCCTTGATCTTGCGACGGCCCTGGGCGTCGACGAATTCCTTGGTCGGCTTGGTCACCATCGTGTAGCCGTTGTAATCGAGCCAGTCGACCAGCGGCCTGATCGGCGAATAATCCTGATCCTCGATCAGGGCGGTGTAATAAAAAGCCCGCACCAGCCGCCCCTGCCGGGCCGCCCACTGCAGCAATTTGCGATAATCAATATCAAATTCCAAGGCCCGGGCCGCGGCGTAAAGATTGGAGCCGTCGATGAACAGGGCGAGTTTTTCTTCGGGATAGAAGGGAATATTGGTCAGGGAACCGGTCTTATTTTTTGTCATAATAAATATAGTCCTTACCAGAGATGTTACACAGGGACGATATAGCCCGAAGCGCCAGACTATAAAGGGATATACGCGCAAAAGGCAAGAAAGCCCGCGGCGAATTTTCGCTGCGGGCTTTCGGTCTATGCGCACCCCTAACTTTCTTGATTTTCCAGCCGGAAATGCCTATAAGCGGACTGTCTTTCAACCCCCTGGCGCAAGGATTTGTCATGGCTCGCGTAACCGTCGAAGATTGCATCGAGAAAGTCACCAACCGCTTCGAGCTGGTCATGGTCGCTTCGCAGCGCGCGCGCCGCATCGGTTCGGGCGCCGTCCTGACGATCGACCGCGACAACGACAAGAATCCGGTCGTGGCCCTGCGCGAGATCGCCGAGAGCACCGTGGACGTCCAGGAACTGCGCGAGGAACTGGTCAAGACCAACCAGCGCGTGGTGGAAATGGACGACAGTGCCGATGTGATCGACCAGGCTGACGGCGAAGCCGAATGGAGCGCGATTGCCGCCGCCCAGGGCGCTGCCGGTGAGGGCTTCGAGGACATTCCCGACGAGGAGGACGACGACGAGGATTTCGCCGAATCTTCGCTCGACGATCTGGCGGGCGCTGCCGAGGAAAAGACCGAGAACTGATCGGCCCCCGCCCTTAATCTTTTCTTAACGCTTCGTTAAACCCTTCCGCCGACAATGCCGGAAGGGTTTTTTCATGGTGCTAATCACAAATTCCGGTAAATCTGTTGAAAAGCGCATTGAACGGTTGTCGGCCGGGCGGGCTTTCGATAACCTTATCTATGAACGTTTCGCCAGGACCCTTCTGTCCATGTCCGCCAAATCTCTGACCGCGAGCTCCTCAAGGGCGCGCTCCGCCAAGGCCGAACCGCTGCGCTTCATTCTCGATGAAGACGGGAAGATCGTGCACGGGCCGGAAGGTTTCAGGGGCCGGCTGCTTGCCGACGCGGTCGGCTTCGCCGATCCCGACGAGATCCTGCGCGCCCAGGGCCTGTTCGGGCGCCGCGACCACGCCTGGATCGACGGCCTGCGCGAAGGCACGCACATGCTGCTGCTGCCCGAAGGCCAGGGCCAGCGCAAGACCGCTTTTCAATTCGACCGCGTCGGCATGCCCGACGGGCGCGCTTTCATGCTGGTGTCCGAAGTGCTTAAGGGTGCGGCACCCCCCGATGACGGCGCGGAATTCGTCGGCCGCTTCGTCGGCGCGGCGCGCGCAGCCGCGCCCTTGCCGCAGAAGCCGGCCATCGACCTCAGCCCTGGCCTCGATCTTTCCCACGACGTGATCGTGACCATGACCCGCGAGGGCCTGATCGCGGGCATCAACGCCGCCTTCCGCGCCGCCCTCAATTACGACGAGACGGCGGTCACGGGCCGTTCCTTCATCGATTTCGTCTATTCCGGCGACCGGGTCGCAGCGCGCAACGCGCTGCAGGCCCTGGCCGAGGAGGAAGGCGAAGGCCTTCCCACCGCCCCGCTTGAGATACGCCTCGTCACCGCCGACGGCCAGCGGCGCACGGTGGAATGGCGCATGAAGCGCGTGGCGCATGTCATCTACGCGGTCGGGCGCGACATCAGCGCGATGCGTGCCCAGGAAGCCGCCCTGCGCCAGCAGGCGCAGATGCTTTCGGAAGCCCAGGCCATCGGCCGCATGGGCCACTGGCGCTGGATGATCGGCGAGGATTCGATTTCCTGGTCGGATGAGATTTACCGCATCTTCGGCCTGAAAGCCGGCGAATTCACGCCGTCGCTCGGCACGCTGACCGACCTCGTGCACAAACGCGATATCGGTCGGGTGATGCAGGCCTTCCAGCGCGCGATCATCGAGCAGAACGACTACGACATGGAATTCCGCATCGTCCGCCCGGATGGTGAAACCCGCTATATACGCTGCGAGGGGCGCTGCGAGCGCGATCACAACCGCGAGGTCGTCGCCCTGTTCGGCATCATGCAGGACATGACCGAGCGTTATCTGTACGAGCGCGACCTGCGCGCCGCCAAGGACGCAGCCGAGCAGGCCTACGCCGCCAAAACCCAGTTCCTGGCGAACATGAGCCACGAGCTGCGCACGCCGCTCAACGCCATCATCGGCTTTTCCGAGATGATGCAAAGGCAGCTCCTGGGCCCCATCGGCAACGAACGCTATATCGACTACATCGCCGGCATCCGCGAGAGCGGCGAGCATCTGCTCGACCTCATCAGCGACATTCTCGATATGTCCAAGATCGAGGCCGGCAAATACGAGCTCGACCTGCAGGAAGTCAACCTGTCCAAGGTACTGCGCCTGGCCGCACACATGATGGAAGGTCGGGCCCAGGAAGGCAAGCTTCAGATGGACATCAACATCGAACGCGAAGACCTTTCCATCGTCGCCGACCGCCGCGCGGTGATGCAGGTCGCGCTGAACCTGCTCTCCAACGCCATCAAATTCACCGAACCAGGCGGAAAAATCGGCGTGGAATGCCGTGTGCGCCGCGACCAGTTCGTGACCATCCGCGTCACCGATACCGGCATCGGCATTCCCGCCAACAAGATCGCCGTGGTCACGCGCCCGTTCGAGCAGGCCGCCAGCCACTACACGCGCGAACACGAAGGCACGGGCCTGGGCCTGGCCATCACCAAGGACCTGGTCGAGATGCATGGCGGCAGCCTGCATATCGAATCGACCGTAGGCATCGGCACCGCCGTCACCGTGCGTCTGCCGCTCGAGGCCACACGCCCGGCAAGTTCATAAAAAAATTTGCCACTCACTCCTTTTGTCATACCAGTGAAAGCCTGTATCTAGGGAAAGTAAAAGATTTTCTCCTGCCACTTCTGGACCCCGGCTTTCGCCGGGGTGACTATCCGAAATACTTTGCGTCACTTTGCGTTTAAACTTTCTTCGCGTCTTCGCGGTTCGTTTTTAAACACAGCGAATCTTGCGCGGTATCGTCGTGTTCTTTGTGCATTCTGTCTTTGTTTTTTCGCCTCTAAAATTATGTCTAATATGAATCCGCCAAATATCTCTTGCTTTTGTGCGGCGGGATTTTATAGTCCGGCCTTCAGGAACGCGATGCGGGTGTAGCTCAGTGGTAGAGCATTACCTTGCCAAGGTAAGGGTCGCGAGTTCGAACCTCGTCACCCGCTCCAGTTTCCTGATTTTCCCCTGATTTGATCGCTGTTTTCGTGTTTCCCGCCGCGCCCTCGCGCAGCGGCCGCGGCCCCGCTTTTTCATTCCTCAAAACTATACTTCGTTTTACTTCCTGTGACTGTATGGAGCCCCTTTCATCCTCTGTAAAAAAAATTATGAAAAACAATAATGTGGGATTATAGCTCTTCTTTTTAAAACCCATTTTCGCAACTATCTCAGCCAAGTCAAATAATTATTGCCATACTTTACTTGATAAGAGCAATTTTATAACTTTTAAAAAAGATATTTTATATCATTCTTTCAAAAATGTATTGACGGTAGTGGCTATTATTTGTACTGTTCTTTTATTGAAACACTAAGAAAAGATTAACAAGGAAAGGAAGTACTGCGAATGTCTACCGCCACCATGAAACCCAAACTCTCCGAGCGTTTTACGGAAACTGTTGCGCCGGCCGCTCGCACGGAAGAGCGCGCCGCCACGGCGGCGCTCGCCAAGGCCAAGGTGACCGAGCGTTTCGCCGAGATCGAAGCCAACCCGTTCTTCAAGCTACTGATCAACCCCGAGCTGACTCCCGAGGAACAGAAAGAGCTGCTGGCGAAGGCCGCCGCCTACGACCCGGAAATCAGCCCGCAGGAAAACCTCAAGCGCAAAGAGCAGATCGCCCTCACCGCCGACTACCTCAACGAATTGCTGGGCCAGACCTCGGAAAAGGTCATGGTACTGCAGCGCGGCGACGGCATGACCCTGCTGTACGACGTCTACAAGGGTGTGGCCGAGGAAATCCTGAAATGGAACAAGCTGATCGAGCCGCAGCGCGAACGCCTGGCCGCCTTCGCCGTCCTGCGCGACAAAGGCATCGCCCTTAACGTCTTCGGCGAAATCGCCAGCGACATCGAAGCCAAAGAGAAGTGGGAAGCGGAAAAGGCCCGCAAGGATGAAGAGCTGGTCGCCAAGAAACGCGCCGAGATGGAAAAAGCACGCGACGCCGCCGACAGCGTCCGTGACATCGACCGCGACATCCTCTTCGCCAAAGAGGAGAACGCCGAGTACGGCAACCAGCGTACTTTCTTCACTGGCAAAGTTAAGAAAAGCGCGCAGATCGAGATCGACAAGAACAACGTGCGCATCGAGGAAATGGAGAAGAAGAAGAGCGAGCTGTTGTCCAGCACGTCCGTCATCGAGACCGCTGTGGCCAGTATCGACGCCGAGATCGAAGCGAATCGCGCCACCACCTTCGCCCCGGCGGACACCCAGTTTCCCGAGTACCAGAAGGAAAAAGAGGTCGTAACGACGTTCCTGAAGACCGCCGAGTCCGATCCGAACGCCCTGCGGCGCGAGTTCGACGCCATCATCGACTCCGGTGTCTCGCTGATAAAAAACACCAAGACCAGCCTTGATAAGGCCGTGGTAGATCTCGACAAGGCGCTGATGTCGGCGAGCGAGCTTGAAACCGCAAACGACTTCATCAGCGGCAAGTTCGAGGTGATCGGCGACGCGCTGAAAGAAGCCGGAAAGGCCGACCTGGTGGTGTCGAAGTCGCTGGAGGAAGTACCCGCACCGGCTGAAGGCGAGGAAGACAGAGTCGAGACCGAGTCGGAGAAGCGGGCGCGCGACCGCCTGCGCGAATCGGTCAACGACCATATCGGTCAGATCATCAGCCTGGGCAAGAGCGTCGGGACCAGCATCGCGCACACCGAAAGCAACAACACGGTGATCCGCGGCACGATCCTGTCGACCGACCAGGCACGCCAGCAGGCGCTGGAAACCCGCGGCTCGACCGTTTCGAGCACGGCGTTCCACGCCACCTCGACAATGATCACGCTCAACCAGGCCGTTTCGACCGAAGGCGCGCAAACTGTTAAGAACCTGCTCGCGGGTCTGAATGAGAAAAACAACGAGACTATGAAGCAGATCTTCACCCAGGCCGCGCAGGGTATCGCGCAGACCAACCAGGATCTGGTGAAGATCGTCGAGCGCATGACCGACATGACTTCGAGTGTCGAAGGCTTCGCCGCCGACATCCAGATGGGCCTCAAGGAAACCCTGGACCGCCTGGCCGATCAGAAAGTGGCCGCGGCCGAGAGCGCGGATGCGATCGGCAAGACTAAGGCTGCGGCTGCCGAAGCGTTGCGCGAGCATAACGAAGGCGGTCCGGTCACCGATGGCGCAGCCAAGAAGCGTTCGGGCCGCGATCCCGGCAGCGACTTCCTGGCAAGCCTGAGCAAGCCCGGCCCACGTTAACCCCGCGACCCAAAAGGCCGGCCCGCCGCTTCCCAGAGCATGCGGGCCGGCCGGAGGGGTGGCCGCCGCTACTGGCGCCGCCGCGAGGAGAAGTGTTGTCAGATTTTAACGTAGAAAGAGAATGAAAATGTTTCCCGCTGAGTCCGATACGAAGAAGAAAACCCGCCTGCCCTCCGCCGATTTTCTCGTGCGCGGCAAGGAACATCTCGACGAGGTCGCCCCTGGCTTTGCCCTCAAGGGCCGCGACGAGGAAGTCGACCGCATGGTCCGCATCCTGATCCGCGAGAAAGCCAACAACATTCTCCTTACCGGTTTCGGCGGCGTCGGCCTTTCGGCCCTGTGCATGGGCCTGCAGGCGAAGAAAGACGGCATCCTCGACATCGCCGACAAAAGCTTCTTCTGGATGGAGACCGACCGCCTGCTCGCCTCCGGCAAGCACGACGACATCGACAAGGGCATGAAGCGCGCCATCGACACGCTTTCGCGCATCCCTGGTTCGGTGCTGGTGATCGACGATGCCCGCGACTTCTTCACCGGCCTGCGCAACGCCGGCTGCGGCCACCTGATCAACGCTCTGCTCGACGGGGCGCGCCACGGCAAGTTCCAGATCATCGCCGAAAGCCGTGATGAATATCTGAAATCGGCGCTCGAGGTCCATTCCGACATGGCCGAGATCTTCACCCGCGTCGATGTCACCGAGCCCAAACCGGCGGCGCTGCGCGAAATCGCGGTGGCGCGGGCGCAATCCATGGCCAAATATCACGGCATCACCATTGATCCCGCCGCGATCGAAGCCGCCATCGACCTCACCAGCCGCTACCCGCTGACCAAGGACGAAAGCCTGAGCCGGGCGCAGCCCGAGCGCACACTCAACCTGCTGAGCCAGGCGCTGACCTCCTACCGTCTCAAGGCCCACGCCCAGCCGCCGGCCGTCGCGGCGCTGCGCAAGGACCTGGCCGACGTCACGGCCGCGCTCGAAGGCAAGCCGGGCAAGATCGAAGGCCTGTCGGTCGAGGAGCTTGAGACCCGCAAGGCGGCGCTTGAAAGCGACATAGACGAAGAGGAGAAATCCTGGAAGGAAAAGCTGCGCGATCTGCGCCTGATCCATAACGAAGTCCGTAGCGCCGAGGAGAATATCCGCGCGCTTGAGACCGAGATCGACCAGATCCGCGAAGCCGAAGCCGAGAAAGAAGCCGCCAACCCTGACGCCAAGGCCGAAAGCGTGCTCAGCTCCACCATGAACAAGGCGGTGAAGGACGCCAACTTCGAAACCAACGGCGAAGTGCGCGAGCGCCAGAAGCAGATCGCCGAGCACGGCCGCATCGCCCGCCAGAACCGCGAGAAATACGCGGCCATGATGGCCGAAGTGAACAAGGGGCTGGCGCTTGAAAGCGCGCACGTCACCGACACGTTCTGCGGCCTGACCGGCATTCCCCCCAGCAGCCTGAACAAGGACGAGAAAGAGAAGCTGCGCAACTTCGAATTCGACCTCAATGGCTCGATCTTTGGTCAGGGCGACGCCACCCACCGCTTGGCGAACGCCATCAAGACCGCGCGGATCAAGGACCGCGAAGGCGACGAGAAGCCGGAAGCCGCTTTCCTGTTCATGGGCCCTTCGGGCACCGGGAAGACGGAGACAGTCCTCACCGCCGGCCGCCTGCTGGGCATGGATATCTTGCGCATCGACATGTCGGAATACATGGAAAAGCACGCGGTGGCCAAGCTGATCGGCGCGCCTCCGGGCTATGACGGTTTTGAATATGGCGGCGTGCTCACCAACGCCATCCGCCGCAACGGCAAGCAGATCGTCATGCTGGACGAGATCGAAAAGGCCCACCCGGACGTCTTGAACCTGCTGCTGCAGATTCTCTCGGCCGGCCGCCTGTCGGACGCGCTGGGCCGCCCGTCGATCTTCCGCGACGCCATCATCGTCTGCACCACCAATATCGGCCAGAAGCACCTGCTGGATTCAAGCCTTCCGGCCGAAGAGCGCGTTCGCTGCGCGCTCGAGGAGATGAAGGACACGCTGCGCCCCGAACTGCTCAACCGCTTCAACGGACGGGAGAACATCGTGTGCTTCCAGCAGCTTGAGCTCGACTCGATGGAAAAGATCATCGCGCGCGAAGTGGACCGGATCAACAAATCCTACGCCCGCCAGGGCCTGGCGATCGACATGGGCGGCGACGCCATCGCCGCCTTTGCCCGCGACCGTTACGACCCCATCGCCGGAGCCCGGGGCCTGCCCGGCTACATGAACGCGCACCTCGAGCCGTTCTTCGCCGATCACGCTCTTAACACCGGCGAAAAAGGCGTCAGCAAAGTGCAGTACGACGAGGAGAAGAAAATGTTCGTCTTCGGTCCCCTGCTTCCGGTAGCCCCCGCGCCGGGTGGCTCCAAACCCATACTCGTTCCCGCGTAAAGGAGAAGGAAAATGTCCGATCAGTCTACAAAAACACAAAACACCAATCCTTTAGCGGAATTGCGCGCGCAGCGGGAAGCCCTTGAGGAAGCGCGTGCACGGGCGGCGGAGGCTCCGGTAGACAAGCCTCGCGCCGCCCACCCCCGCCCGCGCAGCTTCGGCGGCATGGTCTATAATGTCGTCAGCACGCTTGATTCCGGCATCAACTGGTGCCGGGAAAAGGCAGGCAACGCCTGGGCCCTGGGCGAAAGTATCGCCGAGAATTTCGTCATGCCGGTGTGGAAGCGGCTTTATCCGCTGCGCTGGGCGGCGGAAGGCTATGGCTGGCTCGCGAAAAAGGCGATGTATGAGAAGAACGAGGAAGGCGCTGAGATCTTCTCGCCCAAGACGAAAAAAGCCGTCGGCTTCCTCATGGCCAATTTCGCCCTAGTGGCCGCGCTCACGCCGCCTGCCTTGATCAACGCCGTGCCGGTGGTGGGGCCGCTGGTCGCGCCGCCGGTCGCGACCGCGGGCGAAGCCGTCAGTTCCGTCGCCAAATACGTGGTGGGCGAGCCGGCGATGGACCTGATCAAGATCTACGGCCTGCAAAGCCGCCGGACCGAGGATGTCTACGTCACCGTGCCGCCCGTGACCGTGAACGCGGATGACAGCCATTACCAGATCAAAGGCTGCCTGCTGAAGGAGGAGGTCAAAGCCTGCTCCTCGGAAGATGCTATCGTCATCGACGTGAAACCCGATCTTTATCTGGGCCTGCGCAGCCTCGCCAACAAGACTTTCGGCGAGGGCAGCGAATGGTGGTTCCGCCCCGCGCGCGTGGTGTCGGCGGCCCAGCCGGGCTTCGTCTGCAAGATGGACATGTTCGGCGCCAAGTGGGACTTCGCCCGCAAGGGCATGGGGTTCAACCCGCAGCTGATCGAGATCACATCCTGCAAGCCGTTCCAGCAGGCCGAACTGCCGGCCGGGCCCCAGGCGGCGGTGTTTCCGCCGGCTTACCGCCTCGATCTTTCCTGATCACACGGCCATCTGCACGCCCAGCTCCACCACCTGGTCGTGCGGGATGCGGTAGAATTCGGTGGCGTTCGAGGCGCCGCGCGCCATAGCGATGTAAAGGTAATCCTGCCACAGCGGCAGGCCGCGCTTGGCGTCCGCGACGATCGTGCGCCGCCCGAGGAAGTAGGACGCGCCGTCGAGATCAACATCGAGCCCCTGTCCGCGCGCGACCGTCAGCGCGCGCGGCACGTCGGGCGTCTCCATGAAACCGAAGCTGATGATCACTCTTGTCATGTTAGAGGACAGATAATCGATCACTGCGCGCTGGCCGTCAGGTATCTTGGGCACATGAGAGTTGAGAATGGTCAGAACCACGTTATGCCGATGCAAAACCTTGTTGTGACGGATGTTCTGCATCAGCGCCACCGGCGCATTGACGG
>CAZNYM010000042.1:0-16117 GCA_964577255.1 uncultured Pseudobdellovibrionaceae bacterium | reverse complement strand
CCGCGCTACGTCATCTCAATGGGACGCTGCGCTAACGGCGGCGGCTACTATCACTATTCCTATTCGGTCGTGCGCGGCTGCGACCGCGTGGTGCCGGTCGATATCTATGTGCCCGGCTGCCCGCCCACCGCGGAGGCCCTGGTCTACGGCCTTTTGCAGCTGCAGAAGAAAATCCAGCGAGAAGACACGAGGATCGCGCGATGAAGCTTTCCGACGAAGCCAAAACGGCGCTGACCGCGCACGGTGAAGCCCTGGTCGCCAAACTGGGCGGCCGTGCCCTGTCGTTCGAAATCGCTGCCGACCATACTATCGTCTTGCATGTGAAGCCGGACGGCATTCAACCGGTTCTGCTGACCTTGCGCGACGATCCGTCCTGCGACTTCAAACAGCTGATCGACCTGACTGCGGTCGACTACCCCGCCCGGCCGGAGCGTTTTGAAGTCGTTTACAATCTTCTCTCGCTCAGCAAAAACGCCCGCCTGCGGGTCAAGACCGCGCTGGCGGAAGGCCGGGCCATTCCCACCGCCGTACCGGTGTTCAGCACCGCCGGGTGGCTGGAGCGCGAAGTGTGGGACATGTTCGGCATTTTCTTCGAGGGCCACCCCGACCTGCGCCGCATCCTGACCGATTATGGGTTCCAGGGACATCCGCTGCGCAAGGATTTCCCGCTCACGGGCGAGGTGGAAGTGCGCTGGGACGACGAGCTCAAGCGCGTGGTCTACGAACCCGTCACGCTGACGCAGGATTTCCGCAATTTCGATTTCCTCTCGCCCTGGGAAGGCATGACCGACATACAGCTGCCGGGCGACGAGAAGGGCGTAAAGCCCAAGATGGGCTGGATCGATGCCCGCGCGCAGTTTTACAAAGACCGGAAAGGGGCCTGACATGCAAAACGCCGCCCCGAAAACCGACGATGCCGTGGAAACCCACATCAAGCCCTATACGCTGAATTTCGGGCCGCAGCACCCGGCGGCCCACGGCGTGCTGCGCCTGGTGCTGGAGATGACGGGCGAAGTGATCGAGCGTTCCGATCCGCATATCGGCCTTTTGCACCGGGGCACGGAAAAACTGATCGAGCACAAGACCTACACCCAGGCCGTGCCATATTTCGACCGGCTCGATTACGTCAGCCCGATGAACCAGGAGCATGCTTTCGCCCTGGCTACGGAAAAGCTGCTGGGCATCACCGTGCCTTTGCGCGCGCAATATATCCGCGTGCTGTTCTCGGAGCTGACCCGCATTCTCAACCATCTTCTGAACATCACCACCTTCGCCCTCGATGTCGGCGCCATAACTCCTGCTTTGTGGGGGTTCGAGGAACGCGAGAAGGGGATGGAGTTCTATGACCGTGTCTGCGGCGCCCGGTTGCACGCCAATTATTTCCGCCCGGGCGGCGTGCGTTACGACATGCCCGCCGGCTTGGCCGAAGACATGGCGGCGTGGGTCGACAAATCGATCGTACCGGTTATTAACGACCTGGATAACCTGTTGACGGAAAATCGCATTTTCAAGCAAAGAACCGTGGATATCGGCGTCGCCAGCAAGCAGGAAGCCCTGGATTGGGGCTTCACCGGGCCGATGCTGCGGGCCTCCGGCGTGGCCTGGGACCTGCGAAAGTCGCAACCCTATGAAGTCTATGATAGAATGGACTTCGACATTCCGGTCGGGACCACGGGCGATTGCTATGCCCGTTACCTGATCCGGATGGAGGAAATGCGGCAAAGCCTCAGAATTATGAAGCAATGCCTGGAGCAGCTACCGGAAGGTCCGGTGATGGTGGACGATTATAAAGTCGCGCCGCCCTCGCGGGCCGAAATGAAACGGACGATGGAGGCTTTGATCCATCACTTCAAGCTGTTCACCGAGGGTTATCACGTGCCGGCGGGCGAGTCCTACGCCGCCGTGGAAGCGCCCAAGGGCGAGTTTGGCGTCTATCTGGTATCGGATGGCACCAACAAGCCTTACCGCTGCCGTGTGCGCGCGCCGGGTTTTGCGCACTTGCAGGCGCTTGATTTCCTCAGCAAGGGGCACCTGCTGGCCGATGCCGTGGCCATCATCGGCGCCATGGATGTGGTTTTTGGAGAGATCGACAGGTAAGTAACATGATTACGCACGATAAAGTTTCGGCCATTCTGCTGATCGGGGGGAAAATCCCTCTGTTCTTCCGCGAAGGTAAAGACAAAACCCAGTGGTGGGATCTGCCGGGCGGCAAGCGCAACGAGATCGGTGGCCGGCTCGAGGACGACGATACCGCTCTTGTGCGGGAAGTTAAGGAAGAGCTGGGCGTTACCGCCGAGATCACGCGCTTCGTGGCAGATGTTCCCCATGTTTTGCATCCGAACAAATTCATCGGCATCTATCTTTGCCAGAAGATCAGCGGCGAGCCGCGCAACATGCTGCCCGACGAGCATCTCGACATGCAGATGTTTGCGCCTGCCGAAGCGGTAGTGAAACTGGGCAACCGCATTACGCCGAAAGTAGCTGATTTCATACGTTCCCTGGCACCCACGCCGATGGGCACGGGGCACGGTATTCCCCGCGAGCCGGTGGAAGCGGGCCTGAAGATACGTCGCGAGCCCACCATCGTCAATCCCGGAAGTTTTTATCCGAACCTGAAATGAAAAAGCATCTCGACCTCAACGCCGCCTATCAGCCCGCTGCCTTCACGTTCAAGGACATGAAAGCGGTGGAGGAGATTGTCGGCCGCTACCCCCCCGGGCGCCAGCGCAGCGCGATCATGCCGCTTCTGGATCTGGCCCAGCGCCAGGTGGCGGAGGAGGGTGCGCGCGCAAATCCGCCTTATGGCGGCTGGATTCCCCGCGCGGCGATGGACGAGATCGCCCGGATCGTCGACCAGCCTGCGATCAAGGTCTATGAAGTCGCCACTTTCTATTCAATGTACAATATCGAGCCCGTGGGCAAATATCTGGTTCAGGCCTGCACCACCACGCCGTGCATGCTGTGCGGGTCGGATAACATCGTGGCGGCGTGCCAGGAAAAGCTTGGCATCCATATGGGTGAAACCACCAAGGACGGCCTGTTCACCCTGGTCGAGGTGGAATGCCTGGGCGCTTGCGTCAACGCGCCGATGGTGCAGATCAACGATGATTACTACGAAGACCTCACTCCCCAGCGCATGAAGGAGATCATCGATCTCCTGAAAGCCGGCAAGGACGTGCCCGTAGGCACGCAGGTCGAGCGCCTGAACTCGCAGGCCATGGGCGGCGGCACCACGCTCAAGGACACCGGCAAAGCCCGCAAATCCGGGACTTAAAACTCCGTTCCCCCTGACTCTCCGCGTTGACTTGACGCCCCCCCGGGTTATAATTTTCCGTGGTTTTTCGGACCTGCCGATTCGGGCAGAGTAAGGGACGGGGCTGTTATGGGCATGCTTTTCTGGTTCGTCATCGCGTACTGGGCCGTTTCCGTAGCCATTGGCCTGTGGGCCGGACGCAAAGTCCACAATACCCGCGACTTCGCCATCGCCGGACGCCATTTGCCTTTATATATGGTCATCGCCACCGTGTTCGCCACCTGGTTCGGTTCGGAATCGGTGCTGGGCATTCCCGCCACCTTCCTTGACGAAGGGCTGGGTGGCATCGTTGCCGACCCGTTCGGGGCGTCCCTGTGCCTGATCCTGTTCGGCCTGTTCCTGGCCGCGCCGCTTTACCGCATGAACCTGCTGACCATCGGCGATTTTTACAAAAAGCGCTACGGCCGCGTGGCCGAGATCATGACAACGCTCGCCATCGTCATTTCCTATCTCGGCTGGGTAGGGGCGCAGATCACCGCGCTCGGCCTCGTCTTCAACATCGTTTCGGGCGGGCATATCAGCCAGTTCTGGGGCATGTGGATCGGCTCTCTGACCATCTTGATCTACACCTTTGTCGGCGGCATGTGGGCCGTCGCCATCACCGACCTGCTGCAGATGGTGATCATCGTGCTGGGCATGATCTATATCGGCGGGGAAATCGCCAGCATCGTACCGGGCGGGGTGGGGGGCGTGATCGACCATGCCGTCGCCGCCGGCAAGTTCAGTAATTTCTGGCCCAGCATGGACCTGGGTGGCATCATTGCCTTCGCGGCCGCGCTGATGACCATGATGTTCGGCTCGATGCCGCAGCAGGACGTGTTCCAGCGCGCCCAGTCCGCCAAGAAGATCGAGTACGCCAAATGGGGCTCGGTGATCGGCGGCACGCTGTATTTCTTCTTCACCTTCATTCCCATGTATCTGGCCTATTCCGCCCTGCTGATCGCGCCGGACATGGTGGCCAAGCACATGGGCGAGGACGGGGATTCCCAGATGATCCTGCCCACCCTGATCCTCGAGCACGCGCCGCTGGCCGCGCAGATCGTATTCTTCGGCGCGCTGCTGTCCGCCATCAAGTCGTGCGCCTCGGCCACACTGCTGGCGCCTTCGGTCACGTTCACGGAAAACATCCTGCGGCCCCTCCGCCCCGGTATTTCCGATCAGCAGCTTCTGAAAGCTATGCGCTGGGTGACGGTGATCTTCACGCTGCTGGTCACGATGTACGCCATCAATTCGGATGCCAGCATCTTCGAAATGGTCGAAAACGCCTACCAGATCACACTGGTTTCGGCCTTCATCCCGCTGGTCTTCGGCATATTCTGGCGCCGGGCCACCAACCAAGGTGCTCTGGCCGCCATTTTCTGCGGCCTGATCGTATGGATCGCCAGCCTGCTGTTCGCCCCGGCCGACGCCGTGATGCCGCCGCAGTTCGCAGGGCTGCTCGCCAGCCTCGTGGGCATGCTGGTCGGCTCGCTGATGCCGCAGTTCATTAAAAACGACCCCACCATCTTCGACCGGCTCAAGAGCGGCCAGATGGCGGAAATCATCCCGGAGACCGAGCAACCGGCGCCCGCGAAAAACTAACCGCTGGATTTTTGGCCGGGAAAGCTTAAAATAACGCCTTGGATATCAAGGAGTTCTTCCCATGCTTGCCGATGCCGACCGCATTTTCACCAACCTCTTTGGTGTGGAGCCTTTTTCTCTGGAATACGCGAAAAAACGCGGCGACTGGAGCAACACCAAAGAAATCATCGCCAAGGGCAAGGAATGGATCATCAACGAGATGAAAGCTTCCGGTCTACGCGGGCGGGGCGGGGCGGGATTTCCCACCGGCATGAAATGGTCGTTCATGCCCGACCCGGCCAAAAGCGGCAAGCCGCATTACCTGGTCATCAACGCCGACGAATCCGAACCCGGCACCTGCAAGGACCGCGACATCCTGCGCCACGATCCGCACAAGCTGCTCGAGGGCGCGCTGATCGCCGGTTTCGCCATGGGCGCGCATCGCTGCTATATTTATGTGCGCGGCGAGTTTTACAACGAAGCCTCGAACGTGGTGAAGGCTATCAAGGAAGCCTATGCCGCCGGGCTTCTGGGCAAGAATGCCGCCGGCACCGGCTGGGATTACGATATCGTCCTGCACCGCGGCGGCGGTGCGTATATCTGCGGTGAAGAAACCGCGCTTCTGAACAGCCTCGAGGGCAAGAAAGGCGAGCCGCGCAACAAGCCGCCTTTCCCGGCGGGCGCGGGACTTTACGCCTGCCCGACCACCATCAATAACGTTGAGACGATCGCCGTTGTGCCCACCATCCTGCGCCGGGGCGGGGCGTGGTTCGCCGGCATCGGCCCGAACGAAAAAAACACCGGCACCAAGCTCTTTTGCATCTCCGGCCACGTCAACAAGCCCTGCAACGTCGAGGAAGCCATGGGCATTCCGCTCAAAGAGCTGATCGAAAAACATGCGGGCGGCGTGCGTGGCGGCTGGGATAACCTGAAAGCCATCATTCCCGGCGGGTCCTCCACGCCGCTGCTGCCGCGCGAGACCTGCGACACCGTGCTGATGGATTTCGACTCCCTGCGCGGGGTACAAAGCGGCCTGGGCACCGCGGCCGTGATCGTGATGGACAAATCGACCGACGTGATCCGCGCCATCGCCCGCCTGTCTTTCTTCTACATGCATGAAAGCTGCGGTCAGTGCACCCCTTGCCGCGAGGGCACGGGCTGGATGTGGCGCATCATGCAGCGCATGGTCAAGGGCAACGCCACGGTCGAGGAGATCGATATGCTGCTCGATATCAGCAAGGAGATCGAAGGCCACACCATCTGCGCCCACGGCGACGCCAGCGCCTGGCCGATCCAGGGCCTGGTGCGCCATTTCCGCCCGGAAATGGAAGCGCGTATAATGGAATACCGTTCTCAGGCCCGCGCGGCGTAGCGGTAGGACAGATTCAATTTCCGGCCGGCCGTGGTTTCTGTTTCCTGCGTGAGGATGGGATCAAGGCGCATCTCATCCAGCCCCGACAGATGCATGATACCGATGGGATGATGCGGCAGGTAAGGCTCGACGAACAATTTCTTCTGCTCATCCCAGGCGGGCGGCGTAGCGCACAGCCAGTTGCACCAGGCGGGCAGGAATTCGGCCGGCATGCGGTCGAGATAGATCATTGCGCCCATGGATAGCTGCTCGGCGGTGAAGGGATTACCCCTGACCAGCGCCTGACTGATGAGTTCCTGCCAGCGTTTCCAGTGCGGCGCGGTACCTTCCATGGCGAAGACGCCGGCGTTCACCGTGGGATAGGGGAACAGCTGCCGTGCGATCTTTCCCGAAAATGCTTTGCGCGCGTTGCTGTAGTAAAAGCTGCGCGGCCGCCAGGGCAGGGGCCCGAGCCATGACAGGCGCATGGCCTTGCCATAGGCGCGATCGACTTGCGGCACCACGGCAAAGCCCCGGCGGCCTGCACCCGCGATCAGCAGATCAAGCGCTGCGCCGTCCTGGACCCAGGTATCGCCGTCAAGCCAGATATAGGTTTCATAGCCGGGGAAAATCTGCGGAATGAAGGGGCGGCACACGCAGCCTTTGAGGAATTCACGCCCCTGCACCCGCGCGGAATCGAGTGCAGCAGGCCAGTCCGCATCGCGCACAACACAGCCCTGCTGCGTCAGGGAAGTTGTCTGCTCCGCCGTCATGCCGGCATTGATCAGGCAGACATCCGCCGTCCGGCCCTGCGGCACGGCTTTAATCGAGGCGATCAGCTCGCACAACAGCGGGTAATAGCGCGCATCGGCGGCTGAAACGATGGCAAGCGGCTTCATGGCAATTCCTCAAGATGGGCAATAGCCATAGCGAGGGCGGCTTCGACCGCCTGCGCACGTACTGCGGCCCGTGTACCGCTGAATCGGTTTTCGCGGATCTTTATCCTGCCTGCCGTGCCACAGCCGATATAGACGAGGCCCACGGGTTTGGCAGCGCTGCTGCCACCCGGCCCGGCGATCCCCGTGATCGACACCGCTAGGCCCTGCGGGTGCAGCCGCAGCAGGCCTGCCGCCATTTCCCGCGCTACTTCGGCGCTGACGGCGCCGTGTTTCTCAAGGCTTTCGGCGGATACGTGGAGAAAAGCCTGCTTCAATTCATTGGAATAGGAAACGACACCGCCTTCAAAAACATCTGATGATCCCGGGCGTTCAGTCATCGCCGCCGCCAGCAAACCGCCGGTGCAGGATTCGGCGCTCAGAAGTCTGACCCCGCGCGTTTGCAACAGCACGCTGAGCTTTTCAACCAATTCCTGCAAGACGCAGTCCTCCCAATGTCAGGGCCGCCATAATCCCGGCGGCGATATCATCGGCCATCACGCCGCGCCCGCCCTTTATGTGTCTATCGAGCCAGCCCACAGGCCAGGGCTTCAGCACATCGAAAAACCGGAACAGCCCGAAAGCAAGAACGATGCTGAGAGGGGTTGCTACCGCCGCCAGCAACGTCACCCACATCCCCGCCACTTCGTCGACCACAATAGCGGGATGATCGTGCGCGCCGCTCTCGCGCATGAAAACATCGGCGGCCTTCACCCCCACAACTGTGACCGCAACGGCACAGAGCAGCAAAACCGGCCAGCCGCCCAGCACCAGAATCAGAATCCCGAAGGGCAGGGCGCCCAGCGTGCCCCAGGTTCCGGGGGCGGGCTTCATCAGCCCACAGCCGAACCACGTCGCCAGAACGATCCATGGATTGCGGAAATTAAGCGGCATTTTACTTTAAGAAAACCATATATCTATCTGTTTAGTAACAAAATATAGTCGTTAATAAACAGGGGCTTGCAAATGTTTCCATAGAAACATAACTTGACGCGCTCTCTTCTAAAGGGCGCGCCGAGGACGCATAATAGTGCCGATTACGCAGGATTGCCACCCGTGACAGAAACATCACAATTCACGCAGGAGAGCGGCTTTTTCCGCCGCATTGTCGGCCGGGTGTTGCGCCCCCGCAACAGCGCGTGGTCAAAAAGCTTCGGGTTCGTCCTCATCCTGTCCGCCCTGGTCTGCGGTGTCTCCACCTACATGGCGCTGACCGAAGTGCCGCCGTTCGGCAAGGACGCCGACACCATCATCTGGTTGCTGAACATCGACCTCATCATTCTGGTGATGCTGGTGGCCGTCATCGGCCGCCGGATCATCAGCCTGTGGTCGGGCCACCGCCGGGGCCTGAGCGGCACGCGGCTGCACATGAAGCTGGCTTTCATCTTCAGCCTGATGGCAGCGCTGCCGGCCATTATCATGACGATCTTCTCTGCCTTCTTCCTGCATTTCGGCGTCGAGACCTGGTTCAGCGACCGCATCCGCACGGCGGTCAACGAATCCGAAGCAGTGGCAGAAGCCTATCTCGCCGAACACCAGCAAGTCATCAAGGCCGACACGCTCGCCATGGCGAACGACCTCGACCGCCAGGCCTCGTTGCTATTGGCCAACAAGGATGGTTTCGATCGCCTGATTAAAACCCAGCTTCTGCTGCGCAATCTTTCCGAAGCCGTCATCATGCAGGCCGATGGCCAGATCCTGGCCGAGGCGGGGATGACCTTCACGCTGGCCTTCGAATCTCTGCCGATTTCCGCGATGGAACAGGCCGACAGCGGCGAAGTTGTGGTCATGACCGGCGGCAACGACGACCGTGTGCGCGCGCTCGTGAAACTCGGCAATTTCTACAACAGCTATCTGTATGTCGGCCGCATGGTCGACTCGACGGTGCTGCGCCATCTCAACGACACACGCCAGGCCGTCGCCGCCTACGAACAGCTTGACAGCCAGTACAAGGACCTGCAGGTCAAAATCACCCTGACATTCGTGGTCGTCGCCGTCATCCTGCTGCTGGCCGCCATGTGGGCGGGCCTGATGTTCGCGCGCGACCTCGTTTCCCCGATCAGCGCTCTTGTCACCGCCGCCGACCGTGTCCGCGCGGGCGATCTGACGGCGCGGGTGCGTGAATTCAACCGCCACGACGAATTCGACCTCGTGACCCTGGCCTTCAACCGCATGACCAGCCAACTCGAGGAACAGCAAAACGCCCTAGTGGCAACCAACCGCCAGCTGGACGAGCGCCGGCTCTTCACCGAAAGCGTGCTGGCCAACGTATCCTCCGGCGTCATCAGCACGGACGGCAAGGGCGACATTACCATCGCCAACGAATCCGCCGCCCGCATGCTGGGCCTGACGCCCGGTGACCTGCACAGCCGCAATATCACGGCCCTGATGCCCGAGCTTGCTCCTTACCTCGCTTATGCTTACGAAAAGCCCGATAAAATCCTGCAGGCGGAAATCCCGTTCTCGCGCCGGGACGAAGCGCGGCGCATCTTCCTGCTCCGCATCGCCGCCGAGGACAAGACCGGCAAGGCCCGCCACGCCGTCATTACTTTCGACGACATCACCGAGCTGCAATCGGCGCAACGCAAGGCCGCCTGGGCCGATGTGGCAAGGCGAATCGCCCACGAGATCAAGAACCCGCTGACGCCGATCCAGCTCTCCGCCGAGCGGCTCAAACGCAAATACATGAAGCAGATCCAGGATGATCCTGAGACATTTGCTCAGTGCACCGACACCATCATCCATCACGTCGGTGACATTGGCCGAATGGTCAACGAATTCTCGGCGTTCGCCCGCATGCCGCTGCCCGTTTTCAAAAGCGAGGATGTGGGACAGCATATGCGCGAGCTTCTTACCCTGCAGCAGGAAGCCCATCCCGCTCTGCGCTTTGACCTGGTCACGCCACAATCCGGCCTGCGTGCCGAAATCGACGCCCAGCAATTCCGCCAGGCTTTCACCAACATCATCCAGAACGCTATCGACTCGCTGCAGGGTTTCCAGGCGGAAAATCCCGATTTCGCCGGCCATATCAAAATTTCCGCCGCACCGGCGGGCAGCGAAGGAACGATCGCCATCGCCGTCAGCGATAACGGTCCGGGATTCCCGCGCGACATCGATCCCGCGCAGCTGACCGAGCCTTACGTCACGCGCCGGGCCAAGGGCACAGGCCTTGGCCTCGCGATCGTCAAGAAAATCATGGAAGACCATAAAGGGCGCCTGATCCTGGGCGCGCCGGAATGGCTGCGCGTCCGCGCTGGCGCCGAAATCCTACCCGGCGCCACAGTCGTGATGATTCTTCCTGTGAATCAGGCCGATACCACCCCTGTTAAAAACGCCGAAGCCGCATAGAATAGGAAACGCGATGGACACGAAAATAAAGCCCGAAATCCTGATCGTCGACGATGAAGCCGATATCCGCGGCCTCATAAAAGGCATCCTCGAGGATGAAGGCTACGCCACGCGCCAGGCCTCGCAGTCGCGCAGCGCGTTAGAAGCGGTGGCGGAGTCTGTGCCCGACCTCATAATCCTCGACATCTGGCTGCAGAACAGCGCCCATGACGGGTTGCAGATCCTCGAGGCGCTCAAGAAAGACCATCCATATCTGCCCATCCTGATGATCAGCGGCCACGGCACCATCGAAACTGCCGTCGCCGCCATCAAGCAGGGGGCTTATGATTTCATCGAGAAACCCTTCAAATCCGACCGCCTGCTGCTCCTGATCGAGCGGGCACTCGAGGCCGCGCGCCTGCGCAGGGAGAACGAGTCGCTGCGCAACCTCGCCAACGGCCCGGCCGACCTGCGCGGCGGCACAGCCATCATCAATAACTTGCGGCACAACATTTCCCGCGTGGCTCAGACCAGCAGCAGGATCCTGCTCACCGGCGAAGCCGGCACCGGTAAAAACATCGCCGCCCGCATGATCCACAATCTTTCCGCCCGCCGCCACGGGCCTTTCATCGCCCTGAACTGTGCCGTTCTGCGCCCCGAGAAGCTCGAGCGCGAACTGTTCGGCAGCGAGGAGGAAGGCGAGGAAAGCCGTGGTGTGTTCGAGCAGGCTCACGAAGGCACGCTCTTCCTCGACGAAGTCGCCGACATGCCTCTTGAGACCCAGACCAAGATCGTCCGCGTGCTGCAGGAGCAGCGCTTCATGAGGCTGGGGGGCAAAGAGGTGATCGAGGTCGATGTGCGCATCGTCGCCTCAACCAACCGCGATCTTGAAAAACTCGTGCAGGAAGGGAAATTCCGCCAGGACCTGTTCTACCGCCTCAATGTCGTGCCTCTGGCCATGCCGGCCCTGCGCGAGCACCCTGAAGACGTGCAGGAGCTGGTGACGTTCTTCGCCGAGCATTATTCACGCCAGTCGGGAATCCCTGCTTGCAGCTTCTCCGACGCAGCAATCGCTGCGCTGCAGGCCGCCGACTGGCCCGGCAACGTCCGGCAGCTGCGCAACATCGTCGAGCGCATGATGATCATGCACGGCGGCAAGGATCACATCCTGCCCGAGGAGCTCCCGGCCGAAATCTCGCGCAACCGTGCCTACAACAACCTTATCGGGGACGGCCAGGGTTCCGACAGCGCGCCGGTTTCCGATTTCATCTCCGTGCCGCTGCGCGAAGCGCGCGAGATTTTCGAGCGCGATTACCTCGCCTCCCAGATCCGGCGCTTCGGTGGTAATATCTCCCGCACAGCGCAGTTCGTAGGCATGGAACGTTCGGCCCTGCACCGCAAGCTCAAGCAGCTCGGTCTTTCCACGGGACTGAAATCCGTGGAGGACGAGGCCGACGATGCCGCCGCCCTGCGCAAATCGGCCTAAAGACGGGAACAGCCTTTCATGCCACGTTATGCCTATGTCAGCGGCGCGTTTGTTCCCCACCGGAAAGCCAACGTCCATATCGAAGACCGCGGTCTGCAGTTCGCCGACAGCGTTTACGAGGTAATCGCCTGCTTGGGTGGCAACCTGGCTGACGAGCGCGGGCATCTCGACCGCCTCGAGCGCTCCCTGGGTGAACTGCAGATCGCCATGCCGGTCGCGCGCCCGGTGCTCTCCCGCCTGATCCGTGAACTGGTAAGGAAAAATAGGCTCCGTAACGCCAATATCTATATTCAAGTTACGCGCGGCGCAGCCCGCCGCGATTTCAAATTCCCCGCCCGCGTCCGCCCGAACCTCATCATGACCTCATGGCCCGTGCGTTTTCCGGCCGACGATACCCTGCCGGCCGGCATGGCGGTCGTGACCGTGCCTGACCTGCGCTGGAAAAGGCGCGACATCAAAACCACGGCCCTGATCGCCCAGGTTATGGCCAAGCAGGAAGCGTACCGCCAGGGTGCAGGTGAAGCCTGGATGGTTGATGAAAGCGGGGCCATAACCGAAGGATCCTCGAGCAACGCCTGGATCGTTACCGCCGACAACGTCCTGGTGACGCGCAAGGCCTCGAACGATATCCTGCGCGGCGTCACCCGCACGGCGCTTTTTAACATTTGCGAGGAATTGCAGCTGCGCATCGAGGAACGTGCTTTTACCGTTGAGGAAGCGCGCCAGGCGCGGGAAGCCTTTACCTCGAGCGCCGTGGCGATGATCGTCCCGGTAACCAGGATCGACGGGCAGACGATAGGATCCGGCGCGGCGGGGCCGGTCGCCCGGCGCCTGCACGAGGAATACCGCCGCTATATCCGCGAGCAGGGGGATCAGCATCCATGGACAGCCTGAAAAACCTCAGATACCCCAAGGCCATGTTCTTCGACTGGGACGGCACGCTGGTCGACAGCTTCCAGAGTCTGTGCAACGCGCACAACTACGTCCGCGACTGGTACGGGCTCGAGAAGCTCACGCCGGAACAGCACAAGGACAACATGAAATATTCCGGGCGCGAGCTGTATCCGAAAATATACGGCGACAGGGCACAGGAAGCTCTGGACAAGGTCCTCGAATATTTCCTCATCCACGGCTATGCCGATCTCAAACCCATGACCGGCGCTGAGAAGATCCTGCGTGCCCTTGCAGACGATGGTATGCCGCTGGCCGTCATCAGCAACAAGCGCCACGAGGTGCTGGTGGGCGAGATGGCGCATATCGGCTGGGCGCCACTGTTCCGCAAATTCGTGGGGGCCGGTTACGGCGAGCACGACAAGCCCGCGCCTGATGCGCTGCTGAGAATGCGGCAAGAATTGGGCATCAACGGCGATCCTGCCGAGATATGGTATATTGGAGACACGGAACCTGATCTGAGAGCGTCGCAGGCGGCCGGATTTACTGCAGTGCTTCTTTTACAAAATCACGATAAATCCGCATTAATTGAGCAATATCAGCCCGCTCTCGCATTGCCCGGTTGCGGTGAAATATTGGAAACCGTCGCGGCCCTGAAAACGCTTGCAGCCTAGCACTTCTTTATATTATAACAACGCACCCTGTATTACTTTGCTGGTGCAGGGCTTTCACACCTGAAAAGCAAAAAACCTGTAACGAAAAAGAAAAGAAGAAAAATGACCGAGAAAAACCAAAACGTCCAGGACGTCTTCCTCAATAAAATCCGCAAGGAAAAAATGAGCGTCACCGTCTTTCTGGTGAATGGCGTCAAACTTCAGGGTGTCGTCACCTGGTTCGACAATTTCTCCCTGCTTCTGCGCCGCGATGCTTCCGTGCAGCTGGTTTACAAGCACGCCATCTCCACCATCATGCCGGGCGGCCCGTTGTCGCTGCATGACGGCGAGGAAGGCGCAGCCGCGTCCGGCAAACAACTGGTCGTCGAGACGGTTTAGTGAGCAAGCGAAAGGGGCGGGAGACGGCGTTTATCGTCCATCCCGTCCTTCCCGCCGATCCTGGCGAGGCGAACCCTATTTTCTACACTTCCCCGGAAGAACAGCTCGCCGAGGCCGAGGGCCTTGCGCGCGCCATCGATCTTGACGTCATAGGCACGCGCATCGTGCGGCTGAACCGGCCTCATCCCGGCGCGCTGCTAGGCGAAGGGGTGAGGGAAGAGATTAACGCCTTCTGCCGCGAGCACACGCCCGCCGTGGTGATCGTCAACGGCAGGGTCAGCCCCGTGCAGCAGAAGAACCTGGAGAAGGAATGGGAGTGCAAGGTCATCGACCGCACCGGCCTGATCCTAGAAATCTTCGGCGCCCGGGCCCAGACCCGCGAGGGTAAGATCCAGGTCGAGCTGGCGGCGCTTGAATATCAGAAATCTCGTCTTGTACGCTCCTGGACCCACCTCGAACGCCAGCGCGGCGGCGCGGGTTTCATGGGCGGCCCGGGCGAAACCCAGCTCGAACTCGACCGCCGTATCATCGACAACAAGATCATCGGACTGAAAAAGGATCTCGAGCGGGTGAAGAAGACCCGTACCCTGCAACGCAAGACGCGCGAACGCGTGCCTTATCCCGTCATCGCCCTGGTGGGCTACACCAACGCCGGAAAATCGACCCTGTTCAACGCCATGACTGGCGCGAAGGTGTTCGCCAAGGATTTGCTGTTCGCCACGCTCGATCCGACCATGCGGCGTGTACGGCTGGACAATAAGCAGGATGTCATCTTCTCCGACACGGTGGGATTCATCGCCGACCTGCCCACTCACCTGATCGCCGCGTTCCGCGCCACGCTAGAGCAGGTGATCGAGGCCGACGTCATCCTGCATATTCAGGACATCGCCCACCCCGCGCATCAGGCCCAGCACGACAATGTCGTAAAGATCTTGCGCGATCTCGGCATCGATTACGAAGAAGACCGGCGCATCATCGAGGTCTGGAATAAAATCGACAGCCTCGATCCCGCCGAGCGCGCGCGTCTGACCGCGCACATGGACGAAGGCCGCCATGAAGCCGTCATGCTCTCGGCCCTGACCGGCGAAGGCCTGCCGCTTTTGCGCGCGCGCATTGAAAGCCACATCGGCCAGGACCGCCTGATCGCCACTTACCGTATTCCGGCCAGCGACGGGGCGGCGCTCGCCTGGCTGCAGTCGCGGGGCAAGGCCCTTGAAACGCGGGAGCAGGATGGTTACATAATTATATCAGTCGGGCTCGAGGCCGCCGATATCCAGCGCGCCCACAGCCGTTTCGGCCTGAGCCCCGCAGAGGAACCGCATGAAGCCCGTCGATCCTGATAAAGTCACCGCCCTGATCCGCGAAAGTGCGGCGCTTCATATCATGCCGCGTTTCCGCAACCTCGCGGACGGGCAGATACGCAGCAAGGAGCATGTTCACGACCTGCAGACCGACGCCGACGTCGACATGGAAGAAGCGCTTAAAAAGCATCTTCCCGCTTTGCTGCCCGGCTCGCTTGTTATCGGCGAGGAAAGCGTGTCCAAGGGTGACATCTCGACCGATCTGCTGAGAACCCATCCGGGCGATCTTTGGGTCGTCGATCCGGTCGACGGCACATCGAACTTTGCCAAAGGCTCCGAGACGTTCTGCACCATGCTGGCCCTGGTGCGCGGCGGCGAGGTCGTGCAATCCTGGATCTACAAGCCTTTGACCGACGAAATGGCCGTGGCCGCGCGCGGAGAGGGGGCTTATCTGCAAGGCAAGAGAATGCAAACCCTGACCGAGCGGCCGCTGGGGGAGAGGGTCGGCTTTTTCGACCTGAAATATTTCAAGAGGCAGCAATCGCCCGTCCTGCTCGAACAACGCAGCCGTTTCGCAAGCGCCCACAGCCTGTTCTGCGCCGGGCATGAATATCTGCGCATAGCCGCGGGCGAGGCCGATTTCGCGATCTATAACATGCTCAAGCCGTGGGATCACCTGCCCGGTGTGCTGATGGTGGCCGAGGCCGGTGGCGTCATCCGCAAATGGGACGGCAGCCCCTACGCCGTCACCGACAATAGCGGCGGTCTGATGATCGCCGCCGGATACGCCGTATGGGATCAGACCGCTGAGATGATCCTTAAGAATATCCAGAACGGCGCGGAAGCGGGGCCTTCGCCAAAATGACCAAAGCTTGTTTCATCGGTCTGGGCGTCATGGGCG
>CAZNYM010000041.1:0-16885 GCA_964577255.1 uncultured Pseudobdellovibrionaceae bacterium | reverse complement strand
CGATGACCGAACGGCCCGAATAGTCGACGCGCTTGCCGAGCAGGTTCTGACGGAAACGGCCCTGCTTGCCTTTAAGCATGTCGGAGAGCGATTTCAGCGGGCGCTTGTTGGCGCCGGTGATGACGCGGCCGCGGCGGCCGTTGTCGAACAGCGCGTCGACCGATTCCTGCAGCATGCGTTTTTCGTTGCGGACGATGATGTCCGGCGCACGCAGCTCGATCAGGCGCTTGAGACGGTTGTTACGGTTGATAACGCGGCGATATAGGTCGTTGAGATCAGAGGTCGCGAAGCGGCCGCCGTCAAGCGGCACCAGCGGGCGCAGTTCGGGCGGCAGCACCGGCACGACATCCAGGATCATCCATTCCGGGCGGGTGCCGGAGGCGATGAAGGATTCGATCAGCTTCAGGCGCTTGACCAGTTTCTTGCGGCGGGCCTCGGATGAGGTGTCACGCAGATCTTCTTCGGTCTTCTGGCGCTCTTTTTCCAGGTCGATGGCGGAAAGAATCTCCTTCATCGCTTCGGCGCCGATGCTGGCGCGGAACGATTCGTCGCCGTACTGGTCCTGGGCGTCCATGAATTCTTCTTCACTCAGAAGCTGATACTGCTTGAGCGCCGTCATGCCCGGTTCGATGACAATGTAGTTTTCAAAGTAAAGGACGCGCTCAAGCTCCTTGAGCGTCATGTCCATCATCAGACCGATGCGCGAGGGCAGCGACTTGAGGAACCAGATATGCGCGACCGGCGAAGCCAGCTGGATATGGCCCATGCGCTCGCGGCGCACTTTGGTCAGCGTGACTTCGACGCCGCATTTTTCGCAGATGATGCCTTTATACTTCATCCGCTTGTATTTGCCGCACAGGCATTCGTAATCCTTGATCGGGCCAAAAATGCGCGCGCAGAACAGGCCGTCTTTTTCCGGTTTGAAGGTGCGGTAGTTGATGGTCTCGGGCTTTTTCACTTCGCCGAACGACCAGGACAGGATCTGGTCCGGGCTGGCGATGGCGATGCGGATGCTGTCGAAAGACTGCGGTCCGGTCGGTTGGCCGAAGAGGTTCATCAATTCGTTCATAGTCGCGCTCCTACAAAAACTTCGCTTCGTCTGCGCCCACCCTGTGGCGGACTGTATTCGTTACTTCGGGCCGGCCTCGTGAAACCACAAGCCTGATCCGTGAAGACCCTGATCTGCCACGGTCTGGCACAGCTCTTCCCTGGAACCGGCAACGGCGACGATTCCCTCTCCAGCTATCGCCACGTGACGTCCTTCAAACTCTTTATCCACCATGCCGCGGTGGGCGTTCAGAAAATCAAGTCCGGTACGCAGTTCGTTACGCTCTGTCATTCCACTCTCTGTTCTTCAATTAAGTTTTGTTACCAGGATCAGCTTTCCGAGTTCTTCATATCGACATTGAGGCCCAGCGCCTTCAGTTCCTTGACAAGGACGTTGAAGGATTCGGGCACGCCGATTTCGAAATTATCTTCGCCGCGCACGATCGCTTCGTAGACTTTCGAGCGGCCGGCCACGTCGTCCGACTTGACGGTCAGCATTTCCTGCAGCGTGTACGCCGCTCCGTAGGCCTGAAGCGCCCACACTTCCATCTCACCAAAACGCTGACCACCGAACTGGGCCTTGCCGCCCAGAGGTTGCTGCGTCACAAGCGAGTACGGGCCGATCGAACGGGCGTGGATCTTGTCGTCGACCAGGTGGTGCAGTTTGAGCATGTAGATGTAACCCACGGTCACCGGGCGGTGGAAGAATTCGCCCGTGCGGCCGTCGATCAGGCGCACCTGGCCCGACTTGTCGAGGCCGGCCTTGGCCAGCAGCTCGTCGATGTCGGCTTCGTGCGCGCCGTCGAAGACGGGGGTCGCCATCGGCACGCCCGGGCGCAGGTTGTTCGCCATTTCGACGATCTGCCGGTCGTCGAGGCGCGTGACTTTCTCATCAAACTCCTTGTCGCCGTAAACCGATTTCAGCTGCGCCTTGAGTTTCTTCAGGTCGGAATCGGTGGGCTCGTCCTGGTTGGCGAAGCTGTCGATCATTTTGCCGATCTGCTTGCCGAGCGCGGCCGAGGCCCAGCCCAGGTGCGTTTCCAGGATCTGGCCCACGTTCATGCGCGAAGGCACGCCCAGCGGGTTCAGCACGATGTCGACCGGCGTGCCGTCCTCGAGGTACGGCATATCCTCGGCTTTCATGATGCGCGAGACCACGCCCTTGTTGCCGTGACGGCCGGCCATTTTATCGCCCGGCTGCATCTTACGCTTCACGGCCACGAAGACCTTGACCATCTTCATAACGCCGGGGGGCAGTTCGTCACCGCGCTGGAGTTTTTCCACCTTGGATTCGAAACGGGCCTGCAGGGCGTCGACGGCATCATCGAACGTCTTGGTGACGGCTTCAACTTCCTCGACGCGCTTGTCGTTCTGCACGGCGATCTGGCGCCACAGGCCGCGGCTGAGCTCGTCGAGGTCGCCCGCCTTGATGCGGTCGCCCTTTTTGATCGAAGTCAGCTGCTTGGGTCCGGAGGCCAGGGTCTGGCCGGTCAACAGATCTTTCAGGCGGCCGTAGAAGCCGTCTTCCAGAATGGCGCGTTCGTCGTCGCGGTCCTTGGCCAGGCGCTCGATCTCGGCGCGCTCGATGGCCATGGCGCGGGCGTCCTTGTCGACGCCGCGGCGGTTGAACACGCGCACTTCCACGATCGTGCCCTGAACCCCCGGCGGCAGGCGCAAGGAGGTGTCTTTAACATCAGCGGCTTTTTCGCCAAAGATGGCGCGCAGCAGTTTTTCTTCCGGCGTCATCGGCGATTCGCCCTTCGGCGTCACTTTGCCGACCAGGATGTCGCCCGGGTTTACTTCGGCGCCGATATGCACGATGCCGGCTTCGTCGAGGTGCTTGAGCGCTTCCTCGCCGACGTTCGGGATATCGCGGGTGATTTCCTCGGTGCCCAGCTTGGTGTCGCGGGCCATGACCTCGAATTCCTCGATATGGATCGAGGTGAATACGTCCTCGGCCACGATGCGCTCGGAGAGCAGGATCGAGTCCTCGAAGTTGTAGCCGTTCCAGGGCATGAACGCGACCAGCACGTTGCGACCCAGGGCCAGTTCGCCCAGATCCGTCGAGGGTCCGTCGGCGATGATGTCACCGGACTTGATTTCGTCGCCCACCTTCACCAGCGGACGCTGGGTGATGCAGGTGTTCTGGTTGGAACGCTGGAACTTCGCCAGTTTGTAGATGTCGACCGTCGCCTCTTCCGCGCGCAGATCTTCGGTGGCGCGGATGACGATACGGGTGGCGTCGACCTTGGTGACGACGCCCGAGCGGCGGGCGACGACGGCGGCGCCGGAATCGCGGGCCACGGTGGCTTCCATGCCGGTGCCGACCAGCGGCGCGTCGGCGCGCAGGAGCGGCACGGCCTGACGCTGCATGTTCGAGCCCATCAGCGCGCGGTTGGCGTCGTCGTTCTCAAGGAACGGCACCAGCGCAGCGGCAACAGAAACGATCTGCTTCGGCGACACGTCGATGAACTCGATGGTGTCGGGCGTAACCATGATGTTTTCACCGGCCTTGCGGCAGGAGATCAGGTCGTCGGTGAATTTGCCGGCCTTGTCCAGAACCGAATTGGCCTGGGCAATCGTGTATTTGGCTTCTTCCATCGCCGACATATAGATAACCTCGTCGGTCACCTTGCCGCCAATCACGCGGCGGTACGGACTTTCGATGAAACCGTACTGGTTGACGCGGGCGAAGGTGGACAGCGAGTTGATCAGACCGATGTTCGGGCCTTCCGGCGTTTCAATCGGGCAGATGCGGCCGTAGTGGGTCGGGTGCACGTCGCGCACTTCAAAGCCCGCGCGCTCGCGGGTCAGGCCGCCGGGGCCGAGCGCCGACAGGCGACGCTTGTGCGTGATTTCGGAGAGCGGGTTGGTCTGGTCCATGAATTGCGAAAGCTGGCTGGAACCGAAGAACTCGCGCACCGTCGCCGCGACCGGCTTGGCGTTGATGAGGTCGTGCGGCATATAAGTGTCGATGTCGACCGAGCTCATGCGTTCGCGGATCGCACGCTCCATGCGCAGGAGGCCGACGCGGATCTGGTTCTCCATCAATTCGCCGACCGAACGGACGCGGCGATTGCCGAGGTTGTCGATGTCGTCCACCTCGCCCAGCCCGTCGCGCAGGTTGTGCAGGTATTTGATGATGGCGATAACGTCGTCCTTGCGCAGGATGCGCATGGTGTCCTCGCACTTCAGGTCGAGGCGGATATTCATCTTCACGCGGCCGACGGCGGAAAGATCGTAGCGCTCGGAGTCGAAGAAGAGGCTGTTGAACAAAGCTTCGGCGGAATCGACCGTGGGCGGCTCACCCGGGCGCATGACGCGGTAAATGTCGATCAGCGCTTCTTCGCGCGTGTCGCATTTATCGACGATCAGCGTGTTGCGGATGTAGGGCCCAACATTGACGTGGTCGATCGCCAGCACCGGCAGCTCGTTGACACCCATTTTCTCGATGGTCGCCAGGTTGTCGGCGCTGATTTCGTGGCCGGCTTCGAAAATGATCTGGCCGGTTTTGGCATCGAACAGGTCGGTCGCCAGATACTGGCCGACGATCTGCTCGTCCTGGACCAGGATCTCTTTCAAGCCCTTTTCGATCAGCTGGCGCGCGGCGCGCGGGGTCATCTTGGTGCCGGTCTCGGCCGCCACCTTGCCAGTCTTGGCATCGACCAGATCGTAGGTCAGCTTGACTCCGCGCAGGCGATCGCCGCTGAATTCGGTTTTCCAGCCCTTCTTCTCACGGCTGTATTTGATGACGCCGTAGAAGGATTGCAGGATTTCCTCGTTGCTCATGCCCTGCACAAGCAGCGGATCGATATTGCGGTCGTTTTCCTCGGCCTCGCGGCGCAGTTCGGCTGTGGCGGCGGAATCGAGCGCGCGCAGGAACGTGGTCGCCGGCAGTTTGCGGCGGCGGTCGATGCGGACATACAGGTTGTCTTTGGCGTCGAATTCGAAATCGAGCCAGGAGCCGCGATAGGGAATGATGCGCGCGGCGAACAGGTACTTGCCCGAAGCGTGGGTCTTGCCGCCATCATGATCGAAGAACACGCCCGGGGAGCGGTGCATCTGCGAAACGATCACGCGTTCGGTGCCGTTGACGATGAACGTGCCGTTCTTGGTCATGAGCGGCATGTCGACCATGTAGACATCCTGCTCTTTGATGTCGCGGATCGAACGCAGGCCGGTGTCTTCATCGACATCGAACACAGAAAGGCGCAGCGTAACGCGCAGGGGTGCGGCATAGGTCATGCCGCGCTGCTGGCATTCGTCGACGTCATATTTGGGCTCTTCAAGCTCGTACTTGACGTAGTCGATCTCGGCGCGGTCGGAAAAGTCCTTGATCGGGAACACGGAGGTGAAAACCTCGTGCAGGCCCTGCATTCTGCGGTCGTCGGCAGCGACTTCGGCCTGCAGGAACGCTTCGTAGGACTGGCGCTGTACTTCGATCAGGTTGGGCATGTCCGCCACTTCGCGGATCTTGCCGAAGCTGCGGCGTACGCGCTTGCGGCCGGTGAAGCTGTCGACGTCGTTCGCCGGTTTGAACACGATCGGCTTTTCGACGACATAGCGGGTCAGCGGCTTGTCGGGCGCCGCTACCTTCGTGGAGGAACGGGATTTTTTGGGCTTGGCTTCGCTTTTTTCCGCTTTGGCGTCTTTGGGAGTCTTGGTCGGTTTGTTCGTGTTCATTGTTTGCGAATCCTTCAGTCAGTCTTTTGCCAAGCCGTCGTAAAGCGAAACACCGGAAATAATTTTTATCTCTGACCGCCCCGCAGGACGCAGAAAACCGCTTCAGAACGGACCATGCCAATCCGAAGCGGTTGAAATCAAAGATTTATCCGTTATGCGGAACGCCTGTACTCACACTTTTCCCGGGTATTTTGCAGGGGTGTTATGGCGGAAGGGCTTGACAGTGTCAAGGAGTATTTACCCCGGATTCGCTTTAATATTATGGAATTAAAAACGGCCCCGCCGATCTGTCATCAGGGGGCCGTTTAAATGTCTCCGGATAAGGCGCCGGATTATTTCTTCTCGACCTTGCCGCCTGCAGCTTCGATCTGCTTGACGATTTTCTCAGCATCGGCCTTGGGCACGCCTTGTTTGAGGGGTTTGGGAGCGCCTTCGACCAGGTCTTTGGCTTCCTTGAGGCCCAGGCCGGTGATGGCGCGGACTTCTTTGATGACGTTGATTTTGTTGTCACCGCCGGAAACCAGCACGAGGTCAAAGCTGTCTTTTTCCTCAGCCGGCGCCGCCACCGCACCGCCGCCCGCGGCCGCCACGGCCACAGGAGCCGCCGCCGTGACGCCCCATTTTTCTTCCAGAAGCTTGGCCAGGTCGGCAGCCTCCAGAACGGTCAGTTTGGACAGATCGTCCACCAGTTTTTGCAGATCAGCAGCCATGTTCTTTCTCCTTACAGTTGCCTAATTGTTGCAAAGTTTAAAAGTCTTAACCCTTTTGGGCGTAAGCGTTGACCACGCGCGCGAGCTGCGCGGGCGGCGCCTGAACTATGCGAGCCAGCTTGGAAGCCGGGGCCTGCAGCAGGCCGACGATCTTGCCGCGCAGTTCATCGAGCGACGGCAGGACGGCCAGAGCGGACACCGCCTTGGCATCCAGAATCTGCGCGCCCAGCGAGCCGCCCAGGATGACCAGCTTCTCGTGCCCTTTGGCGAACGCGTGCATGATCTTGGCGGTGGTGACGGGATCCTTGGATGAAGCGATCATGGTCGGGCCCTTGAGCAACGGCGCAAGGCCGGCATAGGGCGTGCCCTCGATCGCGCGTAGGACCAGCGTGTTCTTGAACACCTTGGCGCGTGCCCCGTTTTTCCGCAGATCGCCGCGGAGCTTCGTCATCTCTTCCATGTTGAGGCCCTTGTTGTGGGCAATCACCAGGTTTTCGTCAGCCTTGATGCGCGCGGCGACTTCGGTGACGATCGCTTCCTTGTTGGCGCGGTTCTGGTTCATCTGGATCTCTCCTCAAAAAATTCCCAATAAAAAAGGACGAACTTTCGTTCATCCCGTCCAAGACGCAAAAGCACGGAGAGCCCCCATAAATTAATTGACCCGGGACGATCTGGCTTTTTCCTATCTGGGCGGGACTTAATCCTTCCGGGGAAGGCGCCTGCTGTCTTGGACAGGTATGGGCGCTTTCTTAACGGCCGGCGGGGCCGCGGTCAAGGAAAATCTTGATCAGGGGCTGAAAAAGCCGCTCAGGCCTACCAGCATCACCGCCCCGGCCACAAGGGCCAGTGCCGCCAGGGGATTGGCGCGGTCTTCGACGCCGAAGGCGCGGTGGAACAAAAACAGCCACACCGGCAGCAGCATGGCGAGCGCACTGGTATAGCCCGGGTTGGGCGACAGTACGACGCTGCAGACGAAAGTAGTGTAGGCCGCCGCCGAAAAGAGACCGGTCAGAAAGCCGGCCTTAAGAGTAGGCAGCGCGCGCATCGCGGCGTCGGCCTTGCGCTTGAGCAGGAGCCCGGCCCCTAGCGCCGCGGTCATGACCGCGAAGCTTACGAACACATAGGTCAGGATGGTCGGGACGACCTGGGTGGCGGGAATGACGATCTTGGTCGTGACCCCGGCGATGGCGTAGGTCATGCCCACGGGCGCCACCACGGCGAAGGTAGCCCAGGAGATGTCGCTCGGGCGAATTTTGAGCATGCCCACGATCATCAGCGTCAGGGCCAAGACGATAGCCAGAGTGATAACAGGCTGCTCCTGGTAGGTGGCGAAGGATTCGGGATGAATCAAGACCCAGAGCACGGCCGCGCACAGTGCTTCGAGCGCCATGTGGATGGCGGAGACCCGGCCGGTCTTCTGCGCCGCCAGGCCCAGCTGGATCATGTAACCGAAGGCCATGATGCCGGCCACCACGATGGCGGCGAAATAGAAGTGGCCGTTTTCCGGCCAGTGCATGAAGGGAACGGCCGGCAACAGCACGATCAGGCCGCACAGCGCCTGCCAGAAGGTGATGTGCCAGGGGTTCGCCCTGTAAACCCGGTTGGTTTCGACGAAGAAGGCGCGGCTGATGCTGTGGATGAGCGCG
The DNA here is from genome assembly GCA_964577255.1 of uncultured Pseudobdellovibrionaceae bacterium. GTDB lineage: Bacteria > Pseudomonadota > Alphaproteobacteria > Micavibrionales > Micavibrionaceae > Micavibrio_C. The sequence goes on along the minus strand of CAZNYM010000041.1, from coordinate 8,799 downwards.
TAGAGTGCCCAGATCATGTTGAGGTTCCCCCGGTCATGCCCTGTCCCGAGTCTACACCTGAAAGCGGGCGGGCGGAAAGACACAAAACCCCGCCGTTTGAGGGCGGGGTTTTGATCGATTCCTTAAGAAACTCAGGCCGCGGCGCTGAAGCCGGACAGGTCGAGCTTGATGCCCGGGCCCATGGTCGAGGACAAGGTCACTTTTTTCATGTACGTGCCTTTGGCACCGGCCGGGCGGGCTTTCAGCAGCGCGCCGACGAAGGTCTGGATGTTTTCCACCAGCGCCTGATCCGCGAACGAAGCTTTGCCGACGCCGGCATGGACGATCCCGGCCTTTTCGGCACGGAACTCGACTGAGCCGCCCTTGGCGGCTTCGACGGCGGCTTTGACGTCAAGCGTAACGGTGCCGAGCTTGGGGTTCGGCATCAGGCCGCGCGGACCCAGCACCTTGCCCAGGCGGCTCATCAGCGGCATCATGTCCGGCGTCGCGATGCAGCGATCGAAGTTGATTTCGCCCTTCATCACTTTTTCAGCCAGATCGTCGGCACCTACTATGTCGGCGCCCGCTTCCTTGGCTTCCTTGGCCTTGGCGTCCTTGGCGAACACGGCCACGCGCAGCTTGGCGCCCGTGCCGTGCGGCAGGGTAACCATGCCGCGCACGCTTTGGTCGGCGTGACGGGGATCGATGGCCAGGTTGACGGCCAGCTCGATGGTTTCGTTGAATTTGCGTTCCTTGGCCGCGGTCTTGAGGATCTTTACCGCTTCGGCCGTGGAATACAGCTTCTTGCGATCGACCAGGGCGTTGGCTTTTTTGGTTTTCTTGCTGAGTGTCATGATTAACCCTCCACGACTTTGACGCCCATTGAGCGCGCGGAACCGGCCAGAATTTTAACGGCAGCTTCGAGGCTGGGCGCGTTCATATCCTGCATCTTCTGTTCGGCGATCTTGCGCAGCTGCGCCGTGGTGATGGTGCCCGCCACGTCGCGGCCCGGCAGTTTCGAACCCATCTTCAGCTTGATCGCTTCCTTGATGAAGTAGGTGTTCGGCGGCTGCCGCATGATGAAGCTGAAAGAGCGGTCCTCGAAGACAGTGATTTTGACCGGGATTGGCATCCCGGGCGTCATCTTTTCCGTCTTGGCATTGAAGCCCTTGCAGAATTCCATGATGTTGACGCCGTGCTGACCCAGAGCCGGGCCGATCGGCGGCGACGGGTTCGCTTTGCCCGCCGGAATGATCAGGTTAATGTAACCTGTGATCTTTTTTGCCATGTTGTCCTCCGTTATCTTATGGCGATACGGTCGTGGTGCGGCTCTGTTATGCTGCCCGGGCGGGACGCGCCCGGACGAACCTTCCACATATGCCCCGGACCACCCGGGAACGGGCGGAAATTAAGGTCATTCCGCCCGGAATGCAAGGATTTAATAAAGGCCTGAAAAATCAGACTTTCTCGACCTGGGTGAATTCCAGTTCGACCGGGGTGGCGCGGCCGAAGATCGAAACCGAGACCTTGAGCTTGCCTTTGACCTCGTCGATCTCCTCGATCATGCCGTTGAACGAAGCGAACGGGCCTTCGGCCACCTTGACCTCCTCGCCCACCGAGAACTGGACGCTGGGGCGCGGATGCTCGACGCCCTCCTTGATCTGGCGCATCAGGCGCTCGGCGTCTTTTTCGCTGACCGGCGAGGGTTTGTTGCCCGCGCCCAGGAAGCCCGTGACCTTCGGCGTGTCCTTGATCATATGCCAGACTTCGTCGTCGAGATCGAGCTTAGCGAGAACATAGCCGGGAAAGAATTTGCGCTCGGCGTTGACCTTCTGACCGCGGCGAACCTCGACCAGCTCCTCGGTCGGAACCATCACTTCCTCGACCTTGTCCTCAAGACCCTGCTTGCGGGCCTTGTCCTGGATCGCTTCGGCGACCTTGTTCTCAAACCCGGAATAAACATGCAGAACGTACCAGCGCTTAGCCATTTTCATCTCTCTTCAATAACGTTTACAGCCCCAGGATCAGGTTGACGCCAAAGGCCATCACCTGATCGGCCAGGAACAGGAAAATCGCGGCGATAATCACCATGATGAAAACCGCCACGGTGCTGGCCGTCAGCTCTTTCTTCGAGGGCCAGGTGACCCGCTGCATTTCCGCGCGGACCTGGCGGTAAAATTCAAGCGGCGACGTCTTTGCCATGATCTTCCTTTCGCATTCACTCGATCCGCCCGCCAAAGGTTCGTATCGCGGCGGGGGCCGGGAGGCGGAGACCTTTGATGAAGGGGAATGGCGATTTTTTATAGGAAAACGGGGTCCGGCGTCAAGAGGCGTGAAAAAACGCTTATTCGCCCGGCTTTTCCTGCTGGCAGAAGGCGATCAGACCCTCGGGCGTCTCGAAAAGCGCCTGGGTACCGTTGATCCAGAAAGAATAGTCGCCGTTGACCCCGAAGCGCTCACCGAAGGCGGAATCGATACGGCCCAGGATCTCGGTGCGGCCTTTGTCGCCGTGCTGGAAATCGACGCGGATATGGTCGTCCCCCTGCCCCCGCTGGATCGTCACGTCGCCCCCGCGCGAGCATGCATAAGTGACGGACGGACCCGCACCCGCGAATTCGACGGTGGTGCAGGATGCGAGCGCAAGCGCAGCCATCAGACCCAGGCATTTTTTCATGGCGATTCCCTCCAGCGGAGTTGGGGTTCGCGCGCGGCTTTGACCTCGTCGAGGCGGCGGCGCGGCGCGCTTTGCGGATAGTCGTGGAACTTGTCGACATTGCCCGCCTTGACGCCGGCAGCGATCATTTTCATGACGGCGATGAAACGGTCAAGCGCTTCCTTGCTTTCGGTTTCGGTCGGCTCGATCAGCATCGCGCCGGAAACGACCAGGGGGAAATACACCGTCATCGGGTGCATACCGTGCTCGATCAGGGTTTTAGCGATGTCGAGTGTGGTGATGCCGGCATCTTTCTGCCGTTTGTCGGTCAGCAGGCATTCATGCATGCACGGCCCTTCGTAGGGCACATGATAATCGTCCTTGAGCTGGCTCAGGATATAATTGGCATTGAGCACGGCGTCCTCGGAGACCTGCTTCAGCCCGTCGGCGCCGTGCGACAGGATATAAGTCAGGGCGCGAACATGCATGCCGAACTGACCCTGGAAGCCCTTGAGGCGCCCCAGGCTTGTGGGGCGCTCGCCCTCGGCTTCGAGGTGATAGGAGCCGTCCAGTTTTTTCACGACCAGCGGCATCGGCAGATAGGGGCGCAGCTTTTCGGTCACGCAGATGGGGCCTGAGCCCGGGCCGCCGCCGCCGTGCGGGGTCGAAAACGTCTTATGAAGGTTGATGTGCATGACATCGACGCCGAAATCGCCCGGGCGCACCTTGCCCACCAGCGCGTTGAAATTGGCGCCGTCGCAGTAGAAATACCCGCCCGCCTTGTGCAGCAGATCGGCGATGGCGATGATGTCGCGCTCAAACAGGCCGCAGGTGTTGGGGTTGGTGACCATCATGCCGGCGACGTCATTGCCGTCGCCCAGTGCCTCCCTGAATGCCTCAAGCGTCACGCGCCCGCCTTCCTTGGTGGGGATGACGCGGATTTGGTAATCGCACATCGCGGCCGTGGCCGGGTTGGTGCCGTGTGCGGAATCGGGTACCAGCACGACGTTTCTGTGCCCCTGCCCGTTTTGCTCGTGCGCGCGGCGGATGGTCATGAGGCCGGCCAGTTCGCCGTGCGCGCCGGCGGCGGGCGTCAGGCACACGCCGCGCAAATTGGTCAGTTCGCCAAGGATGTTTTGCAGTTCGTGCATCAACGCGAGCGCGCCCTGCACCGTACTTTCGGGCTGCAGCGGATGGATATGCGCAAGTCCTGCCAGGCGCGCCATCTTTTCGTTGAGGCGCGGATTGTGCTTCATCGTGCAGCTGCCTAAAGGAAAGAAGCCGTGATCGATGGAATAATTTTTAGTCGAAAGCCGCACAAAATGGCGCAACACTTCAGGCTCGGACACCTGCGGCAGGCCGATTTTCGTCCGCTCGGGCAGGCCGGTGCGGCTTTTCAGCCCCTTGGGCGAGGGCAGGTCGACGCCCGGATGATCGCCCGGCGTCTTCTCCCACAGCAGATTCTCTTCATAGCGCAGGCCGCGCGTACCCGCCATAATGTCGCCTGCACCCGAGCCGTCCATCGTGTCCATTTTCTTGTCCGCCACCATGTCAGAGCGCCTTCTTCAAAGCGTTGCAGAAAGAAACGATGTCGTCATCCCCGGTCATTTCAGTCGCCGCAACCAGAAGGCGACCCCCTTCAAGCGCATAGCCGGCGATGATGCCCTGTTCGGCCAGCGTTTCGACGATCGTGGCCGCGGGTTTGGTCAGCATGATCACGAATTCGTTGAAGAAGGCCTTGTTTTCGACCTTCACGCCCTTGACACCGCCCAGCGCATCGGCGAGCGCGCAGGCACGTTCGTGATTGAGATGCGCGAGCTGCCTGAAGCCACCCTCGCCCAGAAGCGCCATGTGCACGGTGAAAGCCAGCGCCATCAGCCCCTGGTTGGTGCAGATATTCGATGTCGCCTTTTCGCGGCGGATATGCTGCTCACGCGTGTTCAGGGTCAGGACGAAGCCGCGCCGCCCGTCGGCGTCGACCGTCATGCCGCACAGACGCCCCGGCATCTGGCGCAGATATTTTTCGCGCGTGGCGAAGAAGCCCAGATGCGGCCCGCCGAACCCCATAGGGATTCCAATCGACTGCGCTTCGCCGCAGACGATGTCGGCTGCAGCCGGGGCAGGCAGAAGCCCGAGCGACAGGATTTCATTGATCACAACGACCAGAAGCGCCCCGGTTTCATCGCAAAGCGCGCGCCATGAAGCGAGATCGTGCGGCGTGCCGTGGAAATCGGGAACCTGGACGATCACGCAGGCGGTTTCTCCATCCGGCTTACCTTCAGCCAGAGCGGCACCCGCGTGATTGCCGATATAGGATTTCAACACTTCGGAATAATGCGGATGCAACGCGTTGCCAGTCACGACCTTGCCGCGCCTGGTCACGCGCATGGCCATCAGCGCCGCTTCGGCACATGCGGTGGCGCCGTCATACATGCTAGCGTTCGCGATATCCTGCCCCGTCAGCTGGGCGATGAAGGTCTGGAATTCATAGATCACCTGCAGTGTGCCCTGGGCGATCTCGGGTTGATAAGGCGTGTAAGAAGTCAGGAATTCGGAACGCTGGATGATGTAATCAACGGTCGCGGGAATGTGATGGTAATAGCAACCCGCACCCAGGAAGAAGGGGCCGGCAGGCGCTGCCTGGTTCTGGTTGGCGTAGTCGGTGAGGATGCGCTCGATCTCAAGCTCGCCCTTATGATCGGCGATGGCGGCTTTGCCCTTGATGAAAGCGGCTTTGGGAACGTCGCGGTAAAGCTCGTCGACGGATTTGACGCCGGCGGCGGCCAGCATGACGTCGCGGCTTTGCCGGGTTTGAGGCAGATAACGCATGGCATACTCCCGAAGGTGCCCTTTATAGCACCTCTCGCCCCCTCTGAACAAGGGCGGCGGGAACATGCGGTGGCGGCGCGTCAGGCCAACGTAGCGACAAATTTGTCGTAAGCGACGCGGTCCATCAGAGCTTCCAGATCGGCGGTGTCGCCGACTTTGATCTTGGCGATCCAACCCTCCTCGAGCGATTTTTTGATCAATTCCGGATCGCCCGCCAGGTTGTCGTTGACGGCTACGATCTCACCCGCGACGGGGGTATAGACTTCGGCAGCCGTTTTGACCGACTCAACCACCGCGAAATGCTCGCCCTTTTTCAGCTGGCGGCCCACTTCGGGCAATTCGACGAACACGAGATCGCCCAGCGCGTCCTGGGCGTAGGCCGTAATGCCGATGACGGCGACATTACCGCCCTCGATCTTCAGCCATTCATGTTCTGTGGTATATTTCAGATTGTCTGTCATGTGATCACTCCTTATCAGGCGGCGGCATTTTTAGCGGATTTGGTGCGCGCGGGCACAAACGGCAGCGTGGCAATTTCGGCGGCGATGTTGACGCCGCGCACATTGACGAATATCGGCGTGCCCGGCACGGCACATTCAAGCGGCACGTAACCCATGCCGATCGAGGCCTTTAGCGTGGGCGAATGACCGCCGCTTGTCAGCACACCGATTTTTTCATCCTGCGCGCTGCGGATCTCGGCGCCTTCGCGCGCGACGCCCTTGCCGGTGAGCTTTATGCCTACTCGCTTTTTATCAAGGGGCGCGTCCATAACCTTGTCCGCGCCGATGAAGCCCATGTTCCCCTTGCCCATAACCCAGCCGAGATCGGCGGCAAGCGGGCTGGTGGTGTCGTCGATATCATGACCATAAAGCGGATACCCCATCTCGAGCCGCAGGGAATCCCGTGCGGCCAGGCCCACGGGCTTCACCGCCCCGTGGGCCAGAAGCGCGTTCCATGCCGCTTCGGCCTGCGCTGCCGGCAAGCTGATTTCAAATCCATCCTCGCCGGTATAGCCCAGGCGGCTGACGAACAGATCGCCCGCGCTCATCAGCCGCATATAGCCAAGCGCCGCCGCGTCGATTTTCAATGCCTCGCACAGCGCCGTTTCGGCCTTTTGCCCCTGCAGGGCGATCAGCGCGCGATCGTCGAGCCGGGTGAGCGTGACATCGGCGGGCAGGTTGGCCGTCATCCAGGCGATATCCTTTTCTTTGCAGCCGGCGTTGATGACGGTGAAAAATTTGCTGTCGTTCAAGCGCGTGATGATGAGGTCGTCGACGATGCCGCCCTGTGGGTTGGTCATCACCGTGTATTTGGCGAAGCCGTGCGCCGCTTTTGCAAAATTTGAAGGCGTGATACGCTCAAGGAACGGCACCACGCCCGGCCCTTCCAGAACGACTTGGCCCATGTGCGAAACATCGAATAGCCCTGCCTGCGACCGCACCCATTCATGCTCCTTGATCACCCCTTCGGGGTAATAAAGCGGCATGTCGTAGCCCGCGAACGGGCCCATTTTCGCGCCGCGCAAGAGATGGGCAGCATGAAGAGGGGTTTTGAGATCGGCCATAAGGAGACTATAACTGCAAAATATCGCAGGTAAAGAAGAATTGTTGTGTTACTCTGCCACACCATGAAGCAGGTTTTTTTATTTTCTTTTTTTGTGATTGCAACAATTTTTCCCTTGTCCGGGTGCAGCACTGTACCTGCGCAGCCATACCCGCCACTGGAAACTGTCGCGGCCGTCGATGTATCCCGCTATCTCGGCACATGGTATGAAATCGCGCGCTATCCGCATTCATTCGAGGAAGGTTGTTTTGCCGTGACAGCCCGATACGATTTACGCGCCGATGGCAATATTGACGTCCTTAACAGTTGCCGGAAAGATTCTCTTGACGGGCCGCTGCATGAAGCGCGTGGTGTTGCCAGGATCGTTCCCGAGAGTGAGAATGCGCGCCTGCGGGTATCTTTCTTCAGACCTTTTTACGGCGATTACTGGATTATCATGCTTGATGAGGTCGGCTATGAATATGCTGTCGTCAGCGAGCCGGACCGCCAGTATCTTTGGATACTTTCCCGTAAGCCCGCAATGGATCCGGCGCTTTATAACTCAATACTGGCACAGCTGAAGAAAATGAATTTTGATCTGGGTTATCTGATAAAAACACCGCACTAAAAAAGCGAGGCTGCTTGAAAAATGGCAGGGGCAGAAGGGCTCGAACCCTCGACCTACGGTTTTGGAGACCGTCGCTCTACCAGCTGAGCTATACCCCTATAGGCCTTTGACGGCCCCATATGTAACGGAAGCGGCGGGAAAACTCAAGCTCTGGGGGGCGGGAAGGCCCCGGCCTGTGCCAGTTTCTTAAGGGGTTTCGGGCCCTGCACGTCGATGAACGAGCCCAGGATTTCAAAGCCGGGCGTGGGCTTGGAGCGGAATTCAGGCTCAAGAAAAGGAAAGCGCGTGCGAAGATACCTCTCTTCGGCGTCCAGCGTCTGCGGGTCGCCCGCCTTGATCTCAAGCTCGAGCTGGCGGATGTCCCACACATAGCCGCTCAGGGTCTGGCCCCGGCCAACGTCGAGCGCAAGTTCGATCAGCGTGTCGGGGTCGCCTTCGGGGTGGTATTCCATCTTCCAGCGCTGCGAATGGATGCGCAGGAGTGGATGCAGCACGGCGCGCGCCAAGCTCTTGACGTTGAAAACATCGGCGAGATAACGGCCGTTGCCGTTGCCCACCACAGTAAGGTCGGGCTTGAGCGCGCGCAGGCGGGCCGGATATTCCATGCGCTGCAGCGTGTGCTGTTCGGCGCTGCCGGGCTCGCCGATCTTCACCACCTGGCGGAAGGGCCAGCCTTCCTCGCGGCCCTGGCGGCGCGGCTCGATGCGGATTTCCACGCCGTTCAGGAAGCCGCTGAGACGGAGGTCGTCGAAGTAAAAGCGCTGGCGCGGCGCGGTGATTTCTTGCGGCGCGCCGATCAAACCCACGGACGCCATCAGATCGCTGCGGAACGGGGGATAATCGAGCGTGACGAAGTGATCGTCGGCGATAATCGATTGCTGCAGCAGGCCGACATGATTGGGGTGGCGGACGTTGTATTTGCGTTCCTGCTCATAGAAGGAGTCGTAAGCCAGGGATTCAGGAACCCCCTTGCTCTTGCCCGTATCTTTTTTAATGTCTTTTTTCAGTGGACACACCCCGTTCGATTACCCGCTTTTTACTATGTCTCCGCGGCCGGGCCAATAAAAAACCCCGGTCTAGCCGGGGTTTTTTGTGCATAGAAGCAAGCGCCTGCCTTACTTCAAAATTTTTGAAACGACGCCGGCGCCGACTGTGCGGCCGCCTTCGC
>CAZNYM010000040.1:0-17036 GCA_964577255.1 uncultured Pseudobdellovibrionaceae bacterium | reverse complement strand
CTGCCCGCTGCCGGTGTGATTGCCCCTGTTTCAGCCTAAAAACCTTGATTTCGCTTTGAATTTGCCATCTTCATGGGCGAGTATGACGCTGTTGGCTTTCTTACAAGCGAGGGTTTAGCCATGCCGCAATCCATCGTTCTGGTCGACGACGACCGCAATATTCTCACCTCCGTTTCGATGGCGCTCGAGGCCGAGGGCTTCGCCGTGCGCACCTACAACGACGGCGAGGAAGGCTTCAAGGGCATCATGACCCAGACGCCCGACCTGGTGGTGCTCGACATCAAGATGCCGCGCATGGACGGCATGGAAGTCCTTTCCAAGATCCGCGAGAAATCGGCGTTGCCGGTGATTTTCCTCACTTCCAAGGATGACGAAGTCGACGAGGTGATCGGCCTGCGCATGGGCGCGGACGATTACATCACCAAGCCTTTTTCCCAGCGCCTGCTGATCGAGCGCATCCGCGCGCTTTTGCGCCGCGAGGCACTGCGCCAGGCGGCCGCCAACGATTCGACCGCCGCCCCCGGCGGTGAGGAGAAGGACCGCATCGTGCGCGGCAACCTGGAGCTCGACGACGCCCGCCACGTATGCAGCTGGAAAGGGCAGGCGGTCGACCTGACCGTGACCGAATACCTGCTGCTGAAGGCGCTGGCGCAGCGCCCCGGCCATGTGAAAAACCGCGACCAGTTGATCGACATGGCCTATGGTGAGAATATCTATGTCGACGACCGGACCATCGATTCCCATATCAAAAGGATTCGCAAGAAATTCCGGGCGGTCGACCAGGAATTCTCGCAGATAGAGACGCTCTACGGTGTCGGATACAAATACAAAGAAGAGTGAATCCCCGCCGCCCGCCCCACTTTTGCTGCCGGGGCCGTTGTCGCTTTACGCTTTTTTCCCTTTAAGGAAGCGCCGCTGGCTGCGCGGCGGCGGCCTGACCCTGCAGATCCTGGCGGTCAACGTCATGGCACCCCTGGTGCTGGTGCTGGGCCTTCTCTATATGGGCCAGTACCGCGACAACCTGATCCGCGCCGAGCTTGAAACCCTCAAAGCCCAATCGCAGCTGTTCGCGGGCGCCATCGCCGAGGCCTCAATCCGTCCGGTCGAGCAGGGTAAGCCGTTTTTATTCGCCAAGCCGGTCGAGATCGAAACCATGGTGCCCGAGCTGGCGCGGCGCATGGTGCGCCGTCTGGGCGAAACCACCGACAGCCGCACGCGCCTCTTTAGCGAGGATGGGCGTCTGATCGGCGATTCGGACATGCTCAAGTTCCAGAACCGTACCTACGGCCCGCATCTGCCGCCCGCGCGCCTGCGCGAGGATAAATGGACACTTGCGCGCGTGATGCGCTTCATCGGTTACAGGTTGGGCGAAATCCTGCCCAACAACCACCGTCTGCCGCTTTATCCCGAGGCGGTATCATCCTCCAAGCTGATCGGCGACTTCCCCGACGCCGCCGTGGCGGTCGACGGCCACGTCAGCGCCACCGCCTGGCAGGACCGCACCGGGCGCATCGTCCTTACCTCCGCCGCGCCGGTGCGCAAGATGAAGCAGATCATGGGCGTGGTGATGCTGGTGCGCGACGGCGACGAGATCGAGGCCGCGCTGGCGCAGGTGCGCTTTGAAGTGCTGACGGTGTTCCTGGGTTCGCTCAGTGTGACGATCTTTCTTTCGCTCTATCTTGCCGGCATCATCGGCCGGCCGCTGAAAAGGCTGGCGCGTGCCGCTGAGGGCATCCGCCAGGGCAAGGGGCGGCAGGTGGAGATCCCCGATCTTTCGCACCGGCACGACGAGATCGGCGAGCTTTCCGCCGCGCTGCGCGCCATGACCCAGGCGCTGTGGGACCGCATGGACACGATCGAGCGTTTCGCCGCCGATGTGGCGCACGAGATCAAGAACCCGCTCACCAGCCTGCGCAGTGCCGTGGAAACTGCGGCCGTGGTGAAGAACGAAAAAGACAAGGACAAGCTGATGGAGATCATCCAGCACGACGTCGTGCGTCTGGATCGGCTGATCAGCGACATTTCCAACGCCTCGCGCCTGGATGCCGAGCTGTCGCGCGACGCGATGGGCGCGGTCGATCTGCGCCATCTGCTGCAGCGTCTGGTCGACGGCAAGAAAACACCGATTGAGCGCAGCGGCCTGAAAAACAATTTCACCGGCCGCAGCGGCGAGGAAATGCCCGCGATCAAGCTGCTGTGCCCGGGGACGGATCCCGTATTTGTCGCCGGCAACGAAGTGCGCCTGGCGCAGGTGTTCGAGAATCTGATTTCGAACGCGTTGTCTTTCTCGCCCGAGAACGGCACCGTCACCATCACGGTCCATCCGGAAAAGAATCACGTCGCGGTGACCGTGGACGACGAGGGGCCAGGCATCCCGGACAACAAGCTGGAAGCGATTTTCGAGCGGTTTTACAGCGAGCGCCCCAAGCACGAGGCCTATGGCCGCCATTCCGGCCTGGGCCTGTCGATCGCGCGGCAGATCGTCGCCAGCCACCGCGGCCGGATCTGGGCCGAAAACCGCCGCCACGCCGACGGCGCCGTAGCGGGCGCCCGCTTCCATGTGATACTCGACAGGTCGTCATAGCCCCACGAACGTGCTAGACTCGGGTCCATGAACGGTTTCTCGCAAAAACTCGATCTGCGCCAGTCCCAGAATCTGGTCATGACGCCGCAGCTGCAGCAGGCGATCAAGCTTTTACAGATGAACAATCAGGAACTGGCGGCTTTCGTCGAGGAAGAGCTGGCGCAAAACCCGCTGCTGGAAAAGGCCGAGACCGAAAACGAACCCGCCGCCGAGGCGGCCGCGCCCGCGCGCGACGAGATGGAGCAGGGGTTCGATGAAGCCTGGACCGGCAACGAAAAGGCGGAAGAGGTCGCCGCTGTCGCGCCCGCCGATTTCGATGCCGGGGTCAGCCCGGCGGGGCCGGGCGGTTCGTCGTCGTTCGAGGATTCGGAATTTTCCGCCGAGGCTACGCTGACGCGCCCCGTAACGCTGCGCGAGTATTTGCAGGAACAGATTCAACTGAGTTTCGACGATCCGCGCGACCGTCTGATCGCCGGACTTCTGACCGACATGCTCGACGAAAGCGGCTATCTGCGCGCCGACCCCGCCGAGCTGAGTGCGCGCCTGGGTTGCCCGCCCGCGCGCGTCGAAAGCCTGATGAAGAGCCTCAAGCAGTTCGATCCGCCGGGCGTGTTTGCGGGTTCGCTGGCGGAATGCCTGGCGCTGCAGCTCGAGGATCAGGGGATGCTGGATGCGCCGATGCGCGCGCTGCTCGACAACCTGCCGCTGCTGGCGGCGCACGATCATGCCGCGCTCGTGAAGAAATGCGGCGTCAACGAAACGTACCTGCAGGACATGATTGCGGAGATCAAGGCGCTCAACCCGCGCCCCGCCAGCAAATTCGAACATCTGGTGGTGCAGACCGTCGTGCCCGACGCGGTGATGAAGACGATCCCCAAATCCGAAGGCGGCGGCTGGCGGGTGGAACTGAACAGCGACACGCTGCCGCGCGTGCTGGTCAACCAGAGCTATTACACCGAAGTGGCCGGCAAGGCGCGGGACAAGAAATCGCGCGATTACCTGAACGAGCAGCTGCAGTCGGCCAACTGGCTGATCCGCGCCATGGATCAGAGGGCCAAGACCATCCTGAAAGTGGCGAGCGAGATCGTCGAGATCCAGGAGCCGTTCTTCCTCTACGGCATCGAATTCCTCGTGCCGCTGACGCTGCGGGACATCGCCCAGAAGATCGACATGCACGAAAGCACGGTCAGTCGCGTGACCAGCAACAAATATATCGGCACGCCGCGCGGGCTGTTCGAGCTTAAATATTTCTTCTCGACCGCTCTGGTGGCGGCGGACGGCACGGCGCACAGCGCCGAGGCGGTACGGGCGCGCATCAAGGCGCTGATCGACGGCGAAACCGCCGGGGCCATTCTGTCGGACGACGCGCTGGTCGACTTGCTGAAAAAAGAGGGGATCGACATCGCACGGCGCACGGTGGCGAAATACCGCGAGGGGCTGGGGATCGCCTCCTCGGTGCAGCGCCGGCGGCTCAGGAAGAACGAGGGCTAAGGCGCAAGGCGTCGTGTAGGTGGCAGGGGCGCGGAGTTCTCTTCATCCGCAACACGGCGGTATTCGCTCCCGGGAAGATCAAGCGGTACCCCCATGACCCTCAGAAATTCGTCGACGGTGATATCTGGGGAAAGGTTTCTTAAAAATACGTAGATCGTATGTACGGCATCATCGGGCCGCTGGGTTTGCAGGCCCGGGTGGTCAGCATGGTCTTCATACATCTCTGGAAAAACATCAAAAAACGGATGGGGCCCCTCAACGTGTCTGGCAACTCCACCGGCTGCCGCCCGATTATTCTCTGGGTCTTTCGAAACCGGGTTTTTGTTGAAGATTGCAACCAAGGCGGAAAAATTAAATTTTTTCATAAGGTTTTTTAGGCTGATCCTGGGTTTCCTGTCAAATTTGCCGCGCTGCCTCCAAAAAGCCATGCCGGGGGGTTAAGCCTTTGCAAAGATTCCCGTGGCAGGGTAAGGAATGCACTTATGCGAGGGGCGCGAGAGCGCGCTTGTCCGTGCCCGGGGAATCTTTTAAGTTTCCTGCACGTTTTTCCACTTCCAACAACGGGATCATTTTCCATGCAGATCAAAGTTCAAGGCAAACAGATCAGTGTCGGCGGCGCTCTGCGCGGCCATGTCGAGGAGAGGATCGGAGAGACCAACACCAAATATTTCAATCATGCCACCGATGCGGTGGTGACGTTTTCGCGCGTCGGGCACGGGCACGGGCTGATCCGCACCCACATATCCATTCATGTCAGCAAAAGCATCCAGGTGATGGCCGATGCCGAGGAAGGCGATGCCTATCTGTCCTTCGATGTGGCGCTGGCCAAGGCGGCGAAGCAGATGCGCCGCTACAAAAAGCGCCTGCGCGACCACAAGGAAAGAATGGAGCGCGTTCCGGTCACTCAGGCCCGCGACTATACCCTGTCGGCGGGCGACATGGCGGCGGAGGAAGCGCCCACCGGCAAGGATCCCGTCATCATCGCTGAAATGACGACCCGCATCGAAACGCTGAGCGTTTCGGAAGCGGTGATGCGCCTAGATCTCTCCGGCCAGACAGCGCTTTTGTTCCGCAATCCCAAGCATAATCAGCTTAACCTGGTTTACCGCCGCCCCGACGGCAATGTCGGCTGGGTCGATACGGGCGACGCCGCCACGCTCAAGGCTTCGCGCGCCGGCAGCAAGGTGAAGGGCCGGGTGAAACCGGCACCGCGTTTGCAAAGCGTGAAGGGAAAACGGCGCGCCTGAGCGACGCGACGCATCATTGATTCACAAGCCCGCGATTTTCTCAAGAACATCTTGGTGTTTTGGCACAAAGAGCTGTGGAAGGAAATCATCCACAGCTCTTTGCTTTTTACCGCGGCTTAGAAGCTGACACGGCCCCGTGTTTGATTGTAATCCATTGATCTTGAAGTTTTCGACGCAAGACAAGGATTTGTATCAATGTTGAATCCCGATGAGCGCCTGGTGATTGATCTCGTCATTCCCGCGCTGCGCGCCTCCTCCCTCCGCCAGGCCTATCAGGGTCTCGCTCGCCAGGTCGCCAAGGAAACCGGCGTGCCCGCCGTGCCGCTGTTCGATCAGCTGATGGAACGCGAAAAGCAGGCGACCTCCGGCACCGGCGACGGGGTGGCCTTACCGCATTTACGCCTTGCCACAGTGACCCGCCCGTTCTTCGCCTTCGCCCGCCTGACCCAGCCGGTCGATTTCAAGGCGGTCGACGGCCGCCCGGTCGATCTGGTTGGTTTCATGCTGTCGCCGGAAGAGGACGGGCCTTTGCATCTGCGCCGCCTGTCGCATGTTTCACGGTTGCTGCGCAACGGCCGGTTGCTTACGGATCTGCGCGCCGCCAGCGACGCCGCGGTGATCTACGCCCTGTTCCTGCATTCGGGCCAGAAACTGCGTTCTGCCGCCTGAGTCGCGGAAAACAGCCGTTTTTTGTCTTTTAATTCCGTAAAACTTGACAAGGGGGAGGGCCCCCTGCCATGACTCGTGCCAACATCTCTGGTTAGGGATGGGTTGGGAAGGTTCTCCTATTGCCCTAGGGTTCTTTTCCACAAAGAAAGGCCGGCGTCTTTGTCAGGGACGCCGGTCTTTCGCTTTTCAAAGCCATGCGGGCGCATGCAGCGCTACGGATTGGCGGTAGATTGCATTTCCTTGACGATAATGCCGTATTTGGTAGCCACGCCGGCAAGGCCGGTGACGTCGGTTTTCCCGACCGCTTCAAGGAACCATTTCGGTCCCTCGCGCACCAGGCTCATGACATGCAGGACGTTGCCGCCCTTGAGGTCGTCGTTGTCGATTTCAAAGCGCACAACCTCGTGCGTGTCGTCGGCGTTGACGACGCGGATGAAGACGTCGCGCACCATGCTGTAATTGAGGCCTTCGTTTTTATCGTCGTAGATCGAAAGCAGGAACACGACTTTAAGAATGTCGAAGGGAATGCCGTTGAGGTCGACGGTCATGTTCTCATCGTCGCCGTCGCCCGCGCCGGTGCGGTTGTCGCCCATGTGCTTTACGGCGCCCTCGATGGCGCTTGGATTGTTGTAAAATATGAAATCACCGTCATCGCGGGTCTTGTCGGTGCGGTCGAGCAGGAACACGCACAGATCGACGTCGACAGTTTGATTTTCAAAGCCCTTGGCGTCCCACCCGGCGCCGATCAGAAGATGTCTGAGAGTACGGTCGCGCGCGTAAAGATCGATGTAGTCGCCCTTTTTGATCAGGCGCGGATCGTGTTCCTCGGTCTTCTTCTCGGGCTGCGCTGTTTCATGAAGCACGATGCCGGGATCACCCGGCATGATCGGTTTGGATAAGGGCGCTGCGCCTGGCGGCGGCACGAGGTCGATCGGTTTGATCGCGTCGTCCTCGCCCTGGTATTTCTTGATGTCGTCGTCCTCGAAGTCGCTCATGGTGCAATATCCTATTTGTGACCGTCATCCCACTGCAGGCCATAACCGTAGGCCCGGTCCATTTCCGCGTGGCCGGGGAAATACTCGCCGTAATTCGACAGCATCATGCCGCCCTTGGCGTTCTCAAGCCCCGCTACCGCGCACACCGCCAGATCGGTCTTTTTGACCTTGGGCACGATCAGGTAGGGCTGTTCACCGGGGATATGGAGGTGAATTTTAGGCTGCAGCACGCCCCAGTCGGGCACGCCGGAATAGATATAGACGTAGAACAGCAGGCGGCGGATCTCGCCCCAGTGCGTGCCGTTGATGTGCATGGCTTCATCGAGGCCCTTGGCGTTGCCGGTGCGCTCGTCGCCCGAGAGCTTCACAAAAGGCGCTTCCTCGAACGAACCGAACTTATCACCGAAGGCCTGCAGCGCGCCGCGCGTGCCGTCCTTCAGTTCGTACAGGCAGCCCAGGTCGATATCCACGCCCTGGAACGTGACTTTATGGAAGAAGCGCTTGAAAAAATCCTTCTTGTCGCCGGTGGCCTTGGTTTTGATGTTGTCCCATTCCGCTCCGACGCGGATGTCACCGAAGCCGCCCGCGGGCGCCGAGATGAACACGGTTTCACCGAAACCGCACAGGCGTTCCTCGGCGTGCTCGCCCTCGCCGGGGCGGTAACCGGCGGCGCCGCGCGCCTGGCCGTGGCCCGAGCGCACGGCGTGGTCGCGACTGGCCTCGGCCATCGAGTCGAGCGACGATCTATCCTTGGTCATGGGCGGCTCCTCCGTCTGATCCGGGCCACAATACCACCCCCGGGCGGCGGGAAACAAGAGAAGTGGCCCAAAATTCTATGACAAGTCTAAAGCTTCCCTTTTTCAAGGCGTTTCTGCTAGAGTGCCCGCCGCGCGAGGAACAGTTTCGAGGCAGACCATGGCGAACCCCCAGTACGTGTATGTGATGAACGGCCTGAACAAGACCTATCCCGGCGGGAAGAAGGTTCTGGAAGGCGTTACGCTCAGTTTTTATCCCGGCGCCAAGATCGGCGTTCTGGGCCCCAACGGCGCGGGTAAATCGACGCTTCTGCGCATCATGGGCGGGGTGGACACGGAGTTCACCGGCGAGGCCTGGGCCGCCAAGGGCGTGCGCGTGGGCTACCTGCAGCAAGAACCGCAGCTCGATGCAAAAAAGACCGTGCAGGAGAACGTGATCGAGGGCCTGAGCGACATCAAGGCGATGGTCGACCGTTTCAACGCGATCGGCGCCGAGATGGGCAATGCCGACGCCGACATGGACAAGCTGATGGCTGAGATGGGTGACCTGCAGGAGAAGATCGACGCCGTCAACGGCTGGGAGCTCGAGCGCACCATCGAGATCGCCATGGACGCCCTGCGCTGCCCGCCGGGCGATGCCGACGTGACGAAACTTTCGGGCGGTGAGCGTCGCCGCGTGGCGCTGTGCCGCCTGCTGCTTGAACGGCCCGACATCCTGCTGCTCGACGAACCCACCAACCACCTCGATGCCGAGAGTGTAGCGTGGCTGCAGCGCTTCCTGAAGGATTACACCGGTACCGTCATCATGGTGACGCACGACCGCTATTTCCTGGACAACGTCACCGGCTGGATCCTTGAGATCGACCGCGGCCGCGGCATTCCGTACGAAGGAAACTACACCGCTTATCTCACACAAAAACGCAAGCGCATGGAGCTCGAGGCCAAGCAGGAGGCCGACCGCCAGAAGACGCTCGACCGCGAGCTGGACTGGATGCGCCAGACCCCCGAGGGCCGCCGCAAGAAATCGAAAGCCCGCGTGGCCGCGTACGAAGACTTGCTGCTGCAATCGCAGAAGAACGACACGCGCAGCACCCAGATCATGATCGCGCCGCCGCCGCGCCTGGGCGATAACGTCATCATCGCCGAGAATCTGCGCAAGGGTTACGGCGACCGCCTGCTGATCGACGGGCTGAATTTCAAGCTGCCGCCGGGCGGCATCGTCGGTGTGATCGGCCCCAACGGCGCCGGCAAAACCACGCTGTTCCGCATGATCACGGGCCAGGACAAGCCCGACGGCGGTACAATCAAGGTGGGGGAAACGGTGGTGCTGGGCTATGTCGATCAGAGCCGCGATTCGCTCGACGCCAGCCGCACGGTGTGGGAAGAAATCTCGGATGAGCACGACATGCTGAAATTCGGCAAGGTCGAGATGTCCTCGCGCGCTTATGTCGGCGCCTTCAATTTCCGCGGCCCTGACCAGCAGAAAAAGGTTGGCCAGCTGTCGGGCGGCGAGCGCAACCGCGTGCACCTGGCGAAAATGCTCAAGAGCGAGGCGAACGTGCTGCTGCTCGACGAACCGACCAACGATCTGGACACCGAAACGCTGGCCGCACTCGAGGAGGCGCTTGAGCAGTTCCCCGGCTGCGCCGTCGTTATCTCGCACGACCGTGCGTTCCTGGATCGCCTGGCCACGCACATCCTGGCCTTCGAAGGGGAGTCGCAGGTGGTGTGGTTCGAGGGCAATTACGAAGATTATGAGCGTGACCGCAAGCGCCGCCTGGGCCAGGATGCTGACCAGCCGCACCGGATCAAGTACAAGCCGCTGACCCGCGCGGCCTGATCCCGCCTTCGTGTTTATTCAGTTGAGTGTGTTTGTCGGCGGCTTGCCACTCAGCAGCTTTTCGATCTGCTGAAATTTGTTGCCATCGGCGCGCAGCAAAGGCTGGCCCGTCATGCCGTGGATGGCGTTGATATAGGCGACGGCGGGGCTGACGTGGGGAAGCATATCCTCGGGTATGCCCAGTTCGCGCAGCGCGTTGACGGCGCTTTTCTGCGCGGCCAGGTCCGTTTCCATGCGTTTGCGGATTTCAGGATCCGTGATCTCCTTGGAGCGCAGCAGGCTGTCGAGCTGCTGCCGTGAAAATTCGTCGCTGAGATCGATGGCGCCGTTGCCGATGGCGATTTCCCTGAAATTGTTGCGGATGTCGTCGTCCGAGGACGCCCAGGTTTCCTGCCGCCGTGCATATAAACGGCTGAGGGCGGCCAGCGCCTCGGGCCCCCGGCCTTCCGCCAGGGCGCGTTTGAAGTATTGCCGCTTTAACGCAAGCCTGCGGGACTCTGATTCTTCCCTTTCATCCGTTGGCATAAAATCCTTTTTGCACCCTGTTCAGCGTTACGCTTGTATTTACTATCCATTTTCTCATTAACTTTTGTCCCGTTCTAGGAAATTCTTTGCCGACCGTTTGCGCCGCAAAAGACCGCAGATGGAAAAAGCCAGAAAAATATTTTCATAACAATAAGTTAGCCATAATAATAACACCTAAAGCCGTTTGGCAAAAAGAAGGCTGTTGTGTTATGATAAGTGAAGCCTAAAAATTGTATAAAATTTTAGCGATGGCGCGGTGTAGAATGGAATCGGGGTTCTCCTGATGGGTGGCGGTCTTAAAAAGTGAAAGCCTTTCAGAATGTTAAGCCCGGGCAGGTGCTCGGATACATGGTTCTGCCGGGGATTGTGCCGCGGCTGAAGGCGTTCTCGCGCGATGGTTTCGGCTGGCTTGCGCTTCTGATGGCGCAGATCTACGCCGGCGTGCGCCTCTTGCCTGCGCAACACCCGTATCTCAATCCGCTCAACCGCGGCAAGTTCGGCATTCGTCACGTGGTGGCCGAAGCCGGCCGTCGCCTGGTGTTCAGCCGGCAGAACATCGACCAGATCCTCGTCTTTTTCACGCTGCTCGCCGGGTTCGTGCTTCTGGTACTGCAGGGGGTGATGCTGCTGGTGGCGCTGGTGTTCAAACCGGCCCTGGCCGCGAACGGCATCTTCGACAACATCACGCCGCAAAACGACATTGCGTTTCTGATGCTCGATCAGATCTTCGGCATCCCCGGACTGTTTGGTTCCGCCGCCGCGCCGACCGGGCCGGCGACTGTTCCGGCGTTCAATATCGGCCTGCAGAATCTTTTCTCGTTCTACAGTTACGCGCTTCTGATCGTCGGGCTTCTGATTCTCCTTTACTACGTCGTGATCCTGGTGGTGGAAACCGCGCATACCGGTACGCCTTTCGGACGCCGCTTTGACAGCGTGTGGGCGCCGATCCGTCTGGTGATGGCGATCGCACTTCTGGTACCGATCAATTACGGCATGAACTCGGCGCAGTACATTACGCTTTACGCTGCCAAGCTGGGCTCCAATTTCGCCACCAATGGCTGGAAGCGCTTTAACCTGGCGCTCGGCGGCGTGACGGTTTCGCCCCTGGGCTGGACCGTGCCGGTGGCGGGCGGCGCGCCGGGTCCGCAGGAATACATGCTGGTGCGTGTACAGCAGCCTGATATTACGTCGATCATCCAGTTCATGACCCTGGTGAAGACCTGCAAGGTCGCTTACGAAGCCGCACGGCCGGGCTGGCAGATCCGCCCTTATTTCGTGAAGCTCGATGCCGCTGGATCGCAGCGCCTTGATATCTCCACCGGCACGCCCGCGCCCACCTACGATGACCCCAATAACTGGGCCAATCCCAACACCGGGATCGGCTTCTACGGATACAAGGACATTCTGATCCGTTTCGGGCGCTTCAATGATGTCGAGTACAGGAGCGAGGCCGGTAACGTCAAACCGCTGTGCGGCGAGATCGTCGTGCCGGCGCTTAATACGACTATTCCCGGTCTGCGGATCATTCCCCAGGGTTATTTCGATTTGATCCTGCAGTTGTGGGGTGATGCGCAGGTCGATGCCTTTGCCCAAAAGGCGGTCGCCATCCACCTAACACAGCTGGGGCGCGATCCGTGCGCCGTCGCGATCGCCAACGGCGATGTTGGGACCTGTCCGAACCCCAACGCCGGGCGCAGCGCCGATCTGCCGGGTGAGGCTTACAAGAATGCGCTTTACATGGCACATGCCAACGCGCCGGCAGCGTCCATCGCTCTGGCACGTCAGCAGATGCTGCAGAACATCCAGTTCGGCGTGCCGCAGGCCCTGCTCAACCGCGGCTGGGCAGGGGCTGGCATCTGGTACAACCGCATAGCCGAATGGAACGGCGCACTGGTGACGGCGGCGCGCGCGGTGCCCTATGTCTCGAAAATGCCAGAGATCATGGAAAAGGTGCAGGAGCAAAAGCGTGCCAATGACAGCAACATGGACGCCAACGCCCGTTACGAGCCGTATATGTCGAGCAACAAGCTGGTCGATTTGGCGCCCGGCGAGCTCGAGTATGCCCGTATGTTCAGCAGCGTCTATCAGTACTGGCGCATGACCAAGGGCGCCGAGTCGAACGAGCAGTCCGGCAGCGCCAATATCTTCTTCAACATGATCAAGGCGATCTTCGGCCTCGATGGACTCTTCAGCATGCGCGACAACGTCGACGTCCACCCGATGGCGCAGCTGGTGGGCCTGGGCAAGGGGATCATCGAAAGCGCGATCCGCAACCTGATGACCGCTATGGCGTTCGCCGCTGGCGGCGGCCTGGCCGAGGTCATGGACGGGCAAAGTATCGGCGCGGCGCTGATGGCTTTCAGCAACATGTTCGTGACCATGGCGACCATCGGCCTGACGGTTGGGTTCATCCTTTACTACGTGCTGCCGTTCATGCCGTTCATCTATTTCTTCTTCGCGGTCGGAAACTGGATCAAAGGCATCTTCGAGGCCATGGTCGGCGTGCCGCTCTGGGCGCTAGCGCACCTGCGCATCGACGGGCAGGGGATCCACGGCGACACGGCGCTCAACGGCTATTTCCTGATCTTCGAAATTTTTATCAGGCCCATTCTCACCGTGTTTGGCCTGGTGGCGGCGATGTCGATTTTCGCCGCGCTGGTGCGCACGCTGAACGGCATTTTCCCGCTGGTCGTTCTCAACCTCTCCGGCTTCGACAATGCCCCGGCGGCAGGCGGGGGCGGAATCGGCCAGGAATTCAAGCGCGGCGTGGTCGACGAATTCTTCTTCACCGTCATTTACACCGTGATCGTTTACATGATGGCGACTTCGGCTTTCAAGCTGATCGACATGATCCCGAACGGCATCATGCGCTGGATGGGCGCGGGCGTCCAAAGCTTCGGCGACCAGGCCGGCGACGCCGCCGCCAACCTCACGCAGTACGCCGCCATCGGCGGCGCCACGATGGCCGGACAGGTAGCGGGCGCGATGCAGAAGGGCGCCAAACTGGGCGGCAACGTGCTTGGCACGCCTTTCGGCCTTGCGATGGAACGCTTGGCCGCCGGCAAATCGACCGCCACCGAAGTAAGAGGTTTCGGTTCGCAAGGCCAGGGCCGCGCCGGCTCAGACAGGGCGCCCGACAGCGACCCGACACCATAGCAAGGATGCCAACGATAGATGTCAGCAATCACCAAGGCATCGGTATTTAAGTACTTTCTACTGCCCGCGATTTTCCCGCGGATTAAGACCCTTTTCGGCACCGGCTTCATCTGCATTCCTTTTTTCATGGCGCATGTATTCGCCGCCGCCCGGATCTTTGAAAACACCCACCCTTACCTGCAGCCCGTCAATGCCGGAAAATTCGGCGTCAAGCATGTGCTGGCCGAGGCCATGGGGCGGGTCCGTTTCCGCCGCGAGAATATCGACCAGGTGGTGATCGTCGCCCTGATGTTCCTGGGCGTGGTGCTGGCGCTGTCGCAGATCCTCATGATCGCCGTGGCGTTTTTCATTGAAGCGGCGCACGCCGGCGGCTTGAATCCGGCCGCGGCCATCAACCGCTTCCTGATGATGCCGCCGCCCAGAAACGATGTCGCCTATGTTCTGCTTGATCGCGTATTCGGCGTGCCGGGTATCTTCACCCGCGCCGGTGCCGGCAACACAGTCGAGGCCACCTGCGTGGCCATGAACGTCCCTTGCTTCGTCACGACGGCCGTTCCCGGCACCGTTGGTGACGGCGGTATACCAAGCCCTTTTCACGTGGCCCTGCACAGCATGTTCCAGTTCTACAGCTTCGGCCTGATGCTGGTGGCGCTGTTTATCCTCGGCTACATGATCATGGTTGTCTGGATCGAAACCGCCGAGCACGGCACGCCGTTCGGACGCCGTTATAACAAAATGTGGGCGCCGGTACGCCTGGTGATGGCTTTCGCCCTGCTGATGCCGATCTCAAACGGCCTTAATATGGCGCAGTATATCGTGCTTTACGCCGCCAAGCACGGCTCGGCCTTTGCCACCAACGGCTGGACCATTTTTGTGCAAACCACGATGGGTGGCGCCAACACCATTGCTGGCGACATACCCCGCGCGCTGATCGCCAATCCGAACGCGCCCTCGGTCAATAATTTCTTCGCTTTTTCCAACATTCTTTCCAGCTGCATTATCGCCGAGCGCACGTTCAACAACCGCGAGGTTCGGGGTTATCTCATCTTTCCGCTCGAGGCCGGCCTGCAGCAGCGCGCCGAACTCAGCACCATGACTTTTGCCCAGGCGATCGCTCGCTCGCGCGGCCGCGACCTGCTGTACCGTTTCGGGGTCTATGAGGAGAAGAACAGCATCCCCGTTCACAAGGAACATGCGGGCGGCGTCCGCCCGGTCTGCGGCGAACTTTTCCTGCGCATCACGGAGATCGATCAGGCCGGCAGCCCCGGTTCGCGCGCGATCCTCGAGGGTTACCACAACATGGTCCGCGACATGTGGGCGAGCGCCTATGACGGAACGGGCACTTTGTTCGCGGGGCAGGGGCCGATCTATCAGGGCATCGAGGTTACTTTCTACGGCGTCGGTTCGGCCATGGCCCGCAATTACATGCCGCGCGCGCGCCTGACCGCCGCCGCGGCCGAAACCCCGAGCGACCCCACGGCGGCCCTGCCGAGCGGCGCTTTCCTCGCGCGCATGCGCAACCATTACCTGACCACCATCGCCGCCATCATCACCAACGGCGTGACGATACAAGCCACCTCGACCGCCAGCCTGACGTCGGCCGCCGCCGCCGCGACCCTGACCGAGCGCGGCTGGGCCGGCGCGGGGGCGTGGTACAACATCATCGCGCGGCTGAACGGCGATTTGCTGGGCGCGGCTTATAACCTGCCGACGGTGCGACTCCTGCCCGAAGCGATGGAATATGTGCGCCGACAGAAACTCGCCCATGACGAAGAAGTGGACGGCCTGTTTGCCTATGCGCCGTGGCTGGCCGATTCACAGCAGGTCGTTTTCGACCCGCCCAGTGGCTGGAACATCGCCTATGTGCTGTATCAGACGCAGAAGCTCTGGACCGAGACCTACACCGAAAATCTTTCCGCGAGCGGCGGTAATTTTGCGCTCAGTTTCATCAACGCCCTGTTCGGCACCGAGCCGCTCTTCAGCATGGTCGATAACGTCGACACGCACCCACTGGCGCAGCTGGCGACGCTTGGCCGCAGCCTGGTTGAAACATCGATCCGCAATATCGGCTATTCCGGCGCGGCGACCATCGGCGGCGTCGGACTGCAGGTGACGCTGAGCCAGGTTCTGGGCTCGATCGGCAAAGGGGCGGGCGACTTCCTGATGCAGGTTGCCTTCACGACACTGACGGTTGGTTTCGTCCTGCATTACGTCGTGCCTTTCATGCCGTTCCTGTATTTCTTTTTCGCCGTCGGCGGCTGGGTCAAAGGGATTTTCGAGGCCATGGTCGGCGTGCCGCTGTGGGCGCTTGCGCACCTGCGCATCGACGGCGACAATTTCTCGGGTCCGGCGGCGCGGGGCGGCTATTACATCATTCTGGAGATTTTCCTGCGCCCGATCATGATTATCTTCGGCCTGATCGCGGCGGTCAGCATCTTCTCGGCGCAGATCAGGGTTCTGAACGAGATATGGAGCCTTGTGACTTCAAACATCACCGGTTTCGACGTGCCGGCCGGCCTTAACGCGACCTCGGGGCCGGCGGCGGGAGAGACAGGTTTCGTCGGTTATTTCAAAGGCGCGATCGACCAGATTTTTTACACGATCATTTACGCGATCATCGTTTATCTGTGCGCCATGGCGTCGTTCAAGCTGATCGACCTCATCCCCTCGCACATCATGCGCTGGCTGGGTGCGGATTCGGAAGTTTTCAACGACAAAAACTCGACATCGCCAGAAAACCTCACCAGAAACATGGCTGTGGGTTCGGGCATGATCGGCGGGCAGCTGCGTCAGATGGGCGCTCAAGCCAAGGAAGGCATGGGCCAGAGCATAAAAGCGGGCCAGGAAATCGTGAAAGGATAACGCGGCAGCATGAGCATGTCGGCCAAAATTATTATGCGTTATTGCCTGATGCCGGGGATCATGCCCCGGTTCCAGAAGCTTTTTGGCGTCGGGCTTTCGCATACGGCCTTTTTCGCGGCTTCGCTGTTCGGCGCCCTCGGCATCCTGCCGCACGGACACCCTTATCTGTCCGGCGCTTCGGCCGGCCGGTTCGGCGTCAGCCATGTGATCGTCGAATCCTGGCACCAGCTGCGTCGCCGCCGCGGCAATATCGATCATTATATACTGTTCGGCATCGTTGTGCTGGGCATGGCGATCATGGCCGCGCAACTGGGCCTTCTGGGCTTTGCGTTGCTGGCGAAGAGTGCGCTGGCGCTGCCCGGGCTCAACCATTTCGTGACCGCCAACCCGACGCAGGATATCGCCTTCATCCTGCTCGATCGGGTTTTCGGCATCGGCAACGGCACGGGCGGCAACAATTTGTTCAATTCCTGCGTGGCGCAGAATGTAAGCTGCCTGGGCGTGGCCGCCGATGGCCAGTTCCCCTGGCCCTATCATATCGCGCTGCATCAGATGATTGCCGTCTATAACGCCGGGATCGTTATCGCAGGGATCGTCATACTGGCCTATCAGGTTATCACTATCACCATGGAGACGGTGAAGACGGGAACGCCGTTCGGCAAGCGGTTCAACCGCATGTGGGCGCCTTTGCGTATCGCCGTGGCTTTCGGTCTTATCATCCCGATTACCGCGGGGGGCGTGACTGGCCTGAACAGCGCGCAGTACATCGCGCTTTACGCCGCCAAGTTCGGTTCGGGTTTCGCCTCGAACGCCTGGGCCAATTTCGTGGTCGGGGGGTTGCCCGCCAGCAACGCCACCATGACGGTGCTGGGCCCGGCGGATCGCCTGGTCGGCCGACCCAAGGCACCGCCC
>CAZNYM010000039.1:14200-17434 GCA_964577255.1 uncultured Pseudobdellovibrionaceae bacterium | reverse complement strand
ACATGGGCGCGGCTACGGATGCCGTAATCGTGCCGCGCGGCAATACGGCCCAGCGCCCGGGCAGCGCCTACGATGGCATGATCCGCTATAACAGCCAGACCGGCAAATTCGAAGGCCGCGTGGCCGGCGCCTGGGCCGATTTCAGCACGGGCACGGTCTCTGCCGCCGCACCTGATCGCGGCGTGCAGTTCAACTCGGGCGGCAGCTTCGCGGCGTCGGCCAATTTCACTTACACGGCCTTGGGTCAGCTTGCTCTGGCGGGCGGGACAGCGGCAGCGCCGGGCTATAGCCTGCTGGGCGACCTCAACACCGGTATGTTCAGCGATACAGCCGATACGCTGGAGTTCACGGCAGGTGGTACGCAAGCCCTTGCGCTGGGCACTACGGCCTCGGGCGTCAACTATTTCCGCATGGTTCCGGGGGCAAGCGGCGCAGGCCCGACCCTGACCTCCGTCAGCGCCAACACCAACGGCACCGGGCTTGATATGAATATTGCCGCTCTCAATGCCTCGGCGGCAGGAAATGGTGGCACTGTGGTCCTGACGGGCGGCAATGGCAATGGGGGCGCATCACTTGGCGGCGGTATCAGTGCAACTGGTGGCACGGGGTCCCTTTTAGGTGGCGCCGTAACAATAACAGCGGGCAGCAGCACCAACTGGGGTGGTCCGTTAACTCTGAGCGCCGGTGCCTCCAGTGGGTACTTTGGTGGTGGGGATGCGCTTGTGGCGGCGGGCAACGGCACAAGCGGTAACGCCGCCGGGGGTTCTGCAACGCTTCGTGCAGGCTCCGCCTCGGGTGGAACAGACGGAGGTACCGCATTTGTTACGGGTGGTGCTGGCGGCGCGACGGCAGCTGGCGGCCCTGTCAACATTACCGGCGGTGCCGGAGGCGCAACTTCCGGCACAGGCGGCAGCGTCACCATTTCCGGCGGTGTACCCAATGCAGGCAATGGTGGCGATATCACAATTTCGGGCAGCAACGGCGTGGGTACAAACCGCAGTGGCGGCGCGGTTACGATCAACGCCGGGAATGCTACAGGTTCGGGTGTTGACGGAACAATCGTACTTAAAACAGATGGAGGTTCCACCACCAACCTTACGCTGCAGGCGCCGGGCGCAACCGAGCTGGCGACGGCTGTGTTCGGCGGCACTTCGGCGGTCACGCTGCCGGGCGGCTCCACCGCGCAGCGCCCGGATGTCGGCGTCAACGGCATGATCCGCTACAACACCGCCAACGGCCGGTTCGAAGCGTTCCAGGCCGGCGCCTGGCAGGACATCCTGACCAACGCTTCCCTGGCTGCTTCGCCCGACCGCGGTATTCAGTTCAACTCGGGTGGCGCGATGGCGGCGGCATCGACCTTTATATACACCGCGTCGGGCGATGTCGGTATCGGCACCACTACGCCGCTCGCGCAGCTTGATATCGGCGGCACCGGCGCGATCCTGATTCCGCGCGGCACCACCGCCCAGCGTCCAGCGTCACCCTATAACGGTATGATCCGCTACAACAGCCAGACCGGCAAATTCGAAGGCCGCGTGGCCGGTTCCTGGACAGATTTCGTCAACGGCACCGGCGGCGCGACAGCGATCAACGACCTGACCGACGCGCTGAAAAACACCACCGACAACAACCTGTTCATGGCGCACGAGGGCGGCGGCGGCCTGGGTTCGAACAACATCAACAACACCGGTATCGGTATCGCCGCGCTCGACTCGCTGAACAACGGCAGCGAAGGTGACAACAATACCGCCCTGGGCTATGTCGCCCTGACCGCCAACACCAACGGCTACCGGAACGTGGCGCTGGGCTCCTGGTCGCTCGACGCCAACACCACGGGCTTCAGCAACACAGCGGTCGGCTACAACACCCTGGGCACCGACACGGACGGCGAATACAACACCGCCGTCGGCGACAGCGCCCTGGCTTCCAATAACGCCAACTACAACGTCGCCGTCGGCGGCGCGTCGATGACATCGAACACCACCGGTTCCTTCAATACCGCGATCGGCACCAGCTCGATGCAGCTGAACCAGACCGGCGAGAAGAACACCGGCCTTGGCAACCGCGCCTTGTATGCCAACATATCGTCCTCAGAAAATACCGCTGTCGGCTATTACGCCCTCGAACAATCGACCGCTGGCCTCAATACCGCCGTCGGTTCGCTGTCCCTGCGGTCCAACGTGGGCGGCCAGTGGAACACCGCCCTTGGTGAGAACACGCTGCAGGCGAACGTGGGCGGCAACACTAACACCGCCGTGGGCTCGAAAGTCCTGTTCGACAACAACTCGGGCAGCTGGAACGTGGGTATCGGCGGCAACGCGCTTGAAAACAATACCACAGCCGACGGCAACGTGGCGGTGGGCTTCGAGTCCGGTTATAACAACGCGACCGGCGCCGGCAACGTTGCCATGGGCTACCGTGCTATGAAGGGTGTTGCTGCCAATAACCACAACAATAACACCGCCATCGGCTATGAAGCGCTGACCGCCGTGACCACGGGCGGCAACAACACCGTGCTGGGCTACAAGGCTGGCGACAACATCACGACTGGTGCCAGCAACATCGTCATCGGTTATGATCTCGACGCCGCCAGCGCCACCGGCAACAGCCAGATCAATATCGGCGGCCTGATCACCGGCGACATGGCCACCGCCAACATCGCCATCAACGGCGTGGGTGCCTTGCGCATCCCTCACGGCGCTACGGCGGATCGCCCCGGAACGGCCTATAACGGCATGATCCGCTACAACAGCCAGACTAACAAGTTCGAAGGCCGCGTCGCCGGCGCCTGGGCTGACTTTACAACCGGCACGGTTGGTGCTGCGAACCCCAGCCGCGGTATTCAATTCAACTCGGGTGGCAGCTTTGCGGCCACATCCGATTTCATATATGCCGCCGATGGCGATCTGCTACTCAGTGGCTCTTATACTAACGTAGCCAGCCCGCCTACGCAGACGGCGTGGACATCGCGTATATTCTACGATGTGCAGAAAGCCACCTTCCGTGGCGGTCAGGTAGGAACAGGCGGCCAGTGGGATGCTGGCAACCTGGGCAGCCGCAGCTTCGCTTTCGGCGCCAATCCGCAAGCCTCTGGCAACGTCTCGGTTGCCATTGGCGAAGATGTCACTGCGGGCGGCGCCAACTCGGTTGCTCTGGGTGTAAACGCTTCGGCCTCCGGCACGGGCGCGGTGGCGCTGGGCAGCGATATGGCCGCAGCCTTGAACTCGGTAACCA
>CAZNYM010000039.1:0-14190 GCA_964577255.1 uncultured Pseudobdellovibrionaceae bacterium | reverse complement strand
GGGCCGCAGCGTCAATGCCACTGGCGACAACACGATGGCCTTTGGCGCTGGCTACAACACACCTTCCCGCGCCGTCGTCAGCGGCAACTATTCGGTAGGCTTTTTTCTCGGCAACAACTCGGCCGTCAATGTGACAGGCACGAATGTTTTCGCTATTAACGGTGGCCGCCTTGTGGTTTCCGGTACCGCGGCCAATGCGGGTTCCGTTGCTGAATTCGCCGCTTTTGGCGCAGGTGTAAACCGCGCTAGCTCGATCATTCTGCCGCGTGACAACACCGCTAACCGTCCAGGGGAAGCGGGCATGCCTGCGGCTTTGAACGGCATGATCCGCTATAACAGCCAGACTAACAAATTCGAAGGTTATGTCGCCGGCGCCTGGGCCGACTTTATAACCGGCAGCGCGGCGGCAGCCATCGACGACCTCACGGACGCGAAAAAGGACACCACCAATAACAACCTGTTTATGGCGCATGAAGGCGGCGCGGCAGCGGCCAACAATGATTACAACACCGGCATCGGCATCAACGCCCTTGACAGCCTGAACAACAGCGCCGGTGGTGGTGAAGGCGATCTCAACACGGCTGTGGGCTATAACGCCCTGACCGCCAATACGTCGGGCCATTCCAATACGGCGCTGGGGTATGCCGCTTTGGCATCCAATACCAACACCAATGCCAATACAGCCGTGGGTCGCTCGGCTCTCACCACCAACAGCAGCGGCGGCTATAATACCGCAATTGGCCATCAGGCGGCGGCTGTAAACGCCTCTGGCGATGGCAACACCGCGATCGGCGCCGATGCCTTATATTCAAACTCCACCAGTGGTGCAAACGTTGCGGTTGGTGTGAATGCGTTGTATTACAATGTCGGCAGCGGCGCAGCGGGTAGCAATACGGCTATAGGCCACTCGGCGCTTTCCGCGAACACAACGGGCCTGAGCAACGTCGGTCTGGGCGCCGGTGCCGGCAACAACATCACCACCGGTTCCAGCAACATCATTATCGGCGCGGGCAACACGGCGGCCAGCGCCACCGCCAGCAACCAGCTTGATATCGGCAACACCATCACCGGCGACATGGCCACCGGCAACATCGCTATCAATGGTGTCGCTGCTCTGCGCATCCCGCACGGTGCAACGGCGGATCGCCCGGGCACGGCCTATAACGGCATGATCCGCTACAACAGCCAGACCGATAAATTCGAGGGTCGCATCGCCGGCGCCTGGGCCGACTTCAATACGGGCTCCGGGGGCAGCGTATCAATTGACAGTCTTTCTGACGGGATAAGCAATACAACATCCACCGTATTCCTTGGCACTGGCTCCGGTGCCGCCAATACCGGCGCCGACAACACAGCCGTGGGTATAAGCGTACTTGCAACCAATGTCGCAAAAACCGGCAGCACCGCGATGGGCTTTGAGGCCATGCGCTACGCCGACAGCACGGGAACTACAGGAATTTCTTACAACACCGCGATAGGTTATCGCGCGCTTCGTGGTTCGACAACGGCCGCCAGCAATACAGGTACCCATAATACCGCCTTGGGGCATAGCGCTATGGTGTCTAATACATCAGGTGCCTATAACGTAGCCATTGGATCAGGTTCCATGCCCCAAAATACAATCGGTAACAACAACATTTCTATCGGCTATAACAGTATGCTCGGAAACAAATCCGGACAAGGCAACGTCGCCATAGGTTCCAACGCACTTTATTTTAATGATGGCGCCAGCGGAAGCACGGCTGTAGGCAGTGGCGCCATGAACTATGCGAATACGACCACAGGCGCGATCACTACCTATAACACGGCGGTTGGCGCACTGGCGCTTTTGGGCCAATGGCCGCCAGCAGGGAACACAGGTACATCCAACACAGCTTTAGGGCATTCAGCACTTATAAATGTCACGACCGGAAGCAATAACGTTGGTCTTGGTGCCGGTGCCGCTGATAACCTCAGCACGGGTTCGCGCAACATCACCATTGGATCGGGTGTCGATGCGGTTTCCGCGACGGGGTCTGATCAGCTCAATATCGGCAATACGATCTACGGCAATCTGGCCAGCGACTATGTCGGTATCGGCAACAGCGCGCCGAGCGTGGCGCTGGATGTGACCGGTGACATCGAATATACCGGTACCATCACCGACGTTTCGGATATGCGCCTGAAAAGAGATATTCGCCCGCTCTTGGATCGTGGCAGCATGCTGGCCAAGATTTCCGGCGTGAACACCTACAGCTTCCGCATGAAGAATGATACGAAAGGCCAGGTCGAATTCGGCGTGATGGCGCAGGAGATCGAGGGCGTATTCCCCGAGCTGGTCCGCACCGCCGAGGACGAGATGAAGACCAAGTCTGTCAACTATGTCGGTATGATCGCGCCGATGATTGAGGCCACCAAGGAATTGAAGGCCGAGAATGACGCGCTGAAGGCCGAGCTTGCCTCCATGAAAGCCGAACGCGACGATATGCAGGTGGCGCTTTCCGAGCTCGCCAAAGACGTCAAAGGCCTGAAAGCGCATACGGGCTATGGCATCAGCAAGGCTTCGGCCGGCGTGCTGATCCTTTCGCTCCTGACCATGCTGGCCGGCATGGGCGCTTTCGCCCTCGCGCTGCGCGCCCGCCGCCGCGCGCCTGAATAATCTTCTTTAATTCCCGGACGGGGTTTTGTATGCTGCGGCATATTTTCGCCGCGGGTGTGGTGAAACTGGTAGACGCGCCGGACTCAAAATCCGGTTCCGCAAGGAGTGTCGGTTCAAGTCCGACCACCCGCACCACTTATCAGATTACAGCTTGAAAGCTTCCTGACCGGTTTTGATGTCGATATAGCGGGTGGCGCCGACGGAATAAGGAGTCCCGGCGTATTTCGAGTATTCCCGGCAGACATCGCCGACGTCGACCTTCTGCATGCCGTGCAGCTGTTCGTTCTTTGAAATGGCTTTGAACGTATTCTTGGGGTCGGCGGGATCAAAGGTTTCAGGATCCTGCATGTCGATCAGGGCAAAATAGGGCTGCTGACCGGGTTTTTCCTTGTAAAAGGAAGCGCCGGCGTTTTGCAGGCTTTCAATCTGCGAAGCCAGACTCTTTTTATATTGATGCCAGTATATATAAGCTTTTTGGGCGTCCTGAGAGGCCTTGGGGTTCATCGCAACGGTCTGCTCCCCGTTTTTGTCTTCCTCGAACATCGTCGCTTCGCTGATCAGCGCGTTCAGCGCAGGAGAGATGCAGACAGCGGCCGTGGGTTTGGGCGCGTATTGTTCTCTAAGCTTTTCATCGCCCGGCGTCAGGGAGGCCTTGGAAGGCAATGCAACTTCATAATCCTTGGGCAATGGCTTGTTGGCAAGCTTCACGGTGCTATCGGTGGCGTCATAGGCGGTGCTGCCGACCCAGCTTGCAAAACTCCAAAGCTTCTTTCCCAGGAATGCATAATTGTCGCCAGTGCGGGAGAAAAAATACGGCAAGGCATCCTGGCTCACGCCCAGATCCTCCCGCTCGTACAAAGTCTGTACTCCGGCTATCGCTGGCGGCAGAAGAATACCCAGAACAGCCGCGGGGCCGGCCAGTCTTTTGGCAATCCTGAAAGGCAGGGCCGCGAGGCCGAATGTTTTGCCCAGAAGGTTGGAGCCTTCGCGTTCTCTATAGGGCGCAGGGTCGCCCGGATTGCGCCAGGGGCGATCAGCGTCGCGTTCGCGGGGATTTCTATTGTCCGGCGGGGGATTGCCGTTTTGACCGTTGCCGGTTCTGATGCCGCTGTTTCTAGCCATTTTCACACCCGTTTATCAGTTCGTTTTTAGTTTTTTGATTTTTTATGCAATTGTCCAGCTATGTCAGTATCTTAACATACAGTTCGTTCGCAATGCAAATTTGTAACCCTTTGAAATCACGCCATTTTTCTTGATTTTACAGAATCTTTAGCCGGGATTTTGGTGCCGGAGGACTTCAAAAGGGGGGCCAGGAAACGGCCGGTATAGCTCTCCTTGACCCCGGCTACGGCCTCGGGCGTGCCGGCGGCGATGATCTGGCCGCCCTTGTCGCCGCCCTCGGGGCCGACGTCGATCAGCCAGTCCGCTGTCTTGATGACCTCGAGATTGTGCTCGATCACGATCACGGTGTTGCCCTGCTCGACAAGCCGGTGCAGTACGCCCAGCAGATGGCGCACATCCTCGAAATGAAGCCCCGTGGTGGGCTCGTCCAGGATATAGACTGTCTTGCCGGTCGAACGGCGCGACAGCTCCTTGGACAGCTTCACGCGCTGGGCCTCGCCGCCCGAAAGGGTGGTGGCCTGCTGGCCGAGATGGATATAGCCCAGCCCCACTTCCTTGAGCGTTTCCAGCTTGTCGCGGATCGAGGGCACGGCCTTAAAGAATTCGGCCGCTTCTTCGATCGTCATGTTCAGCACATCGGCGATGGATTTCTCGCGGAAGCGCACTTCCAGCGTTTCGCGGTTGTAACGCTGGCCGTTGCAGGCCTCGCAGGTCACGTACACATCGGGCAAGAAGTGCATCTCGATCTTGATGACACCGTCGCCCTGGCAGGTCTCGCAGCGCCCGCCCTTGACGTTGAAGGAAAAGCGCCCGGCTTCGTAGCCGCGCGCCTTGGCCTCTGGCAGGCCGGCGAACCATTCGCGGATCGGCGTGAAGGCACCGGTATAGGTGGCAGGGTTCGAGCGCGGCGTGCGGCCGATGGGCGACTGGTCGATGTCGATGACCTTGTCGATATATTCGGTGCCCTTAAGCTCCTTGTGCGGCAGGGGCAGGTCGCGCGCGCCCGTCAATTTACGGTTGAGCGCCATGAACAGCGTGTCGAGCGTCAGCGTCGATTTGCCGCTGCCCGAAACGCCGGTGACGCAGGTCAGCGTGCCCAGGGGGATTTTTACATCGACGTTCTTGAGGTTGTTGCCGGTGCAGCCGCGCAGCTCCAGGAACTGCTTAGGCTTGCCGGGGCGGCGTTTTCCCGGCACATCGATCATGCGCCGACCGCTGAGATACTGCGCCGTGATGCTGTCTTTATGCTTCATGACCTCGGCAGGCGTGCCGGCGGCGATGATGTCGCCACCATGCGTGCCCGCCCCAGGCCCCATGTCGATCAGGTAATCGGCCGTGCGGATGGCGTCCTCGTCATGCTCCACAACCAAGACGGTATTGCCCAGATCGCGCAGGCGTTTAAGTGTTTCCAGCAGGCGGTTGTTGTCGCGCTGATGCAGGCCGATCGAGGGTTCGTCCAGCACATACAAGACACCCGTGAGGCCGGAGCCGATCTGGCTCGCCAGGCGGATGCGCTGGCTTTCTCCGCCCGACAGCGTGCCCGAGGTACGAGAAAGATTGAGATAATCGAGGCCTACGTTCAGAAGGAACGTCAGGCGCTCGTTGATCTCTTTGAGAATACGGCCGGCGATTTCCTGTTTTTGCCTGGGCAGTTTTTTATCGAGCGCCGCGAACCATGCCAAAGCCTCGCCGATGCTCATCTCCGAGATCTCGGCGATATCTTTCTTCTCAATCTTCACCGCAAGCGCCTCGGGTTTCAGGCGCTTGCCGCGGCAGGCTTCGCAGGGGGCAGAATTCTGGAAGGCGGAGATGTGCTCGCGCTGGCTTTCGCTGTCGGTCTCGAGCAGGCGGCGCTGCAGGTTCGGGATGACGCCCTCGAATGGTTTGTTACTCTTCCAGGTGCTTTCGCTCTTGCTCTGATAGACGGTTTTGATGTCCTCGTCGCCTGAACCGTTCAGAATGATGTCGCGGTGCTCCTGCTTCATCTTGCTCCAGGGAACGTCGGTACGGAATTTGAAGTGTTTCGCCACCGCCTCCATGGCCTGCAGATAGAAGGTGAAGAACGCGCCGTTCCAGGGGGCGATGGCGCCGTCCTGCAGGCTGAGGCTGGGGTCGGGCACTACCAGCTCCTCGTCGATATACATCTTCACACCCAGGCCGTCGCAGTTCGGGCAGGCGCCGTGCGGGTTGTTGAAGGAGAACAGGCGCGGCTCGATCTCGGGAATGGTGAAGCCCGACACCGGGCAGGCGAATTTCTCGGAAAACAGGGTTTGCGCGGCTGTATCGGCGTTTTCGGCGATCACAAGCCCGTCGGCAAGGCGCAGCGCCGTTTCGACCGAGTCCGCCAGGCGGTTGCCGATATCGGGACGCAGCACCAGGCGGTCGACCACCACCTCGATATCGTGCTTAAGCTTCTTGTCGAGGGCGGGGACCTCCTCGATCTCGTAAAACCTGCCGTCGACTTTCACGCGCTGGAAACCCTTGGCGCGCAGTTCGGCGAACTCCTTGCGGTATTCGCCTTTGCGCCCGCGTACGATGGGAGCCAGCACGTAAAGCTTCGTGCCTTCCGGCATGGCCTTGATGCGCGTGACCATCTGGCTCGCGCTCTGGCTTTCGATCGGCAGGCCGGTGGCGGGGGAATAGGGAACGCCCACCCGGGCCCATAAAAGCCTCATGTAATCATGAATTTCGGTGACGGTGCCGACCGTCGAGCGCGGGTTGCGGCTGGTGGTTTTCTGCTCGATCGAGATGGCGGGCGAAAGACCCTCGATCGAGTCCACATCGGGCTTTTGCATCAGCTCGAGAAACTGGCGGGCGTAGGCGGACAGGCTTTCGACATAGCGGCGCTGCCCCTCGGCATAGATCGTGTCGAAAGCGAGCGAGGACTTCCCGCTGCCCGACAGGCCGGTGATGACGACCAGCTGGTCGCGCGGAATATCGACATTGATATCCTTGAGATTATGCTCGCGCGCGCCGCGGATGCTGATGTGTTTTTGCATCGCATCTATATAGGGGGCGAGGCCTGAAAAAGCCAGCATTTCGAGGCTGATTTTGCCCGTTTACAAAGCCGGAAAAGGATTTATAGTCCCC
This sequence comes from uncultured Pseudobdellovibrionaceae bacterium, assembly GCA_964577255.1. GTDB lineage: Bacteria > Pseudomonadota > Alphaproteobacteria > Micavibrionales > Micavibrionaceae > Micavibrio_C. Next base: position 7,340 of record CAZNYM010000039.1, on the reverse strand, counting down.
TTGTTTACATACATCAGCGACCTTTCCCGACACAGGAGACAACCATGGCCGGCAGCGTCAATAAAGTCATTCTCATCGGCAATCTGGGTGCCGACCCCGAAGTCCGCAACATGCAGTCGGGCGACCGGGTGGCCAATCTGTCGGTGGCAACGTCGGAATCATGGAAGGACAAAACCAGCGGCGAGCGCCAGGAACGCACCCAGTGGCACCGCGTGGTGATCTTCAACCAGAACATCGTCGGTGTGGCCGAGAAGTTCCTCAAGAAGGGTTCCAAGGTCTATCTCGAGGGTCAACTGGAGACCCGCAAATGGACCGATCAGAGCGGCGTCGAAAAATACACCACCGAAGTGGTGCTGCGCCCGTTCCGCGGCGAGCTGACCATGCTTGACGGCAAAAGCGGGAGCGGCGGCGCTTTCAACGACAATGATTCCGGCGGCTATGATTCCGGCCCCGTACCCGCGCGCGCCGCTTCCGGCGGCCGCGGCGGCGCCAAGGCCGACGAGATGGAAGACGAGATCCCGTTCTAGGACGGCCTGTCTATGAATCCCGCGCTCAGCAAGTCATTGGGAGCTTACGACGCCTCGGCCAGGGCTCTGGCCGTGATATACAACAGAATGGCCTTCGAGGACGTCAACCAGGGCCTGCCAGCGCTTCTTCCCGACGCCTACGCGGGCACATTGCACGCGCTCGACCTGGGCTGCGGCAGCGGGCGCGACGCCCGGTGGCTCGCGGAGAGGTGTTTTCAGGTGGTCGCGTTTGACGGCGCGCCCGAAATGGTGGCGGTATCGCGGGAAATCAACCCTCATCCGGGCGTGACCTATCTCCACGACTTTATGCCTGATATGTCAGTGGTTAAAGCGACGGGCCTCAAGTTTGACGTTATGCTCATGAGCGCGGCCTGGATGCATCTGGACGAGGAAGCCCGGTACAAGACCTTCGAGAATATGACGCAGCTCGCCAATCCCGGGGCTTTGATGTTCATCAGCCTCCGGCACGGCCCGAGCCCCGAAGACCGGCCCATGTTCAAGGTCACGGCCGAGGAGCTTATAGAGCTGAGCCGGCTCAGGCGCTGCTCCCTGGTGCACAGGGGGCTTGCCAAAGACGGGCAGGGGCGCAGCAACGTTTCGTGGGAATATGTGGCATTCAGAGTTTAGGCAAAAAATGAAAAAATTCTTCCTTGTCGCTGTTTTGGCTTTGCTTGTTGTCCCGTGCGTTTCCGCGCGGGCGCAGGATGCCGTATCCGATGATGGCGCGCGGGCGCAACGTCTGGAACTGGCCCGCAAGCTGAACGACGTCAATCCGGTGGCGCGCCAGATCGCCCGGTCGGTTGCGGGCGTGGGGGCGCAATGGGCTGTGGCCGATCCCAAGGCCTTCGAGGCGGGGATGATGAAGGAAATCGACATGGAGAAGATCGACGAGGCGGCCGAGCAGGCCCTGGCCGACGTCTTCACCGCCGAGGAACTGAACCTGATGATCGGCTATTACAGCGCGCCACAGGCCGAACGGATCGCCGAGAAAATGTCGGCCTATCAGGCCCTCATTCAAAAGCCGGTGGCGGCCGAAATCGACCGGGCACTCATGACCCTGCGCACCGGGGCGAAAGCGGCCGGAAATTCGCCGGCAACTCCCTGATAATAAACGGCAATTTTAGCCCGGAAAAATCATCTTTTACCGTATTCTTTGATTGTTTGCGGGCGGGAATCCTGCTACCTAAAAGGACGATTTTTTAACAGGATGACTGGCTGATTTTCATGAGCGATTCCGTACCCACCGCCGCCGCGCCCGCCCCGATTTCCCTCGAAGACGAGATGAAGAAATCCTACCTCGATTACGCCATGAGCGTGATCGTCAGCCGCGCGCTGCCGGATGTGCGCGACGGGCTCAAGCCGGTGCACCGCCGCATCCTCTATGCCATGCGAGAAGGTGGCTATACGTCGGACAAGCCTTACAAGAAATCGGCCCGCATCGTCGGTGACGTGATGGGTAAATACCACCCGCACGGCGATTCTGCGATTTACGAATCCCTCGTGCGCATGGCGCAGGATTTTTCGATGCGCCTGATGCTGATCGACGGCCAGGGCAATTTTGGCTCGATGGACGGCGACCCTGCCGCCGCCATGCGTTACACCGAGGCGCGCCTGTCCAAGGCCGCCGAGACTCTGCTCGACGACATCGAGAAGGACACGGTCAATTTCCGCCCCAACTACGACGAATCCACGCTCGAGCCCGAAGTGCTGCCCTCGCGTATTCCGAACCTGCTGGTGAACGGCGCGGGCGGCATCGCGGTCGGCATGGCCACCAACATCCCCACCCATAATCTGGGCGAGGTGATCGACGCCTGCTGCGCCTATATCGACAATCCCGATATCGACACCACGGCGCTTATGAACATCATTCCCGGCCCCGATTTCCCGACCGGCGGCCAGATCCTGGGCCGCAACGGCATCCGCCGCGCCTATATGACCGGCAACGGCTCGATCGTCATGCGCGCCCGCGCCGAGATCGAAGACATCCGCGACAAGCGCGAAGCCATCGTCATTACCGAAGTGCCGTACCAGGTCAATAAAGGCCGCCTGCTCGAACGCCTGGGCGAAGTGGCGCGCGAGAAGATCGTCGAGGATATTTCAGACGTGCGCGACGAGTCCGACCGCGACGGCGTGCGCGTGGTGGTCGAGCTGAAGAAGAACGCCAATGCCGATGTGGTGCTGAACCAGCTTTACAAGCACACCGACCTGCAGACGACCTTCCCCGCCAACATGGTGGCCCTCAATCATGGCCGGCCGGAAACACTGGTGCTGCGCGACTTCATCGCCGCCTTCATCCGCTTCCGCGAGGAAGTCATCACCCGCCGCACGATTTACGACCTGGGCAAGGCGCGCGAGCGCGCGCACATCTTGGCCGGCCTGGCCGTGGCGGTCGCCAATATCGACGAAGTGATCGCGCTGATCCGCAACGCCAAGGATCCCGCCGTGGCGCGCGAGCAATTAATGGCGCGCGACTGGCCGGCCAGGACGGTGGCGCCGCTGATCGCCCTGATCGACGATCCGGAATATCCGGTGTCGGAAAAAGGCACTTACAAGATGTCGGAAGCGCAGGCCAAGGCGATCCTCGATCTGCGCCTGCACCGCCTCACGGGTCTCGAGCGCGACAAGATCGGTGACGAGCTGAAGGAGATCACCGACGCCATCGCCGGCTATCTCGCCATCCTCGCCAGCCGCGAGAAGCTGCTCGACGTCATGCGCGGCGAGCTTGCCGAGATCAAGGATAAATTCGCCACCCCGCGCCGCACCGAAATCCTCAACCTCGAATTCGAAGAGGATATCGAGGACCTGATCCAGCGCGAGGACATGGTGGTCACCATCACCCACGGCGGCTATGCCAAGCGCGTGCCGCTTGCAACCTACCGCGCGCAAAAACGCGGCGGCAAGGGCCGCATGGGCACGGGGCTGAAGGACGAGGATTTTGTTTCCGACCTGTTCGTGGCCTCCACCCACACGCCGCTTCTGGTCTTCACCAGCCGCGGCATCGTGCACAAGCTCAAGGTATGGCAGATCCCGCTCGGCACCCCGCAGGCGCGCGGCAAGGCGCTCGTCAACCTGCTGCCGCTCGGGGAAGGGGAGAATATCTCCGTTTACATGCGCCTGCCCGAGAACGAGGAGATCTGGGACACGCTCGACATCATCTTCGCCACCTCCGCCGGCAACGTGCGCCGGAACAAGCTGTCAGACTTCCGCAACATCCGTGCCAACGGCCTGATCGCCATGAAGCTGGAGGAGGAGGGCGAGAAGCTGGTCTCGGTCAAGATCGCCCGCGAGGACGAAGACATCCAGATCGCCTCCGCCAACGGCAAGGCCATCCGCTTCCCGGTCAGCGACATCCGCGTGTTCGCGGGCCGCACCTCGACCGGCGTGCGCGGCATCAAGCTGGGCAAGGGCGATGAAGTCATTTCCCTGTCGATCCTCAAGCATGTCGAAGCCACGCCCGAGGAACGCACCGCCTATCTGAAGGCCGCCAGCAAGCTGCGCGGCGTGGAGGAAGGAGTAGAGTTCGAGGAAGGCGGCGACATGCAGCTCTCCGAAGCCCGCTTCAAGGACATGCAGGAGAAGGAGCAGTTCATCCTCTCCGTCACCAACAAGGGTTTCGGCAAGCGTACCTCGGCCTATGAATACCGCATTTCGGGCCGGGGCGGACAGGGCGTCACCAACATGGGCCTGACCGCCAAGAACGGCGGGCATATCGTCGCCAGCTTCCCCGTCACCGACGACCACCAGTTGATGCTGGTGACAGACGGCGGGCAGCTGATCCGCATCCCCGCCGACCAGATCCGCTTCACAGGCCGCAGCGCCCAGGGCGTGACCCTGTTCAAGGTGGCGGACGAGGAACAGGTGATGTCGGTCGCCTGGCTGATCAAGGACGAAGAAGACGACGACACCGAGGCCAGCGCCGACGGTGCCGGCACGGCCTGATAAGAAGCAGAAGGAGGAGAACATGACCATTATTCATGAAAGCCACGCATCGATCCTGTTCGCAGGCGCTCTGCACGACAACACGCTTGAAGTGGTCCTGGGCATCGATCCCGATACAAAACCTGACCCTGATCCCGAACATGTGGCTGTTATCGCCAAGATTGTGGCCGCGCTGAGCGAAAACATGCAGGGCGACCAGATCAACGCCTGGTTCTGGCAGCCGCGCGCCAGCCTGCAGGGAAGGACTCCGGTTGATGTGCTGGCGGGCGGGCAGTGGGATCCGGAACATATCGATGTCAAAAGGATTATTGAAGCCGCCTTGTCCCCACTGTGCGGCGGCAGCCAGGCCCTTCACCCCGGGCGCGGCGTGCCCAGCTGCCCGCGCTGCGGCTAGTCAGGCTGTAAGTCAATGACCCGGCGCATCGGCGTTTACCCCGGCACGTTCGACCCCATCACCAAGGGGCATCTGCACGTCATCAAGCGGGCCAGCAAGCTGGTCGACAAGCTCATCGTCGGCGTGGCGGCGAACGCGCGCAAGGAACCGCTTTTCAGCGCCCGCGAACGGGTGGAGATGGTGGAACGCGACATCGCCAACATGCCCGAGAAATATTGCGAGATCGAAGTGCGGCCGTTCGACAACCTGCTGATCCATTTCGCCCGCGACGTCAACGCGCACTGCATTTTCCGCGGCCTGCGGGCGGTGTCGGACTTCGACTTCGAGTTCCAGATGACGGGCATGAACGCGCGTCTCGATCCGGGGATCGAGACCGTGTTCCTGATGGCGGCCGACAAGTGGCAGTTCGTATCTTCCAGTTTCGTCAAGGAAATCTGCGGCCTGGGCGGCAACGTCGCCGAGGTCCTGACCCCCGCGACCGAGGCCCGGCTCAAGGCCAAGCTGGGCCTGAATAAATAAATTCATGCGAATTCCTATAACTATTTGAATTATATATATTTATTATCTTTTCGCTTTTCCTTTTTACCTTTTATAGAAAATATGGGAAAATAATACAGTTCGGCGTACGCAGGGGGGCAGCCAGTATGAGTGAAAAGAAGGATGGGGCAGGAAATCATCCCGGCTTGCAGGAACTGGCTGCGGCCAAGCCGGGTGATTACAAAATTGTCGTCGTTGATTACAAGATTGATTTAAAAAACGCTCCTTTGGGCGGCGTCATCGATAAGAATGCTTCTTTCGTGCATAAAGAGATAGTTGTTCTGAACGATAAGAATGAGCCCGTTATGGCTTTCGCCGGGCACGCCTGGGATAAAAAGACAGGAGAATTCAAAGGTATCAGCTATATGGGTACCGATACTCTGCGCGCCACTGTAAATAAAGAGCCCGGACAAGGCCTGGCATTGGATATTACAAACATCCGTGTCCTGGATTCAGGGTCCAAAGAAGACATCCTGGACAAGGCTAATATCGGTATCGCGGCGGCAATAAAAATAAACGAAAAAAACCTTACTTATCATCCAATAGGCATCTCACCGACAAACTCGAACTCCGTGGCCGCTACCGTTGCAAAGGCCATGGGATTCGAATTGCCACCCAACCCAAAAAGTGTTTATTCACCTGGCGAAAGTCAGCAGCTCCTCTCTAAGGAAGAAATTTCCAAAGTAACGCGGTATGTCGGCGATATTGGTCCGGAGCGGCAAGCGGAAATCGCTGCTATAGCCGAAGAAATGCTTGGAGCTAAAGCAGTAGGGCAAATTATTAAATTGGAGAGCATCAAGAGTAATGCCCCGCTGCCCCCGCCAAAAGACGGAATGGCTAAAGATGTGAAGATGGGCATTCCCGCAGAAAAACCCCAGGCTACCAGCCCGTCAGAATCAACCCCGATATCTAATGCCGCCCCCGGAACCAACTCTGCCGACGTGGCGGTCATGCAGCAGGATGATCTGCGCGCGAAACTGGGCTCGGATACTGTTAGTCCCCGCGAAGGGTATGAAAAACTGACGGGCGCTTATTTGGCGCTGGCGGGTCATGTCAATGAAACGAAACTCAATATTGCCGCTCCCAAGGATGAGAGTCTTCCCGAGCTGCGCCGTTCAGCGCAGGAAATGCATAAGCTGGCCGAAACGGTGAGGGGGCCCCTTCCTGTCGAAGTTACAGGGCCCTTGGAAAAGATGGATCAAAGCCTGTATGCCATGCAGATAGCTGAAAACCCTGAAGCCAATTTCCGCCCCCCCCTGGGAGCGCCGGCGACACCGATCCTGGAAGCCAGCCCGGCGCCGCCACCAATGCAGCAGCTCGTTGCACAGGCGCCTAATAATTTCATGAAGCTAGAGCCTAGGGCACCCTGAGACTGTTCATATCCTCCGGTTTCATCAGGGAAATCGGCGGTCCTGCTCAAGAGCAAACCGGGCCTGAAATAAGGGTGCAAAGCCGCGGCCGGCGGCTGCTTTGGCGCGTTTTTCGACGCCCAAACAAAGGCTTGACGAATCCCCCCAAAATCCATAACTTGCACCGGTCTGAAACAGGCCAGCCCTGTGGAACATGACCGCGTAGCTCAGTCGGTAGAGCATCTGACTTTTAATCAGAGGGTCCCGGGTTCAAGTCCCGGCGCGGTCACCAGTTTTCCCCGCCCCAGAGCACGCCGGTTTTCCCACTGGACAGGTGGCAGAGAGGTTGAATGCGCTAGTCTCGAAAACTAGTATGGGTGCAAGCCCATCGAGGGTTCGAATCCCTCCCTGTCCGCCATGAATAAACCCCCCTTGCGGGGGTTTATTCATGGTGACGGGGAGAGGGCGAGAAACCTCAGGGTTCGACAAAACGCCAAGGGCGTTTTGGACGTCGCAGCCCGCAGCCGGCGGGCGAGACGCCCCCCGAGGGGCGAAAATGCGAGGAACGAGCATTTTTGATCAATCCCTCCCTGT
>CAZNYM010000038.1:3697-18165 GCA_964577255.1 uncultured Pseudobdellovibrionaceae bacterium | reverse complement strand
TTCCGCAGCATGCGCCTTGAGGCCTGCGAGCAAAAGGACATCAAGCTGACCGACCGTGACGATCCGCGCGTCACCCGCATCGGCAAATTCATCCGCCGCACCAGCCTGGACGAGCTGCCGCAGTTCATCAACGTCCTGCGCGGCGACATGTCGGTGGTGGGGCCGCGCCCGCATCCGCCCGGCGTACGTGCCGGCAACAAGGTGTACGAGGAAGTCGTCGACCAGTTTTCCTTGCGCTACCGGGTGCGTCCGGGCCTGACTGGCTGGGCGCAGATCAACGGCGCCCGCGGCAACACCTTCACCGAGGACGATCTGCGCCGCCGTTTCGAATACGACATGAATTACATCCAGAACTGGTCGCTGTGGTTCGATTTTATGATCATCATGCGCACCCTGGTGATGGGTTTCACCGGCAAGAACGCCTTCTAGGGGGAGCGCGGCCATGAAAAGCGCCCTGATCATCCCGACCTACAACGCCGCACACTGGCTCGACCGGCTGATCCCGGCGCTCGGGGCGCTCTCGCCGCAGCCGGACAAAATCCTGTTCATCGACTCGTCTTCAGGCGACGGCACAGCGCAGACGCTGCGCGCGGCCGGTTACGAGGTTCACGTCATCCGCAAGCAGGATTTCGGTCACGGCAAGACCCGCAATCTCGGCGCCGCGCTGTGCCCGGAGGCGGACATGCTTATTTATATGACGCAGGACGCCCTGCCGGCCGCCGCCGACCTGGTCGCCCGCATGATCGAAGCGTTCGCGCGCGATGAGAAAGTGGCCGTTATCTGCGGCCGCCAGCTGCCGCACGAGGACGCCACCCTCGCCGCCCGCTATGCCCGGCTGCATAATTACCCGCCGCAAAGCCGCGCGACCACGGCGGCCGACATTCCGGCGCGCGGCATCAAGGCGCTGTTCTGCTCCAATTCCTTCGCCGCTTACCGTGCGCGTGCGCTTAAGGAGATCGGCGGCTTCCCCGAATATCTGCCGCTGGGGGAAGACATGGCGGCGGCGGGCCGGCTGCTCGAGGCGGGTTATACCAGTCTTTATCTGGCCGAGGCCTGTGTCAGGCATAGCCATAATTATTCGCTGGCCGAGGAGTTCCGCCGCTATTTCGATATCGGCGCGCTTTTGCACGTCGACCCCTGGCTGAAGCAGCGTACGCTGAAATCCGGCGGTGAAGGGATGCGTTATGTCCTTGGTGAATTGAAATTCATGGCCCGGGAGGGCAATATTTTCGACATCGTCGGAATCGTGCCCCGCACGCTGGCCAAATACGCGGGTTTCATGCTGGGCGCGCAGCATGAACGCCTGCCGCCGGCGGTGCTGAGAAAACTGAGCATGCATCAATATTTCTGGAAAGATCAGGCATGAAGGTCACGGTCGTCGGCAAGAGCGGATTTATCGCCCGGACGCTGCGCGATCATCCGGCGGGCACTTCGTGGGCTTATCTGTCGCATGAAGAAGCCCTGCGGGACACGAAGTGGGTGGCCGGCAGCGACGTCGTCATCAACCTCGCCTTTTCCCCGCGCCTGCGCAGTGAACCCTATGCCGAAAGCGAAGACCTAGACAGCCGCCTGGCCCGCCTGATCGCCCCGGAGCGTGCACAATATGTGATGATGAGCTCGCGCATGGTCTACGGCCGTCCGCTGACGGGCCTGGCGCTCGCGGAAAACCAGGAGCCACGCCCGGTCAATGTCTATGGCCGCAACAAGCTGACGGTCGAGCGCGCGCTGGCCATCATCCTGCCCGAAGAACGCCTGACGATCCTGCGCGCTTCGAATGTCTTCGGCTTCGAGTACGGCCGCAAATCCTTTTTCGGCATGGCGCAGACCACCCTGCGCGACAGCAAGCGGATCATTTACGACATGAGCCCCTCCGTCCGCCGCGACTTCGTCGCCGTCTGGCGCCTGGCGCCGATGCTGGGCCAGGTCGCCGCCCGCCCGCAGGGAGGGATTTTCAATCTCGGCGCCGGTTTCGGGGCCGAGGTCGGGATGATCGCTTCATGGATGATCGAAGGCTACGGCGCGGGGGAACTTGTAATCACCAAATTTTCGGAAGACGATCAATTTTTCCTGGATATGAATAAAAGCCGCCAAGCTTTTGATTTTCCTATAATTTCCTCCGAAGACCTACACGCCGACTGCCTCTTGTGCGGGGCGGCGCTCAAAGCGGGAAAGGACGCGGCCTGACATGACCCCCCTGCCGTCCGTCGACATCGTCATCGTCAATTACAAAACGGCCGACCTGACCTGTCGCGCTGTGCAGACCGCCAAGGACCGCGCCGCCCGGGACAACGTGCCGGTAAAAATCTTCGTCGTCGATAACGGTTCGGAAGACGGCAGCCTTGAAACCATCGGCGCGGCGCATCCCGATATCCGCCTGATCGACGCCGGGGGCAATATCGGCTTCGCTGCTGGCAACAACCGCGCCCTGCGGGAAGCGACCTCTCCCTACATCCTTTTGCTCAACAGCGACGCTTTCCTCGAGGAGCATGCCCTGGGCGATATGGTAACGTTCATGGAGCGGGAAAAAAATACGGGCATGGTGGGGCCGCGCGTGCTCAACCCGGACGGCACCGACCAGGATTACCCCTGCCGCTTCCCCACCATCGCGGAGATGATCCTGCGCGCCGTTGCTGGACCGCAGTTCCCCGGCAAAAACCAGAACCGCGACCAGGCCCTGGCCATCGACCGCATCCACGGCTGCTGCCTGATGGTGCGCAAGGCGGTGGTTGACAGGATCGGCCTGCTGGATGAGCAGTTTTTCATGTACGACGAGGATATGGACTGGTGCCTGCGGGCGCGCCGGGCGGGCTGGGACCTTTTCCTGTTGCCTTACGCCACGGTGACGCACCTGGGCGGTCAGACATCCGGCCGGGCGCCGAGCGGCAAGCGCGCCGCCCGCACCGCCCGCCCCTTCAATCCGCGCATGAGCATGGAGCTGCGCAAAAGCCGCTATATTCTCTACCGCAAGCACCGGCACATCCTTGAAACTGCCCTGCTCAAGATGATCACAGATTCCGTTCTGTGTCTGGCCCTGCTTATATATAAGGTGCTACCGGGTGACCCCGAAAACGCCCGCCGGCGGACGGAAGGCTACAAAGCCATCATCGCGCTTGAACCGCTGTCGTGGGATGTCAGGCCATGAAAGCGGGCACAGCGACGGTACAGACCGATATTCCGGCCCTGCTATTCGCCATCGTAGCGGGGGCCATCGCCGCTTTCATCACCGTACAGAGCCCCGTGCTGGGCGTGGCCGCCGTGGGGGCCCTGATCGGCTTCGCCGTGATCCTGCAACGGCCCGAGATTCCCTTCAGCCTGCTGATCCTGAGCATCGCCATTCCACTGCAGAAGACCGTGGCAGGCATTCCCCTCAACATGGCCGACGGTGTGATCGTGGTGTGGGGCATGGCCTGGCCCTTCTTCATGATGCGCAAGGCGGAAGACCGCCTGCGGATTCCCTTCATCGTCTGGGCAGCCCTGCCGCTGATCGTCTGCGCCATGCTGTCGCTGTTGACGGCGGTTAACACCGGCGGCACGGTCAAGCAGATCATACGCCTGATTGAATGGTTCATGGTTCTGCCGGTGCTGATGATGGCATTCCACGTGGCCGACCGGCGGCTGTGGGACTGGGCGGCGGCGATTTTCATCGCCATTCCCGCCCTGTTCGCGCTCGACGGCATTGTCGAGGTGCTCAATAACGGCCGCTCGATCAGTAAAATTCTGGGCATCGAGCCGCCCATCCCTTCGGCGCTGAGTAAAATCCGCCATACTTTCGATGTTTCGGGCCGGGCCGGCAGCACTTTCGGCGGCGCGCAGGGCCTGGCGATGTATCTGGCCATGACCATGAGCGTGACTATCAGCCTGATCGTGTTCCCGCCGCGCCCGATATGGCGCAAACTCGCCATCGTTTCGCTGGTCATCTGCCTGGGCGGCATGTATTTCGCCAAATCGCGCGGCGGCCTGCTCGGCGGCCTGGTCATGGGCACCGTGCTGCTGCTGGTAGCGCGCCCGCGTTTCGGCTTCACGGCGGTGGCGGTGGGCGGCACGCTGATCGCCGGTGGACTTTTCAGCCTGCTGCTGATTTACGGCTGGGACGGCGCGCTCACAAGCCTGGTGCCGGGGCGAGCCGAAGCCGTGCTCGACCGCCTGATCATCTGGGGCCGGGCGCTTGAAGTGTTCGCCGACAGCCCCCTGACCGGCGTCGGGTTCGGCGGCTTCAAGGACGCCGTGTACGCCCATGGCGGCATCAATCTCAACGTGCCACTCGGGTATGAATCTCTGCACTGTCACAATACCTACCTCGAGGTCCTGACCGGCACGGGCCTGCTTGGTTTCACAGCCTATATCGGCTTTCTTCTGGCATGCCTTCTGCGCCTGCTGCGTGGATGGCGCGAACGCCAGGGCAACCCCTCCGACGCCTTCATCCTGGCCGCGCTGGGATCGCTGGGGGCCTATATGACGTTCGGTATGGTCGACATGCTGTTCCTGCAGAATATGCATTTTCTCCTGGTCAGCATTCTCATGCTCGGCCTGCTGGCGGCGACGGTCAGAAAGGATGCCGCGCCATGAAAATCATTCACTTGGGCGAAGAAATGGGTATCGGCGGCTTGCCCAATTACGTGATCCAGCTGGCGCGGATGCAAAAAGACCCAATTATCGCCCATATCAACCCGGTTCTGGGCGCAAGTCTTGAAACCGCGGGACTGGATTTCCGCCCTGTGCAAAGCCCGGATGATCTGCGCGCGCTAGGCGGAGATATCCTTCACGTTCACCTGCTAAGCGACATGAAATGGCTTTCGGCCCTGTTCAATCTGGATCTGCCACTCGTGCGAACATTTCACGATTACACCTCGACCTGCTTGCGCCGGGGCAAGCGCCGCTGGCCCGGCGATCGTTGCCGCCGGCCGCTCGATGCGCAATGCGCCTGCTATGGCTGCGTCATCGGCCGCCCGGCACCGGGATCGAAAATTCCCCAACTTCTGAGCCTGCAGAAAAAAATCGATGAGCGCGACCTTTACAGGCGCTTCGACGCCCAGATCGTCGGCAGCACGCATATGCACAATATGCTGCTGCAAAACGGATTCAATCCCGAGCGCGTTCACAAAATTCCTTATTTCAGTAAATTCTGGGCTCACGCGACAGAAACGATCGACAAGCGCCGCGGCGCCGGGCAAAGCCGCCCGCTTGAATTTCTGTTTTCCGGTCAGGCTGTCACCGGCAAGGGTCTTGAGATCCTGGTTCGTGCCCTTACGGGTCTGCGTGGCGACTGGCGGCTTGACGTATACAGCCAGGGGCCACGTCTGGCCCCTGCGCAAGAACTGGCGGCACGGCTTGGCATCAAAGACAGGATCACCTTCCACGGCTGGGTCAACCATACCGGCCTCGCGGCCGCCTATGCCAGGGCCGATGTTTTCATCATTCCCTCAATCTGGGACGATCCGGGCCCGCTGGTCGGCGTCGAAGCGCTGTCCTTCGCCACGCCCGTGATCGGCTTCGCCGTCGGCGGCATACCCGATTACGTGATCGACGGAAAAACCGGTTATCTCGTCACATCCATCACTGCTTCCGGCTTGCACAAGGCCCTGCAGGAATGCCTTGATCATCCCGAGCGCCTCGGCACCATGGGAGTAACGGGGCAGAGGCTGGTGGCTGCCGTACACGGTATGGACAAACACGCCGGTAAAATCTGGGAAATCTACGAAAACCTTCTGCAGAATAGACAGAAAAGAAAGACATCATGAACAAGCTGCTTTCGACCTATATCGGTTACATCAAGGCGCCGACATTTCACCGTAGCGAGCTGATGTCGGTGCAGTGGCTGCGCGGCCTGGCGGTGATGATGGTGCTTGTCTACCACGTCGAAGACCTGGCGCGGCTGGTGCCGTCGCTTTCGCACTTCCACAGTTTCTGGATGGATTTCGGCTATTCCGCCCCTGATCTGTTCTTCGTCATCAGCGGCTTCATCATGTGTTACGTCACCTTCGACATGCGTTTCGATCCGCGCAAATGGCTGGTCAGCCGCTTCATCCGCATCTATCCCGTCTATTTCCTATTCGTCGGCCTGGCTGTCTTTGTCTGGATGATCAATCCCGCGATGACAATGGGCTCGGGCGTGCAGACCTGGGAGACGGTGATAAAATCGCTGCTGATCTTCCCGCAGGCCGGCCTGCCCCTGGTATTCGTCGGCTGGACGGTCGAGCACGAGATCATCTTTTATTTCCTTGTATTCTGCGTCGCCAGCCTGGGCGGAGGCCTGCGCGCTCTTCTGATCACAATTGGTGGTCTGTCCTTCATCGCCGCCGGGCGCTATCTGCTCAAGGATTCCCATCCCGGAATCATGTTCTGGGATTATCACTTCCTGTCGCTTTACATGATCGAGTTCTTCATGGGGGCGCTGGCCTTCCGCTTCCGTCATGCGCTGGCACGGCTGGGTGTACTGGTGCCGATAGGATTGAGTCTCGCGCTTTTCGTCACTGGCGGTTTCGTGGCGACACCAGGCGCTATCAACGAGGAAACGCTGACCCGGGTGCTGGTCTTCGGCTCGTCCTTCACGTTCCTGCTGGTAGCCGCCCTGAACTGGGAAGTGCGCGAACGTGCCCGCAAGGGCGATGCCTACCCTCCCAAGAAGCGCCCGTTCCTGGTCAAGGTGGGGGATGCCTCTTACTCGCTGTACCTTGTGCACCCCTTCTGCCTGTCGACGGCCGGCAAGGTCATCAACATGCTGGGGCTGGCGGGATTGCCGGCGGTCGCGGCCGTGATCGCGGCCGGATGCATGACGGTGATCATTGGCATGAGCTTCTACACGCTGGCAGAGAAGCCGTTCCTGCAGTCGATGAAGGGCGTGATGGCGGGTAAAAAAGCAGCGAAGACCTGATCCGTATCAGGTGCCGCGGATGCAGTAGCCGCCGTCGATATAGAGCACCTGCCCGGTGACGTGCCGCGCGCCCGGCGACACCAGAAAGGCGGCGTATTCGCCGATCTGCTCGATGGTCACGGGGTTGCCCGGCAGCGGCGAATCCTGCGCCACCTTGTCGTAGAGACGGTCGAAATTCGGCAGGCCCGACGCGGCGCGGGTTTTGACCGGCCCCGGTGAGAGCGCGTTGATGCGGATCCCCTTCTGGCCCAGATCCATCGCGAGATAACGCATCGAAGCCTCGAGCGCGGCCTTGACCGGACCCATGATCGAATAGCCGGGAACGACTTTTTCGGCGCCGTAATAGGACAGGGTCAGGATCGACCCGCCTTCATTCATCAGCGGCTCGGCCGCCTTGGCCACGCGGATCAGCGAATAGCACGACACGTCCATGGCCGAAAGAAACCCCTCGCGCGAACAATCGACTACGCGGCCGAACAGATCGTCCTTGGGCGCGTAAGCGATGGAATGGACTACGAAATCGAGTTTGCCCCACTTCTTCTCCACTTCGGCGAACACGGCCTCGAACTGACCCGGCACGTTCAGATCGAGCGGCAGGAACAGCGAAGCGTTCACGCTCTGGGCCAGCGGCGCGACATAGGGCTTGGCCTTGTCGTTGAGGTAAGTCATGGCGATTTCAGCCCCGGCGGCATGCAGGGCCTGGGCACATCCCCAGGCGATAGAGTGGTCGTTGGCGACGCCGATCACCAGTCCTTTAAGATGAGCCATGACATTGATTTCCTTGATAAAAGTCGCTCTACAGAAGATTATGGCTATTACAATATGTTAATTACAGGGATTGTGCAAACTTTTTTTATACGAATAAAACCAGCCCCACAAGGCCCTCCGGAAACCAGGATTTCGCACCCTGCAAGACCACAGCCCTCGCCCCTCTTCCTCCATACCCGGGGAAAACATACGCCGGGAGGCGAAAGCCCACTCCAAGGTATGGTGTGATCCGAAAATGAAAATCCATACTAACCATTTGGTTTTAAAGGGAAAATTGAATCTAACCTTCACAAGCGCTTAAACTTTTGCGTGTAACCTTAACAAAGGATCACCAACGAAAGGTTGAGGAACAATGAGCGTGACAGACACCCCGACCCCCGGCGAAAACAACGCCCTGGAGCAGATGGCCGACATTCCCGCCGCCAAGCTGAATGCAGACATGTACACGGCCGAAGATCTTGATGGGGTCACCGAAGGCCTGTTCGGCTCGGGTAACCTCAATTATCTGGTGCTGCAATCACAGCAGAGCACCGAAGTGCGCCCGGAAAACAACCCGTTCACCATTCTGGGCGCCGGCGGCGAAGGCATACTGAACGACCCGTCCCTGCGTCAGGCCGGCTTTGCCGGAAACACCGAAGCGGCGGACATCGACGCGGCCGCCCTGCGTGCGGCGGGTGAAAAGGCTTCGGGCCTGCGCGGCCAGGGCCTGGCGGCAGCCGACAACACCACGTCAACCCCCACCGGCGGCACGGCCGAAGATTCAGGAACAGGACACAACAATGCGGCTTACGCGGCCAGGGGTGGACGCGGCGGCGGCAGGGACGGCCAGGCGTTCGCCAGCAGCGCCGCCGACCCGGGGACGGACGGCGCGCCGGGCACGCCCGGCGGCCCCGGAACCCCGGGAGGTCCGGGCAGGCCCGGCGACCCGGGCAAACCTGGCGATCCCGGCGGCGACCCGCATTGCGACAACGGCGGCGACAATGACAGCGACGACGTCGACCTGACGCTCGATGTCGAATCCGGCCTGCTCGATGCCGACTTCGACATCATCCTCGATCCTGTCGAGGCCATACTGGGTGACCTCGATATCGACATCGATGCCGTGCTGGGGAACATTCTCAACGGCAATCTGCTCGACGGCAGCGGCCTGTCGCTCGATTTCCTGCATAACAACAACAATCTGCTGGGACTGGCCAGCAACGACCTGACCGACCCGCTGAACGACCATCTGATCGGCTTGATCAACCACGCCGAAGATCTCGTCAATCCGGTGCTCGAGGGCCTGATCACCATCCTGCCCGATCCCGTGCAGGATCTTCTGGAACAGGCGCAGGGCATACTGGGCGGCCTCTTGGGCGGCCCGGGCAGTGACCCGGACCTGCATATCGGCCTCGTCAGCGACCTTAGGTTTCTGGGCAGCGGCGAGCTGTCGCTCGATATCCCTCTCGATCCGGTCGAGATGCTGCTGGGCGATATCGACATCTCGCACGACAATATCGTCGACCTTGGTGCCTTTGATACCGGCGATGTCCTTGAATCCCTGCCTGTGATCGGTACGGAGATCGACATCGCGGGCGACATCCTGCCGGAGATTAACCTGCAGGCCGCTACCGACGACCTGCTGGACGGGGATATTGGCGCGGTTATCAACAACGTCGCGGAGGATATACTGCCCGCGGATGGCGACCTGCCGGAAGTGCTGGCGGATGCCGGGGGAACGGTTGAAGATGTGCTTGAAGCACCGCTTGATGTCGTTGGCGATTTTCTGAATGACGGTGGCGACATCGGTGGTGTAATCGACGACATCGCAGGCGCACCGCTGGCGGATGTCACCGAGGACACCATGAACGCCCTTGACGGCCTGCTGAACGACAATGATTGCGAACCGGCCGGCGATACCGACCTGACGGTCAATGCTGTGCTCGACATCGTCGATCTGCCCATTGACGACATCGACCTCGATGTCGGCCTCGATCCCGTCGAAAGCCTGGTCGGGGATATCGACATCGATATCGACGCGGATGTCGAAGCGCTCTCCTCGTTCGTCGAGGATCCTTCCCTGGGTGCCCTGGCCGACGGCCTGGGTGCAGCAGCGGGCCTGGACGCCGATCTGGACATTCTCTCCGGCATCAATGAAGGCGAAGGCATCGGCCTTGATCTTGGCGTCGGCGGCCTTGACCAGGACTGGCCGGAAGCGCCCCTGGGCGATGTAGGCGATGTCGGCGGCACGCTCAACGACGCCCTGGGCGGCGCGGGCGATATCCTGAACCTGCCGGGCGCAGGCGCAGGCGGCGTGGTTGAAGGCCTATCGTCGATCCTGGGTGGTGGTGGCGGCGGCGGCCATCATGGTGGCGGTCACCATGGCAGCGGTGGCGGCTTCCTGGGCTTCGGCGGCCTGTAACACTGGATCAACGCACGCGAGGGCTCATCCGTGGAAACACATCAATCCCTGCCGCGCCCCGGCATCAAGGATTTCGGCATCTGCGCGCCGCGCCTGATCCTGGCGACGCTGTTCATCAACATCCTGTCGCTGGCGCTGCCGGTCCTGACACTGCAGGTTTACGACCGCATCATTCCGCATCCGGAATCCGGCACGCTGCCGGTTCTGATCGCGGGCGTGGTGATCGCCGTGTTCTTCGATACCGCCCTGCGGCTGGCGCGGGCCAGCACCATCGGCTGGAACGGGCTAAGTTACGAGCACACCCTTTCGTGCCAGGCGATGGACCACATGCTGAAGGCCGATCCTGCCCAGTTCGAGGATGCGGGCACCGGCCGGCACCTGGCGCGCATTTCCGCCATCCCGCGCCTGAAGGATTTCAACAGCGGATTCTCGATGGTCACGCTGCTCGAGCTTGCATTCCTGCCTTTGTATCTGGGTTTGATCGCCTATATCGCCGGGCCACTCGTCGCCGTGCCGCTCGCGATGCTGGCGCTTTTCACCCTGTCATCCCTGTGGTACGGCACGCGTCTCAAACGCGCCCTGATCCGCCGCGACCATACCGACGACGAGCGCTACAACTTCCTGATCGAATCACTCGAAGGCATTCATACCATCAAGGCTTTCGCACTTGATGACAATTTCCAGCGCCGCTACGAGAAACTTGAGGACAGATCGACCATGGCCAATTTCCAGGTGACGGAAGTCAGCGCCCGCACGTTCAATTCCTCGACCGTCTGCAGCCATGCTCTCACCGCCGCCGTGGTCACCTACGGCGCCTATCTGGTCGTCAACGGTCACATGACTTCGGGCGCACTGATCGCTGCCATCCTGCTGTCCGGCCGCATCATCCAGCCGGTGCAGATGGTGCTGAGCCTGTGGGCGCGTTATCAGGATTACTGTGTCGCCCGCCAGAAAGTGCTGGAAATCTTCTCCCTGCCCCAAATCAAGCGCAAGGCCCTCAAGGAGGAAGAGGAGCCCGCGCGTCAGGGCGCGCTCGTCCTGCGCGATGTCGGCTTCCAGCCCGATCCGGAACGGCCCCCGGTCTTCAGCCATGTCAATCTGTCGCTGGCGCGCGGGGAATCGCTGCGTATCTCGGGCGCGCACGGCGCCGGCAAGACGGCGCTTCTCAACATCATTTCCGGCCTTTATACCCCGTCGCACGGAGAAGTTCTGCTCGATGGCATGCCGGCGCATCATTACCCGTCTTACCTGCGCCTGCGCCATGTCGGGTTCATGACGACCAAGGGCGCGATTTTCCGCGGCACCATACGCGACAACATCACGCGCTTCGGCCTGGTCGACATGCAGGAGGCGCAGGACATCTCCCGCCTGCTGGGCCTCGACAAGGAGGTGTCGGCGCTGCCGCGCGGGTTCGACACGTTCCTTGAAGGCACGGAGACCGACGCCATTCCGCCGGGCCTGGCGCAGCGCATCACGCTGGCCCGGGTGCTGGCGGAAAAGCCGCGTGTCATCCTGTTCGACAACGCCGACCGCAACCTCGACCGCGAAGGCTATCGCTACATGTACCGCCTGATCGGACGCCTGCGTGACAAGGCCGCCCTGATCCTGGTGACGGACGACCTCAACATCGGACGCCTGGCCGACCGCCATTACACCCTCGATGCGCAGGGCCTGCGCCCGGTCAGCGACTTTCATGACAACATCATGTACGGAGAGCTGCGCGCATGAACACACTCGACGCCCGCGCGCTGGCCGATACGCTGGCGCAGACATCATGGACGCAAAGCAATGCCGAAGCCGCCCCCTGGCGGGCCTGTCTTTGCGAGCTAAGTGCCCGGCTTAATCCGCAGGGCAAGAGCTACAAGATCGTCAACGCCCTGCCCCACGAGCCGGAGCGCTTCGACCAGACCGATTTCCTCAACGCCATGGCCAATATCGGCTATTACGCGCGCCAGGAGCAGATAAGCATCGACAAGGTCGACGAGCGGCTTATGCCCTGCCTGTACGTCGCGCACGGCGCCGTCGACGAACCCTTAATTCTTCTCGGCAAAGGCCAGATTTTTAACGGGCAAAGCCAGGCCGTCGAGCCCGTACCCGAAAAAAAGGTGCGCGGCGAAGCCTGGTTCTTCCAGCCTTATAATGAAGACAAGGCGGCGACCTCCAAGACCATGCGCGCCGGCACCCGGCACAGCTGGTTTACCGCCCTGATCGGACGCTTCAAGGGCACACTGTGGGAGGTTCTGGCCCTGGGACTGGTCCTCAACACCGTAGCTCTGCTCACCCCTCTTTACATCATGCTGGTTTACGACCGGGTAATCTCGAC
This sequence comes from uncultured Pseudobdellovibrionaceae bacterium, assembly GCA_964577255.1. Taxonomy (GTDB): domain Bacteria; phylum Pseudomonadota; class Alphaproteobacteria; order Micavibrionales; family Micavibrionaceae; genus Micavibrio_C. Next base: position 5,802 of record CAZNYM010000038.1, on the reverse strand, counting down.
GCGTTCCGACGACATCATCCCCATGCTGGCGGCCGGTGTCGCTTCCGGGTTGCTGCTGGAATGGATGCTGCGCTGCATCCGCTCGCAGCATCTTTCCGTGATGGCTGCACGCCTTGACAATATCGTCAGCAAGAAGATCTTTGATCATCTCATCCACCTCGCCCCCGGCTATATCGAGCGCGCGTCGGTGCCTTCGCAGGTCGCCCGCATCAAGACCTTCGAGGCGGTGCGCGATTTCTTCAGCGGCTCGGTGTTCCTCTCTATGCTCGAGCTGCCGTTCATGGTGGTGGCGCTTGTCGCGATCGCCATCGTCGCGGGCCCGCTCGTTCTCGTTCCCCTGCTGATGGCGGGGCTCTATCTGTTCCTTTTCTATATGATCTGGCGCAAGGTGCGCGTGGCGATACGGGTGTCGGCCAAGGCTGCGACCGCCCGCCAGCAATTCTCGATCGAGGCCATCGACAAGCTCGAAGCCATCAACGCCGCCGGCCTCAATCGCCTGTGGTCGCAGAAATTCCACGATATAGCCGCCCGCGATGCGATCGCGGCCTACCGCCTGTCGTGGCTGGGCATCGTCGGCGAGACGCTTGCCAACAGCCTGACGGTGCTTTCGGCCGTGGTGATCGTCGGGCTGGGCGTGGGCATGATCTGGGCCGGGCAGATGACTACGGGCGCCCTGGTGGCGACCATGATCCTGGTGTGGCGGATCCTGACGCCTTTTTACAGTCTCTGCACCATGATCCCGCGTCTCGACCAGCTGCGCAACAGCATCCTGCAGGTCAACCGCCTGGTGGATATCGATACAGAAGCGACGACGCATCGCGCCGCCGCCCGCCTCGAGGCCATCAAGGGCCGGGTTTCGTTCGTGAACGTTTCCATGCGCTACAGTCCCGAGGGCAGCCCGCTTTTCTCCGGCCTGACGTTCGAGGCGCTGCCGGGCGACATCGTCGCCATCACCGGCACCAACGGTTCGGGCAAAAGCAGCCTCCTTAAAATGGTCAAAGGCATGTATGTGCCGACAACGGGCAGTGTGCGGATCGACGGTTTCGACATCCGCCAGCTCGACCCGCTCGACCTGCGCCGCCACATCGCCTACATCCCCCAGAACACCAGTTTCTTCCACGGCACCATCGCCGAAAACCTGCGCTTTTCCAATCCGCTCGCCGGCACGCGCGAGATCGAGATCGCCCTGGGGCAAGCGGGCGTCCTCAACGATATCCGGGCCCTGCCCGAGGGATTGAACACCATCATCGGCGGCGACGGCAATCTGCGCCTGTCCTCAAGCCTTGAGCTGCGCCTGGCGATGGTGCGCGCCTACCTCCATGATTCATCCATATTGCTGATCGACGAGCTGCCGAATTCGCTTTTGAGCGAGGAGGCAGGAACATTCCTGCGCGACCATCTGCTGCGCTACCGCCGCAAGCGCACCGTCATCATGGTCACGCACCGCGAGGATTTCATGAACATGGCCGACACGATCGTGGTCATGCAGCGCGATGTTCCGCCGCAGGTGGGGCCGCGTGCTTTCATGCTGGGCAAACTTCGTACAGAGCAATGGTGATCGCCATGATGAAAAAATTCAGGAAAAAAGACCGTTCCTATGAAGCGCAGCTGCGCTATCTCTCGCAATCGGCCCGGCTTAAAGAGACCATCCACCCGCGCCTGGCCGGCCTCACCATCATGGGTATCAGCCTGACGGTGACGACGTTCCTGGTGTGGGCGGCTGTAACCAACATCAACGAAGTGGCGCGCGCCGCGGGCGAAGTGGTGCCGCAGGGCTTTCAGCAGATCGTCCAGCATTTCGACGGCGGTCTGGTGGAGGATATCGGCGTAGCCGAGGGCGATATCGTCGAAAAGGGACAGATTCTCGTCCGCCTGAACGGTGCTGGCGCGCACGAGGATCTGGCGCGGGCGCAGAGCCAGCAGACCATCCTCCTGATGCAAAAAGAGCGTCTGAGCGCCTTTGTTGAAAAGCGTCAGCCCGCTTTCAGCACCATTTCCGGCGCCACCGAGACCCTGATCCGCGAGCATGGTCGCATTTTTGAATCCATGGCCGATTCCCGCTTGAAGGAAAAACGCGTGATCGAGGACCAGATCCTTCAGCGCGA
>CAZNYM010000038.1:0-3597 GCA_964577255.1 uncultured Pseudobdellovibrionaceae bacterium | reverse complement strand
AAGCTGCGCGATCGCGTCGCCCGCCTTGAAGTGCGCGCCCCCGTGCGCGGCGTGATCAAGGGACTGGCCGTGAACACCATCGGCGGTGTGATCCAGCCCGGTCAGACCTTGATGGAGATCGTGCCGCTCGACGAGGCCCTGGTGGTGGAAGCGCGCATCCCGCCGCAATATATCGGCAATATCCGCATCGGCCAGCCGGTGCAGATCAAGGTTAGCACCTATGATTTCTCACGCTTCGGCACGGTGGAAGGGAAACTCTCGTCCCTTTCCGCCACCACGTTCGCTGGCCAGGAAGGCGACCGTTATTACCGTGGCCGCATCGTTCTCGATCATAATTACGTCGGCACCCAGGCCGGCAGAAACATGATTATGCCCGGCATGACGGTCATGGCCGACATCGTGACCGGCCGCAAAACCATTCTCGACTACCTGCTTAAACCCATACACCGGTCGCTGATGACCGCGTTTTCCGAACGCTAGGGAGAAAATCATGCACAATATCCTTTTTTCCACGGAACCGTCGCGCGACAACGCCGCCAACGACCCCGTGTTCACCAGCCCGGCCGACATGCCGCGCACGATGATGGTCAATTACCAGAGCGGGTTTGACATGATGCGCAGCGGCCGCTTCGAATTCCGCACGCTTGAGGAAGCCGAGCAGCTGGCCCGTTTCCTGGCCCATTTCTTCTCCGAGCCGCACAACATCGTCACCGGCCTTGCCGAGCTGATGTTCAACGCGATCGAGCACGGCAATCTTGAGATTGGCTACGATCTCAAGCGCGAATTGCTGCAAAGTGGTCGCTGGCAGGCCGAAGTCCGCGCCCGCCAGCAGAATCCGCGCTTCAATACCCGCAAGGCCGAAGCGACCCTGACGCACAAGGACGGCGGCACCTATATCGTCATCATCGACGAAGGCAGCGGCTTCGACTGGAAACAGCACATGAAGATCGACCCCTCGCGCGCCGACAAACCGCACGGGCGCGGCATCGCGCACGCGGCGTCGGTGTGCTTCGACAAGCTTTCCTACAATGAAAGCGGCAACAAGGCCGTGGCCTTCGTCAGGGACGGTGGCACGCTCGCCTGGTGATCAGCGCTCGAAAGTTACCGATTTGCCGCATCCGCAGCGCCCGGTTTCCTGAGGGTTCGTGAAGACGAACTGCGCGTTGCCGACTTTATCAGTGACAAAATCGATCGTCATGCCGAACAGACGCAGGCCGTCGGCGACCGGGATGTAAAGCGCCACACCCGGCGCGATCTCGATACGCTCCAGTTCCTTGTCTTCGGCGTGGACATAACCCACTTTATACTCGAAATTGCCGCAGCCGCCGGTTTTCTCAAGCCGCAGCAGCAGGCCGAGGGCGGTTGTGTCTTTCTCTAAGGCCGCTTTTACGCGGGCACGGGCGGCATCGGTCAGTGTCAGGGGAATGCTCATGTCAAATCTCCCTAGGTAAACATGTTCAGCTGCAGTTTAGCGGTTTCCGCCATCATCGAGGGCTCCCACGCCGGGTCCCAGATGATCTCTACATCGACATGCCCCACGCCCGCGAGCGGAAACAGTGCGCTTTGCACCATGCCGGGCATTTCCTGCGCCACCGGGCAGGCGGGCGAAGTCAGCGTCATCTGCACATATATATCGGCCTTGCCCTCGGCGTTGTCGCGGATGTCGACCTTATATATAAGCCCCAGCTCGTAGACATTGACGGGGATCTCGGGATCGAACACGCTGCGCAAGCCCTTCCACACCGACGGCCACAGCGGATGCTCCGCGCTCGCCTCGATATGCGGCGGCTCGGCCATTTCGTCGTATTCGGCGCCCAGGGCGTTCCGGACCATCTGTTCGTCGGCAACCTGTTTCATGACAGTAATGATCTGGCTTTTTCCAGTCCTTTGACAAGGGCATCGATGTCGGCACGCGTGCTGTAAAGCCCCAGGGAAGCGCGGATCGTGCCCTCGACCCCCAGGCGCTTCATAAGCGGCTGGCAGCAATGATGCCCGGCCCGCACCGCAATGCCCTGCTGATCCAAAATCATGCTGATGTCGCTCGGATGCCCCCAGGAAGCGGTAAAGCTGAAAATGCCGGCCTTCTGCACCCCGGCGCCGTAAAACGTCAGCCCCGGCACCGCCGCCAGCGCCGGCAGCGCGTAATCCTTCAGTGCCTGCTCCTGCGCATGAATCGCCGCCATGCCGATCCCCGTCAGGTAATCGAGCGCCGCGCCCAGGCCGATCACCTCGACGATCGCGGGCGTGCCGGCCTCAAAACGCGCCGGCGCGGGTTTATAGGTCGTGCCCTCGAAACTAACCTGCTCGATCATGTCGCCGCCGCCCTGGTAAGGCGGCATTGATTGCAGAAGCTCGTAGCGCCCCCACAGAAATCCCGTCCCGCTGGGTCCATAAAGCTTGTGCCCCGTGCAGGCGAAAAAGTCGCAGCCCAGGGTCCGCACATCCACGGGGCCATGCACGGCGGATTGCGAGCCGTCGACCAGCGCCACCAGCGCGGGATTGATGCTTTTGGCCGTCTTGATCAGTTCAGCCGCAGGATTGACGGTGCCAAGAGCATTGGAAACATGGACAAGCGCCAGCATTTTCGTGCGCGGGGTTACAAGCTTTGCGAACGCATCTTGATCAAGTGTACCGTTGTCCAGAACAGGCACGACCTTGATAACGGCGCCGCGTTCGGCCGCGATCATCTGCCACGGCACGATATTGGCGTGGTGCTCCATACCCGTCAGCAGGATCTCGTCGCCTGCACGCAGCTGTGCGCGCCCCCAGCTCTGCGCCACCAGGTTGATGGCTTCGGTGGTGTTGCGGGTGAACACGATTTCGTCTTCGGAAAAAGCGTTGATGAACCGCGCCGCCTTGCCGCGCACGGCTTCATAGGACGAAGTCGTTCTCTGGCTGAATTCATAAAGGCCGCGATGGATGTTGGCGTAATGTCCAGTCATCACAGCGTTCATGGATTCGATCACGGCGGCGGGTTTTTGCGCGCTTGAAGCGGTATCCAGATACACCAGCGGCTTGCCGTTCATAGTTTTACGGAAAACCGGGAAATCGTCGCGCAGGATTTTCGTGTCTAGCGCAGCCATTCATCCACCTTATCCATCAGGCGCGCGCGCAGGGCGTCATCCGTGAGAGAATCAAAAGCCTCGCCGATAAAAGCCCGCACCAGCAGGGAACGGGCCTCGCGCTCGGGTATGCCACGCGCGCGCAGGTAAAAAAGCGCATCTTCGTCGATCTGCCCGGCCGTGGCCCCGTGCGAGCATTTGACGTCGTCGGCGTAAATTTCAAGTTCGGGCTTGGTGTCCATCACTGCGCCCTCGGAGAGCAGCAGCGCCTTGGAAAGCTGGTAACCGTCGGTCTTCTGCGCCGGCTGATGCACGTGTACCTTACCCTGGAACACGCCGTGGGCCGAATCGTCAAGCACCGTGCGCATATTCTGGTTGCTGCGGCAGTGCGGCGCCAGATGTTCAACCAAAATCGTCGTGTCGGCGTGCTGATGCCCCTGCATCAGCGCCACGCCGTTCAGGCTGCAGGAGGCCTGCGGTCCCTCGAGCGCCACATGGACCTGGTTGCGGCTGAGCGCGCCGCCGGTATAGACCG
>CAZNYM010000037.1:4881-18212 GCA_964577255.1 uncultured Pseudobdellovibrionaceae bacterium | reverse complement strand
ACTCTGTATTGCTACAGCGTTCGACTTGCATGTTTTAGGCCTGCCGCCAGCGTTCGTTCTGAGCCAGGATCAAACTCTCAAGTTTGATTTCAGCATCTGCTCTCGGACAAGTCCGAAGGCAGATACAGTTGATTGACAAAGAATCTGCTGACAATTGCGTCACGTAAGTAAATACGCTCAGCGTCAGCTAATTCCGTCGTATGTGTGTTCAACACGTACCACAGCGCTGCTGCCTGCGTATCTCTTCTTTCTTTCACGATGTACAAGAACCTTTGCACAGTCCCTTGCGGAACCGCTTCTATCTTTAGCCGGAGCGTAACCCCGGCAGCCGTTTTCAGTTGATGCCTGCAAAATAGGGCGCAGGCAGCGCACGGTCAAGCGGTTTTCAGATAGATCAGCGTCTTTCAGCCGAGGCGGCCCTTATATACCGAAGCGCAAAGCCGTGTCAAACGGGTTTTTAAAGTTTTCTTAAGTTTTTTATTTTACATATTTTTTTATGCTGGAAAGCCCGTTTTCTGATAGAAAAAATAGCGAAAACAGGGGCGATTTTACAAACCGCGCGCCTGGCGCAGCGCCTCGAGATCGTCGGCGAAACGCGCCTGCAGCTTGCCGACCTGCGGACCGGAGTCCTGCCAACGGCCCTGCAGGCAGCACATTTCAACGGCGCTTGCGAGTGCACTCATCTGTCCCAGACCGAACAGCGCGCTCAGACTTTTGAGATCGTGCGCGGCGTGCAGCAACTCCTTCTCGTCGCCCTGGTCGTACGCGGTTTCGATGCGGCGATAAAGATTTTCAAGCTCGGGCAGATAGTCCTTCATGAAGTTGGCGATAAAGGACGGCCCGAGCGCCTTCTCAAGCTCGCGGATGTTGCCACCGCCCGCGCCCGCCATCGCCGGGCCCGGCAGGCCCGCATCGATGACCTTGTCGGGCAGTTGACGCGCGAGCGCGCGGAACAGCTCGACCGGCCGCACGGGCTTCGAAACGTAATCGACCATGCCGGCGGCGAAGCAGCGCGCGTCGTCGCCGCGCAGCGCGTTCGCCGTCAGCGCGATGATGGGGATATTGGCGTAACGCCCGCCCAGGGCGATGATGTTGCGCGTGGCCTGCAGGCCGTCAACCACCGGCATCTGCATGTCCATGAGGATCACGTCGTAAGCGCTTTTCTGCACCGCTTCGAGCGCCTCGGCGCCGTCCTCGGCGATCGTGACGCCGTGGCCGAATTTTTCCAGCAGGCCCGCGGTAACTTTCTGGTTCACCCGGTTGTCCTCGGCCAGCAGGATGTTGAGCGGTGTCAGATGCGGAATATCGCCGGTATCTTCGTAGCCGGTGATAGAAGCATCAGACGAGGCTACGCGCGCGGGGATCTCGAACCAGAACACGCTGCCCTGCCCCGGCCAGCTTTCCACGCCCATGCGCCCGCCCATCAGCGCGACGATGCGCTGGCAGATAGAAAGGCCGAGACCGGTGCCGCCGTATCTGCGCGCGATCGAGGAGTCGACCTGGCTGAACTCGCGGAACAGCTTGGCCCGCGCTTCCTCGGAAATGCCGATGCCGGTGTCGACGACGTCAAAATGCAGCCACAGGCTCTGCCCCGGCGCGGGAAAGTCGGTGAAGTCACCCCCCGCTCCGTCGCCGACGGCACGCAGGATGATGCTGACCCGCCCCTTGTCGGTGAATTTGATGGCGTTGCCGACGAGATTGAGCAGGATCTGGCGCAGGCGCGTGGGATCGGTGGTGATGAAGGGCGGCATGTTGCCTTCGACCTCGGCTTCGAGCATCAGGCCTTTCTCGGCCGCGCGCGACCACATCAGGTTGACCACGCTTTCGACCAGGCGCCCGGTCTCGAACGACACGTCCTCGAGATCGAACTTGCCGGCCTCCATCTTGGAGAAATCCAGAATGTCGTTGAGCATCGTCAGCAGGGTTTCGCCGGAATAGCGCACGGTTTCGACGTACTCCGCCTGCTCGGCCGTGAGCGGCGTGTCTTTCAGCAGGTTGATGATCCCCAGAACGCCGTTAAGCGGCGTGCGCACTTCGTGGCTCATGGTGGCGAGGAATGACGACTTGGCGCGCGAGGCCTGTTCGACTTCCTCCTTGGCATGCGCAAGCTCGTATTGCTGGCGCAGCAAGGTGCGGGTGGACAGGTTGATGGCGTAGGCGATCTTGGTGAAGAACGCAGCGCCGATCAGCGCCAGCGCCGCGATCGTCACCTGGAACATATTGCCCGAAGGCAGGCTGACGAGAAGCACGGCCAGAAGCTTGGGCAGCATCTCCATATAATAGAAAGGCAGGAAAGAGCCGCTCTGCGAGGCATTCATGGCCATGGTCGAGACAAGGATCGACATGATGACGAAGAAGGTCTGCGGCTGTTCGGGCGTCCAGGCCCAGAACGCCAGCGACGACCATGACAGGATGAACAGAAAGCGCGGCACGGCGATGGCGATCACCCAGCGGCGCAATTGCGCAGGCTCGACCGCCGTGCCGTCGCCGAACCGCTTGCAGATGACGATCAGCGCGATCGAGGACACCCAGGAGCAGATCAGCCACAGCCCGACTTCCCACAACGGTTCCCATTGTGCAATCAGAAGCCCGATCAGGGCGCAGGCCACCGGCACACCCCAGGTGTCGCTGTGGTTGCGCACGTAATGCGCCAGCAGGCCGCGGTGGAGTTCCGGCGGGTCGCTGGCGGCGGGATTGAGCCTGAGCAGGGCTTTGATCATAACAGGACGCAGCGGGTTCAAGTGGGATTGCTTTTTGCCGATAGCACAGGACGGATGGCAAAAGCTACAACCCATTATGCCCGGGTTCTCATTGCCGCTTAAGGGCTTAACTTTAATATTATGTAATTAAATGGGCCGTGGAGAACTGCCGGGAAGCCCCTTGGGCGCATTCCCCCGCGCTGGGACCGCAGTCTATAGTATGCACGCTAATATCCGGACAAGTAGAGGTTTACGCCATTTTTCAATCTGTGATTGTCATAGCGGCGCTCTGTTCTTTCGCCTGGGTCGCCCCTGTTTCCGGGGCGCGCGCCGAAGGTCTGCCGCACCCCTACGCGCCCTGGATGGACGAGGAAACCAAAGCGCCGGGGGCCCCCGCGACCGCGCCGCGCAAGAAAATGGACAAGCCCGCCAGCCGCGCCGTGCTGACCCCGGCTTCGACCCAGGCGATCGTCGAAAAATTGAGCGACGAGGGGCGCGATGCCTCCCCGCTTGAGAAAGCCTACTCGTCGCGCATCGTCGAGAATCTGGATCAGTTCGGTTACGACCTGTTCGGCGCTGACAATGGCGAAGCCGGCAAGGAAAAGACCCGCCGCGACGGCCTGCCGGCCGGCATGGCGCAGGACGATTTCCTGCTGAGCAGCGGCGACCGCGTGTCGATCACCTTCACCGGCCAGCGCAGCGACCACAAGGTTTACGCCATCGACTCGCAGGGATTTCTGATCGTCGACGACCTGATCCCGGTGCCGGCAGCAGGCCTGACGCTGGCGCAGTTGCGCGAGGCACTCGAGGCTCAGACCGCCAATCTCCACAACACCAGCCTGTTCATAAGCCTGGACGCCGTGCGGCAGATAGACGTTCTGGTGGTCGGGCACGTGCACAAGCCCGGCCGTTTCACCGCTTCGGTCTATCACACCGTCACCGATGTGCTGATGCAGGCGGGCGGCGTGCAGAAGACGGGTTCGCTGCGGCAGATCAAGCTGGTGCGCCAGGGCCGCAGCACCATCATCGATCTTTACGGCCTGCTGGTACACGGCAGCACCATGATGGACCTGCAGCTGCGCGACGGCGACCGCCTGATCGTGCCGCCGATCGGGCCGACGCTGGCGGTGGCGGGCGCAGTCAAGCGTCCCGCCATCTATGAAATCCTGCCGGGCGTGCGCAGCACCGTGTTCGAAAGCGGCGAAGGCGAGAAGCTTTCACTGCAGGAGGCGCTCGACCTCTCAGGCGGTTTCCTCAAGCCGGGTCAGAACCGGCTGATGAAATTCACGCTGGGACGCGACGGGCGCGAGGATGTGCGCGAGATTACCGGCAACGCCTATGACCTGCAGTTCGGCGATGGCGCCATCCTCATGGTTTCCCCCAGCCGCGAAAAGCGCACCGGCATGGTCGAGCTGACTGGCCATACCCGCCGCCCCGGCCTGCACGATCTCGGCCAGGTGAAGACTCTTTCCGCCTTGATCGATTCGGAAAAGGTCCTGGGGCCGGACATCTATCCCCTGATGGGCGTGATCGAGCGCCGCGACGACGGCAACCTGACGCGCGGCCTGATCGATTTCTCGCCCGTCATGGTTTTGAAAGGCAAGTACGACCGCAAGCTGGCCGACGGCGACGTGGTGCATCTGTTTTCGACCAAGCAGATCCGCAGGCTGCAGGAGGGAGAGGAAGCGCCGCCCGCCGAAAGCGGCTCGGCGCCCGGTGACGACGACGCGCTGCCCGACGATCCGGCGCTTTTGTCGTTTCTGAAGGAGCGCGGCGCCTTCATCCGCGGCGCGGTGCGCGCGCCCGGCCCCTGGCCGGTGGCGGAAGGCACCAACCTCAAGGCCCTGATCGGCGCGGCCGGCGGCCTGACGCTCGAGGCCAGCACGAAGAATGTCGAAATATCGTCCAAGCACCAGCCGGAAGGGCACGGCACGCTGCAGCGCTTCGCCATCAACATGAACGAAACCGACCCCGCTGCCATTTCCGTCGGTCCGGGCGACAGCGTGCGCATCAACCAGAAGTTCAGCAAGGTCGAGGATCAGAGCGTGCTTCTGATCGGCGAGGTCAACAATCCCGGCCGCTACGACCTCCTGCCCGGCGATACGCTCTCCCGCCTGATCCAGCGCGCGGGCGGACTCAACCACCAGGCCTATCCCGACGGCGCGATCTTCAGCCGCGAAGCCGAGCGCCGCGCCGAGGAGCAGCGCTTCCGCGCCGCGGCCCGCGATCTCGAGCGCGCGCTGGCCGTGGCCATGGACAAGGAAGAGCCGCCCGAAGCCGACCAGATCGCCTTGGCCCGCGACCTGACCGCCGAGCTGCGCGCGGTCGAGGCGGTGGGGCGCATCACGGTCGAGGCCGATCCCGGCATATTGTCGGTGCAACCGGAGCTCGACATCCTGCTTGAGGCCGGCGACCGCGTCTATATCCCCAAGCGCCCGCTTACGGTGCGGGTGAGCGGCGAAGTGCTGTCGCCCGCGAGCCTGCAGTTCCGCAAGGAGAAAGATCCGCGCGATTACCTGGCGGAGGCGGGCGGCCTGACCTATAATGCCGATCAGGGCCGCGTGTTCGTTGTCTATCCCGACGGCAGCGCCCAGCCGCTTCTGGTCAGCTCGTGGAATCACAAGGACGTGATGGTTCCGCCCGGCTCGACCATCGTCGTGCCGCGCGATCCCAAGCCCTTCGATTTCATGCAAAGCGCGCGCGACCTGACCCAGATCATCTCCAACCTGGCGGTGACGGGCATCTTCCTCGACGATCTGCGCGATGACAATTGACGAACCCCTGTTCTCGCTGATTACGGTTACACGCGAGAATTGCGCCGGGCTGGCCGCCACCGGCCGCTCCCTGCCACCAGCGAACCGCGCGCTTTACGAGTGGCTGGTGGTAGACGGCGCTTCGGGCGACGGCACGCTTGCCTATCTCAAAGGCAGCGCCGCGCGCTGGTCTTCCGCGCCCGATAGCGGCCTGTACGACGCCATGAACAAGGGCCTGAGTGTGGCGCGCGGCGCCTATGTTCTTTTCCTCAACGCGGGCGACCGGCTGGCGCCGGGCGGCGTGCTCGAAACTCTGGCGGCCGTTTTACGCCTGCGCCCGCGACAACCCGACTTTATATATGCCGATGCGCTTGAGGACGGCGGGTTCGTGAAACCGGCGCGGCCGCACGGCCAGGCGCGTGCAGGCATGTTCACACACCATCAGGCGATGCTTTACCATCGCGATATCGTTACCGGCCTGCGTTTCGATGAACGCTACCGGATCGCCGCTGATTACAAATTCACGCTGCAGGCATTGGCGCGCCCGAGCGCCGTTTTTTACTGGCCGCGTCCCTTGTGCGTGTTCGAACCGGGTGGCCTTTCGCAGCGTGCGCCCAGCCAGGGGCGGCGCGAGCAGGCGCGGATCAGGAGCGAACTGGGGATGGCGTCAGCCATGGAAAATTTTCTTGTCGGTGCGCGGCAGAGCGCGGCCTGGCGGCTGCGCGCCCGTTTTCCGGGATTGTACCGGCGGCTGCGCGCCGCTACCTATAGCCAGTAGGTGCCGCTTTTCTCGAAGGCGCGGATTTTTTTGTAGTAGCGGTAGCGCGCGGCGGCGAAAACCCATCCTGCCCGCCCATCCCGGAATCCCTGACACACTATATAAGAGTGCGCGAAAGCGATCAGCGGCCGGAAAGGCAACGCACGGAATATCTTTTTGAGAAGCGCCCGTTCCGGCACGGGATCGGCGGGCCAGGCATTGCGGGCGTTCATCGCCGCTTCCCAGGCGGCGTAGCGCGTGTGCTTGGCTTCCCAGGCGCGCATGTCGGAAAAGGATTCATGGACAAGCGGCGCCGCCAGCGTGCCGATGCGTGCGCCCGGGTGAAGCGGCGCGGGCTGGTAATGCCCTTCGACCTCGCCCATGCCGGGCAGATCGAGATCGTTCACGACCGGGAAGGCGAAAGCACCCCGGTGCAGGAGCGAAAGTTTTTTGTTGGCGGCACCGTAGCGGAGCACGCGCCGGCCGACCGTATTGAGGCCGCGGATGAAATAACCGTCGTCCGGCGGATCGCCGGCGACAAACAAAGCGCGGATCTCATCGACGAGCGCGGGTGTCATGATTTCATCGGCATCGAGCAACAAAACCCACGGATGGCGCGCGGGCGCGCGGTCGAGCGCGGTCTGCTTCTTCTTGGGGTAGCGGCCGTCCCAGGAAAATTCCCACACGCGCGCGCCCGTTTGGCGGGCGATCTCCGCCGTGCGGTCACTGCTGTGCGAATCGATGATGATGACATCGTCGAAATCGGTCAAGGCCGCAAGGCAGCCGCCCAGGCGCCGTTCTTCGTTGAGGGTCAGGACCAGAACGGAAACAGGGATGCGCGTCATGTCAGGGCACGGCGGCGCGCGGCCTGCGCAGCGTGAAGAGAAGGAGGCCAAGGAAGCCGCCGCACAGCATGAACCCGGCCATCAGGAGGCTTTTGTGCGGCCACACGGTGCGGGTGCTGGCAGCGGGCGCTTCGGCCAGCGTGGCGGCGAAAGGCTCGTTGAGCGAGAGGATCATGCGGATCTGCTCCTGTTCCATCAGAAGCTGGGTCAGCGCCCGGCGATGCTCGGCGTTGCCGGAGCGGCCGAGCGAGGTGTTGAGCCATTCGATGCGGGCCTCAGTTTTCTCGCGCAGGTCGCGGCGGATCAGGGCGTCGCCCGATTCGTAAAGCGTCGACAGCAGCCGCACGGCGAAATCGCGGTCGGGATGGAAATAGACGATCCGGCGCATGCGGGTGTTGGGAATGGCTTCGATGCGGATATGCCGCTGCAGATATTCCGCCACGTCGTCGGCGTTGCGCACGGCGGGGCCGCGGCCGCCGCGCCAAATGCGGTGGCGGGCGATGGCCTGGCGCAAGCCGTTATTGGCCAGGATGACCGCGCCCACCGACGCGGCGCGGATCATCTGCTCGAAGCGGGCGAAATCCGAAGAATCGCCGCTGCCGCAGCCGCGGATCACGTATTCCATCGCATAGCTCTGGTTGTCGGGGAACAGCGCCGAAATATCCGGCATGCCCGTGCGCGTCGTGGGCGCGACGATCATGCTGGCGCGGTAATGCGGCACGCACAGCCACGCGGCTATAAGCGCCGCGATCATGCCGGCCGCCGCGCCCGCGAGAATAAAACGGCGCGCGGCATAAAGATGGCCCATAAGGTCGCGCAGGGTCGGTTCGGTGGCGGGAAGCGCGGGCAGCATCAGGCAGCCTTCTTGCGGATGATCGAAGGCCAGGGCGGCGAATCCTCGGCGGCATAGCGCACGCTGCGGCGCTGGCGCGAAGGCGGCAGGCCGACCGCGTCGCGCGCGCGCGCGATCCAGGCCGCCATCGCTTCATAGGGCACGAACACGCGTCCGGCCCGGCGCGCGCCTTCCTGCGCGGCGAACCAGGCTTCGCTGTTGAGGCGGTAATTCAGGATCGCCTGCGCCAGGCGCTGCGGGTCACCCTGCGGCACGACGGCACCCGCCTGGTAATCGTCGATCACGCGCGCGGTCTCGGCGTGGTTGGGGCCGATCAGGATGGAAGGACGTCCAACCGCGAGCGACGCATAAAGCTTGCACGGCACAAGGTAACCCGCCGCCTCGTGCTTCATGGTGATGAGATGGACATCACCGCTTTCCATCAGCTCGCGCAGGCGGCTGGCGGGCTGATAGGGAAGGAAGCGCAAATTCTCAAGCCCGCGCCGCGCCCGTTCGATCGCGAGCCGGTCGAAAAGCGGTCCGTCGCCCACGAACACGAACTCGACCTCGGGGTTGCTTTTATTGAGGATGCTGGCGGCTTCAAGGATCGTCTGCACCGGGTGCGCGCGGCCGAGATTGCCGGAATACAGCACGCGGAATTTCGGGTCTTTATCCTGAAACAGCGCTTCGAAAGGCCGGGCTTCGGGCGGCAGCTGGTGCGCGTGCGCGGCGCGGAAAGCGACGCGGCCGCTGATCGGACGGCGGGTGCGCGCGTTCGGCGCCATAAGCTCGGAATCCGGCCAGTTGGGAATGACGGTGATGCGCCGCGATTCCACGCCCAGCCTTTGCACGTGCCGGGCCATGCAGCGGCCGATCACCACCACCCGGTCGGCGCGACGCAGCGTTTTGCGCATCAGATTGCGAAAAAACCTCATCGGCCTTTCGCGCAGCTCCATGCCGAGCGCGGGCAGGATGTCAGGATAAAGATCGTGGCACCAGTGAATGTGCCGGGCGCGATGCCGCCGCGCGATCAGATCGCCCGCCACCGCCAGAAGCGGCGGATCGGTCAGGCTGATGACCAGGTCGGGCCGCGGCATGGTCAGCCCCTCCCACAGGATCCGCAGCCATACGCGCAAGTAGCTGCGGACGGTTTTGCCGCGCAGCGGACTTTTCAGGCGGGTGATGCGGATACTGCCGTCACGCTCCTGCCCCGGCTTCGCACCGGTGGTGATGACGCTGACCTGCCAGCCGTCCCGGGCAAAGGCCCGCGCCAGATCGCGCAGAACGCGTCCGGACGCACCGCGCACGGGGGGATAGACGCGGTTGAGAAAGACAACGGATGGCTTGCGCATCAACGGCCCTTTGTTCAGCCTGCCGGAAAGGTCTACAAACCTTGCCTGTCAACGAGTTGCTTGTTCCTGCGGGAAACCCTGTTTTACATACACCATGTCGGGCTTTTCTTGCAAATTCTCCGGCCGGGAATACAGCCCCAGAATAAGCAAAAGAAGGCCGAAATCCAATGACTTATAGCTGGCGTAGAGAAAAATATTGATAACCAGCGGCAGCCCCAGCGCGAGCGCCATCACCGGGTCGCACCGCAGTTGCCGGGCCGCCCCCGCCATCAGGAAGCCGATCAGCCCCAGGGTCAGCGCCAGCCCGGCAAGGCCGGTCTTAAGGATCATGGCCGTCAGCAGGCTGTGGGTGAAATTCACGTTCATGCCGCCCACGGCCGGGGATTCGAACGTAGCGCCCCAGCCCTGCCCCCACCACAGCGCCCCGGGCCGCCCGGCGACACTTTCGAGCACGGCGCGGGCTTCCTCGAATCGGTTGTTGAAGCCAACCTGCACGGTTTTATGCGCCAGCGCCGCGCCCGCTTCCGTCAGCACCGGCCAGGCGAGGACGGCGGCGGGAATCAGAAGGACGAGCAAACGCCACAGACGCCCCGGCGCGCGCAGCAGCAAAAGCACAAGCCAAAAACCGATCGACAGCCCGGCGGCGCCGAGATAGGCGCGCTGGGCGATCATCATCATGGCCATCAGGATCACGGCGGCGGCCGCCAGCAGGGCAAGGCCCGCGCAAACGTCACGGCGGCGCCGGGCGCAGGCGACGAACAGGCCGCCATAGCCCAGCAGCAGCAGGGCCGCAAACAATGTGCTGGGAGCGTTGGCGAGATAAAGCGGATCGGGCACATGCCCCCAGGACAGCGAAGGCCCCCATGCCGGCAGCGCCACCCTTGCCGCAAATGTGAAGCCGATGAAAGCAATCATGCCGGCAAGCCACAGGCGTGCCTTGTCCCCGGCGGGCAAGGCGTAGACCAGCAGCAAAGGCAGCAGTAAAAAGACGAACGCGGCCAGGTCGCGCAGCACGAGTCCCGGCGTGTTGCCAGCCACAAGCGCGGTCAGTAAAGGTACCGTGAGGCCGTAAACGAGCAGCGCGCGGGCCGCCGTTTGCCAGAGCGGCGATGCGCTTCCCGCGGACGGCAGGCAGGCCATGAGACCGGGCGCGCCGCAGGCAATCGCGAGAAAAAAGGCGATCAGGACGAGCGCGGGCGTCAGCGCATCGGGCGTGGGCGAGCCCAGCCCGGCATAGAGCAACAGCGCCGCAAGCAACGCCGTAAAACGCATCGCCTATACCCCCGCCAGCATCGAAAGCGACACAAGCACCATGAACCCGGCGAAAATCATGCGCAAAAGCTTCACCGGGCAGATCTTGGCCACGCGCGTACCGGCGGGCGCCACCAGCAATGCCGCCGGCACCACGAAAACCAGCAGAAAAAGATTGATGTGGCCCAGAGTGAACGGTGCCGCCGCTTCATCCCCGCCATCCAGCAGGAGGTAACCCGCCGTCGCTGGCAGGGCGATCAGTACTCCAAGCGCCGCCGCCGTGCCGATGGCGGTGCGCAGCTTCACGTGGCACCAGGTCATGTAAGGGACGGTCATGGCCGCTCCCCCCACGCCCATCATTGTCGCCACCGCGCCGATCCCCGTCATGGTCAAAGCGGGCCAGGGCTGGCGCGGCATCTGCGGCCACAGGGCGAAACGCGCGGGATCGGCAATCATCAGAAGCGCGAGCAGGAACAGGACGCCCCCGAATATCATCCGCAGCGTGCCGCCCTCAAGATGGCTGACGGCGAAAGCGCCCAGCACCGCGCCCGCGAATATGCCGGGGCCCAGGCGGCGCAGGAGGAGAAAATCGACATGCCTGTGCTTGTGCTGATTCCAGGCCGACATCATCAGCGTTGGCAGAACCGCCGCCATCGAGGTGGCTATCGCGGTGTGCATAGATGATTCGACGTTAAGACCCAGCAGCGGCAGTCCGTAATAAAAAGCCGGAACCAGGATGATCCCGCCGCCAACGCCCAGCAATCCCGATAAAAATCCGGTAAACGCCCCCAGGCACAAAAGACAAACAATCGCCGGAAGAACCAGTTGTTCCATGGCCTCTTGCTATTCGACCGGATTGAAAAGACGCGGGGTCAAGTTTTTGGGCGTCTCGTCCTTCTTCTTGTATTTCTGGATCAGGGCTTCGCCCTGCCCCGCGGGCGCGGGGTCGGTGTCGACGTACACGCCCACGTCCGGCGACGGCTCGACACCTTCCTCGGACGGGCTGAGTCCCTTGAGCAGGTCGGCCTCGGTCGGCGGGGGCGCGTGCATGCCCACGGCCTTGACGATCACCGTCGGATCGTAGCCCAGCTTTTTGATTTCCGTTTCACGGTCAGCCTGCATCTGCTTGAGGATGGTCTGCTCGCGCGCCGCCATTTCATCCTCGATCTCCATCCGGTTGACGTCATCGGCGATCTGCAGCTTCTCGAAAAAGGTCGGGCCCTTCTGCGCCGGTGCTGCGGGGGTTGCGGGCGCGGGCGGCGCGCCGTAAGCCGGCGGCTGGTCGCGCGGCGGCGTCACGCGGTTGAAAAGCCCTTGAAACAGGCCGGGTTTTTTCGCCGGCTCTTCCTGGGCCTGCAGGGGGGCATAAAGCGAAGCCGCCGCCAACAGGCAAACCGCCAGAAAACAGGCCCGGAAAGCCCGGCGCGCCGAATGTATTTTCATGCAAACCCCCTGAAAACGATGGTCTTCATTCTAGGGAGCGGCCGGGCGCAAAGGAACAGGTTTTTCAGGACATTGGCAGATTTCCGTAAAAATTAAGACTTTGTTAATCTTTTCGGGGGATTATAGAAACAATTCCGGGAAACTATGTCAAAGAATCCCGGGGGACAAGCCGGACAAATCGGCGGTGCAGAAATATATATGGAGTGGTGTCATGCAAATCGGCATTAAAGAGTTTCTGAATCACTGCGGGATCGAGGACAATCTGTACCCCGGCAAGCGCGTGGTCAAAAAACTGCCGCACCCGGGCGAATTCAAAAGCCATTGCGTCGTACTCGACTGGCATAATCCTGCCCTGCTGCATATAGAGATCAAGGCGGGCCTGTCGGGCCGCACGCTGCCGGTATCCGAACTGAAAAAATATCCCGTCAGCTTCCAGGCGCCCACTTATATCGACATCGCGACTGCCAACCAGAATGCCGCCGAAGACGGCGATGGCGATGAAGAAGAAGGCCACCAGGAGACCGGACGCGGCGGCGGTGGCGGCAAGGGCCTCGCGCGCAAGAAGAGCAACCTGATGCAAAAAGCCTTCTCGACCGTGGTCGAAGGCAACGTCCCTGAACTGGGCGATATCAAAAAACTCGTCATCATGGGCAAGGAGATCGCCCGCGAGTCTTACGTCCAGGTGCTGGAAAAACTGGCCGAGCAGATCCGCCAGTCCAAGGTCATGGTCACCGATCTTATGGCCGAAGCCGGCAAATTCATCACCCGCGTCACGCCGCCCGCCTTCATGGCGCGCGCCGGCAACGAGGATGTGGTTTACAAATACGACCGCGAGAAAAACGAGCCGATGTTCGGCCGGCCGATGATGGGCTGATCCGCGAAGAGTTTCTTACACCAAACCAACTGAAAAAGGGCGGCCCCGCGGCCGCCCTTCCTTTTACTTGAGATCGCGCAGAACCTCGCCGATCGTGGTGATCAGCCGGTCGATATGATTCTGGTTCAGGATCAGGGGCGGCGACAGATACAGGTTGGGCCCCGTATAGCGCACCATGCAACCGCGGCGGAATAATTCGTAAGACGCGGCGCGCGAGTAATAGCTGGGATCGTCGCCCGGCTTTTCCGCCAGCTGAATGCCCGCCAGCAGCCCGCAGTTGCGGATATCGACCACATACGGCTTGTTTTTCAGGCTGTGCACGGCATCTTCGAGGGGCTTCGCCATCTTGGCGGCGTTGTCCCAGATCTTCTGGTCCTGCACGGCGTCCATCGTCCCCAGCACGGCGGCGGCGGCGAGCGGATGGCCGGAATAAGTGTAGCCGTGCAT
Source organism: uncultured Pseudobdellovibrionaceae bacterium (assembly GCA_964577255.1). Classification (GTDB taxonomy): domain Bacteria; phylum Pseudomonadota; class Alphaproteobacteria; order Micavibrionales; family Micavibrionaceae; genus Micavibrio_C. Next base: position 4,959 of record CAZNYM010000037.1, on the reverse strand, counting down.
AAGCTCGATCACGTGCTCGGGCCCGTTCATGAATTTTTCGTAGATTTCCCGGCGCACGAAGGTCGCGCCCATCGGCAC
>CAZNYM010000037.1:1498-4781 GCA_964577255.1 uncultured Pseudobdellovibrionaceae bacterium | reverse complement strand
GAGGGATCGTGCAGATAGACCAGGCGCTCGAGATTGTCAGCGAAATCGGCCCCGTGATCGGGCATGCCGCGCGCGAATGCGTTCCTTTGCAGATCGTGCGTGTGCGGCAGGTGATCGACGTAAGGCAAAAGCGCGCCGAAGGTGGCGCGGTTATAGGGCAGGCCGCCCACGGAAATACCGGCGAAGCCCACGCCGTTATAGCCGCGTTCGCGGCCGATCAGCACGCGGCGCGTGCCTTCGCCCTTGAGGCGCTGATAGGCGAGCGCGATCTTGAGCGCCGACTCGACGGCCTCGGAGCCAGAATTGCTGAAGAACACGTGCGAGAACGGCTTGGGCATGTCGGCGACGATGCGTGAAGCCGCCTTGAACACGGTGGGATGGCCGAACTGGAAGCACGGTGCATAATCGAGCACATCAAGCTGCGCCTTGATCGCTTCCTTCACTTTCGGCTGGCCGTGGCCGGCGTTGACGCACCACAGGCCGGCGGCGCCATCCAGGATTTCCTTGCCCTGGTCGTCGTAATAAAACATGCCCTCCGCCCGCACCACCATGCGCGGCGCCTTTTTGAACAGGCGCTGCGGCGTGAAGGGCATCCAGAATTCCTCCAAGGAATTGGCGGCGGTGGTGAAGTCGTACGGCATGAAAAACCCCTTTATGGCTCGGTCCGGCGCTACGATATCAAAGCTTTTTCACCCTGAAAAGCCGGGCCCTCTCGCATGTGCACAAGTCGCGCCGGAATGTGGACATAAGCCCTTTTTGCTGTACATTTTCTGGAGATCGAAGTGTTTTAACACGGTGGACATGAGCAAAACCCCTCCCCCAGACGATTCATCCGGCGACACCAACGTCGTCAGCCTACAGGGCTGGAAACGTACACGCACGGAACCGAAGGACCACGCCGCGCAGCATCCGCCGCTGCTCAATCTGCCGCCCTATACCAAAATCCTGCTGATCGTCCTGCTCGTCATCCATGCCGGGATCGCGCTGCCGCTCGACGACGTGCAGCGTTACTGGGTTTACACCCATCTCGGGTTCGTTCCCGGGCAATTCACGGGCGCGGAACCGTTCAGCGCCTACAGCCTTCTTTCGCTGCTCACGTTTTCGTTCCTGCACGGGAGCTGGCTTCATGTCATCCTCAACACCATGATGCTGATGGCGTTCGGCAGCGGTGTCGAGCGCTGGATCGGCGGCAAACGCTTCATCATTTTTTTCATACTGTGCAACATAGCGGCGGCAGCGGGACAGTTTATTCTCGATCCGTTTTCGGCCTCGCCCGTAATCGGCGCCTCGGGCGGGCTGTCGGGATTGTTCGCCGCCATCCTGGTGATGATGCAGGAGCAGGCGCGGCCCGGCGAACCTCTTTATAAGAGCATCATGCCCTTCGCGGTGGTGTGGATCGCGATTTCAATCCTCTTTGGGTTTCTGGGGGGGCCGGACGGCAGCACCATCGCGTGGGCGGCGCATATCGGCGGCTTTCTGGCGGGGTTCGTTTTTCTGCGCCCGGTTCTGCGTCTGCGGCTTTAAGCGTTTTCCTTTTTTCTTCGCAAGATCTCTAGCCATATCCCGGAAGACGGCAAATAAAACCAAAATGGCTCCAGACCCAAGAATCAGAACCAAAACCCCCTGAATTGCCGATACTGACCCGCGTGCGCCTTCGCCCACAAAAGCCGTGACTATGGATGAAGGAGAGGGTGCGGGAATGTATTTTTTCCCGGCAAGCACAACCTGATCGGACGGGCAGTAATAATCCGCCATATTATCGAGTTCGATAATATCAACAGGAAACATCATCCCGCAGCCCGCCGATTCCAGGCCACCCATAATACCGACGGGCCTGAGCATAAGCTTGGCCACGCGATTGACGATCTTTCCATCCGGAACCGGGTTATGATTTTGATCGAAAGTCCTCATGCGGAACGTCGATATGACGCTGCGGCGCGAATAATAATTCGTATGGGAAAAAAGAATCGGTTCGCTGTGCATGTATATATCTTTGGGAACAAGAACTACGTAGTAATCGTCAGGATATTTCTGATCAAAAAAGACCACTTCGTTTCGCAAAATTCCGGCTGCGTGATACTGGCTGCGCTTTTGCAAAAACGTGAGATCGAGGTCAAAATCAACTTCCTTTATTTCGATGGGTAGCGCGAATGTTTTGCTCAGCTTTTCATGAAGCTGGGCCTGCTCCTCAGCTGCCAAGGACTGATTGGCGACCAGAATAACAATCTTGCCAATCGGGGTTTGTCTGTCGGCTTTATTATCTCCATTTTCTGACGTCTGGGCGGTAACAGGCATACCCCAATCTTTCAGCGCCTTGCGCGCATCAACGCTGCCCTCCCGTGCAGCCTCGACCATTAAGGACTGGCAGCGCGGGCGATCAATTTCAACTACACCAGGCGCGCCCTGGCAGTAGGTCGCCGCCACTTTATACATGGAGAATGGGTCTTTTTTACGCGCACCCTCCTGATAATCCGACCACGCGCCCCAAAGATCATTGTGATAGGCCGCCCTGACATAAGCGCGCCGGCCATAATAAAAGCCAATGTCTTCGTATTTCGGGTTATCTAGAAGCAAATTGAGGCCCGCCAGTATTTCTACATCGCGCCATTGATTTCCTGCACTTTCGCTGCGCTTGATGGCCATGTCGATATAACGCTGCAGCGCCCATGTACCTGCACCGCGCTCACGAAAATAGTGTGACTTTTCGTAGGATTCCTTGTAAAGGGACATCGCCACTGCATATTTGTCCTGCATATAGGCCACGTCACCCATGTCCAGAAGAATGGCACCTTCCAGAAAATCTGTTCTTCCTTTCTCGACTCCGGAAGCAACGGCATCGGCCACGACAGACCACATAATATCGTAATTTCCACCCCATCGCGGCTGAAAGCTGTTGATGTAATCTCGGCGGGCAATAATATTCTGGGGGTATATTTTATTCGCCTGCGCCAGCAGAGTGTCGCGCTCCGATTTTATGCTGAAAGAAAAAAGATCGAACTTGGGGTTGTCGTAACCGGCGGAAGCCTCGATAATCTCTGCGAGCGACAGCAGGGGTTTTCCCGTGAGTTCCAGTGATTTTCTCAGCTGCCGTATTCCTTCTTCCCTGATCCGGGCCGAGCTTTCGAACTGCTCTATGGTAGTCTGGTCTCTGAATTTACTTCCACGAATCTTTCCCGCACGAAAAAGCAGGAACCTGCCTTTAAAAAGGTGGGCCGGATAAGATTGCGGAAAAGCGGCGATCCAGCGGTCCAGAAATTTTTCCTGGCGGATATCTTCTGCATCA
>CAZNYM010000037.1:0-1488 GCA_964577255.1 uncultured Pseudobdellovibrionaceae bacterium | reverse complement strand
CATCAAAATAACGCGACAGGCAAAAAAACGTATCTTCAAGCGTCGCGTCGTCGATCTCGCCTTTTTCAAATGATTGCTGAATGCCGGAGAAATAAGCCTCGAGAGACTCGTAATCCTCTTTTTCAAAATAAGGTTTTGTTTTTTCACTGATCAGCGTTCTTTGAGCTAGGGTCAAGCCCTTGGCACTTGCTTCGCCGTAAGAAAAAAAACCAATAAAACAAATAAATAGAAAAAAAGAAAAAACTTTCATTCTACCCAACACTTGCGTCCTCCGTATGTTCGATTAAAATATTTTTGGATAAAATGGGGAACGCTCTTTTTGTCACGAAAGTTCCCGGGTCGCCCCAGACGATGGTATTAAAAGAACCGTGCGGTTCAGCCACAGCGTGCCAGCGGTCGTAGATGCGGCCAGTCTCGCGGCAGGTCCATACTTTATCCGGCCTGGCTTCGGCGGCCTTCTCGAGCCACAAGCGCGCTTCTTCCGGCTGATGCTGGCGCTCGGCGTACTTGGCCCATAATTTATAAAGCCGCGCGCCGGGCTCGAGGCGTTCGCCCATCGCCAGATATTGCCGGGCCTCGCCCCACAGCCCGTCTTCCATCGCCGCGCGGGCAGCTGCCATCTGACCTTCGGCGCTGTCGGGCTTGAGGGCGACCAGACGCTCGAACCAGCGCAGGCGCGCGCCGACATCGCTGCTTTTGCGTGCGGGCGCCAGCGATTCCCACAGCGGCACGAATTCGGGATGCGGATTTTCCTTCCAGCAAGCTTCGATCACCTTGATCGCGGCGCGCTTGCTGCCCTGATCGCGGTAAAACCGCGCCAGCATCAGCGCGGCGGGCACGAAAGCGCGATCCAGGCCATGCGCCTTGCGCGTAAGATGGAGCGCGTCCTGTATGTCGCCGCGCGTCTGCGTTTCCTCGGCCCGCTGCAGCATCAGCGCGATACGGTCGGCGCGCAGCGTCTCGGGCGGAAGCGCCGCGAGCTTTTCCAGCTGCGTGATGATCTTTTGCGCCTCATCCCATTTGCGCGCGCGCAGCGCTAGCTGGTAATAAAGAACCTGAATCCAGTTCTGGCGCGGGTGCAGCTTCGCCGCCTGGGCCGCCAGCGCCACCGCACGGGCGAGATCACCCTCCTCCATCGCCGTCACCAGCAGGCCGCGCAGACCGAGGAAGGCGGTGTCGCGCTGGTCCATCAGTTTCTGAAACCCCTCGCGCGCCTGCGCCATCTGCCCCTTCATGCGCGCGGCCTGGGCCTCGAGGAACAGCGACAGCCCCCGCTCATCAGGCAGCAATTTGCGGGCGCGGTAGGATTGATAAGCGGCGATTTTATGATCGCCCGCCGCCACCGCGGCCAACCCGACCGTCAGCGCGCGCAAGCCGCGTGCGTGGCGGCGACGTTCGCGCCGCTGGCGCAGCAGGCGGGGGATCGATAGAATGGCGAGGATGAGCTTGTGCACGAACAGCACGATCAGAAAAGCGGCGAACAGCGTA
>CAZNYM010000036.1:0-18291 GCA_964577255.1 uncultured Pseudobdellovibrionaceae bacterium | reverse complement strand
AAACTTCACAAAGAAGAATTTTCCGACATCGCTGGTGTAGATCTGGGTGGTCGCCACTGCGCCATGCAGCTGATCCGCAACCCCAGACAGTTCGATGTCATCGTCACTGACAATCTGTTCGGCGACATTCTTTCCGACGAAGCTTCGATGCTGGCGGGGTCGCTCGGCATGCTGCCCTCGGCCTCGCTTGGCCCCGCCGATCCGAAGACCGGCCGGCGCGCCGCGCTGTACGAGCCCATCCACGGTTCCGCCCCCGATATCGCCGGCACCGGCAAGGCCAACCCCCTCGCCTCCATCCTCAGCCTCGCCATGGCCTTGCGCTTTTCGCTCGGCCGCGCCGACCTTGCCGATCGAACCGAAAACGCCGTGAAAAAAGTCTTGGCCCGGGGCCTGCGCACGGCGGATATCATGAGCCCCGGCTGCACCCTTCTCACCACGTCCGCCATGGGCGATGCCGTCATAAAGGAGATGTAAATCATGGAACCGCTTCCCGTATTTCTGCTCGTCGGGCTTCTAGCCCTGCTGGCTGCCTCGTTCAAGATCGTGATGGAGTTCGAGCGCGGCATCGTCTACACCTTCGGCCGCTATACCAGCACGCGCGGCCCCGGGATCCAGCTGGTGTTGCCCTGGGTGCAGAACATGCTGCGTGTCGACATGCGCGTGCGCACCGAAAGCATCCCGCCGCAGGATGTGATCTCCCGCGATAACGTCTCGGTCAAGGTCAATGCCGTGGTCTATTACCGCGTGTCCGACCCGGCCCAGGTCATCAACCGGGTCGAGGATTTCATTCAGGCCACCAGCCAGCTGGCGCAGACCTCCCTGCGCTCTGTCCTGGGCAAGCACGAGCTTGACGACATGCTGTCCGAGCGCGACCGCCTCAATGCCGACATCCAGACCCTGCTGCGCAGCCAGACTGAAGGCTGGGGCATCGACATCACGAACGTGGAAATCAAGGACGTCGATCTCGACCCCAGCATGGTGCGCGCCATCGCCCGCCAGGCCGAGGCCGAGCGCGAACGCCGCGCCAAGGTGATCAACGCCGAGGGCGAATTCCAGGCGGCGCAGAAACTCGATGCTGCCGCGACCATCCTCGCCCAGCGCCCGGAAACCATGCAGCTGCGCTATCTCGGCACCATGAGCGAGTTTGTCAACGCCAAGGGCAACACCATGATCCTGCCAGTACCGCTCGACATCCTCAAAACCGGACTCGAGGCGCTGGCCGGCCGCCGCGCCGCCTGAAAGAAGACAACCCAAAGAAAAAGGGCCCGCCGAAGCGGGCCCTTTCCTTATCTCGAAAAATTACTGCTGAACGCGAACATAGACCGAGCAGTTCAGGCCGTCGACCGCTTCGTCATAAGCAGCGCCCGAGACGCAAGCCGCAACACCGCCGTTACGGACGTTGCCGTCGCCAGGCTGGCCGTCGTCCATCTTGCGGTCGATACGTGCCGCCTGGGAAGATGTCAGGCCGGCACCGGCCGCAGCGTTAGCTGCAGCGGCAGGGGAAGCCTGCAGGGACAGATAGTGTCCGCCCCGCACGTTCGTGCCCGTGGCGCCGGGAAGCGCAGCCGCGGCGCCACCCAGGGTGAAGCCCATCATGAAGCCGCCGCCAACCTCAGCGCCAGGATAGCCCTGGCCCCAGGCCGCCGTGGTCGTGCCGTCCGTGCCGCCGACCAGGTCGGCCGCGTTCAGATGAACCCAGAAAACGGCGCCTTCATCGACAGCCGCCGCCACGCCGGGGGCGTGATCGACGCGGTTGTTGCCGTTACCGGCCGTGGTGCAAGGCGCGGCCGTGCAGCCCGGAAGGCGGACGGCCGGGTTGGTGATATCGCCCGGAACGGCGTCATACATGTCGCGGAACGTGGTGGTCGCCGCTTCGATCGATTTAAGTTGTGAAACTGTGGAAGTCACCTGGGCGTTGCCGATCAGTTCCTGCCCCTTCAGGATGCCGCCGATCAGCAGGCCGATGATGATCATAACGATGGCCAGTTCGACCAGCGTAAAGCCGGCCTGGGACCTGCCCGCCGTCAATGAATTTTTAACCATTAAAGTTCTCCTTTTGCGTAAGAACGGACTATGTTGGACTATTGCTGTGAACCCAGCGCTGGGAAGTATAATACGAACCGCAACCTCGCACAGCCCCCATTTTCCAAGCCTAAAGCCGTATTCGTAAAGCGGCCCTTAAGTTTGACGGGTTTCACTGCTCAGAATATCTGTTTGATATCTCTGATTAACATAATGATTACTTTTTTGCGCTAAGCTTATCGGGTTGCGCGTTTCTGAAGGCCGATGGCGCCATGCCGGTCATCTCTTTGAACACGCGGTTGAACGACGCCAGCGAGTTGAATCCGACTTCATCCGCGATCACTTTAACAGCTGCGTCGGTTTCCTGCAGCAATCTTTTTGCGTCAGCCACCCGCCGCTCGTTCAGCAGCTGCGGCAGACTCTTGCCGAAATGAAGATTGATCACCCGCGACACCACGGTCTCCGGGATCTTGAGTTCGCGCGCGAGCTCGGCCCGGTCGTAAGCGGCTTCGTGATAAATCTTGTCGCGTTCCAAAAGCGCCTCGATCTGCCCGGCGATCCCCTTTTCCTGGGGATTCAGCCCTTCCCGGCGCTCCGCCCGCCGCACCAGCTGAACCGCCTGCGGATAGATGCGGAACAGGCTGGTCCCGGCGATGTAAACCACGCCCAGGCCGATGGCATTCCGGAGCAAAATCACCGTCTCCGGCGCCAGCACACCGCCGGCTCCCAGCAGCACGACGCCCAGGAACTGCAGATTCATCATTACAAGCGCCAGGATAAGCCAGTAACGGTCGCGTCCGGCCTTATCGCGCGCCAGCGCCCGCAGCGGGTGGCGGATCAGCCACACCGATCCCATGCTGACAACGCCCGCCAGCAACCCGCCGATGGCAAGCCACTCCTGAAACAGAACGCAGTTTTCGATTCCGTCCGGACATCCTCCGGTATAGGCGGCCGCCGCGTACGATCCCACCCACGCCAGCGGCAGGAGCGTCAGAACCGGCAGAGCCTTCCAGCCCGGCAGCCGCAGCGGAGTCATGACTTGAAGAATAAGCAGCACGCTCAGCGGCGGGCCGGCGAACCACAACGCCCACTGCCATGTCTCGTGGCGCGGGATCAGCGGCGCCACGTAATGCACGGCGAAATCGAGCGCGAACGCCGCCCCCAGCACCAGAAAATAAAGAAACGGCAGGGCCGCGCTCTTTACATTGCCCGAGCGGAAGGCCATGTAGGAGAGGATGTAGGCGCACTGCGCCACCCCGATCAGGGACAGGATTTCAGGGATGGTGAAACGCAGAGAGTCCATACGCTATACATAAGCCCTCAGTGCGGCAAAGTACAGACCGGATCGGCCTGTGCCTGCTCCTTGGTCAGGATGCGCTCACATATGTAATAGACCATGAACCTCACTTCGCTCGGGTCCATCTTTTCACCTTCGGTCTTCAGTGTCTCAAGCATCAGATTATAGGCCGCTTCCCGGTCGCCCTGGCTGAGCATGACGAAGGCAGGCATCTGCCGTACCCAGCCCGGCATGTTCGGCTGGCGGATGGCGGCCAGCTTGAGCGCCAGCTGGTAGGCGCGAGGCTGGTCGTTCAGGCGGAAACGGGCGAGATAGATCGCCTGCGCCAGCCACCGCCATTTCTCGGGCTGCGGCTGCATCCCTACCTCGGCCAGATAGCTGACGATGGGGCCGAGATCAGTGTCGTCTCTGGTGCCGGCGTAAAAATAGGCGGCCAGGAAGGGGGGGAAGTTCGAGACCGGGTCGAGCGCGCTCAGCATGCGCAGCCAGCCTGCCACGCGGTCGTAACGGTAATCCGCCAGGTTCGCGGTATCGCCGCCGGTGTCGCCCATGTTCTGCAGGGTCAGCGCCAGAACGCGGTACGCGAACTGGGTGTCGCCCATGCCTGTGACGACGGCGGCATGCGGCGCGGGTGGCGGCGGTACGTTGTTCCAGGCGGCGCGCAGCGGCCTTGCCCACACCCACAAGAGCGCGTTGAGCAGGAAGAACAGCAGAAAAAAAGCGTAAACGGCGGGGGCGCGGCGCGGCGAAGGGGGGCGGGCCATATGATCCCTCCCCTGCCTAGAACTGGCGGCGGGCCAGATCGACCAGCGCCGCCGTCAGAAGCAGCCCTGAATAGATCAACCCCTGCGCCAGGATGAAACCGAAACCGATCTCCGGGCCGGGGCCGTAAATCAGCCAACCGCTTTGCGCCAGCAGGTCGAGGCGTGGCACGATCAGCGATATGATCTCCATCGCCGCCGCCAGCACCTGCAGCGCGGGCGATGTCGACAGCCCGGAAACGGCGATGCCCAGGATCATGCCGATCAGGCGGCTCAGGATGTAAAGCGCGAACACCGCCATGCCGGCCGCCGCCGGAGACGACAGCACCATGGCAAAAAACAGCGCCGCGTTGACCATGATGACAAGCTCCGCTGCCAGACCCGCCGTCCACAGGCCAAAGCCGGCATGGAGCGCGGGCGGGACCGAGAAAAAGACCGCCAGCGCCACGAACGCAGCAAGCAGCACGGCGATCAGGCTGAAGGCAAGGGCGTGCGACAGCAGGAAACTGGCGCGGCCAACCGGGCGGGTCAGGATGAAATCGACGTCGCGGGCGTCGAAGGAGCGGCGGATGAAGAACACGCAGAACAGCACCAGGCCGGCCACCGCCGCCAGGCGCAGGCCGCCCGCGGCAAAAACTACTGAAAACTGCCCCTTTTCGATCACGGGCGCGGAGCCGAGAAAGATGGAAAGGCTGAGCCCCACGGCAATCAGCGCGAACAGGCACACAACCAGCCGATCCCGCATCGCGCCGGTCAGGACATAGCGGATAAGCGGCAGCGAGGGCATCGGCTCTCTCTTAGATTTTCAGGGGACGGCGATCCTGCGAGAATTTCCTGTACAGGTCGGAATCGATGTCGGTGATCGTCTTGCCGTCAGCGTCGATGATCGTCGCCTTGAGGAAGATCACCAGCTCCGTCTTGCTGATCTTGTCCGCCTGCGAGCGGAAGGCGGAACCCAGCAGCGGAATCTCGCTCAGCACCGGTATGCCGGACTGCGTCGAGTTGGTGCGGTCCTGCATCAGGCCGCCCATCACGATCGCCTGGCCCGAACCGACCTTGATCACCGAGTCGAGCTCCTGCACGTTTACAACCGGCACCTCCGAGGTCACGGCCTCGTCAAGCCCGGCCAGCGCCACGGCGAAAGACACGCCCGGATCCTCGACATAATCGACGATCCGCGTCACCGTCGGGCGCACGGCCATCGAAATGGTATTGTTGTCGAGGTCGATCGAGGGCTGGACGTTGATCAGGATGCCCTCGGGAACGTTGCGGATATCGCTGTCGATGGTGGTCTGCAGCGTACCCTCGTCGCTGTTGGTCACGTCGATGTCGATTTCAAAGTAGACCTGGTTGGTGGCGACGTTCAGCACCGCCGACTGGTTGTTCAGAACCGTCAGGCGCGGGCTGGCGAGCGCGTGCACCGTGCCGAAGCGCGATATGGCGTCCACGCCGGCGGCGAAATCGCTGCCGAAAGTGCCCAGGCTGAAGTTGACGATCGGCGTTTCCGGCACCAGGTTGGGGCGCCCGAGGGCGACGTTGTTGCCAAATCCCATTTCGAGATCGCCCATGTTGAGCAGATCCCATTCGATCCCGGCGGAGAATTCGTCGGTCAGGCTGACCTCCATCACCTTGGCTTCGATCAGCACCTGGGCGGTCGTGGCTTTGCGCACTTCGGACAGATACGCGGCCACCTGCTTGTGCTGGCGCTCGCTGGCGTAAACGCCGATGATGCCGGCCTGGCGGTTGACGGCGAAACTGGTCTGCACCGCGGCGGCGGCGCCTGTGCCGGTCGAACCGCCGGGCGCCACCGGCGGCAGCGGCTGAACCTGCAGCACGGCCTGCGGCGCCTGAACCTGCACCGTGGCGGGCAGCGGCGCGCCGTCGGGGCCTATGGCGGTGGCGCCTTCGGGCGCGGGCGCGATCACGGGCTCGACCGGCGCGGGATTCTGCTCGACCGCGGTTATCTGCGGATCGGCCGCCGTTACAAGCTGGCCCTGCCCGGGCGCGACGCCCAGCATCTGCTTCAGATTGCTATCAAGCTCCTGCCAGAAATCGGCTTCGCTCGCGGAAGTCGCCTCAAAGGCCGAGCCGGTGCTGGCGCCGTCACCCGTGGCCACCGCCACGTTGTTCTTGATCGAGCTCTTGTTCTTGCGGATATAGCTCAGATAATCGATCTTGTAGGTCTTCTGGTACGGCATATCGAGCTCGATCCTGACGGTATCTTCCTCGAACTTGTAACGCAGGCCCGACATGTCGGCGATGCGCCCGATGACCTCATCGAACGGCCGGTCGCGGGCGGTAAAGATGATGGAGCCCGTAATGCGCGGATCGAGCTCAACGTCGTAATGCGCCTGCTCGGCGACATCGAACAGAATATCGCGCAGCGGCACCGTCTGGTTCACCGACACCGACACAAGCGGCATCGGCCGCAGATTGTCGGCAGGGCCGGCGACATAGGATTGAAAATCGGGGATGCCCGCGCTGTCGCCGCCGGCCGCTTCGGCGCCGTCCTGGCCTTCCTGGCCCACGCGCGATGCCAGCGCGTCGCGGTAATCCTGCGTCTCCGCGTGCGAACTGCGATCGATCTTGAGCTGGTTCTGCATCAGGTCGCAGCCGGACACGCTCACGGCCACAAAGCCCGCGAGGCAGACCGTCACTGTCATGCGCGCCACCCCTGTCAGAGACAAAGAGGAAGCCTTATGAAAAAAATTGAGATTCAACATACTGGGAACACTTGCGCGCTTGAGGTGTTACGACAAAATGAACGGGAACAAACCGGCGAATCAGCCCGTCCCTACGGAGTTCATTTATAACATAAACAAAGTCGGGCGCAAATGCAGGGTAATATTGTGCGATGCACAAATCACTCGGAAATCCGCAGGATCGAGGTATCGACCGAGCGTAGTACTTCCTTGCCCGACCCCCCGCCCAGCTTGATCTGCTGCAGGCGGATCTTGAGATCGCCAGGCTGATCGGCCTGGGAAATCGCGGTTTCCTCGGTGATAAGCCCCTCGACATGGAGCTTCAACAGACACTGGTCGAACGTACACATGCCCATCGGGGCATTCTGCTCCATGATTTCCCGGATTTTGGTGATTTCCCCTTTGTGGATCAGCTCCTTGACCAGGCCCTGGTTGAGCATGACCTCGGCCGCCACCACCATGCCCTGCTTGGGGCTGGGCAGCAGCCGCTGGGAAATGATCGCCTTCAGGTTCATCGACAGGTTCAGGCGGATCTGGGAATGATGATCCTCGGGGAAGAAATTCACAATCCGTTCAATGGATTGATAAGCGTTGTTCGTGTGAAGCGTTGCCAGGCACAGGTGGCCTGTTTCCGCTGCGGTCAGCGCCTGCTCCATCACCTCGCGGTCGCGGATCTCGCCGACCAGGATCACGTCCGGGCGCTGGCGCAGCACGTTCTTGAGCGCGATGGTATAGGACTCGGTATCGACCCCGATCTCCCGCTGCGTCACCACCGATTTCTTGTGCTCGTGGAAATATTCGATCGGGTCCTCGATGGTGATGATGTGCCCCGCTTCGCGGCTGTTGCGGTAATCGACCATCGACGCCAGGGTCGTGGATTTGCCCGAACCGGTCATGCCGGTGACCAGGATAAGCCCGCGCTTCTCGAGAGCAAGACCGGACAGCAGCGGCGGCAGGCGCAGCTCGCTGAAAGTGGGGATCTTGGAAACGATACGGCGAATGACCAGTGCCGGGAACTGGCGCTGGCGCAGGCAATTGAGGCGGAAGCGGCCGAACTTGCCGACATCAAGCGAGGTGTTCAGCTCCATCTGCGCCTCGAACTCGCGGCGCTGGCGGTTGGTGAGGATGGAGGACAGGATCTCGTTGATCTCCTCCACGCTCATCGGCTCCTCGCGCACGTGCTGAAGCGTGCCTTCGATGCGCAGCGTCGGCGGAAAGCCGACGGTAAGATACAGGTCGCTCGCCTGCCTCTCGTTCATCGCCATGAAATAACGCAGTACGACCGGGGCGCCTGTCAAAATGAATACCCCTCATCGGCGCCGCCGCCGGCAGCCGCCTTGCCGCCGCCTTCGGCTTTCTGCAGTTTCTGCACCTTGCCGCCCGCAGCCTGCTTCCCGCCCGTTGTTTCCTCGTCGGAATCGCTGCCTTCGTCGGTGGTCTTCAGCAGCGCGCGGCGCGCTTCTTCCTTGTCGACGATGCCCTGATCGACCAGCTCGTTGATGGCGTCGTCCATCGTGACCATCCCGTAACGGGCGCCGGTCTGGATCATGGAATACATCTGCGCGATCTGGTTCTCGCGGATCAGGTTGCGCACGGCGTTGGTGCCGACCAGAATCTCGTAAGCGCCCACACGGCCGTTGCCGTCGGCACGCTTAAGCAGCGTCTGGGCGACGACGCCCTGCAGCGAGCTCGCCAGCATCGCCCGCACCATCTCCTTGTCGCCGGTCGGGAACACGTCGATCACGCGGTCGATGGTCTTGGCGGCTGAATTCGAGTGCAGCGTGGCAAATACAAGGTGGCCCGTTTCGGCGGCGGTCAGCGCCAGCGAAATCGTTTCGTAATCGCGCATCTCGCCGACCAGGATGACGTCGGGATCTTCCCGCAGGGCGCTGCGCAGGGCTTTTGAGAATGATTTGGTGTCCGTCCCCAGTTCGCGGTGATTGACCAGGCTCTTCTTGGATGTATGAAAGAATTCGACCGGGTCTTCGATCGTGACGATGTGGCTCGAGGTCGTCTCGTTGATATGGTTGATCATCGACGCCAGAGTGGTCGATTTGCCCGAACCCGTGGGGCCGGTGACGAGGATCAGCCCCTTCTCAAGCTCGGTGAAGCGGCGCATCACGCGCGGCAGTTCCAGGTCTTCCATGGTGGGGACCAGCGAGGGAATGCTCCGGAACACGGCCGCCGTGCCGGTGCGGGTGGTGAAGATATTGACGCGGAAACGCGCTTTCTCGCCCAGGGCGATGGCAAAATCGAGCTCCATCTCGCGCTCGAAATCGGCGCGCTGGTCCTCGGTCATCACCGAATAAAGCATGGTGCGGATATCGTCGCTTTTCAGAGGATCGGCCTTGATCCGCTTGAGCTCGCCGTAAGCGCGGATGACCGGCGGGTTGCCGGGACTCAGATGCAGGTCCGAGGCATTGTTCTGGATGGTAAAGGCGAGCAGCTGGGTGATGTCCAAGGAGGCCTCCGGATCAGGGGAGCAACGGTGTGAAAGGATACTTCTTTATTCTCATTATTTAACCCAAAAAAACGAAGGGAACGTTAAAAAAGCCTTGCCGTCCGCCCTTCATCCTAACTTTATGGCAAAATGGACCCTGCCCCTGCGCCCTGCAAGCACACCAGGATAAACAGGGCGGCGATCAGGCCCGGTCCGAACGGAAACGGCCCCATCGCCTCTTTTTTTCCCATAAATTTCCAGATCAGGGCGACCCCCACCCCGCTCAGCCCGGCGATGATTAGGAAGTAAGGAAGCGCCGCCAGATCGAGCCACGCGCCGGCGGCGGCGAAAAATTTCACATCGCCCCATCCCAGCGCCTCCTTTTTGAAAGCTGCCTGCCCACCGTAATAAAACAGCAGCGCCACTGAACCATACAAAGCCGCCATCAAAAACGCCTCGTGACGGAACACCGCCAGCAGCCCCATGACGCCGACGATCAAATTAAGTTGATCGGGAAGTATCATGTGCTCGAGATCGATCACCAGCAGCGCGACCAGGAACGGAATGGTGATGATGAAAATGAAACCTCCCGTCCCCATCGCGGCATAGGCGATCACGCAGGCCAGCAGCGTGCCCAGCTCCGTCGTTGGATAACGCATACCATACGGCGCACCGCAATGGCGGCAGCGGCCGCGTGAAAACAACCATGAAAAGACCGGGATCAGATCGGCGGGGCCGAGCGTATGACCGCACAGCGTGCAAGCCGAACGCACGGGCTTCTTATCCCTGAGAATCCACGAATGACCGCGCGGAATGCGCCAGATCAGGGCCGTTGCGAAACTGCCCGCCACCAGGCCCCACAGCACGACCAGGGGCCAGGCGATCAAGCCGGGCGGATCGACGATCATCCGCGCCGCAGGACCGAAAGCCGGTCGTAAATAACGGAGCGGGGAACACTGCGGCTTTCGCCGTACACAGCGTCAAGCTCAAGCGCCTTTTCATACAGCCGCACCGCTTCGGCCTTGTTGCCGCGCCGATCGGTGGCGATCGCCATATTGAATATGTGCTCGGCCTTGGTGGGCTCGATGCTGGCGGCGATGCCCAGATAACGCATCGCCTCGTCATACTGGCCGACCTTAGCGCTGGTGATGCCGACCTGCGCCGCAATCCCGGCATTCTGCGGGTTGTCGCGGTAAAGATCGATCAGGCGGCGCAGCGCCACTTCCGGATATTGCTGGCTGACCAGCCCCATCATGTTGACGGTCGCCTCTCTGTTTTTGGGCGACACCGCCAGCAGTTCTTCATAGCTGCGGATGGCTGACTCGGTCAGGCCGCTATGCTGCTGCGCCACCGCGCGGCCCATCAGCACGCGCTCGTCCCGCGGGCTTTTCTTGTAAAGCTGGTTATACATCTCAAGCGCGGCCTCATAACGACCCAGCTTGAGCGCGCGTCCGGCTGATACCAAAGTGGCCTCGAACGTGTCCGGTCCGGCATCGCGTCTAACGATCACCATCTTCGAGGCGGGCTCCACCACCGGATTGACCTCGCGCGGGCCGACAGAGGTCGCCAGCGTTCCGGTCGGCACGTTCAGCGCGGAGTCGTAATAAACGTCGCTGTCGCCCAGGGGGCTTTCGGCGCGCGCAGGCGCAGATGCCTGACCCGATTCTGCGGGCGGCGTCGCCAGCGTCACATCGGTTGCCGGCACAGCGGGCGCGTTGATGTCGGCCAGCGAAGGCGGTGGCTCGGCAACCGGCGCGCCTGTCGCCGGCGCATCGGCGGGCGGCATGGTCGGCGGCAGCACTGAATCGCTGGCCTCGACCACCGGCGGCGGCATGTCGGCGGATGGCGGCTCGGCCGGCACGAAACCGGGTTCTTCCGCGGCGGCGGGAGCCGGCGGCTGTTCGGGAGCGGGCGTTGCTTCAGGCGCGGGGACCGGCAGCATCGCCGTCTCTTCCGGTGTTACGGGGGGCGTTGCGGGCGCCGCTTCAGGTGAGGGGACAGCCTCGGGCGCCGGTGTGCCGGCGGCGGGATCGGGCATCGGCGGCGGCACGGGCTGCGCGATCTCGGCGGCGGCAGCCGTTTCCGGCATGGTCTGCGCGCTCTCCTGCTCCTGCATCTGCGCGACCGGCATTTCCGCCTGTGCTTCTGCAGGCGCAGCAGAAGGATCGGTCACGGGAATTTCGCTCGCGGGCGTTTCAGGCGCGGGGGCCGGCACAGGTTCGGACACTGCCGCGAGTTCGGGCGGGGGCACTACGGGTGGGACCGGCGTTTCCACAGGCATCTCCGCAAGCGGCATGGGCGGCGGCGCGGTTTCGCCGCCGGGAGGAACGGGTTGCGGCAGCGTGGCGAACGGGCTTTCGACCGGCACTGGCTGCGGTGGCGTTTCGGGCGTGACGCTCGCGGTCAGCGTCGCGGCAGGCGGCATACCCTTGCCAGTCAGGCCGGCCATGATCCCGGGATTGAGTCCCAGATAGACGCCGGCCGAAGCCGCGCCCGCGAAAATAATGCCGGTAACGATCAGACCCTTGCCGCCGCCGCTCCGGTTGCGTTTACGCGCGGCGGCTTTCCTGTCGCGTTCCTCTTCGGCAGCATCATCGAAATCGGCGTAATCTTCTTCGCTCTCCCCTTCGGCGCGCGGCGCGCGCAACGGCTCATCGCCGCCGGGTCTGATTGGTTCTTCTTCGGAAAAATCCTCGGCGTCGATGATCTCGTCATGGATCGGGGCGCGGTCGTCATCCGGCGCGTCGAAATCGCTGTCATGGTCCTTGTTTTTGGGAGACATCGCCGTTCAATCCTTTTACCTAAAAATATTCCTTCGCAGGCGCGCGAATCCTGGGAAATCTAGCAGAAATTATCTGACAAGTGAATCCCCGTCAGGAAGCTTCCGCCAGCGGGGCCTGAACCCGGTCGACGATATTAAGGAACGCCCGCTCCAGCCCCGGATCGCTCCCTTCCCGACATAAATCCCCGGGCGGGCCGATCCAGGCCAGCCGCCCGGCGGCCAGCACGGCCACCCGGTCGCAGATCTCTACCATGTCGGAAAGAATATGTGAACTCATGAAAATCGTGCGCCCGGCCGCCCGCGCCTGGTCCAGCATATCCTTGACGCAGGCGCGCGCCCGGGGATCGAGGCCGCTCATCGGTTCGTCCAGAATAAGAAGCGGCGTGCCGGGCAGGACCGTGCCCATGATTCCGAGCTTCTGGCGCATGCCCTTGGAATAAGTCTGCACCCTGTTGCCCAATACTTTGGGGTCTAGCGCCAGCTGCGCCGCCGCCGCACTTATCTCCTCGTCATCCTTCTTCACACCGTAAAGACTGAGGGCGAAGCGGACGAACTCCCGCCCGCGCAGGAACCACGGCGGATCGAAACGCTCGGGCAGGTAAGAAAGGCTTTTCTTGGCGGCGGGCGTGCCGCGCTCGTGACCGAACAGGCTGATCTTGCCGCTGTCGTATTCGCGCAGGCCCAGAACCGCCTTGATGATCGTGGTCTTGCCGGCGCCGTTGAGGCCCATCAGCCCGAACGTCTCGCCGGCCTTGAGTTCAAGATTGAGATTTTCGATCACGCGCCGGCGGCCATAGGACACCGACAGGTTTTCTATCGAAAGCGCCGCCGTCATCGCTTAGTTAGCGGCCGTGGCGGCCGTCTCGGTGGACAGGCCGGGCAGGAAGATGCGGCTGTCGAGATTGAAGCGCTCGTGCGCGCGCAGGCGCACGGGGAAAATCAGGTTGGTATAGGCGTCGAACCATTTCAGGTCGACATACTGGCCGTTCCTGACCTTGATATCGATCACTTCCTTGGGCAGCGCGTCAGGCGTCAGGCGCTGGCCGTTCATCCACACCACCCAGTCGTTCTGTCCGCGGTACAGAATGCCGCTCAGGGAAATCTCGCGCAGGCCGCGCGGCCTGATGTCGTTGAGCGCGCCCAGGGGATCGTCGGCGCTGGCCATCTCCGCAGCGCTCGGCGGACGGGTGCGGTACAGGCGCTTGGCATCCTGCAGCAGCGTGTGCTGCCACAGCGTGAAGAACAGCGTGCCGACGTCCGAAGCCTTGGCCGCCGGCTTGCCGATCGCGGCCTTGGCCTTCATGGTTCCTTCCAGATCGACGGCAGTTTCGGGGCGCGGCGCACTCGCGGCGCCCTGAATAGTGGCCTGCGGATCGGCGGCGGGCGGCGCGAGAGGCGCCTGCTGCGCCATCGCGGGCGCGGCCAGCAGCATGAGAACGAGCAGCGCCAGAACCATCAGACCCTGGATCAGCCAGTAAAGCAACGACGAATGTAAAGCGCGCAGATCCATCTTCAGTTCCCCGGCGGCGGCGCGAGGCCCGCCTCTGTCACGATCTTGTCCCGGGCCAGCATGGTCTTCCAGTCGAACACGATCTCGCCCGCCATCATCACCGTAGGAATGCCGCTGCCGATCTGGCGCAGCGTCACCTCGTTCAGGTCCAGCTTGCGCTCAAGCGCGATCGACTTCACCGCCACATGGCCGGGGAAGGCGTTCTCCATCAGATAAAGGAAGTTATAGACATCCACGTCGTCAAGCGCGTCGACATCGACCTTGATCGGGCTGTTGAGCAGCACCTGCGGCGCCTGGTTGGTTTCATCGATCTCCTGAATGACGCCGGGATCGATGTTATAGCGGGCGCTCAGCACCCGGGCATAGCTCTGCACGGCTTCCATCGTCTTGCGGGCATCCAGTCTGTCCTGATCCTCGAGGAATCCGGCGCTCTCCAGCAGCTCGAACTTTTCCTTCTCTTCCTGGATGGTCTGGATCTCGTCGCGCAGCCGCTGCGCTTCCGAGCGCTTGCTGGCAACCTGAGCGGTCGCCGTTTTCAGCTCGCGGTCGAGCTTCATGTTCTGGGGCGCAAGATAGGCGTAAGCCGCCCCGCCCAGCGCGGCGTTCGCCGCCACTAGCGCGGCCAGCATCGTCAGCCTTTTCGTGCCTATCAACCCAATCATCGCACTGGCCCCTTCAAACTCAGCTCCGCGGTCAGGTCCAGGGCTTCCTTGGTCCTGTTGGCGGTGGCGCCCACCTCGCCCGAGGTTGCCTTGGTGTAAACCGGATCCGCCACCTGCTTGAGGATGCGGACTTCATAATTGGGGAACAGCGAAACCAGGCGGCGCTCAAGATTGTTGATCTGGCGTATACCCTCCTCCGGTTCGATGGTCGGGGGGAAGCTCAGCACCAGCGACGCCTCAAGCTTGCCACCGGGCGGCGCTTCCGGCACGGGCGCATACGGATCGAGCGGCGCCTTGTTCTCTGCCGTCACGTCCTTCACCGTCAGCTTGTCCAGACGCAGTTCATCGCCAAGCGCCTTGCCGATCGCAGTCAGGAACGGCAGCGCGTCGATCTTTTCGGCCTGCAGCTTCTCGTAGGTGCGGATCGACGCCTGGATCAGCTGGACGTCGAAGCCCAGCGCTTTCATGCGTGTCAACTCTTCTTGATAGGCGGCTTCCGCCTGCGTCATCTCGGCCTTCTTCTCGGCGAGCTCGCTTTTGGTCGTCAGCATCGAGCTCAGGCCGTTGAAACTCTCCCACCCCAGATAGCCCATGGCCAGCACCAGCGCCACCGCCCCCACCGCGACGTAACGGCGCGGCATGGCGATGCGATCGAGGTCCGGCGCCAGCATCGGCATGGTAAAGGCGGACTTGCGCCCGGCCCAGGCGGCGTGCAGGGCGTCGGCGTAATGCGGGTCGTCCTGAACCCCGATCGTCAGACCCAGAATGCGGGCCGCCTCGTTGACCGTGAAAGATGTGTAATGACAGGGCACATCGAGGATCTGGCCCAGCGCATCGCCAGCCTCGGGCGAGCAGACCACCATCAGCTCGGTGCCGTCCTCCTGGCTGTAACCGTAACGCGAAAGATAGCTGAGCGTCGCCTTGAACTCCTGCAGCACGTCCTGCGCCCAGGCTTTGTAATCCTTGTTCTTGTCGCTGACCGACGTGATACGCGTCATCGCCAGCTGGCCGTTGCGGGTGATCACCTGGCGCAACGCGCCGCTCTGGTGCTGGCCGATGAAAATCGCCCATTCGGCGACGTCTCGGTCCTTGCCCGCCACCCTGCCGCCCAGCTTGCCGACCATGTCCGCCGATTCAACCGGCAGCAGCGAAAATCCGGCGACCGAAACCATCGACAACCGGACCGCTTCGAACACCATCGTCAGCGATTCCGACATCGGCACGCCAGCGAACAGATACATGTCCTTGCCCAGGCGGATATTAGTGCCTGCTTCGTTGGCCACCGCCAGCTTGGGAGCACCCTTGCGGGTCTTCATCATCAGCGCGCCGCGGATGGGATAGGACGGGAACGCGACCTGCAGTTTTCTTTTGAGCACGCCGCTCTTGTCCAGCACGCCGACATTGGGCAGACGCTGGCCGCCCTTGAAATACTGGTCGGTCATGTCGTTGAGGACGAGGGCCGGCTTGCCGCCGCCTTCTTTCTTCAGCAGACCCGTCAGACGCTCTACGAAATCCTCGACCTGCCAGGGCACGGTATCGAGCAGGCGCGCCTGCCGGGTGGAGACTCCGTAAACGTGAACGGCGTCATCCCCGATCAGGAGCACACTACGTGCCGGTGAAGCGAAGGATATTGTCATAGAAAGAACCTGACCACCCTGGGATGTGCGTTCTGAAAAACCCGAAAACCTTAGATATCAAGATTTTCGAAGCTTGCATAGATTGGACCGAAGACCGCCACCGCGATCCACAGGATCATACCACCAAGAATCGCGGTCAGGAAGGGTTCAATCATGGCGATCAGGCCCTCAACCGCCTCGTCCACGTCGGCGGTATAGAACTCGGCCACCTGGTCCAGAACCACGGTCAGATTGCCTGATTCCTCGCCCACTTTCAGCATCCGCACGACCATGCTCGGGAACTCGCCCGAGGCGTTGAAAGCCTCGGAAAGCGGGCTTCCGGCCTTGACCTGCTCCTGCACCCCCTCAAGGGCCTCGGAAATGGCCAGGTTTGAGATTGTTTTTCCAGCATGTTCAAGCCCTTGCAGGACATCGATGCCGCTGGCGAACAGGGCGCCGAAGGTCTGAGAGAAGCGGGCGATATTTATTTTCCGGATTAACGGTCCAAAAAGCGGTGCGCTAAGTGCCATGACGTCGGTGCGGTAGCGCAGGTCTTTCGACAGCCGCCGTAGGATCATCAAGGCAATCGTCGCCACCACCGGCGCCGACAGGATCGCCCACCAGTAGGCCTTGAAGAAGTCCGAGGTCGCCATCAGGGCGGTAGTGTAGAACGGCAGCTCCTGGTCGAGGTTCTTGATGAACCCGACGATCTGCGGCACCACCATGCCCATCATGACCACGACCGTCAGGATCACGACCGCCACCAGGATCATCGGGTAACGCGTGGCCTTGCGGATGCGGGCCTGCATCTTGTCGATCCATTTCAGGTATTTGATCAGCTGCTGGTAAGACGCCGACAGGTCGCCTGTCTCCTCCCCTGCAGCCACGAGTGAAATGTAAAGATTGGTGAAAACCTTGGGATGCTCGGCCAGCGCCTCCGAGAATGAACTGCCTTCCGAAACATCCCGGTGGATCTCGGTCATCATGTCGCGCAGCTGGTCGTTGTCTGTGGTATCACGGATGTCGCTCAGGGAATCCAGCATCGACACGCCGGCGTTCTGCATCTGGTCGAGGTGCATGAACAGCTGGATCAGGTCGCGGACCTTGACCTTGTTCAGGCGGATGACGCCCGCCAGCACGCCTTTTTTCTTGGTGAGCGGCAAAGCCTGGATAAGCTCCATCCCCGCGCTTTGCAGCTGGTTGTAGAGATCGACCTCGTTCGCGGCCGCGAGCACGCCGCGGACCTGCCGGCCTTTGATGTTGATGGCTCTGTATTTGTAGCGTTCGATGGCGGCCTCCCCGGACAGGAGCGGTTATCTGGTGAGTGTTGTTATTTGGTCAGGTCGACCACGCCGGCAAGGGCCTCCAGGGTCGTTATCCCTTCCAGCACCTTGAGAATGCCATCGTCTTTCATGCTTTTGAAGCCCTTTTCCACCGCCCTGATCTTCAGGACGGCCTTGTTGCCGCCCTCGGCGATGATCCCGTCCAGCTCGTCGTCGAGCAGCAGGATTTCCGCCACGTTGGTACGGCCCTTGTAACCCTGCCCTTTGCAAGCCTGGCAGCCGCCCTGCTTGGCCTTGTATATCGTCGGCGGGTTGGCGGGATCGACCTTCAGCACTTTTGTGCAGGTTTCGGCGTCGGGCTGATACGAAACGCGGCATTCGGGGCAGACCTTGCGTACCAGGCGCTGGGCGAACACGGCGATGATAGCTCCCGCCACCATGCCGGGCTTGAGGCCGAGGTCGATCAGGCGCGGGATGGCGCCGAAGGAATCGTTGGTGTGCAGCGTGGTGTAGACCTGGTGGCCGGTCATGGCGGCCTTGATCGCCATTTCCGCCGTCACGCCGTCGCGGATCTCGCCGATGAAGATGATGTCCGGATCCTGGCGCAAAAGCGCGCGAATGCCGTCGCCGAAATCCAGGATGCCTTCGCGGATCGCCGTCTGGCGGATCATCGGCAGGGAATATTCGACCGGGTCCTCCAGGGTCTGGATGTTGACCTCGACGTTATTGATCTCGTTGATCATCGAATAAAGCGAAGTCGTCTTGCCCGAGCCGGTCGGGCCGGTGACGATGATGATGCCCTCGGGGCGTTGCTGCGCCTTCTTGATTCTTTCCAGGTTGACGGGGCTGAAACCCAGCTTCTCAAGCGGGATGATGTTCTGGCTCTGATCGAGAACGCGCATGACGATGTTTTCGCCGTGCACGGTCGGCAGGCTCGAGACACGGAAATCGGCGGCGCGGCCGCCCACGTTCATGTTGAAGCGGCCGTCCTGCGGCGAAAGCTTGTCAGCGATGTTCATGTTGGAGATGATCTTGATGCGCTGGGAAATCGCACTCCAGTGCTGCTTGTGCAGGATCTGCGCCGTGAACAGCACGCCGTCCAGGCGGTAGCGCAGGCGCACGAAGTTTTCCTCGGGCTCGAAGTGCAGGTCGGAAACGCCGGCCTTCACCGCATCGAACACCAGCGCGTTGACCAGGCGCACGATCGGATGCGAAT
>CAZNYM010000035.1:0-18386 GCA_964577255.1 uncultured Pseudobdellovibrionaceae bacterium | reverse complement strand
AAAAAACCAGTTTCTATAAGGAGTTACCGGCGAATCAACTGGCCGGGCGGGGACTCTTTATGATATAAATCCTCATAAAATAAAGGTGCCGGGATTAAAGGCGCTGAACGGGTCTGACAGGGGCCCGCACATAAATAAGCGCGTAAACTAAAAGCGTTGTTCTGGGGACGATGACAACTATCAGGAAACAAAGGCAGCCGGATGCCTCCGGCCATGAAGCCGGGCCGGGCGTGCCGCCCCGCGCAGGCGCGAGTTTCTTTTTTGAGATCCGCCACCGCTGGGAAGTGCGCGCGCTGATGGACGACGAAGGCGTGCGCAAGGTCTATTCTCCGGCCGGGCTCGAGGACGCTTTTCACGATCCCGCCGTGCGCACCGTCCTGATCCCTGCCGGCAGCACCATCGCCCGTGTGGTGGCGCTTCGGGTCTGTGCGCGTCACGGGCACGGCAAGACGGTTTTTTTCGAGATGCCCGCCGGTTAAATAAAACCCTAGCCCAACCCGAATTTCTTCAGCGCTCTGGCCTGGCGCTCTTTAAGCGCCTTGATGTCGAAATCCGCGATCATCTCGTTGAACAGGCGGTACCAGTTAACTTCCGCGCGGAGGTGCAGGAATACCGAGCCCAGGCCGAGCGCCGCGCGGTCCATGAAAACGAATTCGCGCGGCACAGTCACGCCGCCCGCTTCGCGCAGCTTCTGATGCACCTGGCGCGCGGTGTCGCGGCCGTAGATGCCTTCGGTCACCACGCCGATCGGGCGCACTTTATCTTCAAGCACCGGGCCGTACAAAAAGCGCGCCCAGATGTTGAGGGTTTCGATCTGGTCCTTCGAAAGATTTTTGAACCCCCAGGTTTCGTAGGCGTGCACGGCGCGGGCGCGGTCGTTGTCGCTCAGGGCAAGGTAGAGATCGATCACGCCGCCCACGAACGAGGGAGGGAAGACGCGTATGCAGCCGAAATCGAGCAGGTTGATGCCCAGGTCCGGCCGTACGCTGTAATTGCCGGGGTGCGGGTCGCCGTGGATCACGCCGTAATAATAAAGCGGCACGTACCAGGCGCGGAACATGGTCAGCGCCAGCGCGTTGCGGGTTTTGGCTGGCGCGTCCACGAAGTCCATGATCTTTTTGCCGTCGACCCAGGTGGCGGTCAGCAGGCGCCGGGTCGAAAGCGCGTCGATCACTTCCGGCACATGGATGTTCTTTTCCTCCGCCAGCATGAAACGGTACAGGCGGCAATGCTTCGCCTCGCGCTCGTAGTCGAGTTCCTCGTAAAGCCGCGCTGCCAGCTCCTCGTGGATGTATTTCGTTGAGATGGCCTTGTCGTAGGATTCGTACAGCGAGAAGATCAGCTTCAGCTGGTTGAGGTCGGCGCCGATGGCGGCGGCCATGTCGGGATATTGCAGCTTGCACGCGACTAAGCGCCCGTCGGGCAGAATAGCTTTATGCACCTGCCCCAGGCTCGCGGCGGCGGCGGCGGTCTGGGGGAAGCTCTTGAATTTTTTCTCCCAGCCGTCACCCAGCTCGGCGCGCATGCGCCGGCGCACGAAGGGCCAGCCCATCGGCGGCGCGTGGGATTGCAACTGCTGCAGCGCGCGGGCGTATTCGGGCGGCAGGGCTTCGGGGATGGTGGCAAGGATCTGGCCCACTTTCATCAGCGGCCCCTTGAGCGAGCCCAGCGCTGCCAGCAGTGCCTGGGCGTGCGCTTCGCGGTCGATCTTCAGGCCCAGATAGCGCTCGCCCGCGATCTTGGCGGCCAGGCCCGCCATGGTGCCGGAAACCTTGCCATAACGGACGGCGCGGGCGGCTGTTGAGCCTTTTTCGGCTTTGGGCGTGTCGGTTTTGGGCGCGCGGGCGGTTTTTCGGGCGGCGGCGGGTTTCTTGGCGGAAGGCATGACCGTAGACTTGCTTTACGGCCTTAAAAAAGTCCAGAAAAAATGTCTAACTGAAAGGACGTCCGGCCCTTGTCATACCCCGGCGGGGCAGACAATATGAATAGTGCAGAAGGGTGAAAACGCATTTTGGCCAAGACCGCCGCTAAAAACCTGGAAGAACAACGTGACCAGCTGATCCTGCTGGCGATTCCGCACGTTCCCTTCGAGGGCTGGAGTCTCGCGCTGCTGCACAATGCGGCGCGCGAGTGGGGCCATAGTGAAGATGTAGTGCGCGCGCTGTTCCCGCGCGGGGTCGAGGACGCGGTGGCGCATTTCGCCGACCTTGTCGACCGACGCATGCTGGCGGCGCTCGCGAAAACCGATCCCCAGACTTTGAAAGTGCGCGAACGCGTGCGCGACGCGGTGTGGGCGCGGCTGCAGATTCTGCAGGGCTGGCGTGCGGCGGAAAAAGCCGCCATCACCTTCTGGGCGATGCCGTGGCGTTGCGGCCGCGCGGCGCGGGTGCTTTGGCGCACGGCGGATCGCATCTGGATCTGGGCGGGCGATGCGGCCACCGATTATAACCGTTACACCAAGCGCGGCCTTTTGTGCGGCGTGATGAAGACGACGCTGATCGCCTGGCTGAACGACGACAGCCGCGACATGGCGGCTACCCGCCGGTTCCTCGACCGGCGGATTGACAATGTAATGCAGGTAGGCAAGGCTCTGGGCCGGTTCAAGCCCCGGAGCGCCGCGTAAGATCAATCGAAAGGGACACGATGAAAAAACAATGCATGATTTTGCTCGCCGCCTTCGGGCTTCTGCTGGTGCCGGCATATGGCCACGAAGCGCAGGCGCAGGGCCTTCTTGAACGGCTCAAGCCCAAATTCGACGGCAAGACCCACGATCCCGCTCATGACCCTATGGAATCGCTGCGCGCGCCCTTCGCCGAGCCCGAGAAAGCGCCCGCGGACGGCGGTCAGCTCCTGCGGGAAGATCAGAATCCCGGCCTCAACATGCCCTTGTCGCAGGCCCACATGCAAAAAGAGGAAATCTCGGAATGGCTGGTGCGCGCCGTTCCCGATATGTTGATCTTCGATCCGAACTACCTGGCCGAGCATCTCATTTACGTCGCCATGATCATGACGCCGCAGGGCTGGGACGGTTACAAGAAATTCCTCCAGGCGAGTAAAATCCCCGAGTATCTTCTGTATTACAACCTTGAAATGCATGTTTTTGTCGAGGAAAACCCCAAGCTTCTCAATGAAGGGGTGATCCAGGATCGCTACCGCTGGCTTTATGAAATTCCCGTGACCATGACGTTTCTTCCCGTCGGCGTTTCGTATGAGGAAGCGAAGAATCCTCCCAACCGGCGTATCGTCATCCGAACACAACTGACCCGCTCGCCCAACAGCCCGAACGGCATGGCGATGGAAACATGGGACGTGAAATCCCTGGGCGGCACCGCCCGGCCGGAGGATCTCGGCACAGCGGCTCCGCCGCCGGCGTCGGGCCAGCCCTGACCTCGTCTTGACGCCAAGCGGCAATCGTGCTTTGTGTTCGGCTCTCAACCGTTCACACCGCAAGTGAGGATCGCCGCCATGGCCGGGACCAATGTTAAGGAATTTCCCAAGGATCACATCGTCGAAAACGTCGACAAAGCCACGGCCGGGCGCCTGAAAAGCCTGATCGAACGCATCGAGCGTCTGGAAGAGGAAAAGGCGGAGCTGGCGGCCGATATCAAGGACATCTACGGCGAAGCCAAAGCCACCGGGTTCGACGTCAAGGCCATCCGCAAGATCGTCGGCCTGCGCAAGATCGAGCTTGAAAAGCGCCGCGAGGCCGAAATGATCCTGGAGACCTACAAGGCCGCTATCGGGATGGAGTAAATTTGCTAGAATGGCGGCATGCCGTTCTTTCTTCTGAAAGACAAGTTTCTTCTCGGTTTTTTCCTGCTGCTGGGCGCGGGCCTGGCGATATCCCCGTTCATGCGCGGTACCGACAGCGTGCAGATGGCGCTGGCCATCGCCCTGCCGCTTCTGGCCTGCGGCGCGCTGCTGATTCCAGCCCTGCGCGGTTCTTCCCTGATCCTTCCGCTGAACGGCGTGAGCGTCAGCCTCGGGCTGTTCTGGATCTATCTGACCTTGGCTCTGTTCTGGAGCAGCGTGCCCTATATCAGCATGATTTTCACCCTGCTGCTGGGGCTGATACCGCTCTTGTTCTTCACGGCTCTTTTCGCGCCCGACCGCGACGGGGTGGCCCGCGCCTTGACGCTCATTCTGATGTTTACCGGGGGCGGCTACCTTGTATCGACACTAATACAATTCGTTTTTTTTCAGGATCCCTTGAACGCGCGCATCGAAGCGCCCTTTCTTGATCCCAACAACCTGGCCGTGTTCATGAACATGATGTTCGGCTACACACTGGCCACAGCGTTCGCAATCGCGCAAAAAAAGAATCGCGCCGCGTTTCTGGTTCTGGCGGGGCTGTTTTTCCTGGCCGTGGTCGCGACCGGCAGCCGCACCGGCATTCTGATTGCGCTTGCGCTGGGCGTTCTGTTTCTTGCTTATATGATCGCGCAGGACCGCCGCTTCTGGCGGATCGGGCTTGGCGCGCTTGCCCTTGCCGGAACGGCGCTGGGCCTTGGTGCGTTTCTGACGGGCGGGCTGCTGACCAAATCTTTTCATATTTTTTCCAGCCTCGCCACCGCCGGCAGCGTCACTGACCGGCTGGCACTGTGGGGTTCGGGCGCGCGCATGCTGGCGGAAGATCCCTGGGGCCTGCGCGGGCTGGGGAATTTTTATTTCTATTATCCCGCTTTCCGCCAGACGATCGATCAGAGCGACGGTTATTTCCTGCACATGGATCCGCTGCAGATCGGCATCGAGGCCGGGCTGCCCGCGCTTGTTCTTCTTTATACCGTTCTGATCGCCGTCATGGTGCGTACCGCGCGGGCGCTGTGCGCGCCCGGCACGGTGCTGGCGGCGCGCCTGGCCGTGATTGCGCCGCTTCTGGGTCTGCTGGCGCTTGGGCTGCAGATGCACATCACGTTCTGCATTTATCTGCCGTCGCTGGCGCTGATGGCTGCCATCATGCTTTGCCTGTGGGAACGGGCCGTCGCCGCGATCCTGGGCCCGGGACGCCTGCTGGCGCTTGTGCTGCCGGGGCGGGCGTCGTGGCGTCTGCTCGTTCTGGCGCTTGCGGTGCTTCTGCCCAGCCTGTGGATCGCGCGCGCGGCTGCCGGCGTTCATTATGTTCTGGTTTCCGAGCGGATTGCCGCCGGTGACATAAAAAAAGCGCAGGACGCCGCCGCCCGCGCGACCCTGCTGGCGCCGCGCGAGAGCTATTCTCCGTGCGAGCAGGCGGCGGGCCTGATCCTGATCGAAAAACCCGCCGCCGGGAAGCAACGCCTGCGCGAAGGTATGGCGCTCACCGAGGAATGCATCGCGCGCAATCCTGCCTATACTGGCCTTCATGTCCTGAAGGCGGTGTTTCATGCCCGCCTGGGTGAGATGGACAAAAGCGAGGAGACGTTCCTTTACGCTTTGCGGCTCAATCCACTTCTGATCAACGCCCGCTACGACCTGGCCGCCATCTATAAAGGACGCGGCGAGTTTCAGAAGGCGCTTGCCGTGCTGGAGGAAGGCATGCGCTGGCCGCGGCCCAAGGGCGTGCCCGATGTCGAATACATCGTCACGGTGGCGCAGCTCAACAAGGTGCTGGGCAACCAGGCCCGCCATGAGGAACTGGTGGCGTGGGCGCGCAAGAGAATCAGGGATTACAGGCTGGATCGTCCGTCACAGTGATGCCGGTAACGTGCTGAAATTTCTAAGAAAAACAAAAGTTTTCTATAATTAACCCGATCTTTACCCTTGCCGGGTTACCATGCGCCTGACGGTGTCAGAAGCCGTTTGTGTGTGGGGACATTTTTATCATGACCAGGAAATCCTTGGACGACGTCATCCGGGCGATGGCGGCGCGCGCTGAAGCTTTGCCCGGACAGCCGGACGAGACGCTCGACATCCTGAGCGAAGTGGCGGTATTCCGCGCGCTCGATCCCGTGCTCGCCACGCTGTACAAGCAATATCTCGACATACGCGGCCAGCAGAGCCGCGACCAAGCCATGGCGGCGATGATCCGCGATCAGGCCGTGTCGATGGCTTGCGCGATCGAGACCCGTCTGATCGAACTGAGGGCCGATGCCGCGTTTCGCCGCAAGGCCGAGGATCTGATCACCGCGCAGAAATCCGAACAAAGCGAAGCTGACGCGCAGGCCGCGCGGGAATCGCAGGCCGTGCGCCATCTGCGGATTGCCCGGCAGGCGCGGCAGCAAAACGAGCAGGACAACATCGTATGGCTGTTCGCGGCGCTGTGGCTGATGAAGCAGGCTTTTGCTAAAACCCAGCCGGAAATATCGCTGGCGCTGCGCTTCCAGGGCCCAAGCCGCGGCCTTGCCGCTGCCTAAGCGCGCGCCTATATTCATGGCATGACAGAAAAACTAACAGACATGCAGCGCCATGTCGTCTGCAATAACGGCACCGAACCGCCTTTCAATAACGAATTCTGGAATCATCACGAGGAAGGCATTTATGTCGATATCGTTTCGGGCGAACCGCTGTTCGCCTCGACCGATAAATTCGATTCCGGCAGCGGCTGGCCCAGTTTCACCAAACCCATCGAAGCCGCCAACGTCAAAAGCCTCAAAGACAAATCGCACAGCATGATCCGCACCGAAGTGCGCTCGGCCGGGGCGGATTCGCATCTGGGGCATGTGTTCAACGACGGCCCGCGCGACCAGGGCGGCCTGCGTTACTGCATCAACTCAGCGGCGCTGCGCTTCGTGCCGCGCGCGCGGCTGGCGGAAGAAGGTTATGGCGCTTACGAGAAATTGTTCAGCGCGCCCGCCCCTTGATCAGCTCCTGCACCACGTTCGGGTCGGCGAGGGTGGAGGTATCGCCCAGATTATCGGTTTCATTGGCGGCGATCTTACGCAGGATGCGGCGCATGATCTTGCCCGAGCGCGTTTTGGGCAGGCCGGGCGCGAAGTGGATCACATCGGGCGTGGCGATCGGGCCGATGACCTTGCGCACGGTCTGGACGATGCCCCTGGTGATCTCGTCGCCCGGCGTTTGTCCGGTATTCAGGATGACATAGGCGTAAATGCCCTGGCCCTTGAGGTCGTGCGGATAGCCAACCACGGCTGATTCCGCCACGGCTTCATGTTCGTTGATGGCGGATTCGATCTCGGCCGTGCCGAAGCGGTGGCCCGAGACATTGATGACGTCGTCCACCCGGCCGGTGATCCAGTAATAGCCCTCGGCGTCGCGGCGGCAGCCGTCGCCCGTGAAATACAGGTTCTTGAAGCTTGAGAAATAGGTCTGCTTGAAACGGGCGTGATCGCCGTACACGGTGCGCATCTGCCCGGGCCAGGATTCGGCGATGCACAGATTGCCCTCGCACGCGCCCTCCAGGATTTTTCCGTCATTATCGACGATCACCGGTTGTACGCCGAAGAACGGCCAGGTGGCGGAGCCGGGCTTGGTCGGCGTCGCCCCCGGCAGCGGGGTGATGAGATGGCCGCCGGTTTCCGTCTGCCACCACGTATCGACGATCGGGCAGCGCCCTTCGCCCACCACACTGTGATACCACATCCAGGCTTCGTGATTGATCGGCTCACCCACGCTGCCCAGCACGCGTAGGGAAGAACGGCTGGTCTTCTTCACCCATTCGTCACCCTCGCGCAGCAGCGAGCGGATAGCAGTGGGGGCGGTGTAGAAGATATTGACCTTGTGCTTGTCGATCACCTGCCAGAAGCGGCTGAAGTCGGGATAATTGGGCACGCCCTCGAACACCAGGCTGATGGCGCCGTTGGCAAGCGGGCCGTAAACGATGTAGGAGTGGCCCGTCACCCAGCCAACATCGGCCGTGCACCAGTACACGTCGCCTTCGTGGTAATCGAAGGTGATTTCGTGCGTCAGGCTGGCCCAGACCATGTAGCCGCCGGTTGTGTGCAGCACGCCCTTGGGCTTGCCGGTCGAGCCGGAGGTGTAGAGGATGAAGAGGGGATCTTCGGCGTTCATCGTCTCGCAGGGGCAGTCTTTCGCCTGCGGCGTCACGAATTCATGCCACCACAGATCACGCTCGGCGGTCATGGGCACGGCGTTTTCGGTGCGTTTGAGCACGATGACCGTCTTCACGCCCGGGCAGGATTTCAGCGCTTCGTCGGTGTTGACCTTGAGCGGCACGGGCTTGCCGCCGCGCAGGCCCTCGTTCGCGGTGATAACGGTTTCCGAGCCGCAATCAAGGATGCGGTCGCGCAAAGAGTCCGGCGAAAACCCGCCAAACACGACGGAATGGATCGCGCCCAGGCGCGCGCAGGCCAGCATGGCGTACACCGCTTCAGGCACCATCGGCATATAGATCGTGACGCGGTCGCCTTTTTTCACGCCGCGCGCCTTGAGCGCGTTCGCCAGGCGGCACACTTCGTCTTTCATGACCGCGTAGGTGATGTGTTTGCTGTCGGCCGGGTTGTCGCCCTCCCAGATCAGGGCAGTCTGGCCCGCGCGCTTGGGCAAGTGGCGGTCGACGCAGTTGTAGCAGGCGTTGAGCTGACCATCCTCGAACCATTTGATCGAGATATCGCCCTCGAAACCGGCGTTCTTGATTTTGGAAGGCGTTTTGGTCCAGTGCAGGCGCCTGGCCATCTCGGCCCAGAATTTGTCGGGCTCGGCCAGAGAGCGGGCGTACATATCGCGGTATTGCTTGAGGTTGACGTGCGCGCCGCTGACGGTGGCCGGCGACGGGGGAAAAATCTCAACGGCGGATGTTTTCGGCGCGGCGTTCGGCATGGCGTTTCTCCCTGCTGGATGGTGCTAGAGTCTTAGCACGGCGGGAAACGGGCCGCGAGGGGCGGCTGCATCCGTGTTGTGCGGCGCAAGAAGGGCGGCGGTTCAGGCTTTGATGGCGGCCGGGCGGCGGCGCAGGACGATCAGGCTGACGCCCGCGACGGTCAGCGCCGCACCCAGCAGGGTGCGCAGGTCGATGGTTTCATTCAGCATCACGAACGCCATCGCCATGCCGAATACCGGCAGCAGCAGGGTGAAGGGCGTCACCAGGCTGAGCGGATTGCGGGAAAGCAGCCGCTGCCACAGGATGTGCGAAGCGCCGACGAACACGATCTGGAACCCCAGCACCAGGGAAAGCATGCCCCAGTCGGCCTGGGGGATAACCGCGAGCGCCCCCGGCTCCAGCAGCAGGCTGGCCGCCAGCACGAAGGGGAAAGGCAGGGCGTTGATGCCAAATAGGAACGTGGCCGGGCGCACAGGTTTGAGCTGCTTCATGCGCATATAGGCGAGCGCCAGTACGAACGTCGAGGCGATCAACATTGTAACCCCGGTAAGGCTGGCCGTGCCCTGGCCGGAAAGCCCGGTGATGACGCCGATGCCCGCGATGCCCAGGATGATGCCGGCCCAGGCGCGCAGGCTCATATGCTCCTTGAACACCAGCCAGCCGATCAGGACGGAAAAGATCACCTGCGCCTGCAGCAGTACGGCGGTGATGCCCGCGCCCAGATGCGCCATGCCGACGAACAGGAGGCCCTGGTGGATAAAACCCATCAGCAGGCCGATCTGCAGCAGCACCAGGAAGGATTCCTTCCCCGGCCAGCGGGCGAAGGGCAGGAACACGAGGGCCGCCAGGCCAAAACGCACCGCTAGAGCCGTCAGGGGCGAAAGCTCGCCGATGGAAAGCTTGATGGCGATCAGGTTCCCGGCCCAGATGACAATGGCAAGAAGGCACAGAAGCGTGTCGCGCAGGGGCATGGCAGGTACTCGGGCACGGGGGATAAAGCGAACGGTCCTCTATATAAGTATCCCTCGAGGCATTTTTAAGGCAGGTGGGCGATTATTTTGTGAAATTTGTTTTTGCCCCGGCCGCGTGTTAGAACCCGGGTATATAAAAAAACAGGGACGGCCATGAAGAAACCCATCAAGCTCACCACCCAGGACGAGGCGGTCGACCTCTATCAGCGCATCTGGCAGCGCACCGTGCGCGACGGCGAGACCCTTGATGTCATGCGCGAGGTGATTTCCGCCTTCGGTCACGAGCTCGACCCGGTGCTGGAGGACGTTCTGGATTTGAGTCTCTTCGAGTTGCGGAAAATCTCCCGCTTCGGCGGCAACCCCAATGTCGGCGCGGATTATAAGGGTAACACCGCCCAGCACGTTTTGCAGGGTACGCTGGTGGCCTGTTACGACCTGGTCGACGAATTCCGCGAATTCCTGCTGCCGGCGCACCTGACCGGACGGCGCATCTGGAACGAATACGATCCCGAGCTGATCGATCACATGGTTTCCCATCTGCCGCACGTGCTGTCTTCGGTGCTGATGCAGTTCCTGTCGCACGACGACGGCGAAAAACTGTTCGAGCCGGCGTCGGTGACGCAGAACGTGAACGACAATATGCGCAAGGACTGGCCCAAGCTCGAGCGCCGGGTGGCGTATCTGGGTGTGGCGCTGGCGCTGTACGCTCACGACCGCTTTCAAACCCGCGAAGAAAAGCGCGCGTTTTACGGCGACACCTTCGCGGCCATCCGCGAACCCGCCCGTGCCTATTTCGAGGACATGAAGGAGAAATTGAAGGCGGGAAGCGTCGAGGAAAAAGATTTCGCCGCCCGCGTCACCGATCACATCATCGGCCAGTATATCGAGCCGGTCGAGAAGAAATACGGGCTCAACATGGTGGCGGGGCGTTATCAGCGCTTCGTCGATGAATATCTGTCGCGCTACGACGAGCCCGAAGGCTTCGGCCGCAGCAGCAATTTCGCCGCGCTTTACACCAAGATCGGCCAGAAAAACCATTCCGTCATGCATATCAACGAGCATCACGGTCTGGGCGATGGCGTGCCGCACGAAACCACCACCAGCCTTCTGACCGTGGCGAGCCTGGGCTATGCCGAAGCGATGCTGCCGCGGATTTTTCCAGCCGGCCCGCATATCGACCCCATCCATAAACGCCTGGCGTTGCGCACGGCCTG
This sequence comes from uncultured Pseudobdellovibrionaceae bacterium, assembly GCA_964577255.1. Taxonomy (GTDB): domain Bacteria; phylum Pseudomonadota; class Alphaproteobacteria; order Micavibrionales; family Micavibrionaceae; genus Micavibrio_C. Next base: position 7,488 of record CAZNYM010000035.1, on the reverse strand, counting down.
GCGCGTCTATGAAACTAATTTGCAGATGGCCAAGGCCATGCCACCCGTGATCGACCTCGCGAAAAAGCGCGGCGAGGAGCATCTCGCCGGCACGCCCGGGCGGCTTGAGGAGATCCGCGCGCTGGTGGCGCAATTATGCCCCGGAGGTAGGATCGACGAGCTGCAGAATTACAAGGCTTCACACATGCCGGGAACGCTGCGCACGGCTTTCCATCTGCGTGCCCGTTACGAAGCAGCGATGGCGGAAGTGAAGGCGAACCCCGGTTTCGAACCGCCGGAAAGACCTTATTACGAGCTTGAAACCCTGTCCGGCGCGGTGGCGGCGCGGGCGGATGCGGTCGATCAGCGCCTGATGACCCTTTACCCCGGCGGCGATGAGCGTGACCGCAAAAGCTTCATCGGTGGGCGCTGGCGCGGGCCGGCGAAGCCGTAGTTATATCCCGCCCATCTTGCAGAGAATGTCCCATTCTTTTTGCGCGACCGGTATGACGGAGAGGCGCGGCTGGCGCACGAGCGCGAGATTCTGCAGGCCTGCGTGCGCTTTAATCTCCGCGAGCGGCACCGGGCGCTTGAACGCCTTCTCCGCCTTCACATCGACGCGCACGAAGCGTTCATCTTCGGGATCGGGGTAATGCTCCTTCACCACCGCGACGATGCCCACAACCTCGAGCCCCTTGGAGGAGTGATAGAAAAAGCATTGATCGCCCTTTTTCATCGCCTTCATGTTGTTGCGGGCCTGGTAGTTGCGCACGCCGGTCCAGGGCGCCGTGCCGGCTTTCACCTGCTGTTCCCATGACCATTCGAAGGGTTCGGATTTCATCAGCCAGAAGGCCATGCTCAGGCGTCCTCGTTCTGCAACGGCCGGTCGAGCAGGGCGTGGATGGCGGTGTCGATGTCGTAGCCGTCCTGCAGGCAATGGGCAACGGCTGCGCAGAGCGGCATGTCTACGCCCTTGCTGCGCGCCAGCGTGATAACGGCGCGGGCGGTGTCGATGCCTTCGGTCACGCCGTGACGTTCTTTAAGGATCGCCGCCAGGGTTTTGCCGGAACCAAGGGCATGCCCTAGCGAGAAATTGCGCGAGGACATGGAGGAGCAGGTCAGCAGCAGGTCGCCCATGCCGGAAAGCCCCATCAGCGTTTCACGCCGGCCGCCCAGCGCTTCGGCCAGGCGCGCCATTTCATGCAGGGCGCGGGTGACCACGGCGGCGCGCGCGTTTTCGCCCATATGCCGCCCGACCACGATGCCGCAGGCGATGGCGATGACGTTCTTGACCGCGCCGCCCACCTGGGTGCCGGTCATGTCGGTGGACAGGTAAAGCCGGAAGGCGCGGCTGGCGAGCGCGTCGCGCACCGCCACGATCTTTTCGCCGTCGGCGCAGGCGAGCGTGGCGGCGGCCGGCAGGCCGCGCGCGATCTCGTGCGCGAAATTGGGGCCGCTTAGGATCGCGGGCAGCGCGGCGGGGCAGGTTTCCGCTGTCACCTGGCTCATCAGCTTGCCGGTTTCAAGCTCGATCCCCTTGGCGCAGACGACAAGCGGCGCGCCGGGACGGATATCGGAGGATGCTTGCGCCAGCACACCGCGCAGATACTGGGCCGGCACGACCGGCACGACGATGTCGGCCTTTGCCGCCTGCGCGAGCGTTCCCGTCGCGCGGATCATGGCGTTGAGGGGGATGTCGGGCAAATAAAGCGGATTGCGGCGGCTTGTGTTGATGGTATCGGCCAGGCCCGGGTCGCGCGCCCACAGGATCACATCCTGGCCGTGCCGGGCGAAGCTTTGCGCCAGCGCCGTGCCCCAGGCGCCCGCGCCGATGATGCCGATGGTTGTCATGTATTCACCAGGAATGCCTTGTTCCGAAAGCCTTTTTAATCGCTTACGCCAGAAAGCACAAAGCCCAATTTGATTTTTTCATAATATTAACCTAGAATGCCGGCATGATCAAACGGGAACGCGCCATCTATTCGTCGGAAACGGCCCTGATGCCCTTCAGCAACCCCTCGGCGCAGGGCCCTTTGGGCCGCGTGATGTTCTGCTCGGTCGATACCATGTTTCACCTCATGCTGCGCGCCAGCCCCTTGCCGCAAGACGACGATTTTACCGGGATTGCCCGGCTCGTTCACGAAGCGGTGCGTGCTCATAACGGCAACCATCCTGGCGTGGCGCGCGAAATTCGCCCGGGCGGCCGCCAGTTTAAACAAAAGGAATGCTTACTGTCTGTCTGGTTTCCCGGCCAGATCGACCTTGAGGACATGGTGTGCATCGTCGATTCGATACCGGAACTTGATTCCGGATGGCTGCGGTCGGCGGTCGATCAGTTAAAAGAGGAAGCCGGGCTTGCGTCTGAAGACCTGCCGTTCCTCAATCGTTATTTCAATGACAACAGTTCCCAATATCGTTTTTCTGAAGACAGTAAAACTGGTGCCTGGTTTACCCATGGCTGGTTCAGCGCCAAAGGGGGGACGGCCTATTTCGAACCCGCCACACCTGCGCAGGTGCTGGAGAGCGTGGCGCAATGCCTGCAGGATGCGGCGAGCACGACATGGGGACAGCAGAAAAATAGAGACGGAGTCGAATGCGTTTCCCTGCGTGTGATATGGAACCAACCGCGCGGCGGGGTTCATAAAAGCTTCAACGAAATACACAGCCGCTTCTTATCCATACCCGGCGTTTACGAAGAACTGCCGGCGCCCGTACTTCAGCGCTGAAGCAATTCCTCAAGCGGCCAGCGCGGCCGCGCCGCGACATCAAGCCGGTCGCGCCGCCCGCGCCGCAGATATTCTATCCCGGTCCAGGCGATCATGGCAGCATTATCCGAACAAAGCCGCAAGGGGGGGGCGACAAAGCGCACGCCCTGGCTCTGGCACAGCGTTTCGAGCGCCCGGCGGAGCGTCAGGTTGGCGGCGACGCCGCCCGCTACCACCAGGGCCGGCGGCCTTTCGATCCGGAAGGCCTGGCCGACGCGCTCGGTGAGAATGTCGGCGATGGTCTGCTGGAAGCTGCTGGCGAGCAGGGCGGCATCGGCGCGCGCGATCGTGCCAGGCGGAAATTTTTCAACATGCGTCGCCATCGCGGTTTTGAGGCCCGAGAACGACATGTCGCAGCCCGGCCTGCCCTTCATCGGCTGCGGCAGCGGGAAACGCGCGCGCGCGGCGGCGGGATCGGCGCATTCGTCCGCGATCTTCTCGAGGTTCGGCCCGCCGGGATAGGGCAGGCCCATGATCTTGGCCGATTTGTCGAAGCATTCACCCAGCGCGTCGTCGATGGTTTTGCCAAGCAGGCGGTAATCGCCGACATCGCGCGCCATCAGGATCTGGGTATGGCCGCCCGACACCAGCAGCAGCATGTAGGGAAACTCCACCCGGTCGCTCAGGCGCGGGGTGAGGGCGTGCGCCTCGAGATGATTGACGGCGATGAAGGGCAGGCCGTGCGCGGCCGCTATCGCCTTGCCCGCCATCATCCCCACCATCACTCCGCCGATCAGGCCCGGGCCGCAGGTGGCGGCGACGCCGTCGAGGTCGGCAAAGCCGAGGCCGGCGTCTTCAAGCGCGGCTTTGATCAGCTTGTCGAGATGGTCGAGATGGCCGCGCGCCGCGATCTCCGGTACCACGCCGCCGAAGGCGCGGTGCTCCTCGATCTGGCTCAGGACAAGATTGGACATAATCTTACCATCGGCGGCCACGACCGCCGCCGCCGTCTCGTCGCAGCTGGTTTCAATCCCTAGGACTTTCATGAGGGCAATGATATAAAGGCCGCGTTTGGCCCTGAACAGAGAATTTTTCGAGCGTTTACAACGATGATAACCGCCTTGCGCCTGGGAACCCGCGGTTCGAAGCTGGCTTTGACACAGACAGAGATGGTAAGGGCGGCGTTGCGCGCAGCCCAGCCGGGGCTGGCGGTCGAGGCCGTGGAAATCAAGACATCCGGCGACTGGAACCCCGCGCAGGGGGAGACCCGCCTGCCCGACACCAGGGGCGGCAAGGCGCTATTCGCCCATGAAATCGAGCAAGCGATCCTGGATGGCCGGGTCCATGCCGGGGTGCATTCGCTCAAGGATCTGCCCTCCGTGCTGCCGCCGGGGCTGGCGGTGAACCACGTCCTGCCCCGCGCCGATCCGCGCGATGCCTTCCTCTCTGCCCGCCATGCCCGACTTGAGGACATGCCGGCCGGGGCGGTGGTGGGCACGGCCAGCCTGCGGCGTCAGGCCTTCGTTCTGGCGCGCCGGCCCGACCTCTGCGTCACCGTCCTGCGCGGCAATGTGACGACCCGGCTCGAGAAGATGAAGGCGGGTCAGATCGACGCCATCATCCTGGCCTGCGCCGGGCTGGAACGCCTGAACCTGATGGATGAGGCGCGCCATGTTTATGGGATTGACGAATTTCTTCCTGCCGCAGCCCAGGGTGTCATCGGCATAGAGGCAAAGGCCGCCGACGCAGCGGTTCATGAACCGCTGAATATGGTGAATCATATCGAAACGCTGCTTTGCGTTTCAGCCGAGCGCGCTGCCCTTGCCGCGCTCTCCGGGTCATGCCATACGCCGGTCGGGGCTTATGCCGTCCTGGCTGGAAACCGCCTCGATCTGCGTGTGAATGTGACGACGCCTGACGGCCGGGAAAGTTTTTCCGATCAATTGCAGGGAACAGTTGAATCTATAAACGATTCAGTTACTTTAGGGCAGGTCTGCGGGCTGCGTCTGAAATCCCGCGTGCCGCCGGGGATCCTTTAGTCAGGCCGATTTTATAAAATGAAACGATACGTACTTAATATACGACCAGATGAAGATTCCGCCGCCCTGGATGCAGAGATAAAAAGCTGTGGTTACGAGCCGCTGTCTTCCCCCGCGCTCCGTATTGAACCGGTTGACGCGCCGGTGACCATCCCGGCCGATCTGCAGGGTGTCGTGTTTACAAGCCGGCATGCGGTGAGGATTTTTTCGGAAAAAACCAGCTGGCGCGGCGGGCCGGTCTACGTCGTCGGCGAGGCGACCGCCCGCGCCGCGATTGAGGCCGGGTTCACCGATGTGGCCGGGACGGCAGGGACGGTCCAGACCCTGGAGATGTTCCTGCGCCGGCGTATCACCGATCAGACCCGGCCGCTTCTTTATGTCAGCGGCGAACAGGTCAGCCGCGATCTCGACCTGCCCGGGGTCAATCTGGTTCGCCTTGTGATCTACCGCGCCGCGCCCGCCAACGACCTTACGCCGCCCGTTTACGAGGCGCTGCGGCAGGGGGCGGTGGAAGCGGTTCTGTTTTATTCGCGCCGTTCGGCCGAATCCTTCGTTCGCCTTTTCAGCGAAGGCGGGCTGGACAAGGATAAGCTTATGAAAACGAAAGCCTTGTGCCTGTCCTATGGGGTGGTAGAGTCTTTGCAGAATCTACCCTGGGAGGCTCTGCGCGTGGCGCCGCAGCCCGATCAGGAAGGAATGAAAATCCTGCTGGCGCGGCTGGCAACGCCGGAGGCGCGCCCGGTCGGGGAAAGAGCGGAAGAAAAAGAAGTGCCGGCAGCGGCGGAGACAATGCTTATGAGCATCCCTGAAAAAATCACGCCGTTCATCGTCACCGACGAGGCGATTGCCAACGCCGGCGCGCTGATCGCCCGCTTCGGCGGCATCCGCCCGATGGCGACGAAGATGAAAGTGCCGGTGACGACTGTGCAGGGCTGGAAAAAGCGCGACGTCATTCCTGCTGGTCGCCGTGCCGACATTCTGCGTGCCGCACAGGAGCACAATATAGATGTCGGTACTCTGCTCGATGCGCCTGTTTCTAACCCCGCGCCGGCCGTGACGCCGCCGCCACCCGATGCCGCGCCCGTTGCGCCCGCCGCCGCGGCGCAGGAATGGGTGCTGCCGCCGGTCGTGCCCGCGCCGCCCCCGTCCTCCATTGCCGTGAAAGAGATGCCGAAAGAACCGCCCGCCGCGCCGTCCCTGTCCGAGGAGATGCTGATGACAAAACTCAAGCAGGCCGAAAAGCAGGCCGTCAGAAAAAGCGCGCTGGTGTCTGTCGCGCTAATCGCCGCCGCCGCGGTGGGATTTGCCGTGCTGCTGGGGCCCGGCATGCAAAAGCGCCTGAACGGCGCCGACCACGAAGCCGCCGCGCGCCTGGCGGCGATGGAAAGCGAAGTGGCCCGGCTTGAAGGCAATATGCAGGCGGTCGAGCAGAAGCAATCGCTGCTCCAGCGCCTGGTGCCGGAAGATCTCTCGGCCACCGTCGCCGACATCAAGGCGCAGGCGGTCGAAGCCAAGCAGAGCGCGACCGCGCTCGCGCGCCAGGTCGGCGACATGGCGGGCAGCGTGATGGGGCCGCAGGCGGGCGACATGACTCAAAGGCTCGGCAGGCTCGAGCAGCAATTCGCAGGCTTCACCGGTTCTGGCGATTTCACCGCCCTGATCGACCGCATGCACCAGATGCAGCAGACCCTCGAAGGGCAGCAGAAGCTGGCGGCGTCGGTCGAGCAGCTCAACACCATCGTCGGCGGCCTGCAGGGTCGCATGGACAAGCTCGACGGCGAGCTCGCGCAGGCGCAGACCGGGCAGGGCGCGCTGGGCCAGACGCTCGAAGGCGTTTCCCCGACCGATCTCAAGGCGGCGGCGCTGCTGATGGGCTTGGTGCAGTTCCGCACTTCGGTCAACCGCAACGCGCCGTTCGACCAGGATCTGGCGCTGCTGCAATCGATGCTGGGGCCCGAGGATCCGGCGCTCAACGATGCCATCACGCGTCTGGCGCCGCAGGCGCAGCAGGGCGTGCTTTCGCCCGCCGGGCTTTCAGGCGAGCTGCGCGGCCTGGCCGGCGAGATCGTGGTCGCGTCGCTGCAGGGTGAAGACGTTTCGCTCAAGGAAAAAGCCAAGGCGCGCCTGAACGATGTGCTGCAAGTGAAGAAAGACGGTGAACTTGTCACCGGCACAGACACCCAGGCCCGCATCGACCGTGCTCAGGCGCTTCTCGATCAGGGCGACGTCAATGGCGCGATCGCCGAACTTGAAACCCTCCAGGGACCCGCGCGCGACACTGCGCAGCCGGTGATCGATCAGGCCAAGATGACGGCACTGGCGCAGAAGGTGCAGATGATGCTGACCGAGCGCGTGACGGCGCGCCTCCAGGCGCCGGGCAGCGCGCCCTATACGACGGGCGGTGGCGTTGGCGCGCTGCTGGACGATATAAGCGGCGCGGTGGGCAACGCAGCCGGGCATGTGGTGTCGGATCCGACCGGCAGCGTCAATATTCTGCCCGCCGGGCCGTCTTTGCCGTCGTCGCCGCAACCCTAGGGCATAAGGAGCGTTCATGTTCCTGCACACTTTATGGTTCATGATCAAAACGGCGGCGATCATCGCCGCGGCGGTGTGGCTCGCCATGCGCCCGGGGGAGATCAGCCTGGCGGCCTTCGGCTACGATATCACGATCAAGACGGGCGTGGCGCTATGTACGCTGTTCGCCGCTTTTCTGATCGTGCTGTTCGTGCACAAGCTCATCCTCGCTATTCTGTCGATCCCCCGCC
>CAZNYM010000034.1:2708-18448 GCA_964577255.1 uncultured Pseudobdellovibrionaceae bacterium | reverse complement strand
GGACTTTTCCAATGTTTAATCCCGTCAGCGCTTCATACATAATCGCCGCCACCTCGGTGTCGAACGAAATCGGCAGATTATCGACGCCGATCACGTCGATATCGCACTGGTAGAATTCGCGGAAGCGGCCCTTCTGCGGGCGTTCGCCGCGCCATACGCGCTGCATCTGGTAGCGCTTGAAGGGGAAGGTCAGGTCGTTGAAATTCTGGGCGACGTAGCGGGCCAGCGGCACGGTCTGGTCGAAATGCAGCGCCAGGCGGGCCTCGCCCTTGTCGCTCTCGTCCTTGTGCAGGCGCTCGATGACGTAGATTTCCTTGTCGACCTCGCCCTTGGCGCGCAGGACGTCGAGCTCCTCGACGCTCGGCGTCTCGATCGAGCAATAGCCGTAGGATTCAAAAATCTTGCGGATATGGTCGAACCAGCGCTGCTCCACCAGGCGCACTTCGGGCAGCCATTCGGGGAAGCCTGTTACGGGGCGGGGCTTGTAGATCTGCTTTTTCGCGGGGGCGTTCATGCCCCAAAAATACGGCATTTCAGGGCAAAATAACAGGGGGTAGAGGGTTTTATTGACTTCAATTCAGGCCCTTGCTAGCCTTTCCCCAACAAGAAAATACACAGGGAGACGCCGTTTTGACCCAGCCCCAATGGTCCTCGCAGGAGGCCTTTAACCTCTCGGTTTCGGGAGGCCTGATGACTATTTTGTTCGACGATTATCCCGACATCGTGCAGAGCATAAGACAGGGCCATACCACCGAATCCATCGTGCGCCGCGCTGAGGCTTTTACCCGTGGCAACGACCATGGCGACATGATCGCCGGGCTTTATGCCTTCAAGTTTGCGCCGCCGTTCTCTTACTGGCAATCATACGGCCGCTTCGCCGTCACTACGCGCCTGACGCACGATTACAAGGAAGGCCATCCTGAAGCGGAGGCCTTTGCCCGGTTCGCGCTCGATTTCACCAAGGACATGCCGGACAAGCACAGGATCATCCAGACCTGTCTGCTGGAATTGCAGCGGCAGGTTCCAAGAAAAAAGCCCCGGTCTTCCGATCACGACATGGCGTAGTTTTCAGTTTTCCTCGAACAGGGCCTCGAGCCGGCCGATCAGCGCCGAAGCCAGCTCGTCGGCGTCCGCGATCGTCAGCGCCTTGCGGTAATAGCGCGTAACATCGTGGCCGATGCCGATGGCGGTCAGCTCGACACGCGAATAATCCTCAATCCAGGCGATCACGCCGCGCAAATCAAGCTCGAGGATGTTCGAGGGATTGACGGAAAGGGTGGAGTCGTCGACCGGCGCGCCGTCCGAGATCACCATCAGGATCTTGCGCTGCTCCGCGCGGCCCGCCAGGCGGTTGTAGGCCCAGACCAGCGCTTCGCCGTCGATATTCTCCTTCAGCAGGCCTTCCTTGAGCATCAGGCCCAGATTGCGCCGAGTGCGCCGCCAGGGCGTGTCGGCCGACTTATATATGATGTGCCGCAGATCGTTCAGGCGGCCGGGGAACAGCGGGCGGCCGTTCTGGATCCACAGGTCGCGGGCTTTGCCGCCCTTCCACGCCCGGGTGGTGAAGCCCAGAATTTCCACGCGCACGCCGCAGCGCTCGAGTGTGCGGGCCAGCACATCGGTGCACATGGCGGCGATGGCGATCGGCCGGCCGCGCATGGAGCCTGAATTGTCGATCAGCAGCGTGACGACGGTGTCGCGGAAATCGGTCTGCTTTTCCTGCTTGAAAGACAGCGGCACGGTCGGGTTGGCGACGATGCGGGCCAGCCGCGCGGAATCGAGGATTCCTTCGTCGAGATCGAATTGCCAGCTGCGCGTCTGCCGCGCCATCAATTTGCGCTGCAGCCTGTTGGCAAGGCGGGTGGTCAGGTTCTGCAGCGGCAGAAGCTGCTGGTCGAGCATCCGGCGCAACCGTTCAAGCTCGCCGGGTTCGGCCAGGTCCTCGGCCTTGATGATCTCGTCATATTGCGCGGTGTAGACCTTGTAAAGCCCGGCGCGTCCTTCGTCGTCGATGCCGGGCGGGCGGGCGGAGGGCATGCCGGGCTCATCCCCTTCGGCATCGCTGCCGACTTCAGGCAGCATATCCTCAAACGCGCCGCTTTCTCCGGAATCGAACCCTTCGTCAAGTTCCTGATCCGATTCAACCTGCTGGCCGGCGGCGGATTCTTCGCGCGGGTCTTCTTCGTCCTGGGCTGCCGGCCGGGGCGCATTGCGCTCCTCGCCCTGCTGTTTATCAGGTTCAGTTTCATCTTCCCGGTTTTCGTCGCTGAAATCGGAGCGGGAGTCGAGCTTTTCGATCATCGCGCGCGCTTCGCGGGCAAAATCCTTCTGGCTGCCAAGCGCGGGAACGAGTTCCGCAAGGCCCCCGGGCCCGAGCTTCTGCGCCAGCCACGGCGCCCACAGGGAAACCAGCTTGGCCGCTTCCTCCGGCACGGGTTCGCCGGTGAAGGCCAGGCGCGCCATGACATAGAGCGCGTTGGCAGTGTTGGTATCCTCGCGCGCAGAAACCTGATCGAGCTGGCGGCGGCGGCAGTCGTACGCCAGCAGCCGGTTGAGGTTCTGCCTTACGCCCTGCAGCCGGTTGGCGCCCAGCGCCTCGCACCGGGCCTGTTCGAGGGCATCCATAATCTCCTGATGGCTGAGGTCCATCGCCGTGTTGGCACGGTGCAACCTTGCGTTATGATGCCGCAGGCGCAAAGCCTTGGCGTCGGCGTCGCCGCGCACCAGGTTTTTCCCCGCCGCGCCCGGGTTCGTTTCGGGCTGGGGCAGGCGCGGGGCCATCAACCCTTCGCCGGGCTTCAGGCGTGAGGCGCCGGCCTGTTCTCCGGCGCTGAAATCGACATGGATATCGGCCTTGCCGGCCAGGGCCCGCAGGGCGGAAGCGGTCGCGTTCTTGAATATCTCGATGTCGCGGCTGTCGCTAGGCATTCAGGTCGACGCCGAAGCAGCGCTGGTAGTACTCGACCAGCACCGGGCGCTCGGTTTCATCGCATTTGTTGAGGAAGCTGAGGCGGAAGGCGAATTCGCGGTCCTTGAGGATGCGCTGGTTCTCGATCCAGCTCAGCACCGTGCGCGGCGACATCAGTGTGGACAAATCGCCGTTGCGGAATCCTTGCCGGGTCAGGGCGGCCATTTTCACCATGGTGTCGATATCCTGGCGTCCGGTCTCCGTCCTGAAGTCGGGATTTTTCGCCAGCATAATCGCCACTTCGTCCTCGTGCGGCAGGTAATTGAGCGTGGCCACGATGTTCCAGCGGTCCATCTGGCCCTGGTTGATCTGCTGCGTGCCGTGATAAAGCCCCGTGGTGTCGCCCAGACCGACGGTATTGGCGGTGGAGAACAGGCGGAAGGCCGGGTGCGGGTGGATCACCAGATTCTGGTCGAGCAGCGTCAGGCGCCCCTCGGCTTCCAGAATGCGTTGGATCACGAACATGACGTCGGGGCGGCCGGCGTCGTATTCGTCGAACACCAGGGCGATCGGGTTCTGCAGCGCCCAGGGCAGCAGTCCCTGGCGGAATTCCGTCACCTGCTTGCCTTCCTTGAGGGTGATCATGTCCTTACCCAGCAGGTCGATGCGGCTGACATGGCTGTCGAGGTTGATGCGGATGCAGGGCCAGTTGAGGCGGGCTGCCACCTGCTCGATATGGGTCGATTTTCCGGTGCCGTGATAGCCCTGCACCATCACGCGGCGGTTGTTGGCGAACCCGGCCAGGATGGCCAGGGTGGTGTCGCGGTCGAATTGGTAAGCGTCGTCCTGCGACGGCACATGCGGGTCGCGGGTGCTGAAACCCGGCACTTGCCAGTCGGTGTCGAGCCCGAACGTCTTGCGCACGTCGAACATTTTATCGGGCAGAGTGGTATAGGCCGGGTGGTTGGCGGCGACGGCCGCCGGCCCCGCATTGTCTTTACCGGGGGGTGATTTGGTGGTTTTGCTCATGGACTGTCAGGCTCTTTCCTGCTTGTCGAATTTTTCATAGGCCAGCCGCAATATTGTATACGCCATATTGACGCTTTTAAAGGCGTCCTCGGCCTTTTTATCGCCGGGATTGACGTCCGGATGCAGCTTTTTCGCCAGTTCCTTGTAGCGGTTCCTGATGGTTTCAAAGTCGAGCGGCGGCGCCAGGCCCATGATCGCCAGGGCTTCGCCCTCCGGGGTCTGGGTATTGATGGCGCGTTTCTGCTCGGGCTCGGGGGGCTCTTCCTCGGTGAAGTGATAGGTCTGCCAGGCGGCGCGCTTGAGTTTTTCTGCGGCGCTGGCTGCCGCATCGTAACGGCGGGTGGGGCGGTCCCACAGGGTGCTGCGGACGATGTGTTCTTCGATATCCCTTTGTGACATGCCGGAAAAGAAATCCCAGGCCTTGTTATATTCCTGCACATGCTCGAGGCAGAACCAGTAATAATCCTTCAGGCCGCGGTCGCGCGGGGCCTTGAATTCCCCCTGGCTGAGGCAGGAAGGCATGTCGCAGCAGCGGGTGCGGGGGCGTTTTTCGCCCCCGTCGTCGTACTCGGCGGAGTTGGGTTTCAGGCGTATGCGCGGCATAGTATAACCATCTATATATTATGAGGGGGAAAGGGCGATTCCCTCAACAAAATCAGGGGTCAGACTATGGAGAGCCGGGCGGAGAAAATCAAACGAATCCTGACGGAAACACTGAATCCCGTGGAAATTCAAATAGTTGACGACAGCGCCCGGCACGCGGGTCACGCCGGCGCCGCGCCGGGCGGCGAGACCCATTTTCTGGTGACGGTGGTATCCCCCCTGTTTGCCGGAAAAAGCCGCCTGGAATGCCACCGTATGATCTACGATCCGCTGCAGCCGCTTTTCCGGGAGGGGCTTCATGCCTTGAATATCAAGACCTTAACCGATAAAAAAGGTTGATTCAAGAATAAATACACAATTAATGGTTGTGTTAAAATGCCACGCCGCCTATGATCGTCTTCGTCGCCTGACCGGGCGGCGCGATCAATTCAAAAACGGGGACAACGAGGCATATGATGGGCACGGCAATCCTGGAGAGCGATACCGGCAGCAGCACGCTGATCAGCAAGAACATCACCGTCATGGGGCGGCGCACCTCCGTCAGGCTCGAGCCCGAGATGTGGAGCGCGCTCAAGGAAATCGCGAGGCTGGAAGGATGCCGCATCCACGACATCTGTTCCCTTATCGAACTGAAGAAGAATCCGCGCACGTCGCTGACGGCGGCCATTCGTGTATTTTTGATGATGTATTACCGCGCCGCTGCCACCGAGGAAGGGCACCGCCGCTGCGGACACGGTTCTTTCGACAACATGGTGCAGCGTGCGCGCCTGGCGGCGGATTCGGGCTTTTCCACGAAAAGCGCGTCGGCAATTGCGCCTGTAAATGTACCCGAGGCCTGGAACGTCAGGCCGCTTCCAGAAAATCAAGCTGCTCGTTGAGATCGAGCGAGATCAGCTGCGAGACGCCTTTTTCCGCCATGGTGACGCCGTAGAGGCGGTCCATGCGCGCCATCGTCAAACGGTGGTGCGTGATGATGAGAAAGCGTGTCTGGCCCTTTTCCGCGAATTCCTTCAGAACGTCGCAGAAACGGTCTACGTTGGCGTCGTCGAGCGGTGCATCCACCTCGTCCAGGACGCAGATCGGCGAGGGGTTGGTCAGGAACATCGCAAAAATGAGCGCGACCGCCGTCAGCGTCTGCTCGCCACCTGAAAGCAGGGACAGCGACTGCAGCGCCTTGCCGGGCGGCTGGGCGAAAATTTCCAGGCCGGCTTCGAGCGGGTCGTCGGACTCGATCAGTGAAAGATGGGCCTTGCCGCCGTTGAACAGACGGATGAACATATGCTGGAAGTGTTCGTTGACCTGATTGAAGGCGCTGACCAGGCGCTCGCGCGCTTCGACGTTCAGGGTATTGATGCCGTCGCGGAGGGCGGAAATGGCCTCGACCAGGTCGTTGCGCTCGGTAAAGATGCCCGACAGCTGCTTCTCCATCTCTTCGGCTTCCTGATCGGCGCACAGATTGACAGGCCCGATCTGGTCGCGCGAACGGATGGATTTCTCGCGCTCGGCTTTCATTTCTTCGAGGTCGGGCAGGTTTTCCGGGTCGATCGCCGCCTCGGCGCGCAGGTCCTCGGGGCTCATCGAGAACTGCTCCTGAATGTGCGTGCGTAGCTCTTCAAGATGCGTCTGGCGTTCGCCGATGGTGGCGGTGGCGTGGGCCCGAACTTCGCGCGCTTCGGCCAGCAGGGTTTCGGCTTCCTTCAGGCCGCGCTGCGTCTCGGCGAGTTCGGCCTCGATCTTAGCCAGCGCGTCGGCGGCGACGGCTTTTTCCTGCTCGGTCACGGTCATGCGCGAAAGCAGCTCCTGCCTTTCAACGTCGATTTCGCCCGGACGGGTTTCGTTCTGCGTCAGCCGTTCGTCCAGCGCTTCCCGTCTGTCGGCCAGTTCCTTGAGGCGGTCGCGGGCGCGGATGGAACGGTTCTGCAGGTTGATGCGCTCATCGGCGATGGCGTGCAGGCGCGCCATGCGGCGGTTCTGCTCCTGCGTGGCTTGATCGACCCGCAGCAGGCATTCCTGCAGGTGGGCGCGTGCCTCGGTCAGGGCCTGGCGTTTCTCGTCGACCTGGGTCTGAAGCTCTTCGATGCGGCCGCTTTCGAAGATGGTGCGGGACTCGCGCGCGGCCTTGAGCGACTCCTCGAGCTGCATCCGATCGCCCTCGGCGTTGGCCTGGGCTTCGCGCAGGCGCGAGAAGTCAGCCTGGGTCGAGGCCTGTTCCTCGATGGCGCGGTTCAGTTCCTGGCGCTTGGCGCGCAGGCTGTTGTCGAGATCGCGCAGGGCAGTGCGCGAATTATCGTAAGCTGCTTGCGCAGCCGCCACATCCTGCTCGACGCGGGCCATGACGTCCTCAGCGCCGCGATAGTCGTCGACCGCGGCAGGCAGGCGGTCCTTGAGTTCCGCTAGCTGGTTCTTCTGGCGCAGCTGGATGGCGTGGCGGTCACCGGCCTCTGCCTTGACCTGCAGGCCGTCCCAGCGCCAATAATGGCCTTCGCCGGTGACGAGCGATTGGCCCACGCGCAGCTGCGCGGCTAAAACGCGGCCCTGTTCCTCGGAACTCACATAGCCGATCTGGCTCAGCGCCAGGCGCAGGGCCTCGGGCGCTTTGACATGATCGCTCAGCGCCCGGGTGCCAGCGGGCAGGGAAGGAAGGTCGGCGGCGGTCAGCCCCTGCGGGTTCCACGATACCGGGGCGCCGGAATCCGTCGACGCCATCAGCGTATCGCCCAGCGCACGCGAAAGCGCGGTCTCAAAGCCAGACTCGGCCTGAATGTCCTCGATCACCGGGCGGAAGGTATCGTTGTCATGAATGTTAAGCACGGCCTCGAGCGCCTGGATCTCGGCTTCGATCTTCGCTTTGCTTTCTTTTCGTTCCTGCAGCGCTTCGCGCGCCATGTCGCGTGCGGCGCGGGCTTCGTTGAGGGCGGTTTCATTGTTCTGCAGTTCGTCCTGCAGGCGCACGAGATCGGATTCGAGCGCAGCTACGGAATCAGACAGAGACTGGGTGGAAACGCTGTCGCCAATTTCCGCTTCGCGCCGGGCGATCTGTTCGGCCACCATCGCCAGTTTTTGCACGACGGCTTCAAGCCGGGACTGGTC
The DNA here is from genome assembly GCA_964577255.1 of uncultured Pseudobdellovibrionaceae bacterium. Lineage (GTDB taxonomy): Bacteria > Pseudomonadota > Alphaproteobacteria > Micavibrionales > Micavibrionaceae > Micavibrio_C. The sequence continues at coordinate 10,818 of CAZNYM010000034.1, read as the reverse complement.
GGCGGCGATTTGGCGGTCGATCGACTCGCGCCGGGCGCGTTCGGTAGCGAGGTTCTCGAGCAGGAAAGCATAGGCGCTTTCCATCTCGCTGACGACGCTCTGGGCATCGTCCTGGCGGGCGGTTCGCTCGGCCAGGTCTTTTTCCTGGTTCTGCTGGCTGGCGGTCAGCTGCTCTTCCTCGCGCGCCATCGCTTCCAGAGTTTCTGTATTCTCGGTCAGCGAACCTTCCTCGTGTGCGGTGTCGGCGGCGATCTGGGCCAGCTGCTCGCGGCCTTCGGAAAGAAGGGTCTGGATGCGTGCCGCTTCGTCTTCAAGCCGCTGCATCGAAAGTCTCTGCGTCTGCAGCGTGGCGCCGATCTCGGCGTCGGTCTTGCGCAGGGCCGGAAGGTCTGCGGCCTGGGTATCCTGCGTGCGGGTCAGCTGGCTGACCACGATCATGCGCTCAGCCACCTGCTTTTCGATCTCGTCGAACTGGGCCTGCACCTCGGCCAGTTTTTCATGCGCCTTCTGCCATTCCATACTGGCAATCATCACTTCCAGCTGGCGGATCTGGGCGCTCAAGTTGCGGTAACGGCTGGCCTGACGGGATTGCTTCTTCAGATCCTGCAGGCGCGATTCCATGCCGCCCACGATCTCCTCGAGGCGCTTGAGATTGTTGTCCGCGGCTCGCAGGCGCAGCTCGGCTTCATGACGGCGGGCATAAAGGCCGGTGATGCCGGCGGCCTCTTCAAGGATCTGCTTGCGGTCCTGCGGTTTGGCCTGGATCAGGTTTGTTACCTTGCCCTGCGATACCAGATAGGGCGAATGCGCACCGCTCATCAGGTCGGCGTACAGCAGGTTGACGTCCTTTGCCCGCACAGGCTTGCTGTTGATTTTGTAATCCGAGCCTTTTTCGCGCTCGATGCGGCGAATGACTTCGATCTCATCGGTTTCGTTATAGGGGCCGGGTGCCGTATGGGTTGTGTTGTCGAGTACGACCGTTACTTCGGCAAAGTTACGTGCCGGGCGCTTTTCGGTGCCGTTAAAGATAACGTCGTCCATGCTGCCTGAACCGCCGCGCATGCGCTTGGCCGAGGTCTCGCCCATGCTCCAGCGCAGGGCTTCGACCAAATTCGACTTGCCGCAGCCGTTGGGGCCGACGATGCCGGTCAGGCCCTTGCTGATATCAAGCTCGGTTTTATCGACGAACGACTTGAAGCCGTTCAGGCGCAGGCGCGAGAACTGGATCATGTTGGTTTTACTGTCCTATGGCTTTCTTGAAGGCTTCGACGTCGGCTTCGCCGCTTATCAGGTCCTTGCCGTTGACGACGAAAGAGGGCGTCGAGTTGATGCTGTGTTTCTCGGCGACGACCTTGACGTTTTCGGCGATGGCTTTGCGCATGCCGTCGTCGGCCAGGCATTTATCCAGCTGCTCGTCAGTGGCGCCCAGAAGCTTGGCGTTCTGGCGCAGGATGTCGACATAGTTTGGTTGTGTGGTCCACTGCGCCTGCTGTTCGAACACGAAACCGATGAACTGGAAGTAGCGGTCCTCGGGCATGCAGCGGCCGATGATGGCGGCTTCAAGTGCGGGCGCATTCAGGGGAAAATCGTTGAACACGAAATAGACTTTGCCGGCGTCGATCAGCTCGGCCTTGATCTGTGGCAGATTGTTCTTGTGAAAGTTGGCGCAGTGCGAGCAGCTTAGCGAGGCGTATTCGTCGATGCGCGCAGGGGCCTTCGGATCGCCCATGCCGCGCAGCGGAATGATGACAGCTCCGCCGGCAGTGCCCGGCGCGACTTCCTGCGGTACGGAGGCCAGCTGCTCGCCCTCGGGCTCGATCATGGCCGCCGGCGTTTCGCCGGTGGCTGTGGCATCGGTGCTGGCGGGTTCGGTAGCGGCCACGGCTTCGCCGCTGCGGCGCGAGGACGCTTCAACGGCGATGAACGCCGTGACGGCGGCCACAAGGGCCAGCATGATGAAAGAACCGAGGGCAAGGCGGGCAGCGGATTTCACAGCCATCTCCTGTTGTCATAAGGCAAATAAAGGGTTTAGCGCGATGTCCCCTGAAAATCAAGAGAAACGGCTGAAAAGTCAAGAAATCCGCGCCCCTGTCACTGGCTTATCCACACAGTGCTTACGGGGCTGACCGTCTGATTTTCAACCGTTTTTCCGTCCGGCCAGCACCAGCAGGTCGACGCGGTCGAGCGGGGCGCGGTCGGTCTCCGCTCCCAGGGCGCGCAGGTCGATGCGGTAGGGTTCGATGCCGTTGTCGAGCAGGAACTGGCGCACGGCCATGCCACGGTCCAGCGAAAGTTTTTTAGCGTTGCCACTGGCCTCGGCTGGGTCGGCAAAGGCCTGGATCTGTACTTTCCAGTCAGGATTGCTCTTGAGCGGCGCCAGCACCAGCTCGCGGATGTCGCGCTTCATGGCGCCGTCAAGGCCGGCGCGGAAGGGGATGGTGATATACACTTCCTCGCGCGGGCCCCGCGTATCCTCGCCCGCAGGGAGACGCGGGACGAAGGAAGCGACAGGTGGCTCCTGCGATGCCGCTTCCTCGTCCTGCGTCTTTCCCTCAGTCTGTCTGACGGCGGTTTGAATTTTTTCCACCATGGTCGATTTGGACTCGGGCTTGAGCTGCCGAGCCAGCGGATCGTTCAGGGGCTCGATGTCGACAGCTGCTTTAGGCACGGCGGGCATGGGGATGCGCTTTTCGCCGGGCGGCGGCTTGCCCAGCATGTCGACCAGATCGACCGCCTTGCTGGTTGTGACCGTCACAGGTGCGGGCGCGGGCTTGGGCGCTTCCGCCTGGCGGGCCTGTTCCACGAATTCGGCCGAGGCTTTCTGGATCACGGGGCGCCGCGGCGGCAGCGGCGGCATTTTATCGGGCACGGGCATGCTTATTTTTTTCGGCCCGGCGGCAGGCAATGCGGGATCGGCATTCTCGGTGCGCGTATGATTTTCGGTGGGGAAACGCACCACGCCGTGTTTAATAGGCGCGGGCGCGCTGGTTGGTGTCACCGGCGCGGGCGCGGTCAGAACCGGACGCATGCGCGGCGTCGACGCGGTGGAGCTCTGCGCCGGGCGGCCCAGCTCTTCGAGCACGCTCATGTCGATCTGGATGCTGTCTTCGTCGCGATTTTCTGGTTCGTCCTGGGCACGGGCGGGCAGGGCCGTCAGACAGGCAGCCGTAAAAAGCAGCGCGGCTGTCAGTCTAGGCAGCTTCATGGCCCTTGTTGCCGTTCAGTATCTTCTTCAGGTCGTGGTAGATGTGGCCGTTCGCGGCCAGCACCGTGCCGCTTTGCAGCGGCGAATTGGATGACAGGAGACTTGCGCACATTCCACCCGCCTCGCGGACCAGCAGCAACCCGGTAGCGAGATCCCAGGGTTTGAGCATGACTTCGAAATAGCCGTCGTAACGTCCGGCGGCGACATAAGCGAGATCGAGCGCGGCCGAGCCGCTGCTGCGGAAGCAGTGCGTAGCCTCGAGAAGCGGATACAGCGCCTGCTTGAGTGGGTCGCTCTTGACCTGATGCAGGTTGGGTAGGCTGCCGGCGATCATGGCGTCCTTCAGGTTGCGCCGCCCGGAAACCTGCAGGCGCTTGTTGCGCAGGAAGGCCGGGCCGCCCTTTTCCACCCGGAACATCTCGTCGCGGATGGGATCGTAGGTGACGCCGGCGGTGATCTCGCCGTTTTCCTCGAGCGCGATCGTCAGGCACCAGTGTGGTATACCGTGCAGGAAGTTATGCGTGCCGTCGAGCGGGTCGATGATCCAGCGCGCGGGCGCGGCGCCCTTGATCTCGCCGCCTTCCTCCATCAGGAAACCGAACTCGGGACGCGCCTTGGACAATTCGCTGTGAAGGATCTCCTCGGAGCGGCGGTCGGCGGCGGTGACGAAGTCGCCCGGACCTTTTTGCGAAACCTGTAGCTGCTCGACCTCACCGAAGTCGCGGACGAGCGCACGGCCGGCCTTTTCGGCGGCGCGCAGCATGACGTTGATGATCGGGGAAAGAGCCATGGTGTGCTGATCCGGTTCCTGCTAGCTGTTGCGTCGGTCCTGCAAAAGCGCCTTCCCCATCGTCTCGAGCGTGCTTCTGAGATCGGGGTCGGCGATGCCGTCCGTGACGCTTGATAGATAGGTTTTTTGCTGCGGCGTCAAGGGGGTAGGGCGCGGCGTAGGCCGTTTGCGGTCCTGCTCGACGGCTTCCTGGGGGACAAAGCGTATGGCGCTGATCCAGCCCGCGCCGAACAGCCGGTTGATCCGTTCCAGGATCAGGTCCTTGCGGTAGTGCAGCTGTGCGGCCTCGGCCGTCGGGGCGGCGATGTCGAGCGTCGCGGTGGCCTTTTGTGATTTGTCCCGGGGTTTGCTATACCTCAGGCGGGCGGGCTGGGTACGGGCGGCCAGGTCGCTGCCGACGATGGATTCCCAGTCGGTCAGCAACCGCCCCAGCATCAGGTGCTTCTTGCTGAAGGTCTTGTCCGCTACAACGGGAATGCTGTTTGAAACCAGTCTGAAACCGCCCATGACCCGCGCCGCACATAAAAAGGAACCATCCACCGTAACTATGGCAGGTGCGCCCAGGGGCGGCAAGCTTTCGGCCCGCGCGGTCAACAGTTTTCGTAACACAGTACTGGGCTGGTACGACCGGAACAGGCGCGTGCTGCCCTGGCGCCCGCCGCCGGGACGGCGGGCCGATCCTTATCACGTCTGGCTGTCCGAAGTGATGCTCCAGCAGACCGTCGTGGCGGCGGTCATTCCCTATTTCCTGAAATTCGTGGAGCGCTGGCCGCGCGTGACCGATCTTGCCGCCGCGCCGGTCGAGGACGTCATGCAGGCCTGGGCCGGGCTTGGCTATTACAGCCGCGCGCGCAACCTGCATGCCTGCGCCCGGGCGGTGGCGGAGGCGGGGGCGTTCCCTCGGGAACAGGAAGCGCTGCGCCGCTTGCCGGGCATCGGCGAATATACCAGTGGCGCGATCGCCGCGATAGCCTTTGACCACCCCGCCGTAGTCGTCGACGGCAATGTGGAACGGGTGCTGGCGCGTTATTTCGCGGTGACTGAACCTTTTCCCGCCGGCAAAAAGCAGGTGAAGGCGTGGGCGGGCCTGCTTGCCGAAGGCCGTGCAGACCGACCGGGCGATTATACCCAAGCGCTCATGGATCTGGGGGCGACGATCTGCATCCCCAAGGCTCCGCGCTGCGGATCATGTCCGCTTCACCGCTCCTGCCGGGGCCAGGCGGCAGGGCTGGCGGCGCAGCTGCCGCGCAAGGCGCTGAAGGCCGCCAGGCCGCAGAAGATAGGCAATGTTTACTGGATCGAAGATACGAAAGGCCGTGTGCTGCTGGAGCGCCGGCCCGAAAAGGGGCTTTTTGGCGGCATGGCAGGTTTTCCGGTCAGCATTTTCGTCGATCAGGGAGGCAATTTAAAACATCCGGCCGGGTTTGAACGCCCCCGGAAGCTTGAAAACCGCAAAATCCTCCATAGTTTCACCCATTTCGACCTCACCCTCCAGGGCCACCGGGCCGGATTGATTTCTGACACAATTCCGGGAGATAATCGCTTCTGGGTGCATCGCGAGGCGCTTTTGGAGGCCGGACTTCCCAGCCTGTTCAGAAAGTTTGCCTTGCTGATGCTCAAATGACGTTTCCAGGAATCTGGGGGTTTTGCATGATTCGCTTTCTTGCTTTTGCCGCTGCAGCGTTTTTGGCTTTTTCAGTGCCTGCCTATGCGCAGATAGAAGCCAACGGCATGCTGGAAGCCAAGGAGAGCGTGACAGGCAAGAAGGGCGAAATTTATCACAAGCCCACATTTGAGAATCTTTCCAAGCTATATTGGGCGCTGGCGAAGTTTGATCTGTCTGACGAACAGGCGCTTGATAACTTTCTCAAAATCAACGAGTGCGATCTTTACAAGACTTATTACTCTGACGATATCGAATGGCATAAAGTGCGCCAGTCCATGAGGGAGTACATAGAGAAGAATATCGCCGATTTTCCGGTCAGGTACGAAGTGGCGACGCCTTTTTTCGTTTCCCGCTACGACCCTGTCAACAAGCGTTTTGATGTTGATAATTCGCTGGTTAAAATCAACGGTGTTCGCAACACGGAGTCGTATTACAACACATCAAAGATGACGTGCGAGGGTCATGAAGGCGAAATAGAAGGCTATCCCCGCAATCTTGCCTTTTCTTTAAACATGCCTATCGAACTCCCGTTTATACACATGGAGCCTGAATTAGCGGCCCTTTACCTTGAGGAAGCCAAGAAAGTCTTCGAGGGCACCATGTCTCAGGGTGCTCAGAATCAGAAATATCAAAGGGGCATGTTTCTGAAAATGAAAGTCCGCGTGTCTTCCTTCATGAAGGAGATCAGTACGATGGACGGCAGCAAAGCCCTTGTTCAGGCTGTGCTTGAAGGTATCGAGGTTTATGCGGACCCTGAACTTGAAAAATTGATTTATTACAGAGATTACTCCAACGAAATCAAGGATTGGCGCAGGGCGCGGCAGGGCATCGCTGACCCCGTTGACTCTGTTGCGGTGGAGGGTCAAGGTGGCACCGGTAACGGCGGATTGTTGCCGGACGGGCCGCTCATGGAAGTGCCGTCGGCACCCGCCTCGCAGCCCTAGTTGATCGTTGTCGCGCTGCCGACGCCGCTTGTTTCTCTCAGCTTCTGACGCAGCATGTCGAGCGGGACGTAGCTGCGTCCCTGCCTGATATGCCAGTAAGTCCAGCCGTTGCAGGAGGGTGCTCCCTGGAGCGTCGCGCCGACTTTGTGGATCGAACCGCGGACATTGCCGGCGATCACCGTGCCGTCCGCTCCAACTTTTGCCTCCATCCGGCCTTTTGAATCGGTCAGCACTGTGCCGGGCTTGAGCAGCCCCTGTTCGATCAGGGAACCGAAGGGAATGCGCGGCTCCTCGCGTTTGGATACCGCATGCAGGATAGCGCCGTCGCCAAGCTGTGTTATTGATTTGAGGCGTTTTTCCGCAACCTTGATATAGCCTTCATCGCGCTCGAGCCCGATATAATCACGGCCGAGTTTTTTTGCGACAGCGCCCGTGGTGCCGGTGCCGAAGAAGGGATCGAGCACGAGATTACCCGGCTGGGTGCAGGACATGATAATGCGGTAGAGCAGGGCTTCGGGCTTTTGCGTCGGATGCGCCTTCTGCCCGTCGTCGTCCTTCAGGCGTTCGGCCCCGGTGCAAAGGGGGATGAACCAGTCGCTGCGCATCTGCAGATCCTCGTTCATGGCCTTGAGCGCATCGTAATTGAAGCGGTATTTCGATTTTTCCGATTTCGAGGCCCAGATCATCGTTTCATGGGCGTTGGTGAAGCGCCGGCCGCGGAAGTTGGGCATCGGGTTAGCTTTTCGCCAGATGATGTCGTTGAGGATCCAGAATCCCAGATCCTGCATGATCGTGCCGACGCGAAATATATTGTGATAGCTGCCGATGACCCAGATTGTGGCGTCGGGTTTCATCAGGTCGCGCGCCGCGGCAAGCCAGTTGCGGGTGAAATCGTCGTAGGCCTTGAGGCTTTCAAACTGATCCCATTCATCGTCGCAGGCATCGACTTTGGAATTGTTCGGACGGTGCAGTTCGCCGCCAAGCTGCAGGTTATAGGGCGGATCGGCGAAGATCAGATCCACGCTTTCCGGCGGCAGGGCCCTCATGTTCTCCACGCAATCCCCGCTCAGGATCTTATTGCGGGGCGGGGCGGGCGGTGTTTTTTGCTGGGCCATGGGCACTCCTTTGCAGCACAAGAAGCTGACTATGAGTCAAAGCCGATTCGCCGTCAAGAATAAAAACATGATTCACTCTTTAGAGTCAGTAGCTTATATGTGAATCTTCAACTAAAAACAAAAGAAGAACGGGAGTCAAAAATCCATGGATTTTGAGTCCGTTAGCTGAAGGCCATCTCCAACAAAATTTTGCAAAGCCGGGTTGTTTCGCGTAGAAATCTCTCCCAACAACGGGGAAAACCCTTCTGGGAAACGTGACAAAGACCATAGCGGGCTTCTGATGAATAAAATTATCGAGCGCGGCGAACCTTATGCGTATCCGCCCAAGGTTCAGGAAATTTTCAATCTTTTGAAGAAGGCGGGCGCGGAGCATTTCGCGCTTTTCGGCGG
>CAZNYM010000034.1:0-2608 GCA_964577255.1 uncultured Pseudobdellovibrionaceae bacterium | reverse complement strand
ATGTATCTTGGCGGACATATCGATGTTTCGGCTGTGGCTGTGGATCGTGTGCGCGATTCAGATCTGGGCATATCCGCCGTCGCCATCGACTCTGCGGGAGGCGCCTGGGCCACTTCCGAATACGAGCTAGATCAGGAAAGAGGTCAGATCACCGTCTATCCGGTTACCGATAACGCGCGCGTTTCCTCTTATCTTGAACGCATCAGTAAAAAATTCCCGCGCAACCGGATCGTCGAATGGGCTCCGCCCGCATCGTCCGGCGGCATGCCTTTCACCCCGAAATAGCTTTCGTCACCGGCGCGAAGCTGCGGCGGTGATGGGGCGTTATGCCGTGGGCGGCGATGGCCTCCATGTGCTGCGCGGTGCCGTAGCCGGCGTTGCGGCTCCACCCATAAAAAGGGAATTTCCCGCACAGGTCGGCCATGATCCGGTCGCGCGTGACTTTGGCCAGGATCGAGGCCGCCGCGATGGAAAGGCTGGTGCTGTCGCCCCTCACAACCGTGATGACCGGACAAGAAAGCGGCGGCTTCTGGTTGCCGTCGACAAGGGCCGTCAGCGGCTCGCCATGCTTGGCGATTACTTCTTCGTAAGCGCGCTTCATCGCCAGCAGGCTGGCGCGCAGGATGTTGATGCTGTCGATTTCCTCGACCGAGGCTTCGGCAATGCCGTGTACGGTGGTTGCGCGGATAAGGCCATACAGATCCTCGCGCTTTTTGGCACTCAGCTTCTTGCTGTCGGTGACGTGTGCCCAGAAAGGGGCGTCGCGCGCGGCTGGCGGCACATAGACACAGGCGGCGACTACAGGGCCGGCCAGCGGGCCGCGCCCGGCCTCGTCCAGGCCGCAGGCGGGACCGTTCACGCGGTCTTCAAGCGCGAAATCAGGCCGCAAGGGATTTACTGACGATTTCATAGACATTCGGGGACAGTTCGGGCGTGGCGGCGATATCCTCCAGCACCTTCTTCATCTTCTGCTGCCGATCGGGCGTGTAGCGTTTCCATTCGCGCAGGGGGGTCAGCAGCCGTGCCGCGATCTGCGGGTTGACGGTGTTGAGTTCGCGTATGGCTGTGCCCAGGAAATCGTAACCCTGGCCGCTGCGATCGTGGAAGCACACGGGGTTATTCATGGCGAAGGCGGCGTACAGCGAACGCACGCGGTTGGGGTTGGTCAGCAGGAATTGCGGGTGCTGGCGCAGTTTTTTGACGTGCGCCAGGGCGTCCGGGCGGATGGCCGCCGCCTGGATCGCGAACCATTTATCGACCACCAGCATGTGCTTGCTGAAACGGTTGAGGAAATCGGTGAACGCTTCGTCGCGCTCCTTTCCTGCCGTTTCAGCCAGAATGCTGAGCGCGGCCACGCGGTCGGTCATGGTCCGGGCCTGGTCGTATTGCGCTTTGGCCAGCTTCACGGCTTCCGCCGCGTCGCCGTAGGAAAGGAAGCGCAGGCAGGTGTTCTTGAGCGCTCTTTGCGACCGTGCTACCGCGTCCACGGCATCGTTGCCGCGGTTGGCGTCGTATATCTCGCGCAGGAGCGCACCGTGCTTTGCGGCAATGGCGGCGCCCAGGGTCTGGCGCGCGGTGTGGATGGCGTCCGTATCCACGAGCTTGCGGCTCTGGCCGATGATGGCGATATCGGGCAGCGCCAGGCGGAAGGCCAGCAGCGCCTTGTCGACGTCCGGCGCGCGCGCCTGCGCCAGCACCAGGCCGAAACTGTCGAGGAAAGCGCCGGGCGCGGCACCGGCCTTGCCGGATTCCGTGGCATCGATCAGACGCCCGAGGACGTTGAGCGCATAGGTATAACCCGACTCCCAGCGGTTGAAACTGTCGCTGTCATGTACCATCAGGAAACGCAGATCGTCGTCCGTCAGATCGGTTTTCAGCTTCACCGGGGCGGAAAAGCCGCGCAGCAGCGAGGGCACCGGCTTCGCGGGCACGTTTTCAAAAACGAAATCCTGATTTTCGCTCTTCAGCTCCAGCAGTTTTTCCACGATATCCTGGCCGTTCCCGCCCACCAGCCCCACGCGCACGGGAATGTGCATCGGCTTCTTTTCGGGCTGGCCGGGTGTCGGTGGTATGTGCTGCGAAAGTGTCAGGGTATAGGTCTTTTTCGCCGCGTCATAAGCGCCGCGGGCGGTGATCTCGGGCGTGCCGGCCTGGCTGTACCATAATTTGAATTGCGCAAGATCCGTCCCGCCAGCATCCTGCATGCACTGCACGAAATCGTCGCAGGTTACGGCCATGCCGTCGAAACGTTCGAAATAAAGGTCGGTGGCCTTGCGGAATTTATCCGGTCCCAGCAGAGTATGCTGCATGCGGATGATCTCCGCGCCCTTTTCATACACGGTGACGGTGTAGAAATTGTTGATCTCCATGTAATTGTCGGGGCGGATCGGGTGCGCCATCGGCCCGGAATCCTCGGGGAACTGCATCTTGCGCAGAAAAATCACATCGTCGATGCGTTTCACGCCACGCGAATTCATGTCGGATGAGAATTCCTGGTCGCGGAAGACGGTCAATCCCTCTTTCAGCGACAGCTGGAACCAGTCGCGGCAGGTCACGCGGTTGCCGGTCCAGTTGTGGAAATATTCATGGGCGATCACGCCCTCGACAT
>CAZNYM010000033.1:4409-18609 GCA_964577255.1 uncultured Pseudobdellovibrionaceae bacterium | reverse complement strand
TGCATTTCAGCGTTAAAATCATCTAGCTTGTTCATTTTATCCAGGAGATCGCGTATGTCAGCCCTTCGACGGATGCATCGGGTTCATGCTCCACTGGCAACTTCAGATTTAACTGCTTCATAGATTGCCATTGCGCTCCCGGAAGAATGTTTTCGCAAGTCTCATGTATATTTTTCTGCACCATCTCTTTAGTTCTATGTCAAAAATCCCCGCGCATCGGAAAATCGGGCGGCGGCACGGGGGCTCTTAGGAAAAATGAAGAACCCGTCGGTGCAGGCGGCCGGGCGGGTTTGGGTTGACAGTCCTAGCCCGTTGTCGTATCGAGGACATTGAGGTTTCATAAAAATAATAATCAATAACAACGATAGCGTAACAGGGAGACTGTATCATGGCGCAGGATTCAAACCGCGTTGCTTCAGATCATTCGGCCGGGGATCATTCGTCCGGTGAAATCTTCGACAAACTCAGGAACCGTCAGCGCGCGCGCAAGGAAAAATCCTACGCGCTCGGGGAATATCTCGAACTGTGCCGCAAGGATTCCGGCGCCTACATGCTCATTTTCGGGCGCCTTCTGAAGGCGTTCGGCGCGCCCATGCTGGTCGACACGTCCAAGGATCCCGCCCTTGGACCCATTTTCAACAACCGCACCATCAAGCGTTATCCCGCCTTCAAGGATTTCTTCGGCGGCGAGAAAGACGGCGGCTACGACATCGTGACGCAGATCGCCGAACACCTCGAAGACGCTGAAAAAGGAGGCGCCGCGCGCAAAAAGATCCTGATGCTCAAGGGCCCCGTCAGCGGCGGCAAATCGACCCTGGCCGAGATCATCAAGAAGCTGGCCGAGCAGGAGCCGTTTTACGTCCTGCGCGCGAAGGACGGCGCCATGAAGGGTAAACTTTCCCCCGCCAAGGACAGCCCCCTGTGCCTGTTCGACCAGGCGGAGGACGGCGCCTATATGCAGAAGGAATTCGGCATTCCGCCCCGCTATCTGCGCGCGCGCCCGTCGAGCTGGGTGCTGGAGCGCCTTGAGGAGTACCGTCAGGCCCGCGCCGCGGAGCAGGGCGCCGATCCTGCCGATATCGACGTCAACCCCGCCGACGTGTTCGACGTCGTGCGCGTCTATCCCTCGCAGGACAGCCAGTACGGCATCAGCATGGTAACGGCCGGCACTGCCAACAACCAGGACGAAGGCGATTTCGTCGGCCGGATCGACATCAACAAGCTGGGCCAGAACGACGCCTATTCCGAAAGCCATCCCGACGTCTACAACTACCAGGCCGGCGGGCTCATCCGCGGGCATCAGGGTGTTGTCGAGCTGATCGAGATCCTCAAGCTTGAAAACCCCAAGGCGCTCAACTGCATGCTGACAGCGACCGAAGAAGGCATGTTCTCGGGCGTGGGCGGCGTGGGACGCTTCCCGTCGGACAGCCTGATCCTCGCGCACCTGAATGACGACGATTACGATAAATTCAAGGTTAACCCCACCAACGTAGCCTTTATCAGCCGCACGAATCTCGTGACCGTCCCCTATACGCTGCGCGCGAGCGAAGAAGAAAAGATTTTTGAAAAATATCTGCGCGAAAGCGATTATTCCGGCATGCCGGTGGCTCCGGGCACGCTCAAGCTTCTGGCGCAGTTCTCGGTGCTGACGCGGCTCAAGCCGCCGCCCGAGGGCGCTTCGACGCTGGTGGCCAAGATGCGGGTTTATGACGGCGAGAATCTTAAATCCGAAGATCCGCGCGCCAAAAACCTGAGTGAATACAGGGACCATGCCCGCGGCCTGGGCGAACCTAAGGAAGGCATGGCGGGGATCGACCGGCGTATCATCTTCGATACGCTTTCGGCGACCTTCAACCGCAATGCCGAGAAAACAGGCGAAAAAACGGCTGATCCGCCTCAACTTATTCCTGCCCTGCGTGAAATGCTTACGCACAGCGAGAAAATCAGGAGCGAAGACCGCGACCGCTATATCGCGCTGGTCGACGGCCCGGTAAAGGATCAGTATCTGCGTTTCATCGACCGCGAAATCCGCACGGCCGCGCTCGAGGGCGCGGATGCGTATGGTCAGGCGAAATTCGACCGTTACATCGAATGGGCCGAAGCCTGGCTGGATGAAAGCAGCTATATCGATCCTGAAACCACGGATGCGCTCTCGCGCGACGATCTCAACCGCCTGATGACGGATGAAATCGAAAAACCGGCCGGGATCAGCAACAACGAGAAGTTCCGTGAAAGCGTGGTGCGTTACGTTCTGCAGTTCCGCAACCGCAACAACGGCGCCAACCCGGACTGGAAAAGCTACCAGAAGTTCCGTGACGTCATGGAAAAGATCATTTTCTCGAAGACCGACGCGCTTGAAATCGCGTCTTTCGGTCCCAAGAAGACCGAGAAAGAGAAAAAAGATCATCAGGACTTCCTCGAACGCATGATGGCTGGCGGCCGCACCGAGAAAATGGTTCGCCGTGAAGTGCAATGGTGGCAGGACAACAAGATCCGCCTTGTCATGTAAGCCTTAAAGCACGGGCAGGATTTTCATGGGGCACTTGGTCGATACGCGCAGCGAGGATAAGGGCGACACCCACATCAGCAGCCGCAAACGCTTCGAGGCGCGCTATAAAAAGAATGTCGAGGAAGCGCACGAAAAGGCTCTGGCCGATTCGAAAATCGGCGATGTCGGCAAGGATGGTTTCGTCGTCAGAATCCCCAGGGGCGACCTGCACGAGCCCTCCATTCAGCACGGGCCGGGCGGCCGCCGTGACGTCGTCCTGTCCGGCAATAAAAATCTCAAGGCCGGCGACCGTTTCCCGCGCCCTTCCGGCGGGGGCGGCGGCTCCGGTGATGGCGATGGGGACGAGGCGGGCGAGGGGGATGGTGACACCGTCGCCGTCGTGTTCTCGCCCGAGGATTTCCGCGACAAGCTGTTCCACGATCTGGAACTGCCCAATCAGGTTAAAAAGCTTGAGACCGACTCGCCGCAAACCGAATTCAAGCGCGCCGGCTATTCATCGCAGGGGCCGCACAGCCGCCTCGATGTCCGCCGCTCGCTGTCGCGCCGCAATGCCCGGCGCGATGGCGCCGCCCGGCCGCTTCAGGACCGGATCATAGAGCTTCTGAGTGAAGAGGAGGCTATCCTTGCCCCCCTCGCCGCCGCCGCGGCCTTCGCGCTCGCCGTCGGGGAAATGTCGCGGAAAAACAAGATCGCGGCGCTGGTAAAGCGCATCGGAGAGATCAAACCGCAGGCGCTTACTCTTGTGAGCTCTCCTGAACTTGAAAGAATCACGGCGATAGACAAGGAAGTCGCGGACCTGAAGGAACGCATCGGCAGGATTCCCAAATGGGACGAGAATTTCGATCTGCGTTACCGCCATTTCGAGGAAAAACCTGTTCCCATCACCAAGGCGGTCGTGTTCTGTGAGATGGACGTGTCAGGGTCGATGGACGAAGAAACAAGAAAACGCGCCAAGATTTTTTTCTGGCTGCTGCAGCATTTCCTGAAAATGAAATACGAGCATGTCGATATCGTCTACATACGCCACACCGATGTTGCCGAAGAAGTCGATGAGGAAACGTTCTTCGATACCGATAAAAGCGGCGGCACGCGTGTTTCCAGCATCCATGAAAAGAAAAAAGAAATTATTCCCGAGCGCTATCCGCCGGCGCAGTGGAATATTTTCGGCGCCCACGCTTCGGACGGCGACAATGCGTATGACGACAATAAATATTGCTGCGATCTGCTGCGGGAACTCCTGCCCGGCATGCAGGCCTATTTCTACACCCACATCAACGAAAGAGGCACCAATTTCGGCGGATTGTGGGATGCTTATGAAGTCGTGGCACGCGAATTCCCCGACCAGTTCTTCATGGGCCGCATCACTGACCGCAAGGATATATGGCCGCTGTTCCGCCGGTTTTTCAGCCCGCAGCCGGAAGGCGCCAAAACCGCGCCCAGGCCTGTACCCTAGGAAAGATCGCGCCGATGACAGACGCCGAACCCCTTTACATGCAGAACGTCCGGAAACTCCTCGATCACTACGAGGAAGGCTGGAATATCTTCAAGAACGCCCGCGACTGGACGCATCCCGTCAATATAAAACCCGAGTCAGCCGGCGTTCCCGATCTGCCCGACAACTGGATTGATCTTGCCAAGGAGGTTCTGGGCATCCTCGCCCGCGACAGATACGGCCTCGAGACGTTCGACAACACGATCCAGATCGTCAACCAGAAGCAGATGCTCGACGCCATGGTCTCGGGCCTGCCCATTCTTCCTTACGATCACTGGTCGTTCGGCAAACGCGTGATTATGCAGGAATGGGCCTATAACGCCGGACGGATGGGAAAACTTTACGAAGTGATTTTTAACACCGATCCGGCGCTCGTCTATTGCATGGACAGCAATTCCAAGACCGAGCAGCTGCTGGTCATCGCCCATGCCTGCTACGGCCATAACTCATTCAACAAAGGCAATCCCAATCATTCCTCGCGCAACCCGGCCACCATCCTTGACGATGTGCAGCGCCTGCGTCAGTTTGTACGCGACTGCGAGAAAAAATACGGAATCGATCACATAGAAAGATTTCTTGATTCCTGTCACGCGCTGCAAAGCCACGCCATCGATCTTTACCGCAAGCCTAAGCCCCTGAGCGCTGAAGAGCGGCGCAGGCGTGCTCTCGAGCTTGACGAGCATCGCCGCCGCCACTTCGATCCGGATCGCGAAGCAGGGCGCATGGCCTCGTCCGCGAAAGAAGATTTCGGTGGCGCAGCCGCGGAGGACGAAGACAGCGAAGACAAGCCGCTGCCGCCCGCGAACGAGGAGAATATCCTGCGCTATATCGCGGAGAACGCGCCGCATCTTAAGCCTTATGAGCGCAAGATCATCAACGCGATATGCGAAAACGTCGCCTATTTCTACCCGATCTCGACCAGCCAGGTGATGAACGAAGGCTGGGCCAGTTTCTGGCATCACCGCCTGGTCACGGATCTTGAGGAAATGGGCCTGATCGATGAAGGCATGTATATCGAATTTCTCAACCTGCACACCTCTATCTGCGAACACCATAAGGAGGACCAGGGCACGAGCCCTTATGTGCTGGGTTTCGCCATGTGGCAGGACATCCGGCGCATCTGCGAGAACCCGACGGAAGAAGACCGCAAATGGCGTCCTGAAATCGCGGGCAAGGGCGACTGGCTCGCCGTTTTCAAGGAGATCGCCACAAGTTTCTGGGAAGACGAGGATTTCATTACCCAGTATTTGTCCCCGGCCGTGATCAGACAGATGCGGTTTTTCGCCGTCGATGACGACAGCGGCAAGGATTACATCGAGGTCACCGCCATCCATAACCAAGACGGCTACGATAAAATCCGTCAGAAAATGGCCGCGCACCGCCGCATGGGGGAGGGGCATTCAGTGGACAAGATGCACAGCCGCTTTGATCGCCCCGATATCCGGGCCATTGGCTATCATCCGCGCACCTACGAACTGACCCTGCATCACAATATTTTCAACGAGAAAAAACTCGACGGCAAGGACACCTACGCCACCCTGCTGCATATGCGCAATCTCTGGCGCGCGCCGATTACTCTCAAAAGCCTCGAGCCAGATGGGCGCATTGCCACGACCATGCGCTGCGGCTACGATGCTGATAAAGACTCTTCCAGGCCTCAGCCGAAACCCTGAGTTTTTAATTTATGAAAAAAGATTCGGCGGGGACAAGTTTCTGCTGCGCTGCACAGAACCTGTTGATCTTTCCCCCCCCGCTGCTAAAAGAAGAGCGTTTGTATCGCATCTGATTCGCCTGATCAGGCCCATTCCCTCTGTGTCGTTTCCGAGAGTCCACCGCCGTGAATCCTCCCGCTTCTTCCGCCGCACCGCAGATTGTCCACGAGTCCGAAACCCAGCGCCAGCATGTGCGTCTGCCGTTGCCAGCCCGCGCCGAGATTGCCGGTCAGGTGTGCGCGGTGAAGGATCTTTCCCCCGGCGGTCTGGCGGTGCGCGATCTGGCTGGGTCGTTCGCGCGCGGCCAGCGTCTGCCCCTGCGGCTGATGCTGCCCTTCGGCAGTTTTTCCATGGATATCTCGCTCGAAGCAGAAATCCAGCATTTCAATTCCGCCGCGAAAACCGCTGGTCTGCGCTTCGTCGATCTCGTTGCCGATCAGATCGCGCTTCTCAACCATATTCTGCGCGCTTACATGGCGGGGGATGTGGTTAGGGCGGGCGATGTGATGAACGTCGTGACCCGCGAGAATTTCGTCAAGGCGCGCCGGCAGAACGCCGCTGCGCCCGTCGGCCCCGATCTCGGGCGTCAGCTGCCGCGTCTGGCGGCGGTACTTTCGATCGGCTTGATCGTCACCGCCTTCATGCTTGGCAATATGTATGAAAAGATCTTCGTTCTCAAAACCGCGAATGCCGCCGTCGGCGGCCCGCTGGTCGACGTGCCGGCGCTGCGCGAGGGCATTTATAAAACGGTTCTTTCGCCCGATGCCGCCAGCGTCAAAACCGGCGATCCGCTGGGTGAAATCCGCAACGCCGCCGGCGACGTGACACAGCGCGTAACCGCGCCCTGTGACTGCTATATCGTCGGTAACGATGCTTTCGATGGCTCTTACGTTGCCGCGGGTGCGCCCCTTGTCACGCTAATCCCTATCGAGGCCAAGCCCTGGATCACCGCCGTGCTCGATCCCGCCCTGGCCGGCCGGCTTGAGATCGGCGATAGCGCCACCATCAATATCGCCGGTTCCGATATTGCCTTCACCGGTCAGGTGGCGGCCATCGAATCGCCGCTCGCCGCGAACCGCACGGTACCTCTGGCTTACGGTGCGCAGGCGCTGCCGGCCAGCATCCGCATTCTCACCGACCAGCGTATCCCCGTCGACATGACCAACCGTCCCGCTAGGGTCATCTTCAATACGCGTTGAATTTTCCGCATTAACGGCACAAGGAAGGGCAAACCATGTCCGTACCCATCATTCCGGTTATTCTTTGCGGCGGTTCTGGCACGCGCCTGTGGCCGGCAAGCCGCGACGACCGGCCCAAGCAGTTTCTCAACCTGGTCGACAAGGATTTCTCCCTGCTGCAGAATACGTTGCGCCGGGCACTGCGCATAAGCGGCGCGGCACCAGGACAGGTGGTGACGATTACGCTTGAATCGCTGCGCGAGGATGTCGTTTCTCATCTTTCCGCTATCGATCCCGAAGCAGCATTGCATGTAGTAGGTGAGCCCGCCGCGCGCGATACCGCGGCGGCCGTGGCGCTGGCGGCGCTTTACGTCACCCGCCATTTCGGCGCGGCGGCGCTGATGTGGGTGTTGCCGGCCGACCACCACATCAGCGATGAAAACGCCCTGCGCCCCGCCTTTGCTGCCGCCCGGGAAGGGGCGATAGCCGGGCGTCTTGTCACGTTTGGCATGAAACCCACGCGCCCGGAAACCGGCTACGGCTATATCCGCGCTGCCGCCGGAACCGTGCTCAATATGCTGACGCCGGTCGAGCAGTTCGTTGAAAAGCCGGATGTTGCTATGGCGCAGTCCTATTGCGATCAGGGTTGCTATCTGTGGAACAGCGGCATGTTCGTTTTTACCGCCGGCACGGTGATCGATCAGTATCGTGCCTGGGCGCCCGCGCTGCTGGCGGGCGTGCAGAAGGCCATGGTAGATGAGATCCTGTGCGAGGAAACATATGCCGCTCTCGAACGGCAGCCTTTCGACAAGGCTATCATGGAAAAGACGGATGCGGCCGCCGTGGTGCCCGCCGCCATCGGCTGGTCCGATATCGGCTCGTGGCAGAGTCTGTGGGAACTTCAGAAACGTGATCACAACGGAAATGCTGCAAGGGGCCACGTGGCGCTTCACGATTCCCGCGATTGTCTGGTGCAGGGGAGCGAAAGCAAGTTCATCGCCGTAGCCGGGCTCACGGATGTCGTCATCATCGACACCGATGATACAATCCTGATTGCCGATCGCAGTAATACCGAAGCGCTGCGCGTTCTCGCCAACGGCCTGAAGCGGGAAGGGATCAGGGAGGCTCTGCGCGCCTCGGCTATGCCTGCAGTCGTCGCGGATAAAAAGGCGGCGCAATGACGATCATGATAAAACCTCTTTGCTGCCTCCTGCTGCTGGTGCTTTGCGCTTGCGCGTCCGCCGACATGAAAACGGCCAAGCGCGCGGCGCAGACGGGAAATTATCCGGAAGCGCACCGGCAATTGACCTTGCTGGCCGATTTCGGCCTGCCTGAAGCTCAGATCGAACTGGCGCAGCTTTATGCCCGCGGCCAGGGCGTGGCGCCGGATTGTGCCGTTGCGCTCGCGCTTCTGGAAAAAGCGGAGGCGCAGGGTGCGGTCCGGGCGCTGTTTGAGAAGGGGCGGCTTTATCAAGGATCGTCGCGCACCGCCGCCTGTCCGCGCGATGCGGCAAAGGCGCTCTCCTATTATGAAACTGCCGCGGCCCGTGGCTACGATCCAGCCCGCATCGCCTACCAAAAGGGCGACCTGGCGGAAGACCGGAAACGCTACAAGGAGGCCCGGGAATTGTATCAGGCCGCCTGGGACGGCGGCTATGCCCGCGCCGCCCAGCGCCTGGGCCGCCTTTACGAGCGCGGCCGCGGCGTGAAAACTGATCCCGTGGCGGCCGGAATGTGGTATGATCGGGCCAGGCAGGCGGGTCTTGATGCGCCCGGTTCTGCCCCCGCCTCTGACGTTTCCCCGCCTGAAAGCCTCGCTCCCGCCGGAGATATGGAATGATCTTCTCTCATAGCCGCCTGCGCGCCCTCTTGCTGGGTGCGGCTCTGTTTTTTTCGTCTGCCGCCGCGCTGGCGCAGGAAAAGCCGTTTACGCTCGAGGGCGATCTCAAGCTGCAGACGATTCTGCTCGATAATGACGATCTCGGCACGGCGTCCGCCGAACCTTCCGACAGTCAGGCGCTCGACGCCCGCGTACGCCTGACCTGGAAACCGTTCGAGGAGATGGTGGCCTTCTGGGAAGGGCGCGCCCTGAAAACCTACGGCGGCGGCAACGTCGAAACCGACACAGGCGCGTCCACGGCCGGCGGCGATTATCTGGAATGGAGGCAATCGTGGGTCGAGTTCAAAAATTTCTTCGGCAACCAGCCCCTCAGCATAAAAATCGGCCGTCAGCGCTTCGCCGAACCGCAGGCCCTGTGGTGGAATCGTGATTTTGATGCCGTGCGCCTGAACTACGACACCACGCTGCTCAAGAATTTCATCGCCGTCGGCGAAAACCTCGCGGCCTACAGAACCTCGGGCGAGGATTTCATGGCCGATGACGAAGATATGCTGCGAATCTTCGGCGAAAGCGCATGGCAGTGGCGGCGCGATCACTTCCTGGAACTGCGCGGCATGATGCTCGACGACCATTCGGGCACGCCTGCGCTCGGCAGCCTGATTTCCGCCTTCGACCGCGACAACGAAGACGCCGAACTGCTGTGGGTCGGGGCGCGCACGCGCGGCGCGCTGTCTAACCGGACGTCGTACCGCCTGGACCTCATGGGCCTGTGGGGCGAAACGGAAACGGTGCTGAGCAGTGCTGGTCCCGGCTCCGACAACCGCACGGTCACGGGGCACGAGAACGAGGATGTGAAGGCCTGGGCCCTCGATGCGGCGCTCGATGTGCCGGTGATGGCGGAATCGCGCCTGCTGCTCGGCTATGCCTTCGGCACCGGCGATGATGATTCCGCCGACGACAGCGATACGGCCTTCCGTCAGAGCGGCCTGCACAGCAACTTCAACCGCGCGGGTCTGGCTTCCTCTTCAATGAACACATACGGTTCGGTCCTGCGTCCCGAACTTTCTAATCTTCATGTCTTCACTGCGGGTTACAGCATGCCGGTTTTCGCCGCTTCGGATGTTACAGCCGTTTACCATTATTACCGTCTGGCCGACAGCGAAGGCGCCCTGCGCAATGACAGCATCGATGCGCCCCTGAACGGTACGGACGCAAGCCTGGGTCACGGGGTCGATTTGATGATGAACACGGATATGGGCCGTGAATTCGGGTTTGAGGGTACGGGCGCGCTGCGGGTCGATGCCAAGATTCTGCTGGGCGCCTTCCGTGCGGGCGCAGCCTATGGCCCGGCGGACGATGAAATGGCCGGGCGCGGCGTGTTAGAACTGCGCTTCCGCTATTAAGGCCCCGCTACCGTTCTTTCCTGCGTTTTTGTGATCCGCACCGTGCCCGCGCCGCGCGCCAGGGCGCGCGCGATGTCCCGGCCGATATCGTCCATGTCACCCCGTACGAAATATTTATTGTAATAAGCGAAATTTATACCTGACAGTGTCACGCTTTCCGTGTCGTTGAACTTAAACTCGCCCCGCCGGTTGAAATAAACGCCGCTGCGGCGCATGTCGATTCCGGCCCTCATGCTGTAGGGATCTTCTGCAAGGTCGCGCTCCTCCCCGGCGGCCTCCAGGTTCTGAGTGTAAACCTGCACACCGATCTCTTTATTGAAGGCGATAGTGTTACGCGCGGCGATCACATCCCAGGAATTGCGCAGGCGCAGCCCGTGCTTGCCGTTGAAGACCGTCACGTTGTCGCGGATTTCGTTGTTCTGGCTTTCAAACAGGGTAATGCCGTCGCTGGCGTTGAGGTAGGAAAAATTCCCGGCCACCAGGTTGCGCACGCTCGTGCGGTCGAGCATGATGCCCGACCCGGCGTTATGATGCGTGCGGTTATTGACGATCCAGCTGTCGTTCACTTCACGCGATACAATGATTCCGTGTTTCTTCTGGGTGCCATAAGCCTCGTTTTCGGCGATCACCAGCCGGCGTGAGCGATCGTGCGGGTCGATGCCGTACACGATGTTGTTCTTGTAAATGTTGCGCAGGATGACGATGTCGTCTGCTTCATAGCTGTAAAAGCCGTAATAAAGCCTCTCGAACACGCAGGCGATAATCCAGCCGCGCGGGCGCGGCGTATCGGGATCGCGCTTGAGCATGCTGGTGGAAGAGGAATAGGTGATACCGTAGGATTTCGAGGCGGCATAACCGAGGTCGGCAATGCGCGCCCGGGCCATATAGGTCTCAGAAGCGCTCCAGCCGGTAATGAAGGGGCGGAACATATCGTCCTTTTCAAAGACGGACGCCGCGCCCGCGGTTTCGTTCCATCCCTCCACTGTGGCGTCAATAATAAAAAGCCGCCCGGCATTGACGACGAAGGCGCCGCTTTCCTGCGCCAGGCGCAGGCGCGCGGGGGCTTCTGGCGTTCCCGCGATGTTCAGGGCCGCGCCGGCGGCGATATAAACCGGCAGCCTGAGTGTGTAAACGCCATCACGCAGGCTCATGATCTTTTCGTCGCTCAGAGCACTGTGCAACGCCGCCAGGTCGAACACACCGCTCTCAAGCGCGATTACGACCGGTGCCGCGCGCTTTTGCAGTCGGGAAAATTCCTGCTGGCGACGCAGTTCAGCGAATTTATCAAGGCCGGGATCGCCCTTGACTATTTTTTTTAGCGCAACCGTCCCCGGTGCTATCGGCGGCATCATGGCCTGCACGGCCTCGACGGTAAAACCCGACAGATCGGGCATGGGCGGCAATCCGGGCCGCGCCGGAGGAAGGACTGCCTGTGGCTCGATGCGGTAATTTTTGTAAAAAGAAGTCTGCGTTGGCAACGCGTCGAACAAGAAAAACCGCCGTTCGCAAAGTCCCAGAACGGCCAGCAGTCCCGCTGCCATGACCAGTGTCAGAAAGACCAGCCGTCCGGTCATTCCTCATCCTCGAAATCGGTTTCTTCGGCATCTGCGCTGTCGGCGGGAACGCCGGCAGCAGGCTCGATTTCTGCTTCGCCGGGTGCGCGCGGCAGCGCCAGCATCGCCGGCTCGCCCGCTTGCGGCGCGCTGATTCGCACGCCGGGACCCTGGGGGTTGAGGGCTGACAGAAGCGCGCCTTCGTAAGCCTCGATATCGCCCGAGAACAGCTCACCCGCGCGAAAAGCCTGAATGCGCGCCAGGGTCATGTCCTCGATGTTGCGGGCGCGGAACTGACCGCCGATATTGGCGGAAAGACTGATATCGGCGGCGTCGAGCGTCACGCGCGGTGTATACGGATCGACCGCCAGGTCGCGCCCGGTATTCTTCAGTGACACGGCATAGGCGTCGACGCCGTAAAGCCCGTTACCCGATATATTGTCGCCGCGCATCACGATGTTGCTGCTGTTGCGCACGCGCACGCCGTTTTTGCCGTTGCCGCGGATCGTATTGCCCCAGCTGCTGTTGTCGGAGCTTTCGATGAACACCAGCCCGTCGCCGCTGTTGCGTTCCATCGTGTTGCCGGCAATGACGTTACGCACGCTCGCGCGGTCGATCATGATCCCCGATCCGGCGTTGTCGTATGAATGATTGCCGAAGATCCAGCTGTCGTTCACCTCGCGCGAGATGATGATGCCGTGCTTCTTCTTCGTGCCGTAAGTCTTGTTGTTAGCGATGATCAGGTGGCGTGAGCGGTCGTGCGGATCGATGCCGTAGACGATATTGTCTTTGTATTCGTTGCCGACGATCGCGACGTGATCGGCCTCATAGCTGTAAAAGCCGTAATAAAGATCGTCGAAAACGCAATCGACGATCCATCCGGTCGGGCGCGGCGTCTGCGGGCGGTCGCGCAGCAAAAAAGCGCTGGTTGAAAACGTCACGCCGTAGGCCTTGGCGTCGGCGAACCCGAGATGGGCAAAGCGGCTGCCGGCCAGATAGGTCTCCGACCCGCTCCAGCTGACGATATAGGGGCGGAATTTTTCCTTGCCGGCGAAGGCGGCGGGCTGGGCCGCTGCGTCGTTCCAGCCGATCACTTCGGAATCAAGCACGAACAACCCGCCGAAATTGCTGATGAAGGCGCCTGTCTGCGATGACATCCGCAGGCGCTCGCCCCCGCGCAGCACCAGGGCGGCTTCAGGATGGATCACCAGGGGAATCTTCAAAAGCCACGCGTCGGCGGTTTTCTCAAGAGCTGCCGGATCTTTTATCTGCGCGGCCACGGCCTCAAGGTTCATGCGCCCGCCGGAAATCTCGATGATGTCGGCTCTATCCTTGTCCTGAAGCGCGGCGTAATCATCGGCGTAAGTGTTGACCGACACCACCGGCAAAACGCTTTTGTTCATGCTGTTCAAAGCGGCTTTGGGCCTGCCGGCGGCGGGAATGCGCCTTTCCATCGCAGCCTTATTATAAGTGTCGAGCGAGGGCAGGACCGGCACCACCGCTACCGCAGGCGCCACGTTTTCAGAAACGCGGTAGGATATTTTCTCTTCTCCGCGCAGGGCATAAACGGCCGCAGCCGCCAGCACAAGCAGGCACAGGACGATGATTGCTTTATAGGAAGCTGGAGAAGACATGGGCGGGCCCGCTATTGTTCATAACGTGTGCTGCTCTTTGTAGTCGGCGCCTTTTTGTGATGCAACAAAAAACTGGCCAGCGTTGCTGTTTTAACCTAGAAAAAATCATGACTGTTCGCGTTATTGGAAACTTCAAAGCAGCGAAGACGATAGCAGGCGTCCTGATGGCGCTGGCGCTGCTGAGCGCCTGCGCGACGATGCCGGGGCCGGGGCGCGGTCTGGCGGCGCCTTTCACGCCCGCGCTTATCCGCGAATCCTTTCCCCGCCGCGAAACCGTCGCCGGTTACGATTGCCCCACGCCGCCCGTTGCCCTGCGCGCGCTGACTTTTTCTTCCTACTACCGTTCCGATTCACGGCAAAAGGACGTCGTCGATGATGATGCTTTCGAAAATTACCGCCGCGCCCTTGCGCCCCTTACGCAGTTCGAGCAGAAAATCGTTTCTCTCGCCAATGCCTATCTACGGTCGAACCCGCCGCGTCCGGCGCTGGCGCAATGCGTTCAGACGTGGCTCGCCGAGTGGGCGCAAGCAGGTGCCTTGCTGGGCGAGGTCAATCCCACCGGCGAAGCCGTGCGCAAGTGGGCGCTTGCCTCCATCGCCGCAGCATGGCTGCAGGTGCGCGACGATCCCGCGCTCGATCTTGCCGGAAAACGCCTGACCGAACGCTGGATCGACGACCTCGCCCGCGCCGTGCGTGACGACTACAGCCGCCTTGCCGAAAACAATACGCGGCAGAACAATCATCTTTACTGGGCGGCGTGGGCTGTCGGGCTCGCGTCGGTGGCGCTTGACGACCGAGCGCTTTTCGACTGGGCGCTTGTCGGCGCGCGGGCGGGCATCGGTGAAATCGCGCTCGACGGCACGCTGCCCCTGGAAATGG
>CAZNYM010000033.1:0-4399 GCA_964577255.1 uncultured Pseudobdellovibrionaceae bacterium | reverse complement strand
GTCCTCGTGGAGTGGCGCGCGGGCGGCGGGCGCTGCGCTATCATCTTTTTGCCGCTACGCCTTTGTTCCTGCTCGCCGATCTGGCGCAACGCAACGGCGTCGATCTTTACGGCGAAAACGATGCCGGACTCGACCGCCTGGCCCGGCGCCTGATCACGGCGCTTGACGACGATACTTACTTCGTTGCCGAAGCCGGCACCGCTCAGGAAGCGCTGTCATCGCCCGGCACCCACATGGCCTGGCTTTTCCTTTATAATAAGCGCCATCCCTCCGCGGCGGCGGCCGCGCTTCTGCGGCGCTATGAGCCCGTGACCGCGACCCGCGCCGGGGGCGACATCGCGCTGCTCTACGGGCGGCGCTAGAAAAGAGGTTTGCGCGGCACCGGGCAAAGCCGGGCGGCGACCTTAAGCCCTGCCATTTCCTCGGGCACGGACAGGCTTATGGCAGTGGCGGCTGCTTCGTCGTCGCGCGGCATGTAATAAAAAACGCCGTCATAAGGATAGCGTTTCGAGCGTTTGAATTTGATCCGCTCGCTTTTTTTGCCGGCGCGGTCGATGCTCAGAGTAAAATGCTTTTTGACCGGCCGGTCGAACGCCAGACGCACGTAGTAATCCCTGCCTTCCAATCCGGCCTGTTTCAAAGCCTTTTCATCGATCAGCACCGGGCGCTTTTCCTCCGGCGTCAGTGCTGCAGTGGTTTCGACCAGGGGTTTGGCGCAATCGCCGTAAACGGCGGGCGTCAGCTGCTGCAAAAGCGCGGGCATCTGCGAATCGTCGAAACGGTAATAGCCGGGTATCTCCCACACGATCAGGCGGGGCCGGTGGTCGCGGTACAGATCGCTGTTGAAATAGGCGATCAGGGAATCGGTGATGCCGCCGCCGGAAATGGCGGCGTTGTAGACGTCCGCCGACAAAAATTCCTTCAGAAAACCATCGAAATTGTTGTCGAACTCGCGCTTGCTGTTGCTGGTACCGCTCAGGATCACGCCCGGAAAGGGCCGCTCTGCGAACAGATCGTCGGCCGACACGCCGGCGGGTGCCGTCTGTGCCGTCGCGTCGGTTTCGGTTTCAAGCTCGATGCCGCAAAGCTTCTTGATAGTCCGCCCGAACGTGGTGCGGAAAGGAGTCTCGGGGCCGGGCACGGTTGCGAATTTTTCTTTCTTCAAGCCTTTGTCCAGATTCTCTTTTTGCGCGTACGCCGCCACGGCCTGCGCCATTTCCCGCGCGCCGGCGGTCGTCCAGTGGTGATCGGTTCGGTTGAAATAGCCCGGCCCTGCCGCGAGCGATGGCGTGCCGGTGAAGTGGATCCCCGCTTCCTGCGCGCCGGCGAGAAAGGCGCGGTAATTCTCGCGCGCGCGGGCAGAGTCGTAGGATTGCCGCAGGGGATCGTTATCGGGCAGCATCGTGGCCGCGGCCATGCCGCGGGTGGGAATGATGGCGAATACGCTGTTGATTTTCTGCGACTTCAGGGCTTCCTGGAATTTCAGGAACCATGCCTTGTTTTCCTCCGACAGTGGAAAATCGGTTTTGAAATCGCTCTTGGTACGGAAGATCCAGCCTTCCTTACCCGGCAGCAGCATTTTGTAATCCTCGAATTCCTCGCCGTAAGCCGCTTCATCGTAAAGCGCCTTGCAGCGCTCAAGGCCGCCGGCTGCCCACGCGGGCGCGGCGGCGAGAGCCAGGAAAGAAAACAGAAGAAAGCGCTTCATCATGGTTATTCTTTCACAAAATCTTTCTCGGGCAGGATCAGATAGCGCTCTGGTATCTCCCAGATCACTAGTAGCGGCGGGTGCGCCGTCAGCGGCTTCTTATCGAGATAGTTCTTCATCACGCTAAACGGTCCCAGCCCCTCGTCGGCGAGATTGATCACATCGGCTCCCAGCGATTTTTTCAGCGCCGCCTCAAACCCCCAGGACGGATCGGCGCTGTAGCTCGTGCCGATCAGCGCGGCAGCGGGCGCGGTGCTATCGCCGAACAGATCATCACTCCTTTGCGCCGGTGAAACGCTTTCTGGTGTTGCCAGGCGGTCAGAAGCAATCCCGTCTTCGGCAACGCCCGGCAGATAGCGCAGCAGATCACCCCGGTGCGGCTCCGCCGCTCCCGTTTTAACGTCGAAAGCGGCGGCGGGCAGGGGCATTTTGATCGTTTTCACGGTATCAGCCACGATTTCGGCCGTGCGCGCGGCGCCCGCGGGGCTCCAGTGCGTGTCGGTCCGCAGGAAAGTTTCCGCGCCGCCGGCCTGCAGGGCGGCAAGCGGGCTGGCATACGCAATCCCCGCTGCTTTAAAGGCTGCCCGCGCCCGGTCATACACATCTCTCCGGCAGGAAGGCCAGGAGAGCGCTCCCGTTTTTTCTTCAAACACGCGGGCTTTGGCGGGGATCAGCGCGATCACGATCTCGCTGCCCTGCTGCCGCAGCGTGTCCGCCGTCTCCCCGACGAATTTCATATGCGCGGCGAACGTTTCTTCGCTATCTGCGGGGCAGGAAAATTCCTCGCTGGTAAACAACCAGCCGTCTTCGCCGACTACCACGCCCGCGCGGCCCTGACGGAACAGCGCGTACTCGATCCGCCCCCAGGTGTCGCGCGCGGGCGCGAACAGGGGAATGACCTCGCCGAAGTTTTTCTCGAAAAGCTGCGACCACGCGCCGTTGAAAACAGCGCCGGCGGCCGGATGACCCGTCTTGTCCTGCGCCGGCCGCGTCCAGCCGAGCCCCATGGCGCCGCCGCCGAGCAGAATCAGAACGAAGATGAAAGCGGGAAAGGGAATCCGGCGCATGGGCCCTGTATAAAACAGGCGTGAAAAAAGGCAAGGGCCCGATGAAAAAATATCGATATATCTTTTTAGAATCAATGAATTGCAATAATTGTTGCCTCGCAGCATTCCGGGGATTGAACAGCCGCCAATCCCGGGTTAAACAGGCATGCGCCTGTGTGTATCATTCTTCTTCTGTGTGGGGATTCGTAAATCGTGAAAATCAGTATTTTTGGCCTGGGTTATGTCGGAGCGGTGGCGGCGGCCTGTATCGCCGAGCAAGGAATCGACGTCATCGCCGTCGATACCGATGCGGTGAAAGTTAAATGTCTGCAGGAAGGCCGCGCCCCGATCGTCGAGCCGGATCTGACGGCGCTGATCAAAAAAGCCGTCGATTCCGGCAGGCTCAAGGCCACAAGCGACGCCCGCCAGGCAGTCATGAACTCCACCATGTCGCTGATCTGCGTGGGCACCCCCAGCGATGAAAGGGGCGCGCTCAAGCTCGATTTCGTCGAAACGGTATGCCGCGAGATCGGCGCGGTCCTCAAGGACAAGAAAGAATTCCACAGCGTGGTCCTGCGCAGCACCGTCGTGCCCGGCACCGCGCGCCGGGTCGCCATCCCCGCGCTCGAGCAGGCCTCGGGCAAAAAAGCCGGGGTGGATTTCGGCTTCGGCAACAATCCCGAATTCCTGCGCGAAAGCTCTGCCATCTTCGATTATTTCAATCCGCCCAAGATCGTCATCGGCGCGCTCGACGAAAAAACAGCCCGCGCTCTCTCCGCGCTTTATCAGGGCATCAAGGCGCCCGAAGTCATCACCGACGTCGAGGTCGCCGAGGGCGTGAAGTACGCCGACAATGCCTGGCACGCCATGAAAGTCGGCTTCGCCAACGAACTGGGCAATATTCTCAAGGAACACGGCGTCGACAGCCACAAGGTGATGGATATCTTCTTCCTTGATACCAAGCTCAACATTTCCAAAGCCTATCTGAAGCCCGGTTTCGCCTTTGGCGGGTCGTGTCTGCCCAAGGATGTGCGCGCCCTGCGCGCGAGCGCTAAGGATAAAGGCCTGAAAACCCCCATTTTCGACGCGCTGCTCGAAGCGAACGCCGAACAGGTCCGCCGCGCGCACGCGCTGGTGCGCCAGAGCGGCAAAACCCGAATCGGCATGATGGGCCTGAGTTTCAAGGCCGGCTCGGACGATCTGCGCGAAAGCCCGCTTGTCGCTCTGGCGGAAAAGCTGCTGCAGGACGGGGCCGAGCTCTTCATCTACGATCCTTGCGTCTACGAAGCCGCCAACATGGAAGGCGCCAATCAGAAATATATCCGCGAGGGCATTCCACACATCGCCCGCTGCCTCGTCTCCACGCCCGCCGATCTGCTTGGTCGCGCCGATCTGATCGTGATCGGCAATCACGGCGCGGATTATGCCGGCATCCTCACCCGCGCCAACGATAACATACCCGTCATCGATCTCGTGCGCCTCAAAGAAACGGCGGCGGAAGGCCGCCGGGGTTACACGGGGATCTGCTGGTAATCACGATGGATAAACCCGCGCAAACACTCACCGGATCGCCCCTGCCGCGCGGCACTGCCGGGTTCATGGTTTATGTCGTTCTCCTGATGATGGCGGCGGCGCTGCTGCCGCC
>CAZNYM010000032.1:0-19365 GCA_964577255.1 uncultured Pseudobdellovibrionaceae bacterium | reverse complement strand
GAGCCGGGCTGCTCAGGTCCTGGCCGCGTTCGTCCAGGGCGAGAAGAGGGATGCCGGGTTTGATTTTGGCGGCAATCTGCGCGTGTTCATCGGCGGTGGTGCGGGCATTGATCTCGACGATGTCGAGGCTCCAGACCATGCGTTTCGCATAATCGTTCCAGAGATCGAGCAGGGGCCCCTTTTTCAGGGAGCCGGGGGCGATGATCCGCAGACGCATGAGCGGCAGATTAGAGCCGTTTGCCGGCGGCAGGAAGCCCTAATCAGTGGGGGCGGCTGCGGGGTTTTTTACGGGTGGCGGCCTGCTCGGCCGCTTCAGGATCGTGCCACATTTTTTCAATGTTGTAGAATTCTCGCACTTCAGGCTTGAAGATATGGACGATGACATCGCCCGCGTCGACGATCACCCAGTTGCACTGGTCGCTACCCTCGATCCGGGCTTCGCGCAGGCCGCGGGCCTTGAGCCGCTCCTGAATTTTTTGGGCGAGGGCCCCGACCTGGCGCGATGATGTGCCGCTCGCGACGATGATGTAATCGGCGATATCGGTCTGGCCGCGCAGATCTATGGTGTTGATGTTCTGAGCCTTGTCGGCATCGAGCGACTGGGCGATGAGGTCCCGGATAGCTTCGGGGGAGCAGGGCGAACCCTGAGCGGTTACGGTCAGAATGGCGACAATCTCCTGTTTGTTGCAGTTCCTGATACCATAATAAAAAACGCCCCTCGCCACAAGGCGGGAGCGCCATTCTTCAGGCCTGAGAATCCTTCCCAAGAAATATTCCCGTATTTGTCAGGCAAACTGGGGCATTTCCTTTCGTTTGAGGCCATCAAAGCCCTACATCTCCA
The DNA here is from genome assembly GCA_964577255.1 of uncultured Pseudobdellovibrionaceae bacterium. GTDB lineage: Bacteria > Pseudomonadota > Alphaproteobacteria > Micavibrionales > Micavibrionaceae > Micavibrio_C. The sequence continues at coordinate 18,524 of CAZNYM010000032.1, read as the reverse complement.
TTATAGGCCAGATGGGAGGGGGCTGCAAATTCCCGTCTTTCTCAAATTTTAAAGTAAAACATTAAATATAAATTATAACATACTGTTATTATTAAGATTTCTTATTTCAGAAGAGGCTAAATCCTGGACTGGACCCTCCAGCAGCCCGTAAACCCTGCCGGGTGCGAGCAATACCCGTGAGGCTGCGCGAATCGGCGTGAAATCCGGCCCGGCCTGCCGCCGCAAGGGCGTGCGGCGCGCCAGTTCTGCGACCGGCGGGCGGATGACATAGGCCAATGCCGTCAATTGCAGGATATCCCGCCAGCGGTGCCAGCGATGGAAGGACAGGGCGTTGTCGAGGCCCGCGAGGAAAACAAAGTTCGTGCGGGGAAAATTTTCGCGCAGGAAGCGCAGGGAGTTGTAGGTTGTTCCGAGGCCGTATTGCTCCTCGATGCCACTGACCAGCATGCGCGGATGGCCGGCCGTCAGCGCCCGGCAAAGATCCATCCTTTCGGCAAAGGGCAGCAGAGTGCCGGGATCTTTCAGGGGATTGTGCGGCGACACCAGCCACCACACGCAATCAAGGCATAGACCCGCAAGGGCGCGGCGCGCCACCAGCAGATGCCCATCGTGCGGCGGGTTGAACGAGCCGCCGAACAGACCCACGCGCCGCCCGGCCCAGGCGGAAGCGGCGTTTTTTTTCGGCGGCGGGAACAGAGACATCGGCCCCATGCTACAGAAGATCAGCGCAGGCCGGAAGCAACCTTTTTGATCGATTCGTCGGCGAGGCGCGCCCGCGCCTTGTCGTCGAGCGTGCGGGTGATGATTTCGGCGGTGGCTTTCACGGCCAGATCGGCGGCATAGTCGCGGATTTCCTGGCGCGCGGAATCGCCGATGCGGGTCATTTTCTCACTCAACTGCGCTTCCTTACGGGCCATAAGCTCGTCAGCGTCCTTCTCTGCCTGGGCACGGATCATAGCGGCCTGCTCACGGGCGGCTTCGACGATGCGCTGCGCCTCCTGCTCGGCTTCCTGCTGCTTGCGGCCGTATTCGGCGATCAGGCCTTCGGCCTCCTGCTTCAGTTCGGCGGCGCTGGCGAGTTCGCGGCGGATTTCCGCGATCCGGGCGTCGAGCTTGCCTAGAAGCGGCTTGCGCGCGAGTTTCCAGGCCAGTCCCATGAAAATAAGGAACGAGATCAGAACCCACAAGGTGGCGTCGTGCTGGAGAGCGTCGAGCATCAGGCGGCCTCCTGTCGGCGGTTAAGCGCGTCGACGACGTTACGGGCCTGGGCGGCATCCGCCGTCACGCCGACGATGGTGCCGGCGGCCGTGCGCGCGATCTCGGCGACGATGGGCGCCATTTCAGCCATCACCTTGGTCTTTTCGGCCGCGATCTGGGTTTCCAGGGCGGCAATATCGCGCTCACTGCGCTGCTGGAAGTCGCGAAGCGCCTGCTCGCTGCGCTGCTTGATTCCGGCCTGGGTTTCCTCCATCAGCCGGGTGGCACCGCTGCGGGCAGCGACCAAACCGGATTCATAGGAGGTTTTCATGCTTTCGACCTGGGTACGCAGATCCTGGGCGCGGCGCACCGCGTCCTCGATCGTCTGGCTGCGGGTCTGCAGCACCGCGCCGATAGCGGGCAGTACCTTCTTCGAGAAGATGAGGTAGGAAAGCGCGAAGGCGATAGCCAGCCAGAAAACTTGGCTGGTGAAAGTGGAAGGATCGAACTGCGGCAGGCCCGCCGAAGCTTCGGCGTGGTGCGCATCCTCGGCGGCGTGCGCGGCCCCGGCGGAAAGCGCCGCGGCCAGCAGGCCTGTAATCAGGAAACGACCCTTCATGCCCATCCGTCTTAACCGAACAGGATCACAAGGGAGATGACGAGTGCGAAAATCGCCAACGCTTCGGTCAGGGCGAAGGTCAGGAAGAACTTCTTGTCCAGGATCTCAAGCGCGCCCGGGTTGCGGCCCACGGCTTCGTTGTAGGACGAGAAAATCAGGCCGAGGCCGATACCCACGCCGATAATCGGCATGAGGGCGATGGCGGCGGCGATCAGTTTTGCGGCTTCAAGTTCCATTTTTAGTTTCCTTCTTCTTTCGAGTGTTAAAAGTTTAGTGAGCCAGTTCGACCGTGTCTTTCAGGTAGATGCAGGAAAGTACGGTGAAAACATACGCATGGAGCATGGCGATCAGGAATTCGAACCCGATCAGGATGACGTTGAACCCCATCGGCACCAGACCGGGGACGAGCCCGACCACGCCGAAGGCCGCCAGCATCGACACGCTGAACCCGGCGAATACCTTGAGCATCAGGTGCCCGGCCATCATGTTGGCGAACAGACGCACGGACAGGGTGACGGGACGCACGAGGAAAGAAATGATCTCGATCGGGATGATCAGCGGGAACAGCCACGCCGGCACTCCCGGCGGCACGAACAGGCTGAAGAAATGCGTGCCGTGCCTGACGATGCCCAGGATCAGCACCATGAAAAAGATCATTAGTGCCAGCGCGCCTGTGACGATGATGTGGCTTGTGTAGGTGAAGGAGTAGGGGATCATACCGAGAAGGTTGCCCATCAGCACGACCATGAACAGGGTGAAGACCAGCGGAAAGTACTTCATGCCGGCGGTGCCGATATTCTCGCGGATCATGTTGGCGATGAACTGGTAAAGCATCTCGCCCATCACCTGCAGGCGGCCGGGCACCATGGCGGCGCGGCTCGAGGCCAGGGTGAGCACGGTGCCGGAGATCAGCACCCCGATCATCATCCACAGCGAGGAATTGGTGAAAGAAAGGTCGAACGACCCGACATGGAGGGGGATGATCGGCTCGATCACAAACTGGTGTATCGGGTCGGCCATGTAGGCATTCCTTAACGGCTAAGGTTCGTTTTCCGGCGCCTTTTTAGCCTTTTTCTCCGTCTGATGCAAGGATGCAAATCCTACGGCCGCGCCCATATTGTTGCTGATGCGGTAGACATTCATAAAGCCCGCCGCCACCCCGGATAATAGGAAAATAATCAGAAACAGGGGGCCGGTTTCCAGCCATCGGTCGAGCAGCAGTCCCAGCCCCGCGCCCCCGGCGATGCAGACCACCAGTTCGGTGCCGGCACGCACACCCTGGTTGACGTTATCGGCCTGGCGTTCGGGCGCCGGTTTTGGCAGGGCGCTTTTGAGCCGGTCGATTTTGCGGTCGAGCTCCTCGAGGCGCTCGTCGGTCACGCCGCTCGGCCCATCTCAAGGAATTTCTGCTGCCGCTTGTGGACGAGCTTGGTGCCGTCCCACTGGGAAAGCTCCTCGAGCGCCTTGGCGATCTGCGCGCCCACGCTCTGGATGGTCTCTTCGCGGTGGCGGTGTGCGCCACCCAAAGGCTCGGGAATGATCCCGTCGATGATCTTGAGCTCGAGAAGATCCTGCGCCGTCAGCTTGAGGGCGGCGGCGGCATCGTCGGCATGGGTGGCGCTGCGCCAGAGGATCGAGGCGCAGCCCTCAGGCGAGATCACGGAATAGACCGAGTGCTCGAGCATATAGACGCGGTCGGCGGCGGCGATGGCGATGGCGCCACCTGAACCGCCCTCGCCGATGACCACCGAGACAAATGGAGTCTTGATGCGCAGGCAGGTTTCGATCGAGCGGGCGATGGCTTCCGCCTGGCCGCGCTCCTCGGCACCGACGCCAGGATAAGCGCCCGCCGTGTCGACCAGCGAGATTAGGGGCATCTGGAAGTGTTCGGCCATTTCCATCAGGCGGATCGCCTTACGGTAACCTTCCGGCCGGGCCATGCCAAAATTGTGCTTGATGCGGCTTTCGGTGTCGCTGCCTTTTTCATGTCCCAGTACGACGACCGAGCGGCCGCGGAAGCGCCCGAGGCCCCCGGGCAGGGCGGGATCCTCGCCGTAACCGCGGTCGCCCGCAAGCGGTGTGAAATCTTCGATCAGCCCGCGCGTATAGTCGAGGAAATGCGGGCGCTCTTGATGGCGCGCCACCATGACCTTCTGCTGCGGCGTGAGCTTGCCGTAGGTCTGGCGCAGCAGCTTGTCGGCCTTGCCCTGCAGCCGCGCGACTTCCTCGGCGATGTTGACCGAGGGATCGCTGCTGACATGACGGAGTTCCTCGATTTTGCTTTCAAGGTCGAGGATCGGTTTTTCGAAGTCGAGAACGCTCATTCTTACCCGTTAACGGAGGGGCCAAAAACAACAGGCAGACAATGTAATGGATTGTCTGCCTGTTGCAAATCGGTTTTGAAAAGGTCGTTTAAATCAACGGACTGTGCCGGTTTTGGCCAGCGGATGCTTGTCCTCGACCGTCTTGCGCGCCTTGTCGCCCACGATATGGGTATAGATCTGGGTGGTGGCGATGTCGGCGTGGCCCAGCATCTTCTGAACCGAGCGCAGGTCGGCGCCGTTGCTCAGCAGGTGCGTGGCGAAAGCGTGACGCAGGATGTGCGGGCTGACGCGGTCGGCTTCGATACCGGCGTTATCGGCCAGATCCTTGAGGAGCTGGGCGAAGCGCTGGCGGGTCAGGTGGCCGCTTTCCGAGGTGCGCGAAGGGAACAGCCATTGCGCCTGCGTGCCCTTATCCTCGGGGTTGATGAACTGCTGACGCACTTCCAGGTAGCGGCGGACCGCTTTCTGGGCTGGTTCGGAGAGGGGAACCATGCGCTCGCGGCCGCCTTTGCCGGCGACCATCAGGAACTGCATGTCTTCGCCCAGAGCCGACATCGGCAGGCCAACAAGCTCGGAAACGCGCAGGCCGGTGGCGTAGAGCATTTCCAGCAGGCACACGAGGCGGATACTGTCCGCGCCGCCGCTGTCGCCTGCGGTCTTGATCAGGGTGCTGACTTCGCCTTCGCTCAGAGTCTTGGGCAGGGTGCGGCCCTGCTTGGGGCTGTCGATGGTCGAGGTCGGGTCATCCTTGCGGATGTTCTCGGATACGAGATAGCGGTAGAACTGTCGCAGGGCCGAGAGGCGGCGCGCCACGGTGCGGGTCGCGATCTGGTTGCGGTTCTGGCCTTTTACGTGGATGCGGATACCCAGGTCGTCGAGATAGGTTTTGATATCGTCCTTGGCGGCATCGACGATCTCTTTGCGCGTTTTGTCGCGGAGATGGATGCTGAAGTCCGCCAGGTCGCGCCAATAAGCTTGGCGCGTGTTCATGGCCGCGCCACGCTCGGTGGTCAGCATGTCAAGGAAGGAATCCACCAAAGGGTGAAGCTTTGGTTTGGGCATTGCGGGACGACCGGGACGAGCCATAATAAGTTTTCTCCTTTTTAATTACGCAAGCTCAAAACGACTTGGCGGGCAAGCTCCTGAGCCTCTTTTGTTAACCCCACTGCTTTCAGACCATCTACCACCTGGAGAACTACCGCCGGATCAAGTGTCTCGGGCGGGGCGTCGCCGATGGCAATGGCGCTTAACAAAACCACCTCTCCCAGACGTTTGCCGTTTTTGGCAATTGCGAGGTCATTCATCAAGCTTACAGATGGCATTACATAATCGTCAGGGGGTGTCAAGCCATCAGGGTTAACATAAACATTTTCTCCCGCACTATTATGTAATTTTATACCGTTGTCAAGTTTTTCATAGAGTGCAAAAACGAGATTTTTTGAGGTTTCAGGCAGGGTTTCGCATAACTTCACGAGTTTTTGTGAAAAATCGCTATTCTGTTCAACTTCTGTGGAAAACTTTTCACCCAGAGCGGAGGACAGCGCAAGGTACGCATCAGGTGTGCCGGAAGGGGTATCGGCCAGCTGCGAGAGAAACTCATAACTAATTGATTTATTTACACTTTCACCTGCCAACGTCATGATTCGCAAGGCATGCCTGAGCGCGGACGCATCAAGCCCTTCGGCGGGCAAAGCGGAGAGGTAGGGCGCGAAGGCAATGAGGGGGGTATCCCCATATTCATCCGCAAGCGCGAGGGCCTCGCGCACCAGGTTCTGACGCTCGGCTTTGTCCTTGGACTGGCGCACGGCGACATAATAGGCAGGGATGCGCTGCCAGCCGACGGCCTTCTTGAGACCGCCCTCGGGCTGCTTGAGCCCTTCATAATAAGCGCCTAGGTCGGCGGGGGTGATCAGCCCGCGCCGCGCCGCCTCGCCCCGCAGGGACAGGCGCTTGGCGCCCGGGATATCCTCGAGCACCATCAGGCTGCCCAGGATGTGCGAGGGAATGAGCGGCAACCGGTCCATCGCCAGCGCCTCGACGGAGATACGGTTGTCGTTAATCAACAAAGCCATTTCGAGCGGCGAGAAATCCTTGAAGGCGTCGACCGTGCGCGGCGTGATTTTGTAATTCGGCCCGATGAACACGTTGCGCATCAGCGCGCTGCCCTCAATGGCCTTACGCACGCCCGGGCGATCGATGAAATTCTTGACCGGGCGCCCGGCCATTTTTTCCAGCAGATAGTCGCAGATCGTGGAAGCCTGACGCCAGAAGATGTCGTCGGGGAAGCGCGTGACCAGGGTTTTGGTCTCCAGGCAGGCGATGGTCGACTGGTTGCTCAGGAACAGGGCCTGAACCCCGGCGCGTGCCAGGCGCTCGTGATAGGGTACCGCGTGATCGGCCATGTAAAGCCGTGCGGCGGACTCGTAAGCGCCCATGTCGAGCAGTTTTTCCACCCGTAGGGTCTGGTAATCCTCGCCGGGGCTGACGGTGCCGCGCCCTTCCATCAGGCGCGCATCGGCGCTTGTGAGCAAAGCACGCTGTACCAGCGTATGCAAAAGCCCGTAATGGCCGGGGGCAGGGAGCTGTCCGATCAGCTGGAGAATCTTCTCGCGGCGCGATCCGTCCCACAGATCGATGCCCATGCCGCCGTCGCCCGGCACGTCGAGCGTGCCGATGGATTCGAGCGTCACGTAATTGACCTTGAGAACGGCTGGAACAGTCCGCTGCTTTTCCTCGAGGCGGGGTTTAGCCACTGTGTAGACCCGATCCGGGCCGGCGGCAGCCACCGTTTCCTCTCCGGCGGACAAAGGCTCCTCAGCTGAAGGCGCTTCCTCCGGATTTTCGGCAAGCTCCTCTTCGGGGGCCGTGGACGTCGAGTCCGCGGGTTTCTTGTCGGGAAGCGGTGGCTCCGCTGCCGGGGGCGCCGATATTTGTTCTTCCTGCCCCTTTTTCTCCAACCTTTTGCGCGCTTCCTCGGTTGCCTTGATGCGGTCGGCGCGCGGACGCACCATGCGGTCGTCGTCGTAGCGGTAGACGGGCTTTTTGAGAGATTCCTCAGCGGAAACGGCAGAGGAATACCCCACCGCAAGCGCAAGGCCGCAGGATACGAGCAACTTCAGGAAAATTGATCCGGAGACGCGCGGAACGCGGCGGTCTCCTCTCAGAAAAGGCATCAGAATCGGTCTCCACCGAATGGACAGATAAATGTAATGGAGTTGCGCGCGCTTTTCAATGACAGCGACGAAAATCGCGCTGAAAATCCAGGTCATAAATCCGGGGATTTGCCGTTGTTTTGCCTTCTTTCGCATGGCATAACAAAAGCATGATCGAAACAGCGCTGCGCCAGGACCAGATTTCTTCGGTCAGGGATCGCCTCGACAGGCCGGTGGCCCTGATCGGCATGATGGGAACGGGGAAGACGCGCCTCGGCAAAATGCTGGCCGATGCACTGGATCTCCCCTTCATCGACACCGACCAGGAGATCGAGCAGGCCTCAGGCCTAAGCATCCCCGAGATTTTCGAGCGTTTCGGCGAACCTTACTTCCGCGAGGGCGAGCGCCGGATTTTGCACCGTGTGACGACGGAGGATCCTTGCGTGATCGCCACCGGCGGCGGTGCCATCCTCAATCCCGACACCCGCAACGAACTGCATGAAAAAACTGTGATGATCTGGATCAAGGCAGAACTGCCGGTCATGCTGACCCGCACCGGCAAGACCGACCGCCGGCCGCTGCTGAAAAACGGCGATCCCGCAGACATCCTGCGGAAACTGACCGAGGAGCGTTACCCCTTATACGCCGGCGCACACCTTACCGTCGACAGCAGTGGCGATGATTCCGGCCAGACGTTGGCCGCCATGCTGAAGGCCCTCGCACAACATCTCGACCAGGAAAAGGCACACTCCCGATGAACACTCCCGTCATTCTGCCGGTTCTGCTGGGCGAACGCGGCTACGACATCCATATCGGCAGCGGCCTGCTGGCCCAGACGGCTGAGCTGCTGCCGTTCTCGCTGGAAGGGCGCCGCTGTTTCATTCTGACGGATACCCACGCAGGCCACTATGCCCCGGTACTTGAAAAGGCCTTGGTGAAAGGCGGTGGTACGGCATTTACGCTGGTCATGACCCCCGGCGAGGCGACAAAGTCCTATGACGGTCTGATCAAGGTTCTCGACTGGCTGCTCGACAATCGCGCCGACCGCCAAAGCGTGCTTTTCTCGCTCGGCGGCGGGGTGATTGGCGATCTGGGCGGTCTGGCGGCGGCGGTAGCGCTGCGCGGCATAAGCTATGTCCAGGTTCCCACCACGCTGCTGGCCCAGGTCGACAGCGCCGTGGGCGGCAAGACCGCCATTGACACGAAGCAGGGCAAAAACCTGGTGGGGGCGTTCTACCAGCCACGCGCAGTCATCGCCGATCTCGATACGCTCGACACGCTGTCCGAGAGGGAAATGCGTGCCGGTTATGCCGAAATCGTGAAATACGGCTTCATCCGCGACGCCGCGTTCTTCGCGTGGCTTGAGGAAAATGGCAAAAAGGTTCTTGAAAAAAACAAGATCGCTCTAAGCCACGCTATTTACGAATCCTGCAAGGCGAAGGCGGCCATCGTCGCGCTCGACGAGACGGAAACCAACGACGTGCGCGCGCTGCTGAATTTCGGCCATACGTTTGGCCATGCGTTCGAGAAGATGCTCAATTATGACGGACGCCTTCTGCATGGCGAGGCGGTAGCAATCGGTATGGGTATGGCGTTCGATCTTTCGGTGGCTCTCGGCCATTGTCCCGCCGCGCAGGCCGACAAAGCCAAGACACATATGCGGGCACTGGGCCTGAAGACGGGCGCTGATGTCTCCGGCGTTACCGTCGCCGGCATCCTTGAAGCCATGAAGAGCGACAAGAAAACCGAAAACGGCAAAATGAATTTCATTCTGGCACGCGCCATCGGCGATACTTTCGTCGTCCGCGACGTACCCCCGGCCGCCGTGCAGGCGGTGATCGAAAAGAACCTGTCCATTTAGGAGAGCCCCATCGTGTCGCTGATGTTATCAATACTTCTAGTCGCCTTTCTGATGATGCTTTCTGCTTTCTTTTCAGCATCGGAAACGGCGATGACAACATCTTCAAAGGCCCGAATGCACGCACTGGCGAAGGAAGGGAACAAGGGCGCCGCTCTGGTCAATAAAATCCGCGACCAGAAAGAAAACCTGATCGGCGCCATTCTTCTGGGAAACAATGTCGTCAATATTGCCGCCTCCGCCGTGGCGACGGGTGTCCTGATTACAATTTTCGGGGCTGAAGGCGTATTTTACGCGACTATCGTCATGACGGCTCTGGTTCTGATTTTTTCTGAAGTCCTGCCCAAAACCTATGCTTTTTACAATGCCGACAAACTGGCGATGATCTTGGCGCCCCTTCTGCGGATTGTCATTTTTCTCTTTACGCCGGTGACAGCTCTTATTTCAAAACTCGTCACATGGATGCTCAAGGTCATAGGGGCTGACGTTTCCAAAGCGGATTCTGGGAATCATCTTGATGTGTTGCGCGGCGTGATCGACCTGCACCAAGGGCCGGAGGAAAGCGTGAGCGAGGAGCGGGCCATGCTGCGCTCGATCCTCGATCTCGGCGACGTCGAAATCGGCAAGATCATGATCCACCGCAAGCAGATCAGCACCATCGACGCCGACCTGCCGGTGAAGGAGATTGTTGCGCAGGTGCTGGAAAACGCCTATTCACGCATTCCTCTTTGGAAAGACGAGCCCGACAACATCGTCGGCGTCATCCATGTCAAAACCCTGCTGCGCGAGATGCAGGATCACGCGGGACACGTGGAACGTATCAACATCCGCGACCTTATCACAGAACCCTGGTTCGTGCCCGAGACCACCACCCTGCGCGATCAGCTGCAGGCTTTCCGCAAGCGGCGCGAGCATTTTGCCCTGGTGGTCGACGAATACGGCACTCTCAGAGGCGCGGTGACGCTTGAGGATATTCTGGAGGAGATCGTCGGCGACATCGACGATGAAAAAGACGACGTAGTGGCGGGTGTGCGCCGCCAGCCCAACGGTTCCTATATGATCGACGGTGACGTAACGATCCGCGAGCTTAACCGCGAGTACGAATGGGCCCTGCCGGACGGTGAAGATTATTCGACCATTGCCGGATTGCTGCTGCACGAGTCGGAATCCTTGCCTGAAGTTGGGCAGTCGTTCCGCTTCTTCGGTTTCCGTTTCGACGTGGTCAAGCGCCAACGCAACCATATCGCGCTTGTGCGCGTCACGCCCCCGCAGGTTCTGGCAGCGGAGGATCAGCGCAAGGTCGCCGGAAAGTTCAACGCGATCCGCTAAAGAATCTGCCCGTGGCAGTATTTGTACTTCTTGCCGCTGCCGCACGGGCAGGCCGCGTTGCGCGGCGTGCGCGACCAGGTTTCGGGATCGTTCTGGTTAAAGGTGACGCGGTGCGGCAGGCGTTCAACTTTTTCCTCGCCGCCGGCGGCCTGGCCAAGCCCGAGCAGGGCAGGATCCTGCCTGGTGGCATGGACGTTCTGCGGCGGGCTCTTGCGCAGAAGACTTGAGGCGGCGTCCTGATTGAGGTTCAGTTCGACCATGGACAGGGTTACGGTCACGCTTTCGCGCAGCTGCCCCAGCATCAGCTCGAACATGGAGAAGGATTCGGTCTTGTATTCGTTCAGCGGGTCGCGCTGGCCGAAGGCACGCAGGTTGATGCCCTGACGCAGATGGTCGAGATTGAGCAGGTGCTCTTTCCAGTGCTGGTCGAGCTGCTGCAGGACGATGATTTTCTCGAAGCTGCGGAAGGCTTCCGGCCCCACGGCGCTGGCCTTGAGGGCCATCTTGCGGTCCGACTCGTCGATCAGGCGCTTGATGATCTCCTGATCCGCGATCCCTTCCTCCGCCGCCCAGCTTTCTACGGGGATGTCGAGATTGAGCAGGCGCTGGGTTTCCGATTTCAGCGTCTGCAGATCCCATTGCTCGGCGTAGCTGTGCTCGGGCATGCACTGGCTGACGAGATCGACAATCACCTGGTGGCGCATATCCACGACCAGATCCTCGACCGTGTTCTCGCTCATGATCTCCCGGCGCTGTTCGTAGATCACCTTGCGCTGGTCGTTCATGACATTGTCGAACTTCAGCAGGTTTTTGCGGATGTCGAAGTTGTGACTTTCCACCTTGGCCTGCGCGCGCTCGAGCGCTTTGCTGATCCACGGGTGGGTAAGGGACTCGCCGTCGCGCAACCCGATCTGCTTGTGCGCCAACAGCATCTCCATCTTGTCGGAGCCAAAAATACGCATCAGGTCGTCTTCCAGCGACAGGAAGAAAATCGAAGCGCCGGCGTCGCCCTGGCGTCCGGAACGGCCGCGGAGCTGGTTGTCGATGCGGCGCGATTCGTGCCGTTCGGTACCGATCACGAACAGGCCGCCGCCTTTTTTAGCGATTTCACGCTCGGATTCCACTTCGGCGCGGATTTTGGCGCTGAGCGCCGCTTTCGCATCCTCGGTGAGGTCGGCGCCAATTTCCTGCTTCAGGCGCATGTCCAGGTTGCCACCCAGCTGGATGTCGGTGCCGCGGCCCGCCATGTTGGTGGCGATGGTCACGGCGCCGGGCCGGCCGGCCTGAGCGATGATATAGGCTTCCTGCTCGTGGTAGCGGGCATTGAGAACCTGATGCGGGATCTTGGCCTTTTTCAGGAGCGCCGAAAGCCTCTCCGATTTTTCGATCGAAACCGTGCCCACCAGAACCGGTTGCTGCCGCTCGCGGCATTCACGGATCTGGGCCAGGATGGCTTCATCCTTTTCCGCCAGCGACTTATATATCTTGTCGTCGTGGTCGATCCTTTGGATCGGCACATTGGTGGGAATCTCGGTGACTCCCAGGCGGTAGATTTCCTCAAATTCCGCCGCCTCGGTCATGGCCGTGCCGGTCATGCCGGCGAGCTTGGGGTAAAGGCGGAAGTAATTCTGGAAGGTGATCGAGGCCAGGGTTTGGTTCTCGTTCTGGATCTTCACGCGTTCCTTGGCCTCGAGCGCCTGATGCAGCCCTTCCGAGTAGCGGCGGCCTTCCATCATCCGGCCGGTGAATTCGTCGATGATGACGACTTTATCGTCCTTGACGATGTAATCCTTGTCGCGGTTGAACAATTTGTACGCGCGCAGGGCCTGGTTGACGTGGTGGACCAGGGGAATGTTGTTAAGGTCGTACATCCCGCCTTCGGATAGCAGGTTGTGGCTGCGTAGCAGGTTTTCGACCTTTTCCGTCCCGCCTTCGGTCAGGGTGACGGTGCGCATCTTCTCGTCCAGCTCATAATCGGCGGCAGCGAGCTGGGGAATGATTTTATCGACCGCTATATAAAGCTCCGAGGAATTCTCGGACGGGCCGGAGATGATCAGCGGGGTGCGGGCCTCGTCGACTAGGATCGAGTCCACTTCGTCGACGATGGCGAAATTGAATTCGCGCTGGGACATCTGGTCGAGGCGGTACTTCATGTTGTCGCGCAGATAATCGAACCCAAGCTCGTTATTAGTGCCGTAGGTGATGTCGCAACGGTAGGCTTCCTGGCGCTGGCGGTCGTCGAGCCCGTGGACGATGCAGCCGACCGTCATGCCGAGAAAGCGGTAAATCTGCCCCATCCATTCGGCGTCGCGGCGGGCCAGGTAATCGTTGGCGGTCACGACATGCACGCCCTTGCCGGACAGCGCGTTGAGATAGACGGGCAGGGTGGCGACCAGCGTTTTACCTTCGCCAGTCTTCATTTCGGCGATGCGGCCCTGATGCAGCACCACGCCGCCCATAAGCTGAACGTCGAAATGGCGCTGGCCCAGAGTACGCTTGGCAGCTTCGCGCACCACGGCGAAAGCTTCGTGCAGAAGCTGGTCGAGCGTCTCGCCTTTTTGATAACGCTGGCGGAATTCCTCGGTCTTGGCGCGCAGCTGCTCGTCCGAAAGCGCAGCGGTCGCCGGCTCCAGGGCGTTGATCGGTTCTACATGGCGCACGACGTTCTTCAGGGCCCGGTCATTGCTGGAACCGAAAATCTTCTGCGCGAGGGCTAACAACATGGACTCCTGACCCAGTGAACATAATCCCGAGGCATTCATATAGGGCCTGACGCCCGCAGCGTCAATAAGTTAACGCGCGCGCCCGATATGGCAACATGCTGAGGATTATGCGAAAAACCTCCTTGAAATCGTCACAAACTAGTGACAGCTTTCAGATTGTCATTTTCATGTTCCAAGGAGAACGCCATGTCCGAGCCCGTCACCCCGACGCAAAACCCCGAACCGCGCAAGAACACCGTGCCGGCCCTGCTGCTGGCCGTGATGCTGGTGGCCGGAATTGCTGCAGGCGGGCTCGTCATGATGGCCAGCAACGGCGTGGCCCAGAACGACAAGACCAACACCGCCAACGCCAAACCCGCTGCGCCCGGCGAGGTCAAGGTTGGCAACCCCGTGGTCGCACAGATCGGCGATGAGAAAATCACCCGCGCCGACGTGATGGCCTTCATCGACACGCTGCCCGCGCAGCTCAAGCAGCAGGCGCCGCTGCAGGATCTGTTCCCCGTCGCTCGCGACCAGGTTATCAACAATATGATCGTGACGAAAAAAGCGAAAAGTGCCGGTCTTGAGGAAGATGCCGAAGTCAAGAAACTGATCGCCGACGCCCAGTCGCAGATCATCCGGAATGTCTATATCGAGCGCACGGTCAACGACTCCGTCAGCCAAAAGGACGTTCTGAAGGCTTACGAGGATTTCCTGGCCAAGTTTGAAAGAGTGCAGGAGACCAAGGCCCGCCATATCCTGGTCGATACCGAGGACAAAGCCAAGGAAATCATCGGCAAGCTGCAGGGCGGCGCCAAGTTTGAGGACATGGTCAAGGAATACTCGACCGGCCCGTCCAAGGATAACGGCGGCGACCTGGGCTATTTCGCCAAGCAGGATATGCTGCCCGAATTCTCAGACGCAGCCTTTGCCCTTAACAAGGGCGAATATTCGAAAGCGCCGGTAAAGACCCAGTTCGGCTGGCATGTCATCATCGCCGACGATCGCCGCCAGCGCCCTGAGCCGAAGTTCGAGGACGTGAAGGCGCAGCTGGAAGCCATGGTGCGTCAGAAAAAGGTCGGCCAGCTTTTGGAACAATGGACCAAGGAAGCCAAAGTCGAGCGTTTCGACATCAACGGCGACAAGGAAAAGACGACGAAGAAATAATGTCTTTGATGAACGGTTGGGCATCCCCCCTCCGCGCAGGAGGGGGGTTTGCGTTTGCGGAGCGGGGCGATGGTTAAGTTTATCGAGAAAAAAGTCAGCTGCGCCGAGGCGCTCGACCTGCCACGCCCGGAGTGTGCGCGCAAGCCCTTGGTGCTGGTGGCTGCCGCAGCGCTTGTAGACACCGATGGGCGGGTGCTGGTGGCGCAGCGGCCGGAAGGAAAAAGCATGGCCGGGCTGTGGGAATTCCCGGGTGGCAAGATCGAGGATGGCGAAACCCCTGAATACGCCCTGATGCGCGAGCTGGAGGAAGAACTGGCCATCGAAACCCGCCCATGCTGCTTCACGCCGGTCGGCTTCGCCTCGTACGCCTACGACGATTTCCATCTGCTCATGCCCTTACTGGCGGCTCGCGTCTGGCGCGGCAGACCGCAGCCGCGCGCGCATCAGGCGCTGAAATGGGTGCGTCCGGCCGATCTTTTCGACCTGCCGATGCCGGAAGCCGATAAACCGCTGCTGCCGCAGCTTTGCCTGGCGCTGTAGGGGAGAGCCATGTCCAGCCTGTCTTTCGATTACAGGAATTTCTACGGCTCGCGCGGCGGGCGGATCGTGCGCCGGGTGATCGGTGCGCATATCCGCGACCTTTGGCCTGAATGCCGCGCCCTGCGCGTAGCCGGGCTAGGGTACGCCCAGCCTTATCTTTCTTTTATTAATGAAGGCTGCGAACGCAGCTTCGCCCTGAGCACGCCCGATGTCGAAATCCATGCCTGGCCGGAAGAGGGGCGCAATCTCAGCGCCCTGTGTGACGAGGACAAGCTGCCGCTTGAAACGGAATCGATCGACAGGCTGCTGGTCGTCCACGGGATGGAGCGGGCGCGCCAACCAGCGGACTATCTGTTCGAGCTGTGGCGGGTGCTGAAAAGCAACGGCCGCCTGCTGCTGATCGTTCCCAACCGGCACGGCCTGTGGTCGCACGCCGAGTGGAGCCCCTTCGGCCACGGCCATCCTTACACGGTTACACAGATCACCGGCCTGATGCGCCAGGCGCTGTTCAGCATCGAGCGGGTGGAGCGGGCACTTTACATGCCGCCTCTGCGCAGCTTTCCGCTGCTTTCTATGGCTTACACCTTTGAGAGTTTCGGAAAATATTGCCTGCCCGGCATGCACGGGCTTTTGATGATTGAGGCGGGCAAGCAGGTTTATTCCGGTGTCAGGGCCGGGGCGGTGAGCCAGCGCGAACCCGCCCGCCGCGCGCTGGCCTCGCCCGCTTCATCCTGACGGCTGACCGCCCCGATTTCCTTGCCTTTGCTTCCCGGGCTGGCTACATTCCCGGCCATGTCTGTTACACTCGACACGCTCCGCCGCCAGATCGACAACCTCGATGAGCAGATCCTCGATCTCCTCAACCGCCGGGCCGAGCTCATTCCCGCCATCGTCGAGGAAAAGAAGAAGGCCGGAGCCGCCGCCGTTCAGCCTGCGCGCGAAGCTGCGATACTGCGCCGCCTGGCGAAGAAAAAAACGGGACCATTCCCGCGCGAAAGCGTGATCCGCATCTGGCGCGAGATCATTGGCGCTTCGTCGCTGATGCAGACTCCGCAGAAGGTCGCCGTGTGCGTCGATAATTTCGACGAAGGCCTGCTGAACTGGGATCTGGCCAAGGATTACTTCAGCAGTATCATGCCGATCCACCGTGCCGCCAACGTTCTGGGTGCGCTGGCTTCGGTGCGGGAAGGGGAAGCGACGTTCGCGGTTCTGCCCTGGCCGAAGATAGAAGATTCGAGCCCCTGGTGGCTTCAATTGATGAGCGAAACCGGCGAATTTCCCATGCGCATCGTCGCGCGGCTGCCGCTCGGCGATCCAGGTCCGGCCGACCGCCATCCGGCCCACAAGGCGCTCGTCGTAGCCCGCCTGACTTACCAGCCGAGCGGCGAGGATTGCAGCTTCATCGCCCTCGATCTCGATCATAACGTCAGCCGCACGCGCATCCTCGACCGCGCCCGGCTGATGGATTTCACGCCGCTCAGCCTTTTCAGCGCCGCGCCCGCGGGCCGCCAACGCACTTTTCATCTGCTTGAGATCGGCCAGTATCTCGGCGTCGAGGACGAGCGCCTGTCTCAACTCCTTGAAAAACTCGAGGACCCGGAAGGAAAAAGCCTGTGCCTGGGCGGTTACGCTACTCCTTTCACATACGGCGACCGCATCGGTAAAAACGCTACCGAAACCCCTGGTAAGATTGCTTAACGTTCATCATGCCCATTTTCAAGCAAGTCACCATTATCGGCTGCGGCCTTATCGGCTCCTCGCTCGCGCGGGTGGTGCGCCGGCACGATCTGGCGGGCAAGCTCGTCTGCGCAGATCTGTCGGAAGACGTCTGTGCCCAGACCAAGTCCCTGCAGCTCGCCGACGTGACGACGACTGATCTGGGCCACGCCGTCGCCGCCGCCGATTTCGTCATCATCGCCGTACCGGTCGGCGCCTACGGCAAAGTGATGGAAACCATCGCGCCATATCTTCTTCCCGGCGTGGTCATCACCGACGTCGGTTCGGTAAAGCAGGCGGTGATCGATGCGGTCAGGCCGTTCCTGCGCCCGGGTCTGCATTTTGTGCCCGCGCATCCGATTGCCGGCACCGAGCATTCCGGCCCTGCCGCCGGGTTTGCGGAACTGTTCGCCAACCGCTGGGCCATCATCACGCCGCTCGAGGACACGCAGCTGCAGGCGATCGAGAAAGTTACGACTTTGTGGGAGGCCGCCGGCTCGAAGATCGAGATCATGGATCCGCGTCGGCACGACCTGGTGCTGGGGATCACATCGCACCTGCCGCACCTGATCGCCTATACCATCGTCGGCACCGCCGCCGATCTCGAGGAACACACCAAGGAAGACATCATCAAATTCTCCGCTTCGGGTTTCCGCGATTTCACCCGCATCGCCGCTTCGAATCCGGTCATGTGGCGGGATATTTTCCTGAACAACCAGGAGGCGGTACTTGAAATCCTGCAGCGCTTCACCGAAGACCTGACGACCCTGCAGAAAGCCATCCGCTGGGGCGACGGCAAGACCCTGGAAGCCCTGTTTACCCGCACCCGCGACATACGCCGCGGCGTGATCGACGCCGGACAGGCGAAATAGCGAATATTGCACCGCGTCTAGAAAACCTGCGTCGAAAACTGTAGACTTCTCGCCGTATTGTTTACGGGAGATCATCATGCTAGTCGGCTGCCCCAAGGAAATCAAAGCCCAGGAACATTGCGTCGGCCTTGTGCCCTCGTCGGTCAAGGAGCTGGTAGCGCACGGCCATAAGGTCATCATCGAGACCCAAGCCGGGGCGGGAATCAATTTCACCGATGACGATTACAGGAAGGCCGGGGCCGAGATTGTCAAAACGGCAAAAGAAATCTTCGATCGTGCCGACATGGTCATCAAGGTCAAAGAACCGCAGCCGCAGGAATGCAGGATGCTGCGCCCGGGACAGGTTTTGTTCACCTATCTCCATCTGGCCGCCGATCCGGAGCAGACTGCGGCTCTGATAAAATCAGGTTCCATCGATATTGCTTACGAAACCGTGACCGGCCCCGACGGGCGCGGCCTGCCGCTGCTGGCGCCGATGAGTGAGGTGGCGGGACGCCTGTCCGTCATTGTCGGTTCACACTACTTGCAGAAGCATATGGGGGGCCTTGGGCGCCTGATGTGCGGCGTGCCGGGCGTGATGCCGGCGCGTGTGCTGGTGCTGGGAGGCGGCGTGGCGGGATTCAACGCCGCGCGCGTGGCCGTGGGCATGGGGGCGGACGTCACCATTCTTGAGAAAGGTCATGACCGGCTGCGTTACCTCGACGATTATTTCCGCGGCCAGGCTCGCGTGGTGTATTCCAGCATGGATTATATCGAGAACGTGGCGCCCGAGATGGACATGGTGATCGGCGCGGTGCTGATCCCCGGCGCGTCCGCGCCCAAGCTGATCACCAAACCCATGCTCAAAACCATGAAGCCAGGTTCTGTGATCGTCGATATCGCCATCGACCAGGGCGGCTGCTTTGAAACCAGCAAGCCCACCACCTACGATGATCCCACCTATGTGGTGGATGGCGTGGTTCATTATTGCGTGACCAACATGCCGGGCGCTGTGCCGCGCACTTCCACGTTTGCCCTCAACAATGCCACTTACCGGCATGTGGTGGAT
>CAZNYM010000031.1:0-19699 GCA_964577255.1 uncultured Pseudobdellovibrionaceae bacterium | reverse complement strand
GGGTAAGAATAAGGGCCGGGCGCCGCCGCCCGGCGGGCGTTTTCCCGCTCAAGTCCTTCCATTTACGGGGTTTTTCATGAATATCCACGAATACCAGGCCAAAGGGCTCCTGCGAAAATACGGTGTGGCCGTGTCCACCGGCTATCCGGCCTTCAGCGTGGCCGAGGCGGTCGAGGCGGCGAAGAAGCTTCCCGGCCCCGTGTGGGTGGTGAAGGCGCAAATTCATGCCGGCGGCCGCGGCAAGGGCGGCGGGGTCAAGGTTGTGAAGTCGATTGACGACGTGAAGAAAGAGGCCGAGCGCATCCTGGGCATGCAGCTGGTGACGCACCAGACCGGCCCGGGCGGGCAGAAAGTGCGCCGCCTCTATATAGAAGAGGGCGCCAACATCGCCCGCGAGCTTTATTTGAGCGTGCTGCTCGACCGCGCCACCAGCCGCGTGACCTTCATCGCCTCGACAGAGGGCGGCATGGATATTGAAGAAGTGGCCGCCAAGCATCCGGAGAAAATTCTCAAGGTGGCGATCGATCCCGCGACGGGAATCCAGCCTTTCCATGCGCGCAAGCTGGCTTTCGGCCTCGGCATCACGGGCGACGCCCAGAAATCGGCGATCAAGTTCATGATGGCGATGTACAAGGCGTTCGTCGAGCTAGATGCTTCGCTGGTCGAGATCAACCCGCTGGTAGTGACCAAGGACGGCGCCGTGATGGCGCTCGACGCCAAGATGAATTTCGACGACAACGCGCTCTACCGCCAGCCCGAAGTGGCGGCGATGCGCGATGAAGCCGAGGAAGACGAAAAGGAAACCATCGCCAAGAACCACGATCTGTCCTACGTCGCGCTCGACGGCAATATCGGCTGCATGGTCAACGGCGCGGGCCTGGCCATGTCGACCATGGACATCATCAAGCTTTACGGCGGCGAGCCCGCCAACTTCCTCGATGTCGGGGGCGGCGCCAACAAGGAAAAGGTCACGGCCGCCTTCAAGATCATCCTCTCTGATCCGAAAGTGAAGGGCATCCTGGTCAACATCTTCGGCGGCATCATGCGCTGCGACATCATCGCCGAAGGCATCATCGCCGCGGCGAAGGAAGTGTCCCTGAGCGTGCCGCTGGTGGTGCGCCTCGAGGGCACCAACGTCCAGCAGGGCAAGGACATCCTGGCCAAATCCGGCCTGCCGATCACCGCGGCCAATGACCTGGCCGACGCCGCCCAGAAGGTGGTCGAAGCCACGAAAAGGGCGCTTGCGGCCTGATTTTACTGCTTTTTCCGGCTTATCCCCGCCCGCAGCAAAATTGTTTGTGCCTGGGGGCGGGATCGGCTATCCTAAGCGCGGTAATAGATTCCGGCGATAAAAACAAAAACGCCGACAGCAAAAAGCAAAACAAGTAAGGGTGTCCATCATGGCTGCAGCCGTCGCTCATCTGCATAGAAGAGATACAACGCCTCCCGCTCTCGTCGCCGACGCGGCTTCGCGCAACCAGATTGTGCTGCTCCGCGTTTTTTCGGCACAGACTAACGGCGGTGAAATCAGCGACCACGAAGCCCGCCCGCACATTCGCTTCTTCTGGCAGGATGCCGCGTACGGCAAGAAACAGGCGCCCGGCCTGCTTAACGACCTGTACGGCCATTTCGGCGACGCCAGCGGCGTCAAGGTGGTGGGGGGCGGCCCCCGGTCGCCCTTTGATAAAGCCGGCCTTCATCTCGACCTGTATCTTGAAAGCGCCGCGCAGGCCAACGCGCTGGGCGCTTTGCAAGGCGATAACCTGGTCGAAAAAATGATCACGGAAGATGAATACGGCGCTGCCGATTTCATGGACATCTGCAAGGCCCATGGCGTCGACGAAGTGGCTGCCGCCGAGGCGAAAATTGTCCTGACCGAGCAGACCCCCCTCGTGGTCAGGCACCAGTGGCGTCCGCTGTAATTCTTACTGAATGAAATCTGAATTTTCTCATCGCCCGGCCTGACCGGGCGATGCGCTTAGGGCGTTATTTTCTCGATCCAGCGCGCGAAGCTCATGCTCCAGCTTCTCCGGGGGCCGTCCTCCTGCCCCAGAAAATCAGGCAGCTCGTCCTTGCCCATGCGCGCGGCTTCTTTCTCGTAAACCTGTGCGACCGTATACGCGCCCGTGCGCTTGTCCGGGTCGCGGAAGAACAGAATGCGGTTGGAACGGTGGCGCAGCACGTTACCGGCCACAAAGTTGATCGCCGGCTGCCTGCTCTTTTTGTCCGAGTCGTAAGCTTTCAGAAAAGTCGCCGCGCCGCCGTGACCGAGGAAATGCGCGAAATACCCGTCTGTGAAATTCAGGCGACGCCCCAGGGCGGCCTGTAGCCTCGGCAGGTTGTTCTGGTGATAAAGCTTGGCGGCGTTGATCGAGAACTCAGGATCCTTGCACACGCCCATGACCGCTTTTTTCATGCCGGGCGCGACCTGGTAGACAACCCTGGTTTTGTCATCTTCGTCTTTGAATCTCACTTTGCGGATATGCCGGGCAAGATCCTCGACACCCAGATCCTCTGCGTGCTCGCTCATCAGGTGCAGCTGCGTGCTGGGGATAAGCTGCGTAACGCCGCAGGCTTTGGATTCCTTATTGAAGGCATGAGCGTAATCGCCGCTTTCGCGGCCGGTTACGCGGTAAATGAATTCATCCGGGATCGCGCGCCCGCTGCCGGCCGTATATTTCACGGGGGTTTTCGTTGTGAACAGGGTCTTACCCGTGTCCAGGGCAAGGTGGCCCTCGGCGGACTGGTTGAAAACACCGATCAGCACCGAAGCGGCAATGCAGGCCGCGCCGAACCCCAACAAGGGGCGCTCGGCTTTCTTCCAGATTCTCTGGCCGAGCGTCAACGGCTCCCTCTCGAAGGAGAGACGTTGTGACGACCGGGCGTTATTGGCAGCGTAGCGGTTCACGCCAGTACCTACATTATGTTAAAACAATACCTTTTTACCCTGGAAACATAGGAGAAAGCAAGGAAAAATCCATATAAATCTTAAGCATGAGTGTGATTTTTGTATGGCAAAAAGGGCCGGGCATGCGCGCGGACGCATTGATTTCCCGCCATACTCCCTTATAAAGGATAAGTCTTTCATTTCAGGGGGTTTCCCCGGCTTTTCAGGAGTTTTTCATGGCCGTTCTCGTCAATCGCGACACCAAAGTCATCTGCCAGGGTTTTACCGGCTCGCAAGGCACCTTCCACAGCGAACAGGCCATCGCCTACGGCACAAAAATGGTGGGCGGCGTTACCCCGGGCAAGGGCGGCACCACGCATCTCAATCTGCCGGTGTTCGACACCGTGGCCGAGGCCCGCGCCAAAACCGGTTGCAACGCCTCCGTCATCTATGTGCCGCCGCCCTTTGCGGCCGACGCCATTCTCGAAGCGGTCGATGCCGGGATTGAGCTTGCCATCTGCATCACCGAAGGCATTCCCGTCGCCGACATGGTGCGCGTGAAGCGTGGCATGCAGGGCAGCAAGACGCGCCTGGTCGGCCCCAACTGCCCCGGCGTCATCACCCCCGGCGAATGCAAGATCGGCATCATGCCCGGCCACATCCATAAACGCGGAAAGATCGGAATCGTCTCGCGCTCCGGCACGCTGACCTACGAAGCGGTGCACCAGACCACGGCGGCGGGCCTGGGCCAGTCGACCTGCATCGGCATCGGCGGCGATCCGGTCAACGGTACCAACTTCATCGACTGCCTTGAGATGTTCCTGGCCGATCCTGAAACCGAAGCCATCTTGATGATCGGCGAAATCGGCGGCAGCGCCGAGGCCGAAGCTGCCGCGTTCTACAAGGCGCAGAAAAAGAAAAAACCCATCGCGGGCTTCATCGCCGGCGTCACCGCACCCAAGGGCAAGCGCATGGGTCACGCGGGCGCGATCATCGCTGGCGGCAACGATACCGCCGCCGCCAAGGTCGAGGCGCTGAAAGCGGCGGGCTTCGTCGTATCCGACAGCCCGGCGGCGCTCGGCCAGGCGGTGATGAAAGCGATGGCGGCCTGAGCCGCCCGCGGTAATAAACGAACGAACCGGAGGTTTGTGCCATGGCTTACCTTGAAAAGCTTCTCGATGCCGACCGCGACCTGCTGATTGCGCTGCCTTATCGCGCTGGCCTGTGGGTCAGCATGAGCGACTCTTCGGGCGGAGAGGAGGCCGACAAAGCCGAGCGCGCGGCGCTGTCGATGATCGTCACCGGCTTCGTAGAGGATTACTGCAAGTCGGAATTCGTCGAGGAAATCATGCGCCAGACGCTGCAGCGGCGCGACCACTGGGACGAATGGGCGACCAACATCGAAACCGTGCCGGTGCAGATCCGCAAGGCCATCGAAGCCGCCGCGCAGGAAGTCGATCACCGCGAAATCGCCTCCTTCAAAAGCAGCCTGATGGACATCGCCATGACTGTGGCCATGGCCTACCGCGAATTCGACCAGGACAACGCGGATGCGATGGAGAAGGCCCGTGTCTATTCGCGCTATTTCCTGGCGACGGTTGAATCCGCGATCCGTGGCGAAGACAAACCCGCCTTCAATCTTTTCATCAATATCAGCGCCGCCGAAAACAAGGCCATCCGCACACTGGCCCAGGCGCTGAAAATGAAAACCCCGGAAGGGGCCGAACCCGCCAGCATCTACGAAGAGGCTTCCTGAACAGCATGTCCGCACAGCCCATGACCACGTTTCTCAACGGCAGCAACGCCGAATACCTCGCCCGCCTTTACGGCCAGTTCCTGAGTAACCCCGAAAAAGTCGACCCCAGCTGGCGCGCTTTCTTCAGCGAGATGAAGGATACCGAGCTTGCGCTGCTGCGCGAATTGCAGGGCGCCAGCTGGACGCCGCCGCAGAACCGCAAGGCCGGCGAGTCGTTCGGCTCTTTCGCCGTGGCGACCGGCAGCGACGTTCCCGCCGTCACCAAAGCCTCTTCCGTGCCGCGTTCCGGGGTCAATGACGGCGACATCCGCATGGCCGCTCGCGATTCGATCCAGGCGCTGATGCTCATCCGCGCCTACCGCGCGCGCGGGCACCTGGTCGCCAATCTCGATCCACTCGGCCTGAAAATGCCGACTGCGCACCCCGAGCTCGATCCGGCGCATTACGGTTTCACCGATTCCGACTACGACCGCCCGATCTTCATCAACGGCGTGCTGGGCATGGAAACCGCTACGCTGCATGAAATCCTGCAGGCCCTGCGCCAGATCTATTGCGGCACCATCGGCGTCGAATTCCTGCACATCAGCGATCCGGCGCAGAAGGGCTGGATTCAGGAGCGCATCGAAGCGCCGCGCAATCACACCGATTTCACCCCCAACGGACGTAAGGCCATTTTGCAGCGGCTGGTGGCGGGCGAGTCGTTCGAAAAATTCCTGGCCGTGAAATATCCCGGCACCAAGCGCTTTGGTCTCGACGGCGGCGAAAGCCTGGTTCCGGCGATCGAGCAGATCATGAAACGCGGCGCGCAGCTCGGCATCCGCGAGATCATCGTCGGTATGGCGCACCGCGGCCGCCTCAACGTCCTCACCAACGTGCTGGGCAAATCCTTCACCGCTTTGTTCTCCGAATTCCAGGGCAACTCACCCAACCCCGACGACGTCCAGGGGTCGGGCGACGTGAAATATCACCTCGGCACCTCGAGCGACCGCGATTTCGACGGACACACGGTTCACCTTTCGCTCACGCCTAACCCGTCGCACCTGGAAGTGGTCGATCCCGTCGTCATCGGCAAGGTCCGCGCCAAGCAGGCCATGGCCCGTGACGCCGAGGGCACCAAAGTTCTGCCGCTGCTGCTTCACGGCGACGCCGCGTTCGCGGGGCAGGGACTGGTGGCGGAAACGCTGATGATCTCCGAATTGCCGGGCTACAGCGTCGGCGGCACGATCCATATCGTCATCAACAACCAGATCGGCTTCACCACCATGCCGCAATACAGCCGTTCCGGCCCGTATTGCACCGATGTGGCGAAAATGCTTTCGGCGCCGATCTTTCACGTCAACGGCGACGATCCCGAGGCGGTCGTTCATGTGGCGCGCATCGCCACCGAATTCCGCCAGCAGTTCAAGAAAGACGTCGTTATCGACATGTTCTGCTACCGCCGCTTCGGCCATAACGAGGGCGACGAGCCGGCCTTCACCCAGCCCTTGATGTACAAGAAGATCCGTGCCCAGAGCAGCACGCGCGAGCTTTACGCCAACCGGCTGATCGCCGAAGGCGTGGTCAGCGAGCCGGAATCGAAGCAGATGGTCGAGGATTTCAACGCTTATCTGGAACAGGCTTTCGAGGCGACCAAAAGCTACAAACCCAACAAGGCCGACTTCCTCGAAGGTGCCTGGACGGGCATGAAGGTCGCCCACGGCGAGGAACGCCGGGGCGAAACCGGCATTTCTCCCGAGCTGATGCAGCGCCTGGGCCGCGTTCTAAGCACGGTGCCGGCGGGCTTCAACGTCAATCCCAAGATCCAGCGCCAGCTCGAAGCCAAGGCCGAAATGTTCAAGACCGGCCAGGGGTTCGACTGGGCGACCGGCGAAGCGCTCGCGTTCGGCGCGCTCGTCGACGAAGGCTACGGCGTGCGCCTCTCGGGCCAGGATTGCGGCCGGGGCACGTTCTCCCAGCGCCACGCCATTCTCTATGATCAGGAAAACGAATCAAAATATATCCCGTTGACCAAAGTGTCGCCGGCTCAGGCGACGTTCGAGGTGCATGACAGCCCGCTGTCGGAAGCGGCCGTGCTGGGCTTCGAATACGGCTACACGCTGGCCGATCCGCGTTCGCTTGTGATGTGGGAAGCGCAGTTCGGCGACTTCGCCAACGGGGCGCAGGTGCTGATCGACCAGTTCATCGCCTCCGCCGAAACCAAATGGCTGCGCATGTCCGGGCTCGTGCTGCTGTTGCCGCACGGTTTCGAAGGGCAGGGGCCTGAACACTCCTCGGCCCGCCTCGAGCGTTTTCTGCAGCTTTCCGCAGAGGATAACTGGCAGGTCTGCAACTGCACCACCCCCGCCAGCTATTTCCACGTTCTGCGCCGCCAGATGGTGCGCGACTTCCGCAAGCCGCTGATCATCATGACGCCGAAATCGCTGCTGCGGCATAAGCTGGCCGTGTCGCCCGCTGCCATGTTCACCGGGCAAAGCACGTTCCACCGCGTGCTGTGGGATGACGCCAAAGACAGCCTGGCCAAGGGCAAGGACGTCAAGCGCGTCGTGCTGTGCTCGGGCAAGGTCTACTACGACCTGTTTGAGGAGCGTGAAAAGCACGGCCTCAAGAACATCACGATCCTGCGGCTCGAGCAGCTCTACCCGTTCCCGCACAAGGCGCTGGTCGAGGAGCTGAAGCAATACCCGAACGCCGAGGTGATCTGGTGTCAGGAAGAGCCGCGCAACCAGGGGTCCTGGTTCTTCGTCAATGAACGGATCGAAGCGGTGCTTAAAGAGACCGGCCACAAGGTCGGCCGCCCGCGCTATGCTGGCCGGATCGACGCCGCCGCCCCGGCCACGGGCAGCCTCAAGCGCCACCAGACCGAGCAGGCCAAACTGGTCGCCGAGGCGCTGGGGGCCTAGGTCCTTAATTTGACATATTATTAAAACAGGGGTATCCTGACCTGCCATGGAAACTCGCCTTCTGCATATGCCCGATGCGCGTTTCATCACCGGAACTGGTGATGAGGTGTTTGTCCAGCTTCCGGGCACCGAACTGCGTCCTGGCGCGGTGCATTACGACGAGGCGCAGCACAAGGGTCATCTCATCTGCCGCTGCTGCGAGGCCAAAGTTCATTTCAACAAAGGCGCCGAAGACATCGCCGGCAGCAATCTGATAGGCGCCCGCCCGCACTTCAAGCGCAACCCCGGCAGCGACTCCCATAAAAACGAGCACGCGGACGATTGCCTTCTGCGCCTGCGCCTCGATGAAAAGCGCGATCCCACGGAATACAACCTGAATGCCGGTTACAAGATTCATATCAACGGTATGCTGCGCCCGACTTTCGAACGTCATGGCGGTCTCTATCGTCGCGATGGCCTGGGTAAAATCCACGCCAAGGACCGCGATCTCGAGGGGCGCGAGCCTTTCAGCGTGCGCAAGCTCGACGATGTCGTCAGCCTGATCAAATTCGGCGAATTCAACCGCCTGTTCAAAAGTGTCGTGATCGACGGTGCATCAAAACAGAATTGGAACCGGTTTCTCGTGCGCTACGATCAGGACCGCGGCCACGCCCGCTTCAAAAGCCTGGTGGAGAGCCTGCGCGACGGAAAATCCCGGCTTTGCGTGATGGAAATCCGCCCGACGGACTCAAGCGCCGCGCAGGCCGACCTGTTCAGCCGGAATACACATATAGCGTCGCAAGAGATCCCGTACCGCGTCGCCATCGGCAAAAAGCCCGAATTCATCGTCCCTTCGGTGAAAATCCTGGGTGACGGCCTTGCCGCTTCCCTGGCCGGCGGGGGTCGCCTGCTGGTTATGGGCTATCCGCACCTGATCACGCACGAGCAGGAGGACAGCATCATCCATACGCTTGAGATCGTCGCCGACAAGCCCGAGATGATCATGCCCGCCGACCTGCGCCAGCTGGCCGGGGAGGGCATGGAGCGCCGCGAGAAACGTATCGAAGCCCGCCGCCGCCGGGACGCGGCTAAATCCGCGCCTCAGCCCGCCGTCGCCTGAAATCTTGTGAAGCACCCCCCGTGTTATGTCCTATAGCCGTTGACGAAAACGGCGGTTCGCGGCACATTGGGCCGAATTCTCACACCCAACCCCGCGAAGTTTGTTCATGACCCAGATTGTTGTTCCCACGCTTGGCGAATCCGTTTCCGAGGCCACCGTTGCCCGCTGGCTGAAAAAGGAAGGCGAGGCCATCCGCGCCGACGAGCCGGTGGTCGAGCTTGAAACCGACAAAGTGACCCTCGAGGTCAACGCGCCCGCTTCGGGCGTGATCGGCCGCATCGTTGCGGGCGAGGGGAGCAATGTGAAAGTCGGCGCTCTTCTGGGTGAAATTTCGGCCGCCAACGACGCCGCCCGGCCCAAACCGCAGCCCGTTGCGGCTGCCCCGGCACCGGCCGCTTCTGCGCCCGCGGAACAGAAGCTATCCCCCGCCGTGCGCAAGATGGTGGACGACAACAATCTCGACGCCGCGAAAATTGTCGGCACCGGCCGCGACGGCCGGGTGCTGAAGGAAGATGTGCAGAATTACCGCGCCGCGCCGTCCACGCCCTCGGCGCCGGCTCCGGCCGCCCCCCAGCCCGCGCCCGCCGCGCCGCGCGCCACCGGCCCGCGCGAGGAGCGCGTGCGCATGACCCGCCTGCGCCAGCGCGTGGCCCAGAGACTGAAGGAAGCGCAGAATACCGCCGCCATGCTGACCACCTTCAACGAGGTCGATATGGGCGCGGTCATGGATCTGCGCGCCGCCTACAAGGACGGTTTCGAGAAAAAGCATGGCGTGAAACTTGGCTTCATGTCATTCTTCGTCAAGGCTGCGGTCAACGCGTTGCGCGAGATCCCGGCCGTGAACGCCGAGATTAACGGCGAAGACATCATCTATAAAAACTATTACGACGTCAGCGTGGCGGTCAGTACTCCCCAGGGCCTGGTCGTCCCGGTGCTGCGCGATTGCGACACCAAATCGATGGCGCAGATCGAGAAAGAGATCATGGATCTGGGTGCCCGCGCCCGCGACGGCAAGATCACGATCGAGGAAATGACCGGCGGCACCTTTACCATCACCAACGGCGGCACGTTCGGTTCGCTCATGTCCACGCCCATCATCAACCCGCCGCAATCGGGCATCCTGGGCATGCATAAAATCCAGCAGCGCCCGATGGTCATGCCCGACGGATCGATTAAGGCGCGGCCGATGATGTATATCGCGCTGTCCTACGACCACCGCATCATCGACGGTCGCGAAGCCGTGACTTTCCTGGTGCGCGTCAAGGAAGCGATTGAGGACCCGCAGAGACTTCTGCTCGATATCTAAAAGAACAGGATCAGCGCCCAGATCACGCCGGCGTTGATCAGGCTCAAGAACACGGCGGCGCTGCCGACGTCCTTGGCGTATTTAGAAAGCTCGTGATAATCGGGAGAGATCCGTTCGACCAGCACCTCAAGCCCTGTGTTCAAAAGCTCGACGATCAGCACCAGCATCACCGCGAAGATCAGCAGGGCATGCTCGATGGCCGTGATGTCGATCAGCAGGCTGAAAGGGATCATCGCCGCCGCCAGCCACAGCTCCTGGCGGAAGGCCTCTTCGGTCTGCCAGGCCTGCTTCAGCCCGTCCCACGAGTATTTCGTGGCGTTGATCAGGCGCAGGGCCCCCTTGTTGCGCGGCGGCTTGATCATTTCTGTTCCACGTTCTGGCTCTGAAAACCGCGATACATCGGATTGCTCAGGATGTTCACGTCGACGAAATTCAATATCCCGGCATCGGTCAGCAGCCGCTTCGCCTCGATCGCGGGCGCGTCGCGGGCCTTGTTGATGTGCTGTATATAGACTTTCTTGATTTCGGCCCCCACCAGATTGACCTGTTCCCGCGCGGTCGGGATGTTGGTACAGAACACCATGCCGTCGATGATCTTGGCGCCGATCCGCGCCGCCCCCATCATCAGGCGGTTGAGCGGTTCAAGCGTCAGGTTGTATTTCCCGCTCGTATCCTTGATGCGGGCTGCGTCGTGGATCATGGAAAACCCTGCCACGGCGTGGGTGCGGGCGGTCAGGGCATAGACATTGCCCGAAACCCGGTCGCGGGCGATGGCGGCGGCGAAGCGCCTTCCGTGGTGCTTCTTCATCGCGGTTTCGATCAGGAGTGCAAAAAAAGCGCGGTTGACAACGCCGTAAAGCCGTTCGATCTCGATCGGGCTGTCCTGTACCGGAAAATAATTCTCCTTGGCGGACAGGATGGTCTCAAGCCGGTTTTCCTTGCGCCAGACTTTATGGACGGATATGCCCGCCCGGTCGCAGACTTCCATCGACATGTTGGTGAACGCTTCGCCGCGCCGCGCGGCGAAATCCTTGCCGAAGCCTTTATGATCGAGATAAACCGCCTCGATCCCCGCCTCGGCGATGTTCTTGGCGCAGTTGGGGCAGAAGGGGTCGGTGATGAACAGGCTGGCACCCTCGGTGCAGGGCGCGTCGAGGATACAGGCCGTTTCGGCATGCAGCGTGCCGCTGCTGTTGCCGATTTCCTGCGCGGTGCCCAGGCGCGCCTCGATCACCGGCGGCCAGTGGTTGGTGCGCGAGATGCTGAAATCGCGCCCCTGGCGGTCCTGCCCGCATATCGTCGCGGCGATCTTGTTGACCGGATGCGGGCTGCCGTTGACGATGTCGACGGCTTTTTGCATTTCTTCGAAGGGCGAGAAGGGCATGAACGGGCCGGAATTGCTATAAAATGACTTGAAACAGTCTAGCCGAACCGGCCGCAAACATAAAGCGCCGTTAAAACCTTAATGAACCGCCGGAGGACGACGGGCGGCGATGTTGCGCTGGCCGAAGACATAGCCCATGTAGCGGGGCAGGCTGCGGTGCAGATCGAATTCGCGCACGGGATTCAGGGCCGCTACAGCAAAGGCATGGGCGATCCCTCGTCCCTGGACCGTCTTGGCTGTGTTGGGGACGAAAGTGCCGGGCAGGGCTTCGAGGGTTTCGTTCAGGGCCGCGAAGCCGCGTTCCGATTTGCTGACATGGTTGATGCGCGCCTGACCGTCCAGCGCCGTCATGACATGCGTGGTGACGACATCCATGACGTGGACGATTTCGGCGTTCGTGAGCGGGGAAGAGGAATATCGGGCCGCCTGCGGGTTGTTGTCGAAATCGCAGGGGCGGAAAAGCACTTCGCACTCCACCTCGAGATCGTGGCCGATCAACATCGGCTTGCGTAAGCCCCTGTCGGTGTCCAGGACAAAGGCGCAGTTGTCGGTGATCAGCTCGGCGCACACGCGCTGGCCTTTTAAACCTGTCTGCGCCTCGGGCAGTTCGATGACATAGCGGTTACGGAAGCAGTCGACGCGGAAGAATTCGCGCAGGTCCTTGGGTTCCACGCCCTCAAGCGCCTGGGCGATGGCGGGATATTCGTCCAGAGGATATCTTTTGAAGAATTCCTCAAACGAAACGGTGTTGAAATCGCCGATGCGCGACTGGAACTCGTGGCGGTGCAAAGTGCCGGTCCGATCCACACCTTTGGCCAGCTTCAGGCACAGGTCGGGGGTTTCGATGTTGTTGAGGTCTTCACCCAGGCAATTGCCGCGCAGGCGCAGGCCCGCCTGCCGTGCGCGCAGGGCCAGCGACGGCGTATCGAGCTGGCGGCTGATGAGGTGATAATCCTCGAGCGAGAGTTTCACCAGATTCTGCGCACGAAAATAATCCCGCAAGATGGTGAACTTCTGCGGGTTTTTACTGTCGATCAGGAATTTGATTTCGATTTCATCGTCAGGGGAAGGACGGGCGCCCCCGGCCAGGACAAACCCGGGGTCTGCAGTCAGTACGCTGTGTTGGTCTAACTTCATGCTCGTCCATCCCAGGGCGTGGCCAACAAGTGATTTTCTTATAAGTAGTTTCGGGCATGAGAGTCAATAAAAAATTATGAAAAAACAGGAGGGAAACGAGGTTTTTTCGTGGCAGCGAAGGCTTTGGCCAACATCACGAATCTGTGGACATTTTTCGCGCCGGCCCCCTTTTTTTTATCCCGGTTTCGAAGGATAGTAGGGCCGCGCGCCTCCTGACAGACAAAGGTGAGAATCATGGCTGATACCAATTACGACGTCATCATCATCGGGGCGGGGCCGGGGGGCTATGTCTGCGCGCTGCGCTGCGCCCAGCTCGGCCTGAAAACCGCCTGCATCGAGATGCGCGCCGCCCTGGGCGGCACCTGCCTGAATGTTGGCTGCATCCCCTCTAAGGCGCTGCTGTCGGCCTCGGAAATGTACGAAAACACTGTGCATCACACCGGCGCCATGGGCATCCGGGTTTCGGGGGTCAAGCTCGATCTCAAGGGCATGATGCTGCACAAGGATCAGGTCGTGACTGCCAACACCAAGGGCGTGGAATTCCTCTTTAAAAAGAACAAGATCGACTGGCTCAAGGGCCGGGGTGAAATCACCGCTCCCGGCGCCGTGCGCGTGGGCAATGATACTTATAAGGCCAAGCATATCGTCATCGCCACTGGTTCGGATGTTGCCAGCCTGCCGGGCCTCGATATCGACGAAAAGCAGATCGTCTCCTCCACCGGCGCGCTGGTGCTTGAGGATGTGCCCAAATCCATGGTTGTGATTGGCGGCGGTGTGATCGGGCTTGAAATGGGCACGGTCTGGCGGCGCCTGGGGGCGCAGGTCACGGTGGTCGAATATCTCGACCGCATCCTCGCGGGCATGGACAACGATCTTTCCAAGGAAACGCAGAAGATCCTCACCCGTCAGGGCATGGTGTTCAAGCTGGGCACCAAGGTCACGGGCGCGAAAACAGGGCCCAAGGGCGTCGCGCTCACGCTCGAACCCGCCGCCGGCGGCAAGGCCGAGACGCTCGAAGCCGACATCGTCCTGGTCGCCGTCGGGCGCAAGGCCTTCACCGAAGGGCTTGGGCTTGAAAGCGTGGGCGTAAAGCGCGACGAGCGCGGCCGCGTCGCAGTCGATGATAAATTCCAGAGTAACGTGCCGGGTATCTACGCTATCGGCGATGTCATCGCCGGGCCCATGCTCGCCCACAAGGCCGAGGACGAAGGCGTGATCCTGGCCGAGATGCTGGCGGGCCAGTCCGGCCATATCGATTACGACCTGGTGCCGGGCGTGGTCTACACCCATCCCGAGGTCGCCGCCGTGGGCAAGACCGAGGACCAGCTCAGGCAGGCCGGCATACCCTATAAGGCCGGAAAATTCCCCTTCAGCGCCAACGGCCGCGCCCGTTCGATGAACGAAACTGACGGTTTCGTGAAAATCCTCGCGCACGCGCAGACCGACCGCGTACTGGGTGTGCACATCATCGGCCCCGAGGCCGGCACGCTGATCGCCGAGGCGGTTCTGGCCATGGAATTCGGTGCCTCCGCCGAGGACATCGCCCGCACCTGCCACGCCCACCCGACGCTCGAGGAAGCGGTCAAGGAAGCGGCTCTGGCCGCCGACGGAAGGGCGCTTCACATCTGATCTTTGTTCCGCGGGTGCGCGTCGCGGTAGACGCGCATCAGTTCGGCGGCGTTCACCTCGGTGTAGCGCTGCGTCGTGCTGAGCGAGGCATGGCCCAGCAGTTCCTGAATCTCGCGCAGGTTGGCGCCGTTTTGCAGCAGGTGCGTGGCGAAGCTGTGTCGCAGCGCGTGCGGCGTCGCGGTTTCCGGTAGGCCCAAGGTGACGCGCAGCTGGCGCAGCGCCTTCTGCGCGATCTGCTGGCGCATGCGCTTGCCGCGCTCGCCCATGAACAGGGGTCGGCTGGGCTCTTCGGCGAAGGGGCAGGCGGCGCGGTATCGTTCCAGCGACCGTGTCACTATGTCCAGTACCGGCACCATGCGCTCCTTGCGCCCCTTGCCAATGACCCTGATGAACCCCTCGCGCGGCAGGTCCCTGACATCGAGTGATAACGCCTCGTCGATCCGTAGCCCACAGCCGTAAAGCAGCATGAAAAGCGCGCGGTCGCGCAGGTCGGTCCACGACGCCGTGTCTTCCGTGCCTTCCATCAATTGCAGCGCCTGACCCTCGTAAAGCGGCCGGGGCAGCTTGTGCGGCAGCTTGGGGGTGCGCACCGTGGCGATGGCCGGATTATGCACCACGCCTTCGCGGTCGAGCCATGCAAGCAGGTTCTTGATGCCGGACAGGCTGCGCGCCCGGCTGCTGGCCGCCAGGCCATCCTGCGCCCGCTGCGAAAGCCAGGCGCGGAAATCGCGCAGCGCCACATCGCCGATATCGTTAAGCGACGGCGGCCGGCCGTGATGAAGCGTCAGGAACTGCACGAAACTGGCCACATCGGTAGTATAGGCGCGCAGCGTGTGCGGCGAGACGTTCTTTTCCGAGGACAGCCACCGCCGCCATAGCGCGATCTGCGCGGCCAGGTCGGGGGCGCAGCTGTCGGCGAAACGATCCGTTACTGAAGCGTGCGCAGCCATAGGCGCATGCACCGCTCGATGACGTGCCCGAGGAAGGCGACCAGCTCCGTCCCCTGTCCGGGCGCGAACAGCTGCGGGTCGCGCGCGCCGAAGGCGAGCAGGGCCGGGGGGCTGTCCTCGTCGATCGTCAGGCGCACCAGGGCCTGCGATTTCACCAGGCCCGCGCCGCCGCCGTAAACTTCTTCCATGCCGCTGATCTCGGCTTCGAGCACGATGGGCCGGTCGTCGGTCAGGAACATGACGGTACCCTTGGGCGCGGCGCGCACACCCTGCAGGTGGATCTGCGGCACCACGCCGTCTTCCGTCTCCACCACCAGGCTGACGATGTCGATGTCGAGCAGCGCCGGAAAATCCATGGTGATGGTATGGACGAATTCCTCGAAATTGCGCGCCTCGAGCAGCAGAAGCACCGCACGGTAAATGCGGGTCTGGTTGTTCATGTTGATGCGGCTGGTTTCGACGATCTCGCGCGCGCTTTCCAGAACCTCGTCGCGATCGGCCTTCAGGCGCTGGACCATGTAATGCTGGAAATCGGCCACACCCTTGCCGCGGTTTTCACGCGGCGGCAGCAGCAGGTCGATCGCCTCGGGGTTTTTTTCAAGAAAGCCGGGATGTTGGCGCAGCCACTCCAGCACGGTGTCGGCGTCGAGTTCGGGGGCTGGCGGGTTCTGCGGCTTGGTCATGGGATCGGTCATTCCCGGGGCTCCGGTGAAAAGGAAAACGCGATCTCATTCTATATGCGAATGCGGGGGAAAGGAATCCCCCGCGCGCCGGGGCGGGCTCAGGCCGCCCGCGGCACCGGCACGGCGTAAACCCGGGCGGCCGCCGTGCGCAGGGCATCGCGGTAGCGGGTTTCGTCCTCAGGATTTTCAAGGGCGTTGATCACCCGGCCCTCGGGCGTGGTCACGGTGATGACCGGCACCGGCATGGCCGTGCAGGCCATGGCTTCAAGCGCCGTGTAATTGACGTCGAACGACCAGCCTTCGCCGCGCAGAACTTCCAGCACGGCTTCGGGCGGCGGGTCGAGATGGACGATGCTCCAAAGTCTGACTGAATCCTGAAAGCCTTTCAGCCGCGTCATCAGCGAGGTCACCATGAGACGTTCCCTTTGTTGTTACAATCTGCGGAAATGAGAACAGATCAGGATAATTTTCGCAACAGAACTATTTTTTCCTTGTAATTTTATTTCATTCACAGGAAAACCTGAGGTTGCACATAAGATTATTCGCAGATAAATGTGGTGCCCTTGTATGCTATGGTAGGAACTATGGGATCGCATCATCACAAAAAAGAAGCTTCGGACGCGGCGGCTTTCTGCCGCGTACGGGGCCTGCGCCTGACGAAGCCGCGCGGTCAGGTGCTGGCGATTTTAACGCGCGCGCGCAAGCCGCTTGGCGCTTACGACATAATCGCCCGGATGCCTGCGGGCACCAAGCCGCCCACGGTCTACCGCGCGCTTGAGTTTCTGCTGGCTGCCGGGCTGGTGCATCGGATCGAAAGCCTGGCTGCCTATGTCAGCTGCCATTGCCATGCCGATCATGCCCATGACGGGGCCCAGTTCCTGATCTGCGACGGCTGCGGTGCTGTCGAGGAGCTGCATGTCCACACTCTCGATCCTTCGGTGAAAAGAGCCCTCAAAGGCGAGGGGTTCAGGCCCCGGTCCTGGAAAATGGAGATCCACGGCGCCTGCGCGTCCTGCGCGTCAAAAGCTGATATTTGACATAAACATAAAAATATGATACTTATCCCACGTTTTCAAACGCGCAACCGCCTCACGGAGTACTGAATTCATGACCTCAAGAAAATCGCCGCTTCCCGATTTCTCCTTATTGGCCGCGATGGCCGTCTATCCGAGGACGCCTAACGCCAGTGATGACGAGGGCGCTGTCGCCGACATGATTGGTGCCCTGTGTGAAAAGATTTCCGACTACGCCAAAACCATCTCGCACGAAAAAAATCGTCAAGAGATCGAAAATCTCGCTTTTCAACTCGAGCAGATTGCTACGTGTTTCTCGATGGCGCCGGACGTTCTGGTTGCTACGGTGACCGATTACTCCGAGATGAAAGAAAAAGATGTATTAGATTGCATTATGGCAATGCGTGATCCTGTTTTTTCTCATCCCAGAATCTTCAGAGCTTACACTGTCCTCAATCAAGCCGGCTCGGAAGAACATAGAGCTCTTATGACGCTGCTGAACAAGCTTGCCCCGCCGTCAGAAATCGATCTCGATCTTGGTTTGGGTCAATCTGTTAGGGAATTCCCCAGAAAGGCAAAAACGAGCGACTTCCAAATTTAAAGCACGCCGTTTTTTCCGAATTTATCTGGGATCAAGTATACACACTAATATGAGGTACAACCCTAATTTTGCTTTATGACTAAGAAAAAACATGACTAATTTCAAAAATGCTAAAGGTCTGCGGTCCATAAGCAGCATCGGTGTCTTTTCAGCCGTTTCCTCTGCACAAGAAAGCCCCTTGTCGCCCAAAGAAAAGCTGGGTGACTTGCTTGCGGCATGCTCAGATCTGCTCGCCAAGCACAAAGAAAAAATTATGGCTGATGATTCAAAGGAAGAAAGAGACCTTGTAACTCTTCAAGCAGATCTTACTAAGGCTGCACTTGCAATAACCTTTTTTCCGGCAAATATCAGTAATCTTAGGAGGGGCATTCTCAAGCTTGATGATCTGCCGGAGAAGATTAGGCCGGCTTTTGCTCTCTGTACACAAAACAATGTTATTGGCATGCTGACGCGTACGCAGGTTTTCTTGTTGAAAGCGGGCATCGAACATGATGAAGGTCTTTTTGATGAAGCCCAGGGAATCGCTCTCGATGAGCTTCCTCCCGAAGAACACGCTGCGGAGGAAGCGTCCGATTTTAATGAGCTTTTAAAAAAAGCCAGGGCGCGCGGACTCACTATATAAAGCAAGCCGGAAAATATCAGGGTCGCGCCCGCAGTGCCCGTCGCAGGGCGCTCTCAACCTGACTAAGTTCGCTGAACGGCAGGAAGTGGCCGATCAGGTTCGGCTTGTTCTGAAAGGACAGAACGATCTGGCTTGCATCCCGCCCGTTGCGTTCCACCTCAAGCCGGGCCCACTGCGGGTTGCTGATGACGTCGTGCGTGGTCTGGCGGCGTCCGGGCATGTGATGCGTGATTTCAAGCCCGTTTTCCGTGAAGGCCAGTATCTGGTACTCCTCGGCGCTGCGCGCGCTGTGCCTGAAGGCCATTCCCAATCCGCCCAGCCCGGCGGCCGTGAACACCGGAACCATGAAGGCGGCCGGGCCCGCCACAGCCACCAGCCCTATATTCAGGACCGCCGCGCTGAACGCGCTCAGGAGCCAGATGAATTTCATCTGACCATAGCTATATGAGCGATTGGGGCGCAGGGTCATGGCCCCGCTGGCCCGCTCGAACTCGGGTGAAACTTCGATCAATGCACGTTCCCTGTTCTTTTCTTATATCTCTGTACTACAGAATGCTTTGTCCGGTTTTTTTCCAGTCTTCCACGAACGCCGCCAGCCCCTTGTCGGTCAGCGGGTGGCTATAAAGTTTGCGGATCACATCGGGCGGGCAGGTGACGACGTCAGCACCCAGCCGCGCCGATTCCAGGATATGAATCGGATGGCGGACCGAGGCCACCAGCACTTCGGTCTGAAAATTCGGATAGTTCTCGTAAATTGTGACGATGTCGGCGATCAGCTGCATGCCGTCCTGGCCGATATCGTCAAGCCGCCCGACGAAGGGCGATATGAAGGTCGCGCCCGCTTTCGCCGCCAGCAGCGCCTGCAGCGCCGAGAAGCACAGCGTCACGTTCACCATGGTGCCGCCGTCGGATAAAATCTTGCACACCTTCAGGCCCGCCGGGGTCAGCGGCACCTTGACCGCGACGTTCTTGGCGATACCGGCCAGTTTCTTGCCCTCTTTGAGCATGGTGTCGAAATCGGTGGCCGCCACTTCGGCGCTGACGGGGCCCTGCACCACGCCGCAGATTTCTTCGATTAACGGAATGAAGGGCTTTCCTGCCTTGGCGATCAGCGACGGGTTGGTGGTGACCCCATCCAGAAGGCCTGTTGCCGCCATGTCGCGGATCTCGCTGATATCGCCGGTGTCGACAAAGAATTTCATGAAAGGGGTCCCTGTGTAATGGCAATCCGGAATTTCTAGCGGGGTTTGGCCGGTGGTGCAAGGGGAGGGATTCCGTGCTAGAAACGCCTTATGATCCAGGCCCGCCTCTTTGCAGAACCTGCGCCCGCGCCGGAAGCCGCGCACACCTGCGCCGTGCTGGTGCCGTACCCTGTCGACCGGGCTTACAGCTATGGCGTGCCCGAGGGGCTGGCAGCGGCGCCGGGCGATTATGTCTGCGTTCCTCTGGGCAACCGCGAGGTGCTAGGCGTGGTCTGGGACGAACCCGCCGAAGCTGTTCCTGCGAAGAAACTGAAAAACCTGGTGTCGCGCTTTGTTGTGCCGCCGATGCCGGCCGTGCACCGCCGCTTCATCGACTGGGTGGCGCAGTACACCATGAGCGAGCGCGGCGCGGTCCTGAAAATGGCGCTCAGCGCGCCCGCCGCTCTTGAACCTCCTAAATCCGCTGCTGGTTATATGCTTTCGGACGCGGCGAAGGTGGCAGACGATAAGTATCTTCGCAATCTCTCGCC
>CAZNYM010000030.1:0-21742 GCA_964577255.1 uncultured Pseudobdellovibrionaceae bacterium | reverse complement strand
CCGATTTCACAGCGCCCGCGGTTTCGTGCAACGTCCAGGCCGCCACCGCTTCGGCACGAAAGGCCGTGAGGGTGGCGAATTTCCCGTCCTGGCGGATCAGGAACAGAAGCCGGCGGCGCTGGTCGAAATCCATGTCGACCGGCACCGGAATCATGTGGCGCGACACGAGCGCGAGGTCTGTGACCTGATAAGCCTGCTCGACGTCGGTGTATAAAAATTCCTGGATCTGCTCGCCGTTGCGGGCGACGAACAAAGTCGCGCCGTCCACGTTCACGGGCGCGATATGCCGGTCGATCAGTGATCCCACGCGGGTCTGGCGGCGAATCTGGATGTTCACGGGCGTCAGCGGCTCGCCCGTCACCATCCATTCCGCGCCCGATGTGAATACCTGTAAATGCCGGCCCGAGAACATGCCGCGGATGGCGTTGATCTGGTCGGAAAGAATGGAAAACTCGATGGCTTCGTCATCAAGTCCGGTGCCAAGATCGAAATTGAACAGATCGCCCGAGCGCGAGAACCACAGCCGGTTGGGCAGGTCGCGGCTGCCGCCGATCACCAGGCGGTCCTGGTGGAAGGCCACGGTGGCGGGATGGCCGTGCACGGGGCTGAAGCTCTGCTCGTCCCAGTCGATGGTCGGGTTGGTGTCTGCCAGCGTTTCGATCACGGTAGCGGTTACCACGGTGGCCGAGCTGAAATCGGTAATCTCAAGCTGCCTGCCCTTGATACGAAGCAGCGTGTTTTCATGATCTTCCGTAAAAACGTTGGCCGACGCCGTCAGGGTCACGCTGCCCGTGGTGCCGGTGGGGGTAATGGTGGCGGCGGGATCGGCGAATTTGTAGAACGGGCAGTATGTCACGCCGTCTTCGTCGGTGAAAAAACTCCACGGCCCGAGCGTCCAGGTGCCGCCCGCGTTGCGGGTCAGCTTCTGCGCCGGCACGTCCGGATGCGTCAGCAAAAGCGTGTCGGCGCTCTGGGTGAAGGCGATGTTGGGGATCTGCGCCGCGGTCCAGGGCGCGGCCATCGACGTCACGAACGCATCGTCGGCATAGACGGAGAGCAGTTCGTCGGTCAGCACGATCAGGTAAGTCTGCTCGACGCTGAATTCGAACGCCATCAGCCGCCCGTCGCCCGGCACGCTGTCAACATGGCGCAGGCCGGCGCGGCGCGTAACGCCGCCCGTGGGCTGGATAAAGACGTTGCGCAGGCTGAGCGCGCCGTTCTCATAGGCCCGCAGGTCGCCGCGCCCCAGAAGCGCGCGCGAAACCTCGCCGGCCGTGAAGGTCGTTTTGACCTGACGTATGCGTGACATGGTGATGATATTCCTGTGATGGTTACGAGTTGCGGGCGTCGATCAGGCTGAAATCCTCGAGGCGGCCGGGGCTGTCCTGCTGCGCGTCGATCTGGCGCGCGCGCTCGAATTCGATCTCGGCCAGCCTGAAAAGCGCTTCCGCGCGCGACGTATTCTCGGTCAGCGGGATGCAGAATTCGGCGCTCAGGCGCGCGATCAGCGCCGCATCGAAATAAGGCGGGAATTCCTCCTCCTCGGGCCGGAAGATATAAGTCAGCATCACCTCGCTCGCGTCAGTCTGCAGGCTGTTGCGGGCGATGCGGTAGGAAAGCCCCCGCCCACGCCCGCCGCTGCCGGCGGAAAGGGCGCGCAGGAAATCGTTCGGCAGGGCGAAAGCCCGGGCGTAATCTGCCACGGGCGCGTCCTCAAGCTCGGCCAGCGCCGCCTGGCCGGTGGCGAAGCTCCAACCATAGGCCGAAAGCAGCGCATCGCGCGCCGGAGCGAACAGGGCGGCGGCGATTTCGGAATCCGCCGTGCCGTCCTCGAAGGATGAAATCGGCGCCGCACCCAGGCGGATGAGCGCGCGGCTGCACAGCGCCACGTCGTTAAGGGCCATGTTATGTCTCCTTTGTGAAACTTTGTCCGGAAAAAGAAAAAGGCCGCTTACGCGGCCCCCTTAAGGTTACTTCACACCTTTTTTTATTCTATTACCGTAGTTGTTGTTTTTTTTCTTTCTTCTTCTTGCACACACTCTACTCTAGGCCGCTCCTTGTTTTTTTGCGGAGCGGTCTTTTATAAACTCTTAAGCGGCCAGTTTCATGGCTGCGGCCGGCGCGAAAACCGGCTCGTTGACGGCGGTCATGTCGCGGTTGAACGCGCGCGACAAGGCGGGCAGCGTCAGAACCGGCGCCACATTGCGCGAAAACGTGCGGCTGAGCGCGGGCGACCATTCCTGGGCGCTGCCGCCCTCCTCCAGCCAGGCCATCGCCTTGACCGTGTCGTTGAGCTTGAACGCGGCGTTCTGGGTGCCACGGATCAGCAGGCCCTCGTCGGTCATCCAGTAAGCGTGAACCTGCCCGGCCAGCGCCGGATCGTCGCTCAGGCGGTCGGAGACGCGCTGTTCGGCCAAGGCATGCCGGTTGTTGGTCGCGCCCGGCGCCAGGTCGTAGCCGGCGCTCGCGCGCACCATCGCCATGGCGGTCCTGGAATCGACAACTTCGGGCAGTTTGCTCAAAGCCCGCGGAATGAAAACGTAATTTTGAAGAGAATAATCCCTGTTGGGCGCCTTAAGCGTCATTGTTCACACCTGTCTCTATCTACACACGCACCGGAGTTAAATTCGCCTTGTTCTTTTTACCCGCGTGAATCTTTTGATTCGTTTAGGCCGGGTTTTGCTGGCGATGCTTAAAACAATCATAATTCCCGGAGGCGTGCAAGCAGAAACTTTTGGCACACGCCTTCCCCGCCTGCTGCGCGGCCCGCCGGAGGGTGAATTCCGGCAGGCCGCGCGGGGCCGATACGGG
Organism: uncultured Pseudobdellovibrionaceae bacterium; assembly: GCA_964577255.1. Lineage (GTDB taxonomy): Bacteria > Pseudomonadota > Alphaproteobacteria > Micavibrionales > Micavibrionaceae > Micavibrio_C. The sequence goes on along the minus strand of CAZNYM010000030.1, from coordinate 18,931 downwards.
GCATGAAACCGGCGGAAAACAGCGGTTTTGGCGGGGTCCCCGGGGGGGAGGGATCAGGGGGAGGAAAGGCCCCCGCCCCGGCTGTCGTCCGGCGAGCGCGGCTCAAGCCCGTGCCGTCATCACGAGTAAAGCGTGATGGTCACGGCGGTGCCGGTATTGCCGGTGACGATGTAAAACTTCGTCGCCGGGGTGCCGTCCGTATCGACATTCGCGATGATCAGGTCGTTGATGCGCATCATATCGGCGGCGCTGTTGAAATAGCCGCCGCCGGTGACGGCGTCGTCGGTGGTCACGTAATGCCAGAGCGTGAATTTGTTGGCGTATGCCAGCACGCTGAGGTCGGTTGCTTTGAAAGCCATGATGGTTCTCCGTTAGGTTGATGTGAGGGAAGAAGAGACGAACGGATTAAGCATCCGGCGTTTCATCGCACTTGATTTCGACGATGCCTGTGTCGTCGATCCGCACGGCGCCCTGGCTCATCATGTTGTTGACGAAGTGGGCGGCGCGGTCGCCGTGCCAGGTGATGTCGGTCACGACGTCGGAACCGGCGGCATGGCCCAGGGCGGTTCTGTGGTACCAGAAGCAGGAGCGGATATCGCTCGAGTCGACCGGCAGGCCCGAGTGCGGGATCCACAGCGTGCCCAGCCAGCGTTTGGCCTGGGTGCCGCGGAACGGCAGGTCGTCGGCCCCGACATAATCGGCGCTCGAGAATTCGTCGATCTGCAGCAGTTCGCTCCACTGTTTCCAGCCCACGACGGCATAACGCTCGCCGTCGTCCGGCACGTCGGCGCCACCCAGCTTTTCAAACGCGGTCATGACTTTGGTCAGCGTCATGCCGATGTTGCTGTCGCCGATCTCCTGGCCGCCGCTCACGCCCGCAAGGGCGGTGATGATCAGCTCGTCGGTCTTGCGGCCAAGCGCGTAGGCGCCGGCGTTGGCGATCACCTGGCGCTCGTCGATATTCACCTTGAGCTCGTCCAGACGGTCGACCCAGTCGCCGGCGTAATAATCGGCCAGCGTGCATTCGATCGAGGCATGGGCCAGGTTCATCACCGGCACCATGCCGTGCGTCGATTTGGTCGCCGCCGTGCCCTTGCCGATCTTCTGGAAGGCCGTGCTCGAGCCGTTGACGTTGCCGATGGTCCGCACCGTGTTGCGCAGCTTGGAACCCTGGCGCTGGTAAGCTTCATGCACTTCGCGTTCGAATTGCTTGATGAACGCCTGATTGATGGATGTTGACATGTTGTCCTCATCTTGTTGGTTGTTGATACAGGGGTAAAAGCATGACGGCGGTTGTCGCTTCCCGAGGGAAACGGCCTTGCTCATGCGCAAGCCGGGCCGGGCGCGCGCCCCCGCAGGGACGCGCGTTCTCCGGAACGGCGAAAAGGATGAAAAGCATCATCCGGAAATGGCTGGGTCGTCCCAAGCCTTGCCGGGTAAAAACAAAAGCCCGGACGGAGTCCGGGCCTGTATGGTGTCTAATTTAGGATAAAAATCCTATTCATGTCAAGCCCCGATTTTTCCTATTTGAAACAAGGGCTTGTTTGTGAGACAATCATCTGTCACTAGGCGTTGATTCGCGCCCCTCATTTTTTCATATTGTTTGCTTGCCACAGTCGTTTGGGCTGTCTATATTATGGCAATTTTGTCTGGAAGGAGTCGTGCGCCATGCTGCAAACCCTGATCGACAGCCTCCGGGCCGGCGCCAGCAACGATCCGGCCGCCACCACCCGCCGCCGCCATCCGCGCCGGCACGAGGATCGCTGCGTGGTCGAAATCGCCGGGCGTACTTTCCCGGTCGAGAACTGGAGCATGGGCGGGCTTCTGCTCGACGGCGACGACCGCGTGTTCAATCTGGGTGTCGATATCGACTTCACGCTCAAGTTCCGCGTGCGCAACGCCATTCTCAACGTCCATCACCGCGGCCGCATCCTGCGCAAGGGCAACGGCCGCATTGCCCTGCGCTTCGAACCGCTGCCCACGGCGGTGCGCCACGGCTTCCAGCGCGTGGTCGACGATTTCGTCGCCCGTGAATTCGTGGAATCGCAGATTTAAATTTCAATCGTCACCCCGGCTTGCGCCGGGATGGTGATCGGGATAACTCCTACTCTCCGCCATACATCTTCTCGAAGCTCTCCGTCACCTGGGCGACGAAGGACGGATCGCGATCCTTCCAGTAGCGCGGGTCGCGCATCATGGTGCGCAGTCCGTTCTCGTCCAGATCAGGTTTCTGCGTCCCCTCGCGGCCCAAAGCGGGCTCCTGCCCTTTCATCATGCGGTAAAGCGCCATCACGCCCTCGAAGCTGCCGGCCAGGTTGCCCAGGACGTCGGGCGGCAGGTTTTTTCGGCCGTAAGCCAGAAGCTGGCGCGATATCTCGCCCCAGCTGTCGGGGCCGCCGAAAGCGGCGATCAGGCGCTCGACCTCGCGGTCGGCGCGGAAATCCTCGGCCAGCTCCATGATCATCGGCACCATTTTCTCCGCCGCCATGTCATACACGGTCTGCACCTGCTCGGGCGTAAAGCCCTTTTCAAGAAAACGCTGGTTGAGGGCGGGATCGACGGTGAAAAGGCCGTGGCTGACGTCGACCTGATAATCCTCGGCCGCGGCGGGGACGCCCAGCGCCTGATAGACGCGCTGGCGGTCCTCGTCGCTCGCGGGCGCGGGGATCATGGTGGAAAGCTTGCGCTCGAGATCGCAATAGGAAGCGACCAGCGCGTCCAGGCGGATGGCCTGGCCCTTGGCGTCCCAGAATTTCTCCGGCAGGTTCGCAGGTTTGGCGCCTTTGGCTTCGTTTTCAGGGGTCAGAAGATTGTCGGTGGTGGTCATGGTTTGTGTCTCCTTGGGTGAAGTGAAAAAAGAAAAATGAAAGCTAGGCCTGCCGCCCGGCGGCGATCAGGCGCAGAATGACGCCCACCAGCGCGCGCTGCCCTTCGGCATGGCGCAGATGGTTGTCGGGCACGTCGGCGCCGTAAGCGCGGGCGAAGGTCAGCGCCTGCAGATGGTTGATGACCGTCTGGCCGTCGGTGGTGGAGAAAAGCCGGGCGAACGCCCCTTCCACCTGCTGGCGGTCGTGCCCGCCCAGCGGCAGCGGCACCCAGAACACCGGGTCGCGGCGTGCGCGGAACAGGCGGCGGAAGAAATTACGACGCGGCAACATGGTTGTCTCCTTCGGTTGCGGGCGGCAAAGGCTGGCGGATCAGATGCACCGGCACGCCGAGCGCGTCGCCCAGGTGACGGGCGGCGGCCGGCAGGTCGACGGCCTCCATCGCCGCGCCGCCCATGGCGCCGACGCTCTGGATCCAGGATAAAATATTCTGCACGTTGCGCTGACCCTGGGCGCGGGCGAGCGGCGCGCGGTAATCGAGCGCCACCAGGCGGCCGTCGAGCTGGATGTCGGGCACCTCGCCGCGGCGGCGCAGGATCGAGAACGCGCGCAGCACCAGCGGGTTGAGAAACTCGGCCTGCAGCCGGCCGTAGGTCGCGCCCAGCATCAGGGCCATGTCGACGGAACGCTCCATCACTTCTGTCGCGGTCATGCGCGGGCTCGCGACCGGCGCCAGCTTGTCGGCCAGCAGCGCGTGGCGAATGCGCGCGCGCAGATCGGAAAGCACCAGCTGCGAGATGTCGAAGCGGCCGGGCATGTCGAGCGGGCGCAGACCTTCCGAGCCCACGGCCTTGGGGATGATGGTGCCGGGCTTGAGCTCGATGGTCGCGGGATTCAAAACGCCGTCGTCGTCGGCCTGCCAGATACCGGTGACGGCGATCGAGGCGTTCTTGAGGATAAGCTCAACCACCTTGTTCGCAGTCTTGATGTCGGGCAGCGCCTTCATCACCGGCGAGCGGCCGTAAAGCTCGCCCGGCGCCTTCATCCAGCGAAAGGCGATCAGCGGCGGTTCGCTGAAGCGGCCCTGGGCCAGCAGCGCGGGCGTGCCGCCTTCGCCGGACAATAGCGCGGCGTAATCGTATACGCCGAACGTGCCGGGCAGGATGGATTCCACCACCTCGAAACGCTGCTGCGGGTCTTTCTCGCCCCGGGCGGTGACGGCGGATGGCAGCGCATCGCCGGCGGCGGGATAGCGGTCGCGGATCTGGCCGAGCGTCAGCGCGAGCGTGCGGAACGAGCCGTCGAGATAGCCCCGCGCCCCCTCCTCCAGCACAATGTCGCGCAGCGGCACGGCGGCGAAGCGGAAAGCGGAGAATTCGCCCGGCGCGGCTTCCTCGAACGACAGGCAGGCGGTGCCGCCGACCGCGAGGTCGAGATAGCATTGATGCATCTCGACCAGGAAATTCGAGCGGTCGAAATGGGTCTGCAGCGTACGCGCGGCTTTTTCCAGCGCGGGCGCCAGCGCCTCGGCCTGCGCCGGCGACAGATCGGGCCCGGGCCGCAGCCCGAACCACTGGGTCCAGGGCGGCGTGAGGCTCGCCAGCAGGCTCGCGGCCAGCTGCTCGACCGCGTCGAGCGCGGTGCCGTCGTAAATGGTTTCGTTGCGCCGCGCGCCGGGCGTGTCGGCGCCGAAGGAATTGCGGTGCGGCAGCGCGAATTCGTACGCGTCCTGCCAGTGCGATTCCCACGGGCGGCGGCGGGCGAGCGCCAGGCGGTGCCGTTCGCCCAGGGCGGCCAGGCGCGCGGGCGCGCCGCTCTCCTTCTCGGTCATTTTCAAAACGGGCATGGCTATTCTCCCAGCAGGGTCTTGCGCGGCAGCGCGTCGATGGTGTCTGTCAGCAGGCCGCGGAAGCCGGTCAGGATGGTGCTGAGGCGGCCGCGACGGCGGTCGAGCAGGCTCGCGCCGCGGGCGCGCTCCTGCACTTCGTCGTCGGTCGGTTCGGCGGGCGCGGCCGGGTTCGCCGTGCCGCCGGAAGACGCGGGCGGCGGCGTCTGCGCGGACGGAGAGGACGGCGACGGCGCGGGGGTATAGACGGGGGTCTGGACATAGACATACTTCACCGGCGCCGGCTGCTGCGGAATGTCGGGCCGCGAGGAAAAACTACCCATGATGAAAACTCCTTTGAAAATCAGGCGTGAGAGAGATGGCGGTAAAGCTGCCACGGGGTCATGATCGACCACGAATGAAGGCCCAGCACGCGCTTCACCGCTTCGACGCAGGTGAAAAGCATGAACGGCGCGGGTTTCCTGTGACGGCGGAACACCGGCGCGGGCAGCACGATATTGCCGCGCTGGCGCAGCCACTGCGGCAGGTCGAAATCGGCCGGCAGGTCGTAGGCTTTCAGTTCCGTGTGCTGCAAAAGCGGATCGAGCGACAGCCAGCGCGCGCCGTCGTGCAGGATCACGAAGCAGTGCCGGAAGCCGGGACGCAGGAAGCGCAGCCACGGCCATTCGCTTTGCCCGGAAAAAATCACCCAGGCTTTTTCCTGGAACTGTTCGGCGGATTTTTCGGTGACGGCGTTCATCTTGTGACCTCCTGGAACGGGATGATGTTGGCGGATAAAGACAGAAAAGCGGGATCGGCCCACGGATCGGGCACGGCGACGATGCCCTTGTGCGCGAGCGCAGGGCCGAGGCGCGCGAGCGCCTCGCGCCACAGGCGGGCGGCGCGGATCTCCTTGACCCGGCGCGTATCGGGCGCCATCAGCCGGCGGCCGTAATGGCGCAACACTAAAAGATGATCACGCAGCAGCCGGCGCTGGCGGTACAGGCGGTCGACCACTTTTAGAATATCGACCGGCTCGCACGGGCGCGGCACCGCCGCCAGCCCCATGCCCAGCCGCGCCCCTTCGCTGCGCGCGCTTTGCGCCTGGATGAACCAGAACCACGCCTCCTCGGCACTGGCGAAGGGCACGGTTTCGATATCGGGCGTGGGACGGGGGCTGTACGGATCGCGGATTGACATAAGGCTTAAATTCCTTTTTGGGGCTTGCTAAGGACACAATTGTTCCCTATATGTTCTCTTTATGCGGCGAATTCTCCGCCCTGTCAATGAAAAAATATGATTTTATTCCTAAATTTTTGGGGGACACGCTAACGTGTGTTTTAAGCATACCAAGACTGTTGGGAAGCAGAGACCGGACCTAATCCACTAAAAAGCTGGCTTCGGTTAAAGGGTGAGAAAGGTTGAGAGTTTTCCTACTTGCGGTAATAAATCCACGCGCTCGTTTTAACTAGTTTCCGAGGAAAATCAGGTTGTATTTATAAGGTTGTACGACTTTTACATCGACCTCGATGATTAATTGTGCCGTGTTTTTACTGATATTGGGACGCAACAGCTGGTGCGTTTGAATTTCGTACCCGGTGATCAGGGAGTCATCTTCCAATAGGCAATAGATTGGAGATGTCTCGCCATCTTTGACTACCTGGTCTCCATCTTTAGGGACAGTCAAGCTATCCAACAGAACCTTGATTCTGTTATCGATGTCTCCGTCAATAATTAGCTTGCCCGGTTCCTCTTTCCGAAGAAAAATAATTTTCAGACTGCATTTCAACGCAAGGCTTTGCCTAACCAGAGGAATGAACTCTCTACCTCCGATTGAGATGGGCTTACATACATCGGCCATCAAAGAAACGCGGATCTGGGGATCTTCCACCATGATCTTGGAAGGATCGTGATGTTCTCCAATAAATATCTGACGGTTTCTCTGCAGATTAATCAGCAAAGGATTAACCCGCCACAGTTCGGAAAGCTGCGGATGGAATTGTTTCCGCACATCCCATTTTTTTTGGACTGTTTTGCTGCCGTTCTGGGAGCCAAGCTCGCCGTCAAAGGTCAGAGTAAATTTCATAGGCTGGGCCCTAAGAACACTTCTCGCTAGGATTGAAACGGATGAAATCTATCATGCTGCAATCAGTCCGGATACGAGATGTACGACTAGGCCTTTTTTCCTATTTCCTTTTCCCGCATACAATGGGATTACTGTCCTATGTTTACTCATGACGGCATATGGCGGGCGGTGGACAGGCTGGCGGACGCGTTCGGCTATTCGCCTTCGGGGCTGGCGCGCAAGGCCGGGCTCGACCCCACCACCTTCAACAAAAGCAAGCGCGTGAGCGGCGACGGCAAGCCGCGCTGGCCGTCGACCGAGAGCGTGGCCAAGATCCTGGCGGTGACGGGTGCGAGCATCAGCGACTTCCTGGCGCTGGTCAGCGACGAGGACGACGGCGGCAGCGCCGGCCCGCGCCAGACCATTCCCGTGATCGGTTACGCCCAGGCGGGCAAGGCCGGATATTTCGACGACGCCGGCTACCCCGTCGGCGACGGCTGGGACGAAGCCCCCCTGCCCGCCGTGGGCAGCGGCGCGCGCGAGTCGCTTTACGCGCTTGAGATCAGCGGCGATTCGATGGAACCGCTGTACCGCGAGGGCGACATCCTGATCGTGTCGCCCGGCGCCAACATCCGCCGCGGCGACCGCGTGGTGGTGAAAACCCGCAAGGGCGAGGTGATGGCCAAGCAGCTGCTGCGCCAGAACGCGAGCCGCGTGGAGCTTAAATCCCTCAACCCCGCGCACGACGACCGCATTCTCAAGCAGGACGAGGTCGCGTGGATGGCGCGGATCATCTGGGTGAGCCAGTAATTTTTACCGCAGACCTGTCACAACACTTTGTTTTTTCAACAAAAACAAAGTTTACGGTTAAAGTTGCGCAAAGCCCCCTTGCCCTGTAAAACAACCCCCTGACACCATGACCCAGGACAAGCCCTTCATCACCTGCATCGGCCTTGCCAACGTGGATGTGATCGCCGAAACCGACGATCGCTTCCTCGAGAAGCACCATATCAGCAAGGGCGCTTCCACCCTGCTCGATTCCTGCACCACCGGCACGATCCTGGCGCAGCTCGACGGCCCTGCTTTTTTCCCTGGCGGCTGCGCCGCGAATGTGGCCTGCGGCCTGGCGGCCCACGGCGTGGCGGTGCGCTTCATCGGCAAGGTGGGCGACGACCCCTATGCCGGCATTTTCATGAACGGTTTCAAGGGCACCGGGATCGAGTTTCCCGCCCCGGTGCATCCGCAGAAAATGACGTCGATGTGCCTGACCCTGGTGACGCCGGACAAGGAGCGCAGCTTCGTGTTCTGCACCGACGCGGCCGGTTTCCAGCTCGCGCCCGCCGACCTGCCGGAACCGAAGGCCGGGTTCGTCAATTACATCTATCTTGAAACCAACACCGCGCACATGCCGGTCAACCATCGCGAGGACAACGTGCTGGAGGCCGCGGTGGCGCGCTACGGCGCGGCGGGCGCGCGGATCGTCCTCAACCTCACCGACCGCGAGATCATCATCGCCGCCCGCCCGGCGATCGAGCGGGTGATGAAGCAGAAAATCGATTTCATCATCGGTAATATCGGCGAGCTGTTCACCCTGTTCGACGTGCACGACATGGCGCTTGCCTTCGCGCGCGCGCATGAAACCGGCAAGAATTTCATCATCACCAACGGCAGCGATGGCGCCTATATCCTGCGCGGCGGCCAGGTGATCCACGTGCCGGGCGTGACCCTGCCGGCGCACCGCATCGTCAACACCGTGGGCGCGGGCGACCAGTTCGCCGCCGGTTTCGTGGCCGGGGTGGCCACCGGGCTGGACTGGGAAGAGGCCTGCCGCCAGGGGATTGACGCCGCCACCGCCATTATTCAGGATACGGGGGCTCGCCCCCGCATGAATAAAGCCGTCTGAGAAGGAAAAACCTTTCATGGATAAAGACGTTGCCGCCCGTTCCGCCCGCGCCTTGCTGGACACCAAATCGGTTCTGTTCAACGCCGACAAGCCGTTCGTCCTGACTTCGGGACGGCTCAGCCCCGTGTACGTCGATTGCCGCCGGCTGATCTCTTTCCCGAAAGAACGCACGCAGCTGATGGACGATGCCGCGGCGATGATCCGCGCGCAGTGCGGCGAGCTTGATTACGTGGCGGGCGGCGAGACCGCGGGCATTCCCTACGGCGCCTTCATCGCCGAGCGGCTGGGCCTGCCGATGCTTTATGTGCGCAAGCAGCCCAAGGGTTTCGGCCGCATGGCCCAGATCGAGGGCTGCATGGACGAGCCGCGACAGAAGGTCATTCTGGTCGAGGATCTGCAGACCGACGGCGGCAGCAAGAAAGTGTTCGTCGACGCCCTGCGCAAGGCGGGGGCGCTGGTCGATCATGCGTTCGTGATCTTCCATTACGGCACCATGAAGGCGAGCGAGGAGAATATGCGCGCGCTCAATATCAGGCTGCACGCACTTGCCACCTGGTGGGATGTGCTGGACATCGCCCGGGCGCAGAAATATTTCGACGCCGCCACGCTTGCATCGGTGGAATCGTTCCTGCGCGATCCCGACGGCTGGGGCGAGAAGCATGCCCACCTCAAGGCCCCGGCGGAGTAAACCATGGCCGGACAGGCGCTTTATTTCCACGTTGCCGACACCGACGAAGCCCGTTCAGCCGCCGCCAGCCTGAAGAAGCAATACGGCGAGATGCCGCTTGAGAAAGCCAATGTGATCGTGGTGCTGGGGGGCGACGGCACGCTTCTTGAGGCGCTGCACAAATTCCACGCGCTGAAAATGCCGCTTTACGGCATGAATCGCGGCTCGCTCGGGTTCATGCTCAACCCCTTCCGCACTGAAAACCTGGTGCAGCGCCTGGAAAAGGCGCAGAGCGTGACTCTCCGCCCCCTGCGCATGAAGGTGCAGACGCGCGACGGCAAAAACGCGGAAGCCATAGCTTTTAACGAGATTTCATTGCTGCGCGAGGAACGCCACACCGCCAAGATCGGCGTGACCATCGACGGGATTGAACGCCTGCCCGAGCTGGTGTGCGACGGCATTCTGGTTTCGACGCCCGCGGGCAGCACGGCCTATAATCTTTCGGCGCACGGCCCCATCCTGCCGCTGTCGGCCAACGTGCTGGCGCTGACCCCCATCAGCGCCTTCCGTCCGCGCCGCTGGCGCGGCGCGCTGCTGCCGCATCTCACCCGCATCGGCTTTTCCGTGCACGACGCCGGCAAGCGCCCGGTCAGCGCCACCGCCGATTCGACGGAAATCCGCGATATCGCCGCCGTGGAAGTGCAGGAAGACCAGAGCATCGCCGTGACGCTGCTGTTCGACCCGGATCACAATCTGGAAGAACGCATCATGAAAGAGCAGTTCGCGCCGTAAGCTCTAGGCGTCCTTGATTTTCCAAAGTAAAAGCGAAGCCGCGGTGGCGTGTGGACGAAAGCGCTTGCCGGCCTTGAGCGTGGCTTCGAAATCCGGCCGTTCTTTTTTGCGCAGATAAAGCCGCAGGCCTTCCTGGACGCCCAGATCCCCCGCCGGCCAGACGTCGGGCCGGGCGAGCGAGAACATCAGGTACATCTGCGCGCTCCAGCCGCCGAAGCCCTTGAGCGCGGTGATGGCGGCGTGCACGTCGTCGTCGTTCATGGCTTCGAGCGCGTGCGGGTCGAAGCTTTTCCCCTTCACCGCTTCCGACAGGCCGGTGATGTACTTGATTTTCTGGCCACTTAACCCCAGCGCGCGCATGTCGTGTTCCGAAAGCTTCAGCACCCGCGCGGGATTGACTGTGCCGACATGTCCACGGAATTTCTCCCACACGCTCTGCGCCGCCTTGGTGGAAAGCTGCTGGCCGATGACGATGCGTACCAGGGATTCATAGCCGGGGCCCTTATATTCCCAGGCGAAACTGTCGAGATCGAAATTCTTCCTGCTGAAGACCGGATCGTGCTTCAGCAGGTGATCGAGCCCCTTGCGGATGGCGGGCACGCGGTGAAGATAGGTCATGATGCCATGTCGTCCCGAGCGAGCGAAAAAAATCAGGCCGAAAGCGTGATCCGGTAATCCTCAATCACCGGGTTGGCGAGGAGCTTTTCGCACATCTGCGCCACGCGCTTTTCATCGGTGCCGGCGGGCACATCGAGCTCAATGAACTTGCCCTGGCGCACTTCGCCGACATCGCCGAACCCCATGCCGTGCAGCGCCTGGCCGATGGCCTTGCCCTGCGGGTCGAGGACGCCTTTTTTCAGCGTGATATGGACGATGGCTTTCATCGGCTCAGGTCTTCCACGGCTTGCCGGGCGGGGTTTTATTGATGCCGCGCAATTTACGTTCACGCGCGAGTTCGTTCTCGATCTCGCCCAGCGAGGCCGCCAGCTGCTCGTTGATGCTGCCGCCGTCGATGATGCCGCCCTTGGGGATCAGGCCCAGGCGTTCGGCCACCTGCTGGTAAGCCTCGATCATGCCGCCCAACCCCTGGCGGAAACGGTCCTTGTCCATCTTCTCGCCGCTCTGCGCGTCCCACAGACGGCAATTGTCGGGTGAGATTTCATCGGCGAGGAAGATATACAGTTCGCCGTATTCGCCCCACAGACGGCCGAACTCGAGCTTGAAATCGATCAGGCGAAGACCAATACCCGAGAACAGGCCGTTGAGGTAATCATTCACGCGCCAGGCCATGTGCACGATTTCCTCGAGCTCGTACGGATCGGCCCAGCCGAACCCGACGATGTGATGTTCGTTCACCATCGGGTCGCCCAGCTCGTCCTTCTTGTAGTAATACTCGACGATCGGCTGCGGGAAGACGGTGCCTTCCTTCACGCCCAGGCGCTTGCAGATCGACCCGGCGGCGACGTTGCGCACGACCACCTCGATCGGGATGATCTCGAGCTGACGCACCAGCTGCTCGCGCATGTTGATGGATTTAAGGAAATGGGTGGGGATACCGATGGCCTCGAGCCGCGTCATCAGATGCGCCGAGATGCGGTTGTTCAGCACCCCCTTGCCCAGGATGATCTCGTGCTTTTCCTTGTTGAAGGCAGTGACGTCGTCCTTGAAATACTGGATCAGGGTGCCGGGCTCGGGCCCTTCATAGACGGTTTTGGCCTTGCCTTCATAGATGATGCGGCGCTTGCCCATTGAAATACCAAATGTTTTCATGATTTCTCTGATATACCCTAGATTTCGCCGCTTGCAAATGATAGAAAATGGCCGCGCCACAGGCTTTGAGGGAGAGGTTGCCATGACTTTCGACGAACGCAAAACCGCTTTCGAAAACAAATACGCCCACGATCAGGAACTGCTGTTCAAGATCGAGGCGCGCACCTGCAAGCTTTTTGGCCTGTGGGCGGCGGACCAGCTGGGCCTGGCCGGCGACGAGGCGGAAACCTACGCCCGCGATGTCATCGCCGCCAACCTCGAGGAAGCCGGTTTCGACGACGTCAAGCGCAAGGTGCTGGCAGACTTCAAGGACAAGGGCAAGGAGATCTCGGAGCACCTGCTCGATCGCCAGATCGAGGCCTGTTACGAGGACGCCAAGAACCAGATCGTCAGCAAATAGCCCCCAGATGCGAAAAAGCCCCCGCAGGGGGCTTTATCTGTGACTATCCAAACATCTTTGTTTTGTTTTTTGTTCCCTTGTTCAACCCGCTGGTCGGGGCACACGCGCTCCATCTCCCACCTCCCCTCCGAACCGAAGACGCCTTTTTTTAGACGCTTTTGCCCGGACAGGTCTTTATACCAGCTTTATCGTATATTAGCGTTTCTAGATGAATACGATGGTGCTGGCAAGCAAAAAGTTCCACAGTTTTTCCGAAATACGAAACAATCGTTCGATTTCACATAATATATAGGCGGTAGGCTCCACTTTTGCCCTGTTTCCGCCCCTTTTCCACCCGGGCCGGACCTGCTAGACCGGGCACATGAAAACCGCAATCGTCGTCTTCCCCGGCACCAACCGCGAACGGGATATGGCCCAGGCCCTGCAGGCCGCCACCGGCCATGAACCCCGCCTGGTCTGGCACAAGGAAGCCGATCTGGGCGACCCCGACCTGGTTGTGCTGCCGGGCGGATTTTCCTACGGCGACTATCTGCGCTGCGGCGCCATGGCCGCCCACTCCCCCGCCATGAAGGACGTCGTGCGCCTAGCCGGGCGCGGCGTGCGGGTGCTGGGGGTGTGCAACGGGTTCCAGATCCTGGTCGAAAGCGGGCTTCTGCCCGGCGCGCTGCTGCGGAACAGATCCCTGAAATTCATCTGCCGCCCGGTCTGCCTGCGCGCCGAGACCAACGACAACGGCTTCATGAAAAAATTCAAAAAAGGCGATGTTCTTCAGGTACCTGTAGCGCATGGCGAAGGTAATTTTTTCGCTTCGGACTCTACTCTCAAAGAATTACAGGATAAAGATTTGATCGCATTTCGCTACTGCGATGAAAGCGGTAAGGTAACGATCGAGGCTAACCCCAACGGATCGCTTGATAATATCGCTGGCATTCTCAACGCGCAAAAAAACGTGCTGGGCATGATGCCCCACCCCGAGGACGCCACCCAGGACTGGCAGGCGAACCGCAGCGGCGCGCCGCTGTTCGCGGCGCTGGCGACATCTTTCTAGAAAATCGGATCAGTACGGATCCCACATCTTGCGGAAGCGGCCATAGGCGTCATAATCCCCGGCCCTGCGCTTCATCAGATCGAGCGCCGCCTTGGTGTGCCGGTGCGCCTCGTCAAGGTCGCGGTGGATGTATTCGACGTCGCCCGCATGGAAAAGCTCCTGTATCTGCCGGGCAAACTGCTGCGCCCCCGGGCCCAGCCCGTGCATGCTGACGTTACGCACATGGGGTCCGTCATTTTCCCAGGCCAGGCCGACCGCCAGCCCGAGATCCTGGCCGGGATAGGCCACCTTCTCCATATTGGCAAACCCCAGGGCCATGCTGAAACGGCGCTCGGCGCTGATTTTAAACGCCAGAGTCTCCCGCGTCTGCCGGTCTTCGCGCGAATCGCCGGGGCAGCGCCTATCGGTCATGCGGCTGGCCCGATAAGAAACGTCATCCGGTTCGGAGGAAATGAACGGCGGTTCCTTGGCAAACACCAGGTCGATGCGGGTAAAACCGTTATGCGGTTCCGAAAGCGGATCCCAGGAAAATTCAAGCGCGGTCGTTTCCGGCGGCACGCCCCAGTCCTCGAGCAGGACATCGGTGGCGGCCAGCATGTGATTGACTGCGCCGCGCTGCATGCTGACCGCCGCCGCGAACAGCGGCGAGACTTTTTCCGGTGGGTTGGTCACCACGCCCGCTTCGTGTACCGCGCGAAAGAACGCCGCCCCGGGCGCCATCAGGCGGACAAGGTCGTGCAGCGGGGCCTTCAAAGTCGCGGACGCGGGCATGCGGTTTTCCCTGGAAACAGGCGTTTTTTATCGTTCTGCGGTAAATGGTACGGGAAAAAAAACGCTTATGTCAACGCTTTTTGCCCCTGTTTTTCCAAAGCTCTTTGGCTATAAACATGCCATGACTTCCGCCCCCCTGAAAAAACAGGACGACCCCGCGTTCCGCGAACCGGCCCTGACCCAAGCCGTGGTGGCACAGCACGGGCTGAAGCCCGACGAGTACGAGCGCATCCTGAAAATCCTGGGGCGGACGCCGTCCTACACCGAGCTGGGGATCTTTTCGGTGATGTGGTCGGAGCATTGCTCCTACAAATCCTCGCGCATCCATCTCAAAAAACTGCCGACCGCCGCGCCCTGGGTGATCCAGGGGCCGGGTGAGAACGCAGGTGTGATCGATATCGGCGACGGGCAAGCGGCGGTGTTCAAGATGGAATCGCACAACCACCCTTCCTATATCGAGCCCTATCAGGGCGCGGCCACGGGCGTGGGCGGCATCATGCGCGATGTATTCACCATGGGTGCCCGGCCGGTCGCCAACATGAACGCGCTGCGCTTCGGCGATCCGGCGCATCCGAAAACGCGCGGCCTGGTGGCGGGCGTGGTGGCGGGAATCGCCGGCTACGGCAACTGCATGGGCGTGCCGACCGTGGGCGGGGAAACCAATTTCCATCCCTCCTATAACGGCAACATCCTGGTCAACGCCATGACGGTGGGCCTGGTCGATCAGGATAAAATCTATTATTCGCGCGGCGCGGCGCCGGGCCAGCCCATCGTCTATGTCGGCAGCAAAACCGGCCGCGACGGCATCCACGGTGCCACTATGGCCTCGGCCAGCTTCGACGACGAAGCCGAGGCCCAGCGCCCCACGGTCCAGGTCGGCGACCCGTTCACCGAGAAGCTGCTGCTCGAAGCCTGTCTTGAGCTGATGGCGCAAAACGCGATCATCTGCATCCAGGACATGGGCGCGGCGGGGCTGACCTCTTCCTCGGTCGAGATTGCCGCCAAGGGCGGCGTGGGTGTCACGCTGACCCTCGACGACGTGCCCCAGCGCGAGCCACGGATGAGCCCTTACGAGATCATGCTGTCGGAATCTCAGGAGCGCATGCTGATGGTGCTGGAGCCGGGCAGAGAAGCGATGGCCCGCGCGATCTTCGAGAAATGGGATCTCGATTTCGCCGTGATCGGTGTCACGACGGATACGGGCCGCCTGGTTCTCGATATGTACGGCAAAAGCTGGTGCGATATTCCCGTGCCGCCGCTGGTCGACGACGCGCCGCTTTACGACCGGCCGCAGAAGGCGCGGCCCGCCCCGGCCCCCCTGCCCGCGCTGGCGCATAATAAATCGCCCATCGAAGCCCTGAAAATCCTGCTGGGTTGCCCTGATATCTCTTCCAAGCGCTGGATCTGGGAGCAATATGACTCGCTGGTGCGCGGTGAAACCATCAGCAGTCCCGGCATTGCCGGCATCCAGGCAGCGCGCCCGGCCGATGCGGCTTTAGTGAAGATCGGGGAGAAAAAAACCCTCGCGATCACCTGCGACGTCACACCGCGCTACTGCTTCGCCGATCCGTTCGAGGGTGGAAAGCAGGCGGTGGCGGAAAGCTGGCGCAATCTCTCGGCCACCGGCGCGCAGCCGCTTGCTTTGACCGACAACCTCAATTTCGGCAACCCGGAAAAGCCCGAGATCATGTGGGAGTTCGTGCGGGCGCTGGCCGGCATGGCCGAGGCCTGCCGCGCTCTTGATTACCCCATCGTTTCCGGCAACGTATCGCTTTATAACGAAACCAATGAAAAAGGAATCCTGCCCACCCCGGCGATCGGCGGCGTGGGGCTGGCCAATGACTGGCGGCAGACCACCGGCCTTTCGTTCATGAACGAAGGCGATGTTATTTTCCTCGCGGGAACGATCACGGGTCATCTGGGCCAATCGCTGTATCTGCGCGAAGTGCTGGGCCGCGAGGACGGCCCGCCCCCGCCTGTCGATCTTGCCGTGGAAAGGAAGAACGGCGACGCCGTGCGCGCCGCGATTCGCCGGGGGCTGGTCAGCGCCTGCCACGACGTATCCGACGGCGGGCTGCTGGTGGCGCTCGCGGAAATGGCGCTTGCGGGCGGCAAGGGCGCGGTGATCGAGCGCACCGGCGATCATGGCTTCTGGTTCGGCGAGGATCAGGGCTGCTACGTTCTCACCTGCGCGCCCGGCGGCGCGGATGACCTGCGCCGGGCGCTTGCCGGTGTTACGCTCGAGCGCCTGGGGACCGTGAGCGGCGAAAGTTTGAAAATCGGCGCCGATTCAATTATTTTGGTAAGTGAAATGGCAGCCATCAACGAACGCTGGCTGCCCGCTTTCATGGAAGGAAAGGCTTAGCATCATGGCGATGGACGCCGGCATGATCGAAAAAATGATCCGCGAGGGCATCCCCGGCGCGCGGGTCGTCATTTCCGACCTGCGCGGCGACGGCGATCATTACGCCGCCCATGTCACCAGCCCCGCCTTCGCCGGCAAATCCCGTGTGCAGCAGCATCAGATGGTGTACGCCGCCCTGCGCGGCAAGATGGGCGCCGAGCTGCACGCTTTATCGATCCAGACATCCGTACCGCTTCAATAACCAGAGTAGACCCTATGCAGAATGTGATTTTCGACCGTATCCGCCGCGACATCGACAGCAACGACGTGGTTCTTTACATGAAAGGCACCGCTGTGTTCCCCCAGTGCGGTTTTTCCGCCGCGGTGGTACAGGTGCTCTCCCAGCTGGGCGTCGTGTTCAAAGACATTAATGTGCTGGAGGACAACGACATCCGCCAGGGCATCAAGGATTTCGCCAGCTGGCCGACCATCCCCCAGCTTTACATCAAGGGCGAGTTCATCGGCGGCTGCGACATCGTGCGCGAGATGTATGCCAGCGGCGAGCTGCAGCAGATGCTGCAGACCAAGGGTGTGAAATTCGGCTGATCACATGCGGGCCAGTTTGGCGTCCCTGTGGATGCTGACCGACATGATGAGGCCGAAAGCCACCATCACCGCGATCATGGCCGATCCGCCATAGGAAATCAGCGGCAGCGGAATGCCCACCACCGGGATCAACCCCATCACCATCGCCACGTTGATGAACATGTAAAGCGAGAAGTTGATCATCAGGCCGAAGGCGAGCAGCTTGCCGAAATCGTGCCGGCTGCGCAGCGCGATCCAGCCGCAATAGATAAAAATCAGCGCGAACAACAGCAGAAGCGCCACGCTGCCGATGAAACCCCATTCCTCGGCCCAGACGGTGAAAATAAAGTCGGTCTGCTTTTCCGGCAGGAAATCGAGGCTGCTTTGCGTGCCTTTAAGGAAGCCTTTGCCGTCTAAACCGCCAGAGCCGAGCGCGATTTTCGACTGGGTGATGTGATAACCGGCGCCGAGCGGGTCGCTTTCGGGGTTGAGGAAGGTCATCACACGCTGCTTCTGGTAATCGTGCATGTAAAAATGCCAGATCAGCGGCACCAGCACCGCCACGCCCGCCGCGCCCGCGCCGTAAAGCCACAACGGCGCCCCGGCCAGGAACAAAAGCGCCGCGCCGTTCATCAGCAATATGAGCGCGGTGCCGAGGTTCGGCTGCAGCAGCACGAGCCCGACCGGCAAAAGCACCATGAACGCGGCCGGCAGCAGGAACAGGGGGCGGCGCATGTCGTCGAGCGTGGCGGCGTGAAAATAGCGTGCCAGCGCCATGACGCAAGCGATCTTCATCATCTCGGAAGGCTGGATCTGGATGAAGCCCAGGTCAATCCAGCGCTGCGCCCCCATGCCGATCCGGCCCATGAACTCGACATATATAAGGAGAAGGATGCCGGCGACGTAGAACAGGTAGGAAAAGCGGTGCCACAGGCGGATGTCGATCAGCGCGATGATCATCATGCCCACCATGCCGACGCCGAAACGCGTCATCTGCCGCGCCGCCCATGGCTCGAGCGATCCGCCGGCGGCGGAATAAAGGGCGGCGAAGCCGACACACGACACCAGCGCGATCAGCACGATCAGGCCGAGATCAAGGTGCCGGAGCTTGCGCGACAGCGGCTCGTCGCCATGAAGGTCCATGTGCAGGGTCATGAGGGAGCCTCTTCGCCGGGTTGTGTCTGCGATTTGAGGACGGCCGGCTGCGCGGCCGGATTGCGTTTCTGCGCCTCGAGCATGATGTCGCGTGCCACCGGCGCGGCGGCGCCCGAACCGCTGATGCCGTGCTCGACCACCACGGCGCAGGCATAGCGCGGCTTTCCGACCGGCGCGAAACCGACGAACAGCGCGTGGTGGCGGTATTTCCAGGGCAAATCCTCCTGCCGCGTCGGGCCGCGCGCGCGTTCTTCCCGCGTAATGCGCCGCACCTGAGAAGTGCCCGTCTTGCCGCCCATCTCCATCCCCTCCTCGGTGATGCGCGAGCCCAGCGCCGTACCCTTGGGCTCGTTGACGACGCTGACCATGCCCTTGACGATCCAGTCCAGATGCTTGCGGTTGATGTTGATCCTGGGCCATTCCATCGCGTGGTCGGGACGGTCGCCGACATAGACGCTCAGGCGCGGCTTGACGGCATGGCCGCCATTGACCAGACGTGCCGTCATGGTGGCAAGCTGCAGCGGCGTGGTTAGCAGATAGCCCTGGCCGATGGCCGCCACCAGCGATTCGCCAGGGTGCCAGATGTCCTTCATCGCCGTTTTCTTCCATGCCGTGGTCGGCACCAGGCCCGAACGCTCCTCGGGCAACTCGATGCCCAGTTTTTCACCCAGTCCCAGCCGCCGCGCCATGTCGGCGATGCGGTTGATGCCGAGATCGACGGCGATTTTGTAGAAATAAGTGTCACACGACTCGGCGATCGCCTGGTTGAGGTTGACTGTGC
>CAZNYM010000029.1:0-23081 GCA_964577255.1 uncultured Pseudobdellovibrionaceae bacterium | reverse complement strand
GTGCCGGTTTTTTTCTTGTCGAGGCCATAGGCCAGCGCCGCCGCCGTCGGCTCGTTGATGATGCGCAGGACTTCCAGCCCCGCGATCTTTCCGGCATCCTTGGTCGCCTGGCGCTGGGAGTCGTTGAAATAAGCCGGAACGGTGATGACCGCCTGGCTGACCGGGTGGCCGAGATAGCTTTCCGCCGTCTCTTTCATTTTCTTGAGCACCATGGCCGAGATCTGCGCCGGGGCCATTTTCTCCCCGTTCACCTCGACCCAGGCGTCGCCGTTGTCGCCTTTGACGATCTTGAAGGGTGCCGTCTTAATCATCTTCTGCACTTCGGGGTCGTCGAAGCGGCGGCCGATCAGGCGCTTGACGGCATACAGCGTGTTGTCGGGGTTGGTGACCGCCTGGCGCTTGGCCGGCTGCCCCACCACGCGCTCGCCTTCCTTGGTGAAGGCGACCATCGAGGGGGTCGTGCGCGCACCTTCTGCGTTTTCAATAACGCGAGGTTCTTTGCCTTCCATGACAGCAACGCAGGAATTGGTCGTGCCCAGGTCAATACCTATTACTTTAGACATGTGATCCATACCTCTTGATCAGTTAGCAAATTTACGGCAAGCCGCCATCACGGTCGCTGTGTCGGTTCCCTTGCCTCGAAGGTCGTTTGCAGGTGAGGGGGAATATAGCACAAACGACCCCCAAAGCCAGAGCCGAGAGGGGTTTCCGCCCGGATTCCCGTCTGGATTCCTGGGGGCGGGTTTTCCTCATGCTTCTTGTACGGTTGCCGGCGGGGGGTGGATCAGGATTGAATGATTCTGTATAATTTCAACCTTACAGCCGGGACCGCCATGACAGCGCCAGAACAGCTTGAAAACACAAGAAAACGCCTGATCTTCCGCTCCTGGCACCGGGGCACGCGGGAAATGGACCTGATCATGGGCCGGTTCGCCGACGCGCATGTGGCGCAATTCACGGCTGCTGAGTTGGCGTCTTACGAGCAGATCCTGACCTACAGCGATCCTGAGCTTTACAACTGGATCACCGGCAAGGAGCCCGTGCCCGCGAACGTGCTTGATCCGGTGATGGAGAAGCTGCTGGGCGCGACGTCCTTAAGTGTTTGATTTCACCGTCTCTGCCGGGTAAAAGCCACGCATGGCTAACCCCGCCCCGCAAACCGAAGCCGCTGCCTTTTCTGCCGGACGCGTGATCCCGAATGCCCCCGAGGGTCAGGATGCACGCTTGCTCGCGGACAAGGCCCGCGCCCTCATGCCCGCCGATCGCGTGCTGATCCATGTCGCGCTCGACGAGGGGCGGGCGGCCGCGCTTGCCGATCTGCTGGCCTTTTTCGCGCCGGATGTGAAGGTGGCCGTGTTCCCGGCGTGGGATTGTCTGCCCTATGACCGCGTTTCACCCAACAACGACGTGGTGGCGACGCGCGTGGCGGCCCTGTGTACGCTGCTGGCGTGGCAGGAGGAAAAAACCCGCTATCCGCGCCTGCTGATCACGACCGTGAATGCCCTGACCCAGCGCGTGCCGCCGCGCGCGGTGATGCAGGCCGCGTCGCTGGTGCTGACGAAGGGCAAGAGCGTGACGCAGGATGCTCTGAAATCGTTCCTGCACAAAAACGGCTATAACCGCGTCGATACCGTGCGCGAAGCCGGGGAATACGCTCTGCGCGGCAGCATCGTCGATCTGTTCCCGGCGGGGCACGACGCGCCTTACCGCCTCGATTTCTTCGGCGACGACCTCGAATCCCTGCGCCGGTTCGATCCCATGACCCAGCGCACCGCCGATCAGTGCGCGGACCTGACACTGCACCCGGCGGCGGAATTTTTCCTGGATGATGACTCCATCGCGCGCTTCCGCGCCGGCTATCGCGAATTGTTCGGCGTGGCGATGGCCGCCGATCCGCTTTATCAGGCCGTCAGCGAAGGCCGTCACTATAACGGCATGGATCACTGGCTGCCGCTTTTCTTTGAAACGATGGATGTTCTGGGGGCCTATGCGCCCGGGGCGGCCTACACGTTCGATCACCAGGTTCTCCAGGCCCGTGCCGAGCGCCAGGCCCAGATTGATGATTTCTACCAGGCCCGCCGCACGCTTGAAGATTCCTCAAAAAAGAAAATCCTGAAGAAGCAGGGCGGCGATGTATCCCTGAGCGGCACGGTCTATCACCCACTGCCGCCCGAACGTCTTTATATAAAGGACGGTGAATGGCGTACGCTGGTGCAGGAAGCGGAAACCCTTTCTCCCTTCAACGCGCCGGGCGAGGACGAAAACCGGGCGGTGCGCAAAAGCCGCGATTTTTCCGATGTGCGGGCGCGGCCCGACGGCAACGTCTTTAACGAACTGGCCGCAGTGGTCTCGTCCCTGCATCAGCAGGCGGGGCGCAAGGTGCTGATCGCGGCCTACAGCAACGGCTCGCGTGAACGCCTGCGCGGGCTGATGGAAGCGGCTGGCTTCGCCAACCTGACCCTGTGCGATACGGCGGAGGATCTGAAAAAGCTGGGGGCTTATCAGACGGGCCTGGCGGTCCTCGCGCTCGAACACGGTTTTTATGCGCCCGACCTCGCCGTCATCACCGAGCAGGATATTCTGGGCGACCGCCTGACCCGCCCCGCGCGCAAGAAGCGCCGCGCCGACCATTTTCTTACCGAAGTATCGTCCTTAAGCCCGGGCGATCTGGTGGTGCATATCGATCACGGCGTCGGGCGCTTCGAGGCGCTTGAGACCCTCGAGGCCGGTGGCAACGCTCATGACTGCCTGAAAGTGATTTACGAGGGCGGCGACCGGCTGTTCGTGCCGGTCGAGAATATAGAAGTGCTTTCGCGCTACGGCGCCGACGAAGGCGCGGTGCAGCTCGACAAGCTCGGCGGCGCGGGCTGGCAGGCGCGTAAGGCCCGGGTCAAGAAAGATCTGATGCGCATGGCCGAGGAGCTGCTGAAAATCGCCGCCGCCCGGGCCCTGCAGCGTGGCACGGCGATGGAAAGCGGGCAGGGCGGCTACAACGAGTTTATCGCGCGCTTCCCCTATCAGGAAACGGAGGACCAGCAGCGCGCCATCGACGACGCGCTGGGCGATCTCGCGGGCGGGCAGGCAATGGACCGGTTGGTCTGCGGCGATGTTGGGTTCGGCAAAACCGAAGTGGCGATCCGCGCCGCTTATGTCGCGGCCATGAACGGCACCCAGGTCGCGGTGGTGGTGCCGACCACGCTGCTGGCTCGCCAGCACTACAACAATTTCACCCAGCGTTTCGCCGGGACAGGCATCCAGGTGGCGCAGCTGTCCCGCATGGTGACGGCCGGCGAAGCCGCCAAAACCCGCGAAGCGCTGGCGGCCGGGCGCGTGCAGATCGTTGTGGGAACGCACGCGCTGCTGGCCGATAAAATCAGGTTTCACAATCTGGGCCTGGTGGTTGTAGACGAGGAACAGCGTTTCGGCGTCAAGCAGAAGGAGAAGCTCAAGGCCCTGAAAGCGAATGTGCACGTCCTGACGCTCACCGCCACGCCGATCCCGCGCACGCTGCAGATGGCTCTGACGGGCGTGCGGGACATGAGCATCATCGCCTCGCCCCCTGTCGACCGCCTGGCGATCCGCACCTTCATTCTGCCCTTCGATCCGGTGGTGGTGCGCGAAGCCATCCTGCGCGAGCATTACCGCGGCGGCCAGACTTTCTATGTCTGCCCGCGCATCAAGGATATCGAGGATCTTACGCCTATGCTCAAAGAACTGGTGCCGGAGGTCAAAATCGTCAGCGCCCACGGCCAGATGAGCGCACAGGAGCTCGAGGACCGTATGACCGCCTTCTATGACGGGCAATATAATGTGCTGCTGGCCACCAACATCATCGAAAACGGCATCGACATCCCCACCGCCAACACCATGGTGGTGCACCGCGCCGACATGTTCGGCCTGGCGCAGCTCTACCAGATCCGCGGGCGCATCGGCCGCTCCAAGGTGCGGGCCTATGCCTATATGACCTATCCGCCGGTCGCGAAATTGAACCCACAGGCGCAAAGGCGGCTTGAGGTGCTGGAAACGCTCGACACGCTCGGGGCCGGGTTCCAGCTCGCCAGCCACGACATGGATATTCGCGGCGCCGGCAATCTGCTGGGCGAGGAGCAGTCGGGCCACATCAAGGAAATCGGCGTCGAGCTCTACCAGCAGATGCTGGAGGACGCCGTGGCCGCCGTGCGCGCGGGCGATGCCGCCGTGCCGCTGCCCGATCATGAATGGTCGCCGCAAATCAATCTCGGCACTTCGGTGCTGATCCCCGAGATTTACGTGCCCGAGCTCAACGTGCGCATGAGCCTTTACCGCCGTCTGGCCGAACTGAGGGACAAGGCGGAGCTCGAGGGTTTCGCGGCCGAGCTGATCGACCGTTTCGGCCCGCTGCCCGAGGAGGTCGAGCATCTGCTTGCCATCGTCTCCATCAAGCAGCTCTGCCGCAAGGCGGGCATCGACCGTTTGGACGCCGGGCCCAAGGGCGTCACCATCGGTTTCTACAAGGATAGCCCGCCGAACGTGCCGGCGCTGATGAAATGGCTGCAGGACCGCGCCGGCGCTTTCCGTCTGCGGCCAGATCAGAAACTGTTCACGCCTAAACAATGGCTGAGCACGGCGCAGCGCAGCAAAGGCATAGAGGCGCTGGCGAAGGAACTGGCGGGGCTTGTCTGATTTTCCCGGCTTTCCCCGGCCCGGCAAAAGTAATAATCTGCCGGTGATCCACACAGGCAGGGACGGCATGAAAGCTCAAAAGAAAATCGCATCGGCGCAGGATTTCGCGCAGGCGCTCGCGGCGCTGCAGGAACGTTTCGCGGCGCTGAAACCTGAAGTCGAGGAAACCGTGCGCGATCCCGCACTGGGGATCGAGGGCTATATCGTGGTCTGGAACACCGGCATCAGCGTGGGCGGCCCGGTCGAGCGCAGCGGCAAGGGCGGCACCCGCATCACGCCCGATGTCACGCTCGACGATGTGCGCATGCTCGCCCGCACCATGGCGCTCAAGAACGCGGCGGCCGGGCTGCCGATGGGCGGGGCCAAATCGGCCCTGCGCGCCGATCCCACCGCCCCCGATTTCGAGAAAAAATACCGCCGCTTCGTGCAATTGTGCAAACCGTTCCTGCTGGAAAACGGTGGCCGTTACGGCGGTTTCGGCTTCGATATCGGCGGCCGGCCCGAACACGCGCTGTGGGCCTGCGACGAGTTGAAGTCGACCCGCTGCTTCACCGGCAAGCCGCTTGCGATGGGCGGCACCGATTACGACCGCGAAGGCATTGCTGGCCTCGGCGTGGCTGTCGCCGGCCAGACTCTCATGCAGGAACGCGGCCGCGATCCCGCGCGCGCGACCTTCGCCATCCAGGGCATGGGCGCTATGGGTGCGGCGGTGTTCCGTTATTTCCGCGAGACTGGCGCGCGGCTCGCCGCCTTGGGCGATCCCAAATACGGCGGCACCTGGATATTCGACAAGGCGCCGGGCGAGGAGCTCGCGCAGGCAATCATCAAACAGGATGTCGAGGCGGTGAAGGCGGGCCTCGCCCGCGAAGCGAAGAACATCGCTCCAGGCGCGGAGGATGTCCTCTATCAGGAGTGCGACATTCTTTTCCCCTGCGCCATCCAGAACGTCGTCACCGCCGCCAACGTCGCGCGGCTGCGGGCACGTTTCGTCTCCGAGGGCGCCAACGGCCCGCTCGACGATGCGGCGCGCCTGGCGCTGCATGTCCGGGGCGTGCCGGTGGTGGCGGACTTCATCGCCAACCCCGGCGGCATCATCGCCGCCTTTGTTGAAATGACATCCTCCTCGACGCAGAAGGCCGAGGAAGCCAAGGCTCTGACCCGTGCTAAAATCACAGAAAACGTCAAGGAAATGAACAGGCTGGCGCAAGAATATAACGTGCCACTTCATCAGGCCGGGTTGTATATGGCGCTGGATCGGATATTTTCCTGAACGCCGCTTTGTGGCACACTTGAAGGCAGGAAAGCGGGGAATCATGAGCCAGGAATACGCCGAAAAACGCATCCGCGAAGCGCTGAAGCTGGCCCGCGGCAACAGTACCCGCGCCCGCCAGCATGTGATGGCCTGGACGTTCGAGGATCCGCGCCTGCTGCTGGCTCTGGCCCAGCCGCATCTGACCGGCATCATCGCCCACGCCATCGGCCGCGTCGTTCATAAGCAGGAGAAAGAGGAGGCTGCCGCGCCCGTGCCTGAAACCACGCCTGCTCTCGACATGGCTCCCAGCGAATTCGGGCAGGAAGTGCTCAAGGCCCTGCAGAGCGGCAATACCGCGCGCTTCGGCCTTGAAAAGAACGCGGCGCCCGTGCGCCGCAAGCAGGCCTCGCAGTCCCATATCGACGCCATGAAAAAGCTGGCCGGAAAGAGCAGCCAGACACCCCCCGACAGCCGTGGGAGCCGTTAACCCCGAGCGATCACGCCCTCCGTCGGTGCAGGCCCTCGAGGAGTGGTTTTCTGCACGCGCCGCCGCGCGGGCGCAGTTCCTCAATGCGCAGGGCTGGCGCGGCGCGCAGGAATCCGCCATCGGCGACGACATGGCGTTTCGCCGCTACATCCGCCTGCGGCGCGGCGACGGCGCCACGATTATGCTGATGGAAGCGCTGCCCGATACTCATCCGCACGCCACGCCGGGCCACCGCATCGGCGATTACATCCGCATCAGCCGCTGGCTGCGGGAGAAGGGCGTGGCCGCGCCCGCAGTTCATGCCGCCGACGAGCAGAACGGATTTGTCCTGATCGAGGATTTCGGCGACGTTTCCTTCAAGGCGGCGCTGGAACAGGGACGGGAGCGCGAGGGGCTTTATACGCTCGCAACTGACGTGCTGTCGCTTCTGCGCGCCAAGACCGCCGCGCCCGATATCGCGCTGCCCGGCTATTATCAAAGCCATGTCCATACCGGCCGCCGCCGCGTGGTCGACTGGTACATGCCGCTGGTGCGCCGGGCGCGCAACCCGGACGGGCTGGCGGAAGATTACCTGGCCGTGTGGGCTTCTATCGAGAAGAAGCTGGCCCCGGCGGCACAGGGTTTCCTGCATATCGACTATCACTTTGAAAACCTGATGTGGCGGCCGGCGCAAAGCGGGCTCAGCCAGTGCGGCGTGCTCGATTTCCAGGGGGCCATGTACGGCCCCGCGCCTTACGATCTTGCCAACCTGCTCGAGGATGTGCGTGTCGACGTCCCCGCCGACCTGCGGCAGCGTATGATGACGCGTTACCTGGAAGCGGCGCCGGCGGACGCGCGCGAGAATTTCCGCCAGTGGTACCGCGTGCTGGCGACGCAGTATCATTGCCGCGTGATCGGCCAGTTCATCAAGCTGGTGCAGATGGGCAAGCCGCGCTATCTTGCGCATATGCCGCGCGTTGCCCGCTATCTGCGCGAAGGGCTCAAGGATCCGCTGTTGGCGCCTCTGCGGGTGTGGTTCGCGGAACAGGGCGTGGATTTTACCGTCGAAGCGCCCGCGCTCGATCATGCGCTCATCCGCGAGGATGCTTTCTAGGTTTTACCGGGCTTCGCAATCAACCGGCCGCGCCAGCAGTGCGGGCCAGTGTTCAGCCCAGCCGTCATTGTGGCCGGCTTCCGCGATGGTGCTTTGGTGCACGCAACGGCTGGGCCCCATCGCCGCGCGGAAGCTTTGCAGCACTTCCGGCCGCACAATCTTGTCCCGCCCGCCCAGGAAATGATGCTGCGGCAGGTGCACAAGCCGCGCCGCTTTGTCGGCGGGGTTCAGCGATTGCGGCATCGGCGAAACGCGGTGCAGGCGGTTGAATGCGGCGTGGTCGAGATTGCCCGCGACCGTGCGCAGGGTGACGACGTCTTCGCGCCGTTCCGCCAGCAGGGCCGCCACCGCCGCCCCGCCCGAGAATCCGATCAGCTCGAAGCCGTCGATATTATAAGCGCGCGCCAGGTTGTCGAGGAGATCGTCATAGGCGTCGATCACTTCGGGCGCGAAGCGTTTGCCGGTCCAGTAATCGCGCGGGCAAAGCAGGGCCGTGTTCAACATGCTGTACTGGCAGGGGCGGGCGAGATAGATCACATTCGGGGCGTCATCCGCCGCCGCCAGCATCAGCGCGACCGGATCGGTCGGGGTGGGGTCGAAAGAGGCCTTGTTCTTGCTGATCCAGGCCAGGCCGTCGCCCTCGATATAAACCCGCGCTGTGCCGTCGTTTCGCGTGATGCGCAGCCATGAAGCTATGATGAACGACCCCGCCGCCATATCCTCCCGCGCGAGGTTGCCCGAGGCCGCCACGCTTTGCGCCAGCTGCAGCCGCGTTGCGGGGCTGCCCGTGGCGGAACAGCCGGCCACCGCCATCAAAAGAACGAAAGAGAGGAAAAGCCTAGTCAGCGCGGCAATCCAACGGCTGTTTCAGCAGGTCGGGCCAGCGGTTGACCCAGCCCTTGTCGGTGTTGACGGCCTTCACCTCGCTAACGCGCACGCAGCGTGAGTTGCCGGCGGCATAGCGGAAATTCTGCGCCATTTCAGGCCCGACATAATGATCCCATTCGCCGACGAAGTGATGCTGCGGCAGGTTAGAAAGCGCGGCGGCGTGCATGGCGGGGTTCTGCGAGCTGCGGTCGACAAACACTTCATATTGCTCGGGGTTGTAGGTCTGTGCGAACACATCGGTGTCGATCACGCCCGCGACCGTGCGCAGGCTCAGGATGTCGCGGCGCGAAGCGGCCATGTGCACGGCGATGCCCGCGCCATCGGCATAACCGACCAGATTGAAGCCGGTGAAGCCGTATTCCTTCTTGATGTTGTCAAGCGCCGCGTTCATGGAACGCAGGGCTTCAAGGCTGAAGCGGCCCGTGGTCCATTCGGTGCGCTCGCACGCCGTCCCGTCGGTGTGCGTGGTGTACTGGCAGGGGCGGGCCATGTAGATCAGGCTTTCCGCTTTGTCGCGCGTCGCCATGTGCAGGGCCACCGGGTTTTGCGGCGTGGCGGCTTCGCGCTCCTTCATCAGGTCGTTCCACACGATCGGGCCGCCCTCGATATAAACCGTGGCTTCACCGCCCTTGCGGCGCGAAGTGCGTTCATAAACGGTGATCAGGTAGGGATCGGTCGCAATTTGCCGCTCCAGCATGAACGAAGGTGCGGCCAGGCGCGTGGCGGTGTCGCGCTTCATCGAGAGCGTCGGCAGGTAGCAGCCGCTCAGGCCGACGGCGCACAGCACGGCGAATGCCGTGAAACAAAGGGAACGAAACCGAAGTGTGATCGCCATAATGTTACCCGCCCGGGAAGCTTGAGGATTTTTATGGAGCGGAACTCTAACACGATTGCCCGGGGGAATCACGGGCAAATCGGGAAATTACTTTGCCAATATTCTGGATTACAGAATCAGAATATATCTCTGGAATAACAGGCGATTTTACCGCCAGGCCTTCAGGGCGGGCGCGGTTGACTTGGGTTTTTCCTCAAGGAGTGGGGGCGCCGGTTTGTCGGATTGCATCCCCCAGCTGTCCAGCTTTCCTTCCGCCAGGGAAGCCTGCCGGGACCAGTTCATTATAGCAATTCCGTGTTCGGCGGCCTTCAGGCAGGGCGCCTGCGTGGCCTCGAGGTCGGAACCTGGGAGCGGCCGGCAGAAAAACTGAAACGGCTCGTCGCCTAAAGATTCCTGAAAAGGCAAAGCGGCACGCATGTCCGCGGTTGCTTCCCGGTAATTTTTGAGCAGGCGCGCGTGCGTGGCAAGGCGCCACTCCGATGTATACCATTGCTTGAAGGCGTTTTTGGTCGCCGTGTCTTCGTCGTGTCCGGCCAGGATGTCGTCCTCGAAAGATTGGGCGACGTCACTGTAATGCGTCGTGTTCCTCAGTACAATCCACGCGGCGGGCTGTCCCTGTTTTTTCAATTCCCAAGCCACGCGCACGGCAACCGCCTGCGCGTCCGCCTCCATGGCGAAACTCAATTTTGTCTCTTCGCCGACGGTCGTGTTGACGCTGCGAATAACGCCGTGGGCGTCAAGCTGCGCATGGCGGCCCTCATGGATCAAGGCCACAAAGCGCTCGGCGGGGCTTTTGCCGTCGTTTAACAGCAGCGCGCCGGTATCGCTGACGAACAGACCGTGGGCAGACCGTAACTCGCTTTTGTCTGCCAGGCAGACAAGCGTGTCGCGCTCGCGCAGGGCGGCAACGATATGGCGGCCGAACAAAGGCTCGGATTCCAGCATCTCCACCATGCCGCGCAGGGATTGCATCTGCGCGCTATATCCGGCTTTCTGCTGGTACTGCAGAGAAAGGCATGCCGGGTTATTCTCCAAGGCGGAGCGGTCTCTTGTTACAACGGAGTCAGGAGCAGCTCCGACCGGTGTTGCTGTAATACCAGCCGCCAGTGTTGCGGCGGCTGCTGTTTTACTGAAAAAAGACCGGAAGCCCATGCTAACGATTCCCTGTTTTTATTCTTGTTTTTTACAACGCTACGCCTGTCTTGTTGCGCTGCCAAGAAAAAAAAGAGCAAAAAATCAGGCGGCCGATAATTCAGCCACAACAGGGGTATGGTCGGAGGCCTTGTCCCAGCCCCGGGGCCCGCGATCGACGGCGCAGGATACCAGCCGGTCGGCCAGGCGCGGGGAGAGGAGGATGTGGTCGATCCGGATGCCCTTGCCGGCGGGCCAGGCCCCCCCCTGGTAATCCCAGTAGGTATAGGCGTCCGGGCCGGTACTGTGCACGCGCAGGGCGTCGGTATAGCCCAGATGCTGGAAGCGCCGGAACCACCCCCGGCTTTCGGGGCGGAACAGGGCGTCTTCCTTCCATGCCCGGGGGTCGTAGCAATCGGCGGCTTCGGGAATGATATTGAAGTCGCCCGCTACCAGCGTATCGACCCGCTCTTCGCGCAGCTGCGCCAGGCGCTTCTCCAGCCGCGCCAGCCAGGAAAGTTTGTAAGGGAATTTCTCGCTCTCGACCGGGTTGCCGTTGGGGGCGTAGATATTGATGATCCGCACGCCCTGATATTCGACCTCCATGTAACGCGCCTGCTCGTCGCTATCGTCACCCGGCAGGGCACGGGCCACCACCTTCACCGGCGCGCGCGCAAGCACGGCCACGCCGTTATAGGTCTTCTGCGGCACGGTTTCGATTTTATACCCCAGCGCCTCGAACGGCGCGGTGGGAAATTCAAGCCCCTTGAGTTCCTGCAGCAGGATGATTTCAGGCTTTTTCTCCCCGGCCCAGCGCAGGGCATGCTCCTGCCTGGCCTTGATCGAATTGACGTTCCAGGTGGCGATTTTCATGAAGAGACCGAGAACGATGAACCGCAGCCGCAGCTTGATTCCGCGTTCGGGTTGTCGATCACGAAGCGCCCGCCTTCGATCTCATTCCCGGCGTAACGGATGACGGCCCCTGTCAGCAGCGCGCGTGAGGCCTTGTCGATCAGCAGCAGGTCGTCGATCAGGATGTCGTCCGCGGCATCGAATTTATCGTCAAAATCCCAGCTGTACTGAAACCCGGCGCAGCCGCCGCCTTCCACTGCCAGGCGCAGGTAGCGCCCGGAAGCCGGGCCGCGCAATTCTTCGATGCGGGCGGCGGCGCTTGAGTCCAGTGTGATGCGGGCAGGGTCGTCCATGTCAGGAATATGGGTGATTTCCCTCGCCGTTTCAAGGCAAGGCAGGATATAGCGCCGGGTTGTTTTGGCGCGGGCGGGGGGCTATGCTGGCGCTGTTCAGAACAAGGAGCCAGGCCATGCCCGCCGCGCCGACCGCCGCCAACCGGCAGACTGATTACAATTACTGCGCCCTGCCGCTCGCGCCCTTCGCCCAGCGGCCCGAAGACAGTGCCGGGCGCCTGCACGCCGAACCGGAAAGCCGTTACCGCACCTGTTTTCAGCGCGACCGCGACCGGGTGATCCACGCCACCGCCTTCCGCCGCCTTAAATACAAGACGCAGGTGTTCGTCTATCACGAGGGCGACCATTACCGCACGCGCCTCACGCATACGCTCGAGGTGGCCCAGATCGCCCGCACGCTCGCGCGTGCGTTGATGATCAACGAGGATCTCGCCGAAACCGTGGCGCTTACGCACGATCTCGGCCACACGCCCTTCGCCCACACCGGCGAGGATGTGCTCAACGAATGCATGCGCGATGTCGGCGGGTTCGACCATAACGACCAGTCGCTGCGCGTGGTCACGCTGCTCGAGCGCAAATATCCGCGCTGGGCGGGCCTCAACATGACCTGGGAGAGCCTGGAGGGGATCGTCAAGCATAACGGCCCCATCACCGGCCCGCTGCCCGAGACGCTGCGCGCGGTCCAGGCCGTGACCGACCTGCGCCTGCGCACTTTTGCCTCGATCGAAGCCCAGGTGGCGGCGATCGCGGACGACATCGCTTACAACAACCACGATGTCGAGGACGGACTGCGCGCCGGACTTTTTACCCTGCAGGATATCGAAGCCGTGCCGCTGCTGCAGGAAGTGATGAAGAACGTCCGCGATCAGTACGGCGCGCTCGAGGAGCATTATTTCATCTGCGAAACCGTGCGCGAGATGATCGGCGCCATGGTCACCGACGTGCTGCAGGAAACCGCTGCGCGTCTTTCGCGTCTGGCGCCCCAGGCGCCCGACGACATCCGCAACGCCCGGACCGCCACGGTCGGGTTCTCGGGTGAGATGCATCAGGCGGTCGAGGAGCTGCGCAACTTTTTGCGCCAGCGCATGTACCGTCACTACAAGGTCAACCGCGTGCGCCTGAAGGCCAGCCGCATCGTGCGCGACCTCTACGAAGCCTTCACCGCCCAGCCCGATCTGCTGCCCGAATCCTGGCAGCTCGCCGCGGCCGAGCAGGGCGGCGGCAACCGCCGCGCCCAGGCCCGGGTGGTGGCGGATTACATCGCCGGCATGACCGACCGCTTCGCTGTGAAAGAGCACGAAAGGCTGTTTGGCCTGTACGAAGATTTGCGGTAATCTCTTTTCTCCTGTGGTTAACTTTGCTTGCCCGATTGCCCGGGCGGCGCTTCCGCCCTAGGATTTTCATATGCAGTACCGTGACGAATTCGACGACCCCGGTTTTGGCAGCAACGTCAATCAGATCGTGAAGTCTTTCGATCTGCGGCGGCGCTACGGCGTGCGCCGTCCCGGCCTTGCGCTCGGCACGCTCGCGGCGCTGGTTGCCGTGCTGGGGGGCGTGATCTGGTACGCTTATCCGCGCGAGTCCGCCCAGCGCGACATGATGAACAGCCCCGTGATCCGCGCCGACGCCACGCCTTACCGCACCGCGCCCGAGGAACCGGGCGGCATGCCGGTTCCCCACCGCGAAAGCACGATCTTCAACACCCTGCGCGGCGCCTCGGCCGAGCCGGAAAAGCGGGTTGAGAACCTTCTCCCCCCGCCCGAGCAGCCGGTTTCGCGCGAACAGGCCTTCGCCGGCGTGAAGCCCGAAGAAGTGCCCGCGCCCGTTGCCGCTGCTGAAGAACCGGTGGTGGAAGAAAAAATTGCCGCTGCCGCGCCCGCGCCGGCCGCGTCGCGCTTCATCGACAGCACAGGTGCCGCCATCGGCACCACCGCCGCGCCGGAAGAAATTCCGGCGGAGGATATGGCCGATCCTGCCTCCCGCCTCGTGCCCGCGCCGCGTCCGGCGCGCGAAGAAACGCCGGCAGCGGCCGCCGCCGCGCCTGCGACCGCCGTTACGCCCGAAAAGCTTAACCAGACCGCGCCCGCCGCCGGGGACGTTCCCGAGAAGAAAGCATCGGAAGGCGGTTTCTTCGTCCAGCTCGGCAGCGTCAAGAGCCGCGACGCCGCCGCGGGCGAATGGAAAAAATTCCAGTCCCAGAACGGCGAGCTGTCCGGCATGGATTTCCGCGTGCAGGAAGCCGACCTCGGCGACAAAGGCGTTTTCTACCGCATCCAGGGCGGTCCGCTGGCGGAAGCGGAAGCCAAAACCCTCTGCCAGGCCATCACGGCACGCAAGCCGGGGGGCTGCCTTGTCGTCCGCCGCTGATCTTTCGCTGCTTGACGAGAAAAAACCGCCGCTGCCCGTCATATTCGGGATCGCGGGCGATGCGCTGTCCACTGATGAAAAAGCATTGTTCCGCGAGATCGATCCCCTCGGTTACATCCTTTTTGCCCGTAACTGCACGGCGCCTGAACAGATCAAAAAACTCGTATCGTCCCTTCAGGACAACGCGGGCCGCGCCGTTCCCATCCTGATCGATCAGGAAGGCGGAAGGGTGCAGCGCCTCAAGCCGCCGCAATGGACGCAGCAGCCGGCGGCGCAGACGCTGGGCGACCGTTTCACCTCCGATTTCTCCAAGGGCCGCAAGGCGCTGATCGATGCGACTTCGGCGATAGCGCGCGATCTGACGGCGCTCGGGATCAACGTCAACTGCGCGCCGGTTCTTGATATCATGTTCCCCGAAACCGATCCCGCCATCGGCGACCGCGCTTTTTCCTCCAAGCCCGAAATCGTCGCGGCACTCGGGGCGCTTGCCTGCGAAAC
The DNA here is from genome assembly GCA_964577255.1 of uncultured Pseudobdellovibrionaceae bacterium. Lineage (GTDB taxonomy): Bacteria > Pseudomonadota > Alphaproteobacteria > Micavibrionales > Micavibrionaceae > Micavibrio_C. The sequence goes on along the minus strand of CAZNYM010000029.1, from coordinate 8,663 downwards.
CTACGCGGGTGCGGGCATCATCCCGGTGGTCAAGCACATGCCGGGCCAGGGGCGGGCGGCGTCTGATTCGCACAAGGAGCTGCCCCGGGTCGAAGCGGCGCTCGACGACCTGGCCGAAGCCGATTTTATCCCCTACCGTCAGCTGCTCGGAAAAGCGGTTTCGGGCGCGGTCTGGGGCATGGTGGCGCATGTCATATACACGGCCCTCGATCCCCGGCTGCCGGCCAGCGCCTCGCGGCGGGTGGTCTGGGACATAATCAGGCAAATCATTGGTTTTAAAGGGTTTTTACTAAGCGACGACGTCGGTATGGGGGCCCTGTCGGTGTTCGGCGCCCCGGCCCGGCGGGTCGATGCCGTTCTGCGCGCCGGCTGCGATGCCGCCCTGCATTGCGACGGCGACCTGGCGGCCATGAAGGATATCGCCGCCCGCACGCAAAGGATGACAGAGGAGGGGGTCCGGCGCTATAACCTCTCCATCTCGTATTTCAAGGGAATCACATGACTGCGGAAGCCGCCCTGACCGACCAAGCCGCCCGTTTCGAGGAAGATCCGCCCCGCCTGCCGGAGGGACTCCACGAGGCGGACATGTTCCTTCTCAACATCGACGGCTTTGAAGGGCCGATCGATGTGCTTCTGGCCATGGCGCGGGATCAGAAGGTCGATCTTACCAAGATTTCGATCCTGCAGCTGGCGCGCCAGTATCTTTCCTTTATTGACCGGGCGAAGGAGCTTGAGCTCGATATCGCCGCCGATTACCTCGTCATGGCGGCGTGGCTCGCCTATCTCAAATCGCGCCTGCTGCTGCCGCGCCCCCGGAACGACAACGAACCCGACGCCCAGGCCATGAGCGACGCGCTGCAGTTCCAGCTGCGCCGCCTCGAAGCCATGCAGAAAGCGGCCGAGACCTTGTTCCAGCGCCCGCTGCTGGGGCAGGGGATTTTCCGCCGCGGCATGCCCGAGGGACTGAAAACCACCTATAACAACGTGATCGACATCACGCTGATCGATGTGCTGAAGGCCTATGGCGACATCCGCCGCCGCGCTGAAAGCAGCGGTTACACGCTGCCGGTTTTCCATCTGATGTCGATGGAAGTGGCGGTCGAACGCATGACTCGCATGTTGGGCAAACTGCCGCGCAACGGCCCGCACAGCGTCTGGACCACGCTGCGCAGCTTCGTGCCGGAAAAGCTCCACAATGCCCTTTACGGCCGTTCGTCGCTTGCGTCCCTGTTCACGGCCGGGCTGGAACTGGTCAAGCAGGGCATCATCGAAATCCGTCAGGACGGCCTGTTCCGCCCGATCTATCTGCGCGCCCTGACCGAAAACATTACCCCGGCCCCCGTCACCCCCGAGGATCAGAACCATGGATCAAACTGACAACGATACGCCCGTCATCAACGCCGAGCACATGCGGCTGCTCGAAGCCGTGCTGTTCGCCGCGTCCGAGCCGCTCAAGGTGCAGGCACTCTATGAACGCATGCCCGAAGGCGCCGACGTGGGCGCACTGCTGCTGGCGCTCAAAGCCCATTACGAAGGGCGCGGCGTGGCGCTGCAGGAGTTTGACGGCCACTGGGCTTTCCGCACCGCCGCCGATCTTGGTAACGCTCTTGAAATCAAAAAGGATGTCCAGCGCAAGCTCTCCCGCGCCGCGATGGAAACGCTCGCCATCGTCGCTTATCACCAGCCGGTGACGCGCCCCGAGATCGAGAATATCCGCGGCGTCGCCATCTCCAACGGCACGCTCGATGTGCTGATGGAGCAGGGCTGGGTCAAGCCGGGCCGCCGCCGCGAGTCGCCGGGCCGCCCGCTGACCTGGGTGACCACGCCCGCCTTTCTCGATCATTTCGGCCTTGAATCCACCGCCGACTTGCCGGGCATGGAAGAGCTCAAGGCTTCCGGTCTGCTCGACGCCCGTCCGGCGCTGGCTGCCGCGACCGGCAACCTGTTCGGTGCCGAAGATGAAATGCTGGATGAAGATCTCGATGATTCCGATCTCGGGCGCGGCACGCCCGCCTGGGTCGATTACGACGCCGCGAATGAAGGCGGCAGAGTCGCTGAAAGCGATGATGACGAAGACGATGACGATGACGATGAACAGGAGGTTGCGTAATGGTCCCCGGTTTTTGGGAAATACTCCTTGTCGTTCTGGTTATCCTGTTCTTCTTCGGGGCGGGGCGCCTGCCGCGCCTGATGGAAGACCTTGCCAAAGGCATTAAAAGCTTCAAGCAGGGCCTCAAGGACGAAGACGCGCCGGCCAAAACGCTGCCCCGGGAAAAATCCGGGCAGGAATAGGTTTCCATGTTCAATATCAGCGGGCCCGAGCTTCTTCTCTGCGCCCTGGTTGCCGTTCTGGCCATCGGGCCGCGCGAGCTGCCCCAGGTCATGCGCGCGCTGGGGCGCGTCGTCCGCCGCCTGCAATATATCCGCTATGCCTTCTCCCAGCAGTTCGAGGATTTCATGAAGGAACACGATCTCGACGAGCTGCGCCGCGCGGGGGATCCTACGGTTGCGCATGACGAGAAAGACGCCGATGCCGGCGTGATCCGCCTGGAACGGGCGCAAAAGAAAGCCGGTGACCCGTCATGATTTCGGCCGAAACACCGCAGAACGATGCGCGTCAGAGCCTTTCCGGCCACCTGGTCGAGCTGCGCCGCCGCCTGCTGTGGGCGGCGCTGGCGGTGATAGCCGCGATGGGTGTCTGCCTTTATTTCGTCGAGGATATATACGGGTTCCTGGTGCAGCCCCTGGCCGATGCCATGGGGCCGGGCGACAGCCAGCGCCTGATCTACACCAACCTGACCGAAGCGTTCATGACCTATCTCAAGGTCGGGTTCTTCGCCGGGCTGTTCGTCAGTTTCCCGGTGGTGCTTTACCAGCTTTGGCGCTTTGTAGCCCCGGCGCTCTATAAAAACGAACAGCACGCCTTCGCGCCTTATCTCATCGCCGCGCCCGCGCTTTTCTTCCTGGGCGGGGCGGTCGTCTATTACGTGCTGATGCCGATGGCCTGGCCGTTCTTCCTGGGTTTTCAGAGCAGCGCCGCCGACACGGCGCTTCCGATCCGGCTCGAAGCAAGGGTGGGGGAATATCTCGATCTGGTCATGCTCCTGATCTTCTCCTTCGGCCTGTGCTTCCAGCTGCCGGTGGTGCTGGTGCTGCTGGGCCGCTCCGGCCTGATCTCGGCCTCATCGCTTGCCGCCAAGCGCAAGTTCGCCATCATCCTCGCCTTCATCGTCGGTGCGGTCATGACCCCGCCCGATATCCTGAGCCAGATCGCGCTCGCCTTGCCGATCATCCTGCTCTACGAAATCTCCATCCTGCTGATCCGCCGCACGGAGCATCATGACGCCGCCAGCCCCCGTTCTTGATCCCTCGCAACGGGCCGCCGCTGCCGTTCTTGAAACCTTGCGCGGCGAGCTTGTCCAGGCGTCGGGCAAAAAAACCGTTCTGAAGAAAAGGAAACCCGTGCCGCGCGGGGTCTATCTCCATGGCGGGGTGGGGCGCGGCAAATCCATGCTGATGGATATGTTTCATGCCGGTCTGCCGGAAGCCGTGGTCGCGCGGCGCGTGCATTTCCACGAATTCATGATCGGCGTGCATGACCATATGCACAAGGCCCGTCTGGCTGATCAGGCCGACAAGGCCATGACCGATTTCGCCGCCGGCCTCGCCCGTGAAGTGAAGGTTCTGTGCTTCGACGAATTCCATGTTACCGACATCGCCGACGCCATGATCCTCGGGCGCCTGTTCGGCGCGTTGTGGGACAAGGGCGTTGTGATCGTCGCCACCTCCAACTGGCCGCCCGACCGCCTGTACGAAGGCGGGCTGCAGCGCGACCGCTTCCTGCCCTTCATCGCCGATCTCAAAACCCGCATGCATGTGATCGAAGTCGATGGTGGCGTCGATTACCGTCTGCGCAGCCTGCGGCAGGAAGGCACCTATTTCACCCCGCCGGGCGAGGGGACGCGCGCGCGCCTCGATCATCTGTTCGGCATCCTCTCCTATCATCAGCCGGTCCGGGCCGAGCATCTGAACGTCAAGGGACGGGTGCTGAACGTCAGCGCGGCGGCGGGCGTGGCGCGGTTTTCCTTCGCCGAACTGTGTGAAAAGCCGCTGGGGGCGGAGGATTATCTCGCCGTTGCCCACGCCTTTCACACGGTGTTTTTGGAAGGGGTGCCTTATCTGACCTACGACCGCCGCAACGAAGCCAGGCGCCTCATGACCCTGATCGATGCGCTGTATGAAAGCGGCACGCGCCTGATCGTCAGCGCCGAAGCCGCGCCCGAGCTTTTATGCCGCGGCCATGACCATGAATTCGAGTTCCAGCGCACCGTCAGCCGCCTGATCGAAATGCAGGGCGAAGCCTATCTGGGCCGGGTCAGGATGCCGGCGTCGGCATAGGCACAGGGGCCGGAAACAGGGTTTTTCTCACGGATCGCGCCCGTCGCCAAGGTCGAAGGTTACACGGGCACCCACGGTGCTGTTGATAAGCCGGCCGAGATTTTCCTGTGTCAGCAGGCCTTCTTCGCGCAGTTTTTCCGCTACGTCTATATGCATGTAATCAAGCGGCTGGTTGAGGCCGAAATGCGTGGAATCACGGCCGGGGATCTCGGCATCGGCATAGAGTTCCATGCGCCGGGCGTAGGCGGCGAGCTGCTGAAGGGCGGTCTGCAGATCAAGTCCCTGCGTTTTTCCTTGAAGAAATGTGTCCTGCGGCTCGACTTCCTTCGCGTCCACGCTTATTCCCGGGTAAGACGCGCACAGGGAAACCCTGTACGACGTGGCATGCAGGCTGAAAAGACCATCGTCGCCCTTCCGCGCGGTCGCGTAGCGCACCGTGGCCTGAATCTTGTCCCGCGCCAGCCGGTCGCCATAGTGCAGATAGGTCGAGGTCCGCAGCTTCTCGATATCGGAAAAGCAGATCACGCGGCGGTTGAACAGGGCGGCCAGTTTTTCCCCCCATGTGTCGGGTTTTGAAATCGCTTCTGCCCAGTCCTGCGTTGTGCGCATTATATCTCCCTTTTGTTCCGTAAAATGACTAGCCTATAAATTCCGTATCGTCAAATTGCTGCAAACGCGCTATGTCTGAACTCGGGTTTTTGGTCACGATTTACGGAGTTTGGACATGGCACGCAAGAAAATTGCTTTGGTGGGCGCGGGGCAGATCGGGGGCACGCTGGCGCTGCTCGCGGGGCTCAAGGAACTGGGCGACATCGTGATGGTCGACGTGGCCGAGGGCGTGCCGCAGGGCAAGTCGCTCGATATCGCCGAAGCGGCGCCGGTCGAGGGTTTCGACGCCCGCATGACCGGCAGCAACACCTATGACGTCATCAAGGACTCCGACGTGGTGATCGTCACCGCCGGCGTGCCGCGCAAGCCGGGCATGAGCCGCGACGACCTGATCGGCATCAACACCGGCATCATCCAGACCGTGGGCGAGAACATCAAGAAATTCGCGCCCAAGGCCTTCGTCATCGTCATCACCAACCCGCTCGACGTGATGGTCGAGGTGATGCAGCGCGTCACCGGCCTGCCAGCCAACATGGTGGTGGGCATGGCGGGCGTGCTCGACAGCGCGCGCTTCCGCCACTTCCTGGCGGAGGAATTCAAGGTCTCGGTCGAGGATGTCAACGCCTTCGTGCTGGGCGGCCACGGCGACACCATGGTGCCGCTGGTGCGTTATTCCACCGTGGCGGGCATTCCGCTGCCGGATCTCGTCAAAATGGGCTGGACCACGCAGGAGAAGCTCGACAAGATCGTCCAGCGTACCCGCGACGGCGGCGCCGAGATCGTCAACCTGCTCAAGACCGGCTCGGCGTTCTACGCCCCGGCCTCAAGCGCCATCGCCATGGCGGAAAGCTATCTGCGCGACAAGCGCCGCGTGCTGCCCTGCGCCGCGCGCCTCAACGGCGAGTACGGAATCAAGGGACTTTATATCGGCGTTCCGGTCATCATCGGCGCCAAGGGCGTGGAGAAGATCGTCGAGATCAGCTTCACCCCGGAAGAAAAGAAGATGTTCGATCACTCGGTCGAGGCCGTGAAGAGCCTGATGGCCGTGATCGACAAGGCGGCCTGACCCCTCCTTGCCAGTTAACCTCACAACGAACGCCACCCCGGCGAAAGTCGGGGTTAGATGGTGAGTCCAAACTCTGGAACTATTGCGGGCCGGTGTTCAGAGCCAGGATCGGGATGCCCACGCGCGGCTGCCGTACTTCGGCGACCGTAACGGGGCCGTCGCGGTTGTAACGCTCGTTCAGCCGGGCGATCAGGTTTTCGCCGCGGTCGGCTTTGCGCTCGAACAGGGCGTCCATTTCCGCGATCGTCCGCGCGCTGCCGTCCCTCTTGAAGAACAGGCCCGGATTGGCGGCAACGACTTTTTCGCCCATGATGTCGGCGGCGCTTTCTCTCTTATCCGCCTTGGCAAGGCGTGCCGCGCCTTCCTGGCCGAACACATAGCCCTTGTAAACGGCCGCCATGTCGGTTGAGCCCGTCGTTCTCTCGGTGTTCTGGTTGTAGCGCGCGGTCATGTAAGCGGCGGTGTAAGTATCGTAACGCAGATTCAGGATTTCCTGACGCTTACTGTCGCCGCCGTCGACGACGTATTTCTTCTTGTCGGCATCGAAGCGGATGGCCGCCGCCTGTTGCGCGTGACCGGCGCCGGCGCCGTGCTGTTTCATATAGGCAAGCCAGGTCTGGTCCAGGAACTGGCTCAGGCCCGTGGCGCTCGAGCCCTGGGCCTTGGCGAAACGGTTGAAGCCCGATTCATTGTTGATGGTGATCAGCAGCTTGTTGAGGTCGTAACCCGTCCCCACGGACGCCTTGGCGATGTCGTAAATGATGGTTTCGTCGCGGCCGGTTCTGCGGAAATGCGCGGCGAAGGCATCGGCGGTCAGCTGGTCCTCGCGGCTCAGCCCTGCGATAACCATGCCGGTCGCGGCGATGCCGCCGCCGGTCGCCGCCGCCTTGCCCAGCAGGGCAGTGGCGGTGGGGTTGTAGGCGTTGCCGCTTATGCGGGCGCCACTGCGGGCGGCGTCGTTCAGAACCGGGCTCAGGCCGTTATTCAGCGTTACGGGCGCATTGGCCTTGCTGGCCGCCGCCGTGGCGGTGCGGGCGTTTTCCCGCATCTCGTGAATTTTTGTGAGTTCTTCGTCGTTCAGGCTGTCCTGGCCGCGGCGGCGCACGCCGTTCTCACGCACCTCGTAGGTGGACAGATTTTCATTCAGCTCGGGGTCGCTCATGCGGGCCAGCGCCTCATTGGCTTCGTCGACGGCATTCTGCGCCTGATCGCGCACGGCCATCACACGGGCGGCGTCGCGTGCGGCTTCCATCTGATCTTCTTTGATTTCCTCGGCGGCGTCCTCGCGGCGGGCGCGGCGGCGTTCCTGGACGCGCAGGCGTTTTTCCTCGGTCAGCAGGCGCTCATGTTCCTGGGCTTCCATCTCGCGACGAAGCTGCTCTTCTCTCTCCTTGGGAGAAAGACCGTCTTTACCGTTATCCTTGCGGGAAATCGCCATTATCACAACACCCTAGCTAAACACACTACCGCAGCATTATTTTTAATTACCCCTATGATACCGGGTCGGCGGCCGGTTTGCAATATTTTCAGGGGGTTAGCGCACCGGAAAAATAACCCTTTATTTGCAAGGGGTTATAAAAACATCAGGCCCCGCGAAGGGGCCTGAAAAACGCTGTTTCGGGGCTGCGCTTACTTCGGCGCCAGAGAAACTTTGTCCTTGTCGCCCACTCTGGCCTGCGCGGCGCATTCCGCAGAAGTAACGGGTGCCTGTGCCAGGATGCCTGATACGGAGACATTCACGCCGGTTTCTTTTTTGATCTTCGGAGCAACTTCTTCCTCTATAAGCTCTATAATGTCACCAGATACCTTGCTGTCCAGAGAACCGCCCCGGCCTTTGGGAGTAACTTTAGCGCTGTCGTAGCTTCGGGCCGTGGCCTTCCAGAAACTGGAAATGTGGGCCGATACGGCACCCGCAACCGAACTTTCACTTTTTGACGCCATATCAGATGTTTTCAAGCCCAAAAGAACGGTCAGGCCGGAAGCCTTGCCGTCTGCCGTGCAGGCAGGGCCCGTCAGAAAGTCACTGTACTTGTAGTCGCTACTTGCAGGGAAGGCCGGTTGTGCCGAGAAGGCAAAGGCAGCCGACAAACCTACCAACACATTTCTTATGTTCATCATGATAGTACCCTATGAAACGAAACGTCTCATACAAGTACCACAAAGGAGATAAAAAGTAAAATTTTCATAATTTAGGAAACTTACCGGACGCAGATCGGAGAGAGATAAATTTAACCCATTGTATTAGCTTGAAGATTTCTATTTCCGCGGAGCGTGCCCTCATAAGCGGGAGTCTCGACATTCTGCGCAACAAGTTCGGGCGCAAGGGGGCTGACCGCGCGGTTAAAGACGTTTCTGGTGGCAACGTCGCTCTTGATTCCGCCATCGGGCTGGTATGTTTTTGCGGCGGAAGAGATCGCCAGATCGCCACTGTTATGTTTGTTGGTAGAAGAAGCAGCCTGTTCCACTTCTTTCTCAACAGTGAATTTTTTTGTAACAAACGCACGCAGATCTTCAGATCCTATGTCTGAAATAAATTGGTCGCGCTTAGTCGCGAAGTTACCGACATAAGCGGCATCGTTCTTATTCTGAG
>CAZNYM010000028.1:0-24142 GCA_964577255.1 uncultured Pseudobdellovibrionaceae bacterium | reverse complement strand
GACGTGGCCTCGATCGCCGAGGTGCGTCTGCTGCGCAAGCTGGCGCCGCGGGCCAAGCTCTATTTCATGCACCCGATCAAGGCGCGCGAAGCGATTGCCGAAGCCTACCGCCAGCATAGCGTGCGCGCTTTCGTGCTCGACCACCAGATCGAGCTTTACAAGATCCTGCAGGAAACCGAGCTGGCGGCCGACCTCGAGCTGTTCGTGCGCATCGCCGTGGTGAACGACAAAGCCTATGTCGCCCTGGGTGGCAAATTCGGCGCTACAGCTGCGGACGCGGTCGAGCTTCTGCGCCTGTGCCGCCCGGTCTGCGCGCGCCTTGGGATTTCCTTCCATGTCGGCTCCCAGTGCCTGGATCCGGACGCCTACGCCCGCGCCATCGCCCTGGCGGGCCAGATCGCGCGCGAAAGCGGTGTCAAGATCGACGCGCTCGATGTAGGCGGCGGCTTCCCGGTCGCCTATCAGGACATGGTGCCGCCAGCGCAGGCGCTTTACTTCCAGACCATTCAACAGGCTGTGGCCGACAGCGGATTCGAAGGCGCGGAACTGCTGGCCGAGCCGGGCCGGGGTCTGATCGGCACCGGCAGCAGCCTGATCGCCCGCGTGGAGCTGAATAAAGGCCACACGCTGCATCTCAACGACGGCACCTATGGCGGCCTGTTCGAGGGCGGCAAGCAGGGGAACATTCCTTACCCCGTCCGCCGCGTGCGCCCTGGTCATCAGGAAACGGAAGGGCAGGCGCTCGAGGGTTTCCGCCTGGCGGGCCCCACCTGTGATTCCATCGACATCCTGCAGGGCCCCTTCATGCTGCCGGCCGACATCGCCGAGGGAGACTGGATCGTGTTCGAGCAGCACGGCGCCTACGGCGTATGCTCGCGCTCGGCCTTCAACGGTTTTGGCGATTTCATGACCGTGGCGCTTAAGCCTCGCAGCTAAGCGGCTCGGCGAAAAAGACGCGCAGGCGCTCCCTGACACGCTCGGGATCCGTGAGCGCGTTGATCTCCTGACGGAACGCGGCGGAATCGCGCAGCCCTTGGCAGTACCAGCCCAGATGCTTGCGGGCGATAATCACGCCCTGATGCAGCCCGTAATAGCGCAGCAGCGCCTCGTAGTGCTCTAGCACGATCGCCAGCTTCTCCCGCAGGCCCGGCTCGGGCGGCATGATGCCTGTTTTCAGATAATCCATGGTATGGCGCACGATCCATGGCCGGCCATAGGCGCCGCGCCCGATCATCACCCCGTCCGCGCCCGATATCTCAAGGGCCCGGCGGGCCTCAAGCGGGCCCAGAATGTCGCCGTTGACGATCACCGGGATCTTCACCGCTTCTTTGACCGCGCGCACGGCGTGCCAGTCGGCTTCGCCCTTGTAAAGCTGGTCGCGGGTGCGGCCGTGCACGGTGATCATGCGGATGCCCGCTTCTTCCGCCCGGCGGGCCAGGGTGACGGCGTTGCGGTTCTGCGCATCCCAGCCCAGGCGCATCTTGACCGTCACCGGCACGGACACGGCCCTGACGGCTTCCTCCATGATCCGCGCCGCCAGCGGCTCGTCTTTCATCAGGGCCGAACCGGCGTAGTTATTGACGACCTTTTTCACCGGGCAGCCGAAATTGATGTCGATGATGGCGGCGCCGCGCCCGACATTCACCCGCGCGGCCTCGGCCATGATGTCCGGCTCGCACCCGGCCAGCTGCACGGCCATGGGAAATTCCTCGGCGTAGTTAGTCCGGCTTTTGAGCGAGGCCCGGCATTCCTCGAGCATCGGGCGGCTTGCGATCATCTCGGAAAACACCAGCCCCGCGCCGAAGCGCTTCACCAGGCGGCGGAACGGCAGGTCGGAAACGCCCGACATGGGGGCGAGGAACACGGGATCCTCGATCTTTATGGGGCCGATGAAAAAGCTCATAACCTGCCTGCTTTGACCTGGCGGTATATAAACAGCGCCATGGCGGCGTTGGCAAGGGCGAAGCCCGCGAACAGGCCCGGCGTGGGCACGCCCATGCCGATCAGAACGGCGGACAGGGCGGACGACGCCACGATGAAGAGAGCGTTGACGATGCCGCAGCCGGCCATCATCCGGGCGCGGAAGGCGGCCGGGGCGCGGTCCTGCACCAGGGCGTTGAGCGGCACCACGAACAGCCCGCCGCACAGGGCGATGACGATGACATCGAGCAGCACGCGCGGCGGAAGGGCGCCGCCTGCCGCCTGCGTCCCCGCCCAGGCGAGGTCGAGCGCGAACAAAGTGATCCCCAGCATGGCCCAGGGCACGAAAGTGGCCGCTATCTTCCCGCGCAGCAGCCGGTTGTTCAGCAGGCCGCCTGCGGCGATCCCCACCGAAAACAGGGTCAGGAGCAGCGCCAGCGTCCTTTCATCCGCCGCCAGCGTGGTCTTGACAAACACCGGCAGTTGCGCCGTGAACATGCCGCCCATGAAATAGAACCAGCCGATGCCGAACACCGCCAGCACGGTCTCGCGCGGGCGGCTGAAGGCGAAACGCAGGATGTCGAGAGTCTCCCCCGCCGGCCGCAGCTTCAGGCGGCCTTCAGGCGCTTGCGTGGGCGGGGCCGGAGGGATGCGGCGGCTCGCGGCATACCCTGCCAGAGCGACCGCGAACAAAAGCGTACTCACCATCACCCGGCCATCCGCCAGATTGATCAGCACCGTGCCGGCGATGGTGCCCGCCAGGATGGCCAGGAACGTGCCGGTGTTCAGAAGCGCGTTACCGGCGATCAGCTCGGCGGGTTGCAGATGCTGGGGCAGGATGCCGTACTTGCCCGGGCCGAAGAAGGCGGAATGGGTGCCGAGCGCGAACAGCGTGAGAAAGCAAAGCGGGGTCGAGCCGGACAAAAGCGAAAGCGTGCCCAGGCCGGCGATGCCGATCTCGGCGATCTTGACGGCGCGGATCACGCGCTCCTTGGCGAAGCGGTCGGTCAGCTGCCCGCCCGTGGCGGAAAACAGTACGAAAGGCAGGATGAAGACCCCAGCCGCCAGGGTGGTGAGAAGGGGAGCATCCTTGCCCGCGCCGGCGGCGGTATCGAACAGCAGCAGGGCGACGAAGGCGTTCTTGAACAGGTTGTCGTGAAACGCGCCCAGAAACTGGGTGATGAAAAGCGGCAGGAAACGGCGGTCTTTGAGCAGGACGAACTGGCTGGCCATGGTGGCTCATTAAAACCAGATAGCATTCTAAAAAGGAAGCAATTGCGGCGTTCCCAGCCAGCTGTAAACATAATATTGTTTCAATCCTGGGAGCACGCTTCAAATACCCCACTTACAGTTAGACAGCCTGCTCCGGGATCGTTAAAAATGAATGCCTGAACAATAAGATACGGGGTTCTGCCATGCGTTACGCTCTTTTTGCGCTCGCGCTTGCCTTTTTATTGCTGGCGGTGGTTCCGGCCGCGCGGGCGCAGGACAGTAACGGCGATATCGCCTTCATCGAAAAGCGCATCGAACTGCTGCAGAACGATGCCGAAGCGGCGCGAACCCAGGCCGGCAAGGCGGAAGAGCGCGCCGAGAAATACCGCGAGTTGATGAATTCGGCGTTGCAGAACATGAGCACGGCGACCCAGCCGCGCGACAAGGAAGACTGGCGGAAGACAGCGGACGACCGCCGCGTCCAGGTTGAGAAGCTGGGAGAAGAAGCGCGGACGCTCAGGGCTACGGCGGAAGCCAAGGATGCCGAGATCGCGGCTTTGCGCGCCGAAGTCGGCGACAAGAAGAACACCGCCGCGCGCAAGCAGGAAAAATTCGAGCGCGACAGCAAAGAACTGGCGGCGCGCGAAGCGGCCGAGAATGCCGGGCCGGACCGGTCGGCCGTGACGGTGGCAAACGTGCTGGGCCTGTGGCGCGCCGTCAACGACGAGGACGAGCCGTTCGCGATCGTGCAGCAGGATCCCGCCAGCAAGGCCTATCCCCACCGGCTGGAAGCGCACACGCCGCGCCGCGTGTGGAAGGGCGATTTCCACACCAATCCCGCGCCGGGCGATCCGCAGGTTCTGATGACTTATAAGCCCAAGGCGGAGGAGATGAACCCGGATATTCCGGAATGGGCGCGCAAGAAGATAGAGGGGGAATTGGAATGGCAGCTTGAAATAGAGGTCGCGGGCACCTGCGGCACGCCGCATCTGACTGCTTCGTTCTACCCCGGCGAAGTCAAATGGCGCGAGGACGGCGAAGGGCAGAAAGACGGTGTATGGGTCGAGGGTAAGGGCCGTGCCCGCGAGATTGATCTGGCGATCAGCATTCCCGACATGAGTTTTTACAGTTACGGTTCCTCGCGGCTTTATCTGCGGCCCGAGGGCCCGCGCACCAGCAAGGAGTCCGTCGGCGAAGAAGGCGGTTTTGATGAAAGCTTCGACACGATCGACGCCCTGACCGAAGGGCAGCGCTTCCATATCGATGTGATTCTGCCGCCGGAAATGGCGCAGAAGCAGGGCGAAACGCTTAGAGTGAACGTCAAGGCCGCGGGCGGCGACAAAACCACCGTGGAACTGCGCAGCGGCGCCATGCGCAAGGGCCGCTCGGTCATCTATACCAATACCGACGCAATCACCATCGCCGATCCGCACGACTGGAACGAGGAGGATCACGATCCGCCTTTCCTGTCGATGAATTACATCATGGGCTATCAGGGCGCGCGCATCGACCTGTCGGTCGACAACGCCGAGCTGGTCGAATTCAGCTACGACGGCGCGCTGCAGCAGGTGCCGGTCTATAAAAGCTGGGTCCAGCGCGGCATCGCCAGCCATCAGGAAGCGATCGAGCGCCTGCGGCCGTTCTTCGGCATGGTGCTGGCCGACGGCAAATCCACGGCGGAGCAGAAGAAAGAGGCGACCATGCGCCTGGGCATGATCGCCAACTATGAACGCCTCATGGCTTCGCCCGAAATCCACGACTATATCCGCAACAAGATCGGCGATCATTATTTCAATCCCCACACCGGCATCATCGGCATGACCGCCAGCCAGATGCAGGAAGCCGCAGAAACAATCAGCCCGACCGAAGGCGGTGGTTCGAACGCCTATCTCGACGACCGGCTGCGCGATGGCAATAATCATCACAATCCCGTGTTCAAGGGCGTCGTCTGGATGACACCACTCGAAAAGATTACGGTCGAGAAGATGGTCGTCCAGGCCCGCTCCGATTACCGAGACATTGCACTCGATGAATTGCCGCGCGCCATCACCTTCGCGCTCTATGCCACGGTCGCGGGCTTGAGCGGCGCGGGCGATCTTTACACCATCCGCACCGGTGAGGATATTTTTGGCAAAAAAGTGCCAGGCTGGCAGCGCATCATGAGTGCGGTCAGTTTGGTGTCGGGTCAGGTGATCACTTTCTCAGCGCCACACTTGATGACACCGCCGACGATGAAGGCCTTCAACCCTGCGCAACAATCGGGGCGTGCCATGCGCGCGGGCGTGCGGGCGAAGCTGGGCGAGCAGAAAATCCTCGCCACCAACGCTCGGATGAAGGAGATTATCAAGACGCTCGACACCATGACGCCGGCGCAGCGTAATTCCGTCGCTCCCGCCGTGGGCGCTGCGTCGGAGGTCAAGGTTTCGGACGCACCCATTCCCTGCGCCATGGCGGCGAAAACGGCCGCCGCCTCGCCGCCGCTGCCGCACACGATCACGCCGGTTCCGCCCCGGCCCGCGCCGCTCAAGACACCTTTCCAGGCCGTCCAGGGCCGCTATCCGCAAAGGACTTATGAAGTCAATCCGGGATCGGAGCCGCTGTTCCCGCCGCAGGCTTTCGAAACTTGCCAATGCGGCCAGGCCACGCTCGCCCATCAGGAAGCTACCGGCACGGCGCTTTCGGAGATGACCCAGTTCGGCGTCGGCGTCAAGACGGGGGCGATCAGGCCCGGAGAGCATATGCCGCTCAGCAAAGGCTACACCGATCAACAGATGATCGCTGTGCTGGAAGCCACCGGCGCGGAAACGATGGTCATTCCCACCGGCAAGGGCGGTCGCCTGACGCTTGAGCAGATCGACATGTGGATGCAGCGTGGCTGGAACGTGCGTGACGTCGTCAGGACGATCAACACCAAGGAACCGCACGCCATCAATATCCGCCGCATGAACCGTAATGCTAAAGGTGAAATTGAAAGTGTGGAATGGTTCGATTCCGCTTACGGCAAGGAATTGGGGCTAGATTCCTGCGACTATATCAACGAGTTTGCCGCCAGCGGCTACGATCTGGTGCTCTACCGCTGGAAGAGCGGAGGCAGCGGTGCCAAAACGGTGGTGGCCAAGCCGACGATCGAGTATCCGGCCGGCCATCCGAACGCACCGCGCCCGCCAGGTAGCGCTGCGCCCGAAGGCACCCAGCCTCCCGCCGCCGGCGGGGACGAGGCTCAGCCTAAACCCAAGCTCGAGGTGGAGGAATTTTCGCTTGATGACGGTGTGAAAGTCGAGGAACTTACGCTCGACGATCCCGTGCCGCCGATGGGCACGCCGGAATATTCTTCTTATCTCCACAAGATCGTCAACAAGCTCTACGAGGGAAGAACGGCGGAACCGATCAACATCATCGGTTATGACGGCTATCAGAACATCATGAACGGACAGGAATGGCAGCCGCCGGTAGGCGGGGGTGCGTCGTTCAGCCCCGCCAATGTCGGCACGCTGCGCCAGGGCGATATCGCCATCAGGGTCAAGCCGAGCAGCATCGGCAAGCATATAGAGCTGACCCATGAACAGCACGGATCGGGCCGCGTCCCGCGTTATTATCCCAGCGGCAAGGTCGGCCAAGGGGGCTACAACAGCTATATTCCGCCCGCGCATCTTGAATATCTCGACGTGGAGACCAATACCTGGAGATCGTTCCCGGAAACCAAAGCCGCACCCCCCGTGCGCCGGCAGGAGCTGCCGCGCTGGCAGCGCAACCGCAACAACACGGGCGGGTAGGGGTCTTTAATTTAGAGAAGCTCGTCCTTGGTGGCGCCGTCCGCCGTTTTGACGCCGGCCTGGGAAAGACCCAAAGGCTTGGAATAGGGCGTGTGGATGCTGCCGACCGTGTTGCCGCCCATGCCGAAAGGCCCGCCGGAATAAGTGACGTGCAGCCGCCACCACGTGCCTTCAAGCCGCAGCGATGAGTTCTGCGTGTCCGGGCGCACTTCAAGCTCGATCCATTCCGGTGGCGACCAGCCCGAAACCAGCTGGCTGATCACATCGTCGGGCAGGTCGGTGATGTCCTTGGTATTGGCCAGGGTGCGGTCGGCCTTGATCTGGCGGCCGTCGAAATAAGCGTTGCGGTAGGTGTAACTGTAGCCGTCCTTCTGCGTCACGGTGATGCTGACCGGCTGGGCCTTGTCTGTCGTCAGGTTTTTCATGCCTATGGGATCGTGCTGGTCGACCGGCAGCGTTTTGGGCGCATCCTTTTCAAGGGTGGCCAGCTTGTCCTCGAGCGTCTTCAGCTTTTCCGCGTTTTTGGGTGAAAGCGTCTCGCCCTCGTACTTATATTTGTCGTCCAAGCGCTTGAAGCGGTCTTGTTCTACCGTCTTGCCTGATTTCACGTGCTTCCACACATGCACTTTCTGATCTTTCAGCGCCTTGATCTCCGCGCGCAGCTTGTCGGCCTGGCCGCTGTCGCTCTTGTCCTCGTCCTTTTGCTTTTCCGAGGCCGGGACGGAGCCGTCGCGCCGGGCGATTTCCCATTTTTCGCCGTTCGGACCGTCCCACGTGCCGAAGATCGAGGCGCGCAGCTTCTCAAGCGTTTCGCCGGAATCCGCGCGCACGGCGTCTTCGTCCGCCTTGACCCTGTATTGCACGTCGTCGCCCTCGGGCACGGCTTCGGGGGTCGCGGTGCCGGAAAGGATGGTCTGGAATTCCTCTCCGTTTTTCGTGTCGCCGACGCGGCCGGTCACGACCATGTCGACGCGGTTGCTGTCGGGGTTCCATTCGATGCCGATGTTGCCGGTTTCCCCCACGCGCATGTCATGGCTGCGGGCCATGTCCTTGATCACGTCCACCCGCGCCGCATCGAACTTTCCGGTGGCCTCGTTGAGCGCGGCGTCATCAGCCTTCTGCCCCTTTTTCCGCAGAATGGACTCAATCTTGGCGCGGCGCTTGTCAGTATCCGCTTCGCGCAGCAGATCGTCGAGCATCAGCCAGTCCTTGCTGTTGTTGAGGTCGAGGCCGAGCGATTGCGCCAGCGCCTGCGCCGCCCCGTCGCGCGTCACCGGCTGCGGCGACCAGCTGGTCACGGCGCCGCGGCGCAGAGTCTTCTGCGCCGCCTCGAGCGCGGCTTTTTCCTGGGGGCTGCCGCCGCCGGCCTTCAACCTGTCCTCGAGCTGGCGCACCAGGTCGGCGGCCATGGAAGAAAGATGCGGCGGTACGCCCTCGGCGGCCACGGGCCCGGCCGCGAGGGCCAGAACCGTGGTTAGAAGGAGAAGCCGCGCCTTCATATTATTTCATTTCCTCGATCTTGACGGAGTCGATCTGGAAGTTGGTTTCGCCTTCCGTTTCCTTGAACTGCGAGGCGTTGAAGACGAACGTCTTGGGTGCGCGCAGGGAGGTCACGAGGTCGGTCTCGGTCCAGACCGGCTTGCCTTCGGCGTCCTTATGCCCGTCGATGCTGGCCATGGCCTTGTAGGTGCGGTCTTTCTTGACCAGTTTCAGGGTCATCTTGCCGCCGCCCGGGACCGTCTTCACGTATTCCATGAAGTCGGCCGTACCGCGATCGAACAGCTCGCGCGAGAATTTGGTCGTCTCGCCGCCCGCCACCTTCAGCGTCTCAAGAAACAGGCCGGAGTTGTAGCAGCACACGTCGCGTTGGGCGTAGAAATTGGCGACGATGTAGTTTTTATCGTCGTCGTAAAGGCCGAAGCTGAACTGATCGCGGCCGGTTTGCAGCTCGGCGCGCATTTCCACCGTCGCCGTCCAGTCGCCCTGCGGCAGCTCCTTGGTCAGCTTGAAGATGTTGGAGATGCCGGCGGTCGAGAGCGATCCCGGCGCCTTGCCGATCAGCAGCAGATTGCCGCCCTCGACGATGAACTGGTCGGGGTTGGGGTTGGCGACGTCCCAGTCGGTTGCAAGCTCGCTGCCGTCGAAATTATCCATGAAGTAAACGGTGGCTGCCGGCTCTTTGACCGGTTCGGGCGCCGGCTCAGGCGCGGGTTCGGGGGCGGCTTGGGCGATCTGCGTCACTTCCGCCACCGCTTCATTAAACGACGCGGTATTGGCGGCCTCGAAATACTTGCCGCCTGAATTTTCGGCGATGCAGTGAAGCTGCTTGTTTTCATCGGCAGTTAGGCCGAAGCCGATGACGTGGGCGCGCACCTTAACACCGGAATCCCTCAGGCTGGTCGCCACCGCGCAAGGGTCGCCCTCACAGCTTTCGATGCCATCCGAGATCAGCACGATGTTGTTGTTCTGGCCCTCAAGTCCCTTGAAAGCCTCTTTGCTTTTTTCAAGCGCGCCCGCGATCGGCGTTTTACCGGTGGGGGTCAGCGTGGCAATCAGCTTCGAAAGCATGTCGGGTGTGTCCTTGCCGACGGCGCTCAGCAGCTCGATGTCGCCGCAATCCTTCTCTTTCGTGTGGCCGTAGGCCATCAGCGCCAGTTTCGTGTCGGCGGGAAGGTCGGTGACAAGCTTGGTCAGCGTTTCGCGCGCGGTATCCATCTTCGCCTTGCCGTCGATCTGGCCCCACATCGAATTGGAGCTGTCGACGATCAGCAGGAGGTTCGAGGCGGCGTGCGCCGGCGCGCTCAGCGTCAGGGCAGCGGCAGCACAAAGAGAAATGTTACGAAAATTCATGACGATTTATCCTCCTGAAAAGAAACTGGCCAGACTATATTAAGCTTTGGCCTGACTGTCTATCGAACAGCCAGGCCTTGTATATGGTAATATCAGGCACACTGAAAGGGCCCCCCATGACCTATGTTGACGGCTTTGTTATCCCCGTGAAACGCGGAAAAATCGAGGCCTACCGCAAGATCGCGCGCAAGGCCGCGCGGCTGTGGAAGGAATACGGCGCGCTCGATTACAAGGAATGCGTGGCCGACCACAACCCGCGCAGCAAATACTGCACCACGTTCCCCAGGGCGTTCCGCAGCAAGGCGGGCGAGGTGGTGATTTTCTCCTACATCGTCTACAGGTCCCGCGCCCACCGCGATACCGTGAACAAAAAGATAATGAAGGATCCGCGCCTGCACGCTATGTGCAAGCCCGAGGATATGCCCTTTGACTGTCGCCGAATGGCTTATGGTGGTTTCAAGGAAATTGCAGGCCTATGATTGATGCCTATTGCACAGAAAGTAAGTCACTAGAATGAAAAGACGTCATTTTTTTGAATTTTGTGATCAGTCCTGGCTCTCACCTCTTTTTCGAGAATGCTTTAACGACAATATGAATTTTATACATTTTCTTTATAAGCCATTTTTTAGAGCCTCTCCCCTCGTTGTATCATGGATGCACAAGAACAGGGCGGATACTGTGCTTGATCTCTGCTCGGCAGGGGGTAATCATTTTTCTGAAATCATAAGATCGGCCAGAAAGACAAACTCAAAAATTCCTCGTTTTGTCCTTTCCGATCTTTATCCAGCTGAAATTGCATGGGCAGAGATTCAATCTCGGTTTGGCAAAGAGAATATTGGTTATATTCCTGTCTCAGTAAATGCTCTCCATGTCGAACTTGAAAACCCACCCCGGTACTGGACGATTTTTACTGCCCTTCATCACTTTAAATCCGAGGATGTTAGTCTGTTTCTACGTCAATTTTGTGAAAAGGCTGACGGGCTGTGTATCGCTGAAGTCTTTGAACGAAATGTGTATTGTCTGATCATGACCTTGCTATCTTTTCCCGTTAATCTTCTTTCTCCTTTTTTTGCTAAAAAGAAGTCACTGAAAAAGCTTTTTGTTTCATTTTTCTTCCCTGTTTCTGCCTTAATGTACACATTCGACGGTGTGGTGTCTGTGCTAAGAACCTACACAAAGGAAGAAATTCTGTCTCTGTTTCCTGATGAATATCGGGATCAGTTCAGCGTAGAAGTTCGCAGTGTATGGTGGGGATTTGCGCCGATGAAGTCCTCGCTCATTTTTATCACAAGGAAGACAGTCTGATCCTTAGACGCCTAGAATGGCGGAAACGGAGGGATTCGAACCCTCGATACAGGTTACCCCGTATGACGATTTAGCAAACCGTTGCCTTCAGCCACTCGGCCACGTTTCCTTTGATGCGCAACAGGCCCCTTTTTTACCAGTGATGCCAGGGGCTTGCAACAATTAATCCGGGCCGGATCCGCGGCCGCCGTCGAAAGAAAGGAAAACCGCCCGCACGCCCGGCATTTTGCCGATGCGCAGGGCCAGGCCGGGCAGGTCGGGCGCGGCGCCTGCTTCCGCCACCACGCTGTATTTGTAGGGAATGCCGGCGCGTTGGCGATCCAGGGCTTTCACGCCGCTTACGCCGACCAGATTCTCGATCCCGTTGATAACATCCAGGCGCAGCAAGCGGTCGGCGTCGCGGTTAAAATCGAATGTAAGCATTGTATGATTATCTCCGAAAAATTTTTGTTTTAAAAAAGGCGGGCCAGTCCGTCTCAAATTCCGAATAAGTATCTACATTCTCCAGCAGCCACTTCCCGTCCTGCCGCCAGAGATGGCAGAAGGCGTATCCGGTTGTCTTGCTTTCGGGGGTTTCCCCAAGCGGCGTACGTAAAAAATCGCGTTCCGTCATTCCATCCGCGATGCGCACGCAGGGATTACTGATTTCGTCGAGGGTGAAGGATGAATCACTCAATACGACAAAAAAGAAATGCATATAGCTGTCGGGAAGGTTCTTGCTATTGATATAGATTCTTTCATCGTCGGTTCCACCCATGCCACCGGAAAAATTGTCGCCGCTGTGGTAAACTACGCCGGTTTCATCCGCCATCTCTTCACTGTCAGGCCCAACCCGGGCGATCAAATCCCCGTCCTTGTTAAAAATTAAGCAGAGAAGGTCGAGGTCGAAAGCGTTAAAATCCTTGTCGCGGCCTGGCGCGTCATCGGCTTTCATGCCTTTGCGCTGGTCGATGATCTGGGGAATGGTTTCCTTCATTCCTTCCGCGGCGTATTTTATGTTGTGCGGGGCATTCAGAAAAAAATAGGCAATCTTGTAGAAGATTTTCACCGCACCTTTGCCCAGTACTGGTAGCGGCTTGTCCGCTGGGGGCGGTGTGGCCGTGTTGGAATAGAACTCCTGGCCCTCAGGATCCCACGACAAGCCGATCAGGATGCGCCCTATACCGTTTTCAGGCAGATCAACAACGAGAGGTGGCTTCTTTTCTATGGTCGTCATGTGCTTAGGACTCCAGTTTTGCTTTGAGCATGTCGTTGACCATGCCGGGGTTGGCCTTGCCGCCCGATTTTTTCATCACCTGGCCGACGAATAAGCCGAACAATTTATCCTTGCCGCCGCGGTATTCCGCCACTTTGTCCGGGTTTTCGGCGATCACCTCGGCGATCACTTTTTCTATCGCGCCGGTGTCGGTGACCTGCTTTAGGCCTTTTTCCTCGACGATCGCATCGGGGTCCTTGCCGGTTTCCACCATCAGGGCGAAAACATCCTTGGCGATTTTGCCGGAAATCGTATTGTCGCCGATCAGCTGCGTCAGCTTACCGATCTGCGCGGCCTTGACCGGGCTCTGATCGAGGTCCTTGCCGTCCTTGTTCAGCACGGCCAGCAGCTCGTTCATGATCCAGTTGGCGACCAGCTTGGGATCGGCGCCCCTGGCCGCTTCTTCGTAATAATCGGCGCGGGTGCGTTCCGCGATCAGCACGGCGGCGTCATAGGCGCTCAGGCCGTAATCCTTCATGAAGCGGTGCTTCTTCTGGTCGGGCAGCTCGGGCAGGGTGGCCTTGATCGCCTCCACGAAGCCTTTTTCCAGCTCAAGCGGCAGCAGGTCGGGATCGGGGAAGTAGCGGTAATCGTGCGCCTCTTCCTTGGAGCGCATCGAGCGGGTTTCGCCCTTGACGGGATCCCACAGGCGCGTCTCCTGTCTGATCGTGCCGCCGCCCTCGATCACTTCCACCTGGCGGCGGGATTCATAGGCGATCGCCATTTGCACCGCCTTTATCGAGTTGACGTTCTTGATCTCGCAGCGCGTGCCCAGGGGGCCGCCCGGCCGGCGCATCGAAAGATTGACGTCGGCGCGCATCGAGCCTTCCTCCATGTTCCCATCGCAGGTCTCAAGGTAACGAAGGATCATGCGCAGTTTGGAAAGATACGCAGCCGCTTCCTCGGCGCCGCCGATGTCGGGGCGCGACACGATCTCCATCAGCGCGGTGCCGGAGCGGTTCAAATCGACGAAGGATTTGGCCGGGTGCTGGTCGTGCAGCGATTTGCCGGCATCCTGCTCGAGATGAAGGCGTTCAATGCGGATCGCCTTGCTCTTGCCGTCGGCGAGGTCGATCTCGATCTGCCCTTCGCCCACGATCGGGTGCTTGAACTGGGAGATCTGATAGCCCTGCGGCAAGTCGGGATAGAAATAGTTTTTGCGCTCGAATACCGAATATTCGTTGATTTGGGCGTTGAGGCCGAGGCCTGTGCGCACTGCCTGCTCGACGCAAAACGCGTTCAGCACCGGCAGCATGCCGGGCATGGCAGCGTCGACGAAACTGACCTGGCTGTTCGGCTCCGCGCCGAACGCAGTCGAGGCGCCCGAGAACAACTTGGATTGCGAAGTGACCTGGGCATGCACTTCCATGCCGATCACGATCTCCCAGTCTCCTGTCTCGCCTTTTACGATATCGCCCATATGCTTCAAGCCTCTGCGTTCACGAACTCAGTTAATTCTTGCGGCCCCAGGTCGCTAGGCATTTGCTGCGGGCCTTGCTGGTCTGGGTCACAAAATCGGTCGACTCGATCAGCGCCTGCAGCGGATCGGTGTAAGCGGGCCGGGTCACGATCTGGATGCCCAGCAGCGCCGGCGCGTCGTTGTCCAGATAATCGCGCAGCTCATGCAGCATGCAGGCGCACTGGCCCTCCAGCATCTCTTGATACCCGGTCATGGCGCGGACATTGGGGTCGTAATAGCATTGCTGATAGATATGCTGCCCGGCGGGGATGCCGATGCAGGGGCCGTATATAAGGTTGAATTGCCGCTCACGTGACATCGGCTCGCCGCCTTCCATCACTTCTCCCGTCGCCAGGAAATGCAGCTCGCTTTCGCTGAGTTTGAATCGGTTTGCCTGCGCCGACATGCAGGCGCACATCGTCTCCTGACCTTCGGGCGGCAGGGTCGGATCGGGTTTCTGCAGACAGCGGTTATAAAAAGCCTGGGCCTGCGCCGCCTGCGTGACGGCGGCTACGCCGCTTTCGGGCGTGCTCAGCAGCTGCTCGACCGCGTCGGCGCGTGGCGCCAGCATGTCAGACTGCGCGAACGCTTTCTGCGACGCCAGAAGCAAAAAAGCGGCGATGAGGAAGGCCGTTATCTTCATGCCGCCGCCTTTTCCGCGATCATGCGGGGCAGGGCGGTGAAGGCCGCCGCCTGCTCGATCCGGTGACAGACCTTGAACACCGTTTCCTCGTCCCACGGGCGGCCGATCACCTGCAGCCCGAGCGGCAGGCCTTCGGCATCCGTGCCGGCCGGCACCGACATACCCGGCATGCCGGCCAGCGAAGCGGGAACGGTGAACACATCGTTCAGGTACATCTTGATCGGGTCGTCCTCGTTCTCGCCGATGGCGAACGCGGCCGAGGGCGCGGTGGGGGTCAGCAGCACGTCGCAGGATTTATAGGCGTTCTCGAAATCCTGATAGATCAGGCGGCGCAGCTTCTGGGCCTTGATGTAATAGGCGTCGTAGTATCCGGCCGACAGCACATAGGTGCCGATCAGGATGCGGCGTTTGACCTCGCTGCCGAAGCCGGCGGCACGGGTTTTTTCGTACATGCTGTTGAGGTTTTCGCCCTCGACGCGCAGACCGTAACGCACGCCGTCATAGCGCGCGAGGTTGGACGAGCATTCGGCTGGCGCGATCACATAATAAGTCGGCAGGGCGTATTTGGTGTGCGGCAGGCTTACATCGACCACGGTCGCGCCGGCATCCTTCATCCAGGCGATGCCTTTCTGCCACACGGCCTCGACGTCCTTGGGCATGCCTTCGACGCGGTATTCTTTCGGAATGCCGACTTTCAGGCCCTTGAGCGAGCCTTGCAGCGCGGCGGCGTAATCGGGCACCGGCTTGTCGGCCGAAGTGCTGTCTTTCGGATCGTAACCGGCCATGGCCCTGAGCAGCAGGGCGCAGTCTTCCGTGTTGCGGGCGAAGATCCCGGGCTGGTCGAGCGAGGAGGCGAAGGCGATCACGCCCCAGCGCGAGCAGCGGCCGTAAGTGGGTTTTATGCCGGCGATGCCGCAGAAGCTGGCGGGTTGGCGGATCGAGCCGCCAGTGTCGGTGCCGGTCGCGGCCATCGCCGCGCGCGCGGCAACCACGGCGGCCGAACCGCCCGACGAGCCGCCGGGCACCAATGCGCGGGCGGGATCGCTCTGGCGGGTCCACGGGTTGATGACATTGCCGTAGGCGCTGGTGATGTTCGCCGAACCCATGGCGAATTCATCGAGGTTTGTCTTGCCAAGGGAGATCGTGCCCGCATCCAGAAGCTTCTGCGACACGGTGGATTCGTATTGCGGCACGAAATTCTCAAGAATCTTGCTGGCGGCGGTGGTGCGCACGCCGGTGGTGCAGAAAAGATCCTTCATCGCGATGGGAATGCCTTCAAGCGGCCCGGCTTTGCCGTCCGCGTATTTCTTGTCCGATTCCGCCGCCTGCTTCAGCGCCGCCTCGGGCGTTTCGGTGATGAAGGCGTTAAGGTGCTTGGTCGCGGCCACGGCCCGCACATGCGCCTGGGTCAGCTCCGTGGCGGTGAAATCTTTCTCTTTCAGGCCCTTGAGGGCTTGCGCGATGGTCAGATGGGTCAGATTGGTCATCACTCCACCACCTTCGGCACGACGAAGAATCCTTCCACCGCTTCGGGCGCATTCGCCAGCACCGCCTGCTGGTAGCCGCCGTCGCTGACGTTATCGGCGCGCAGCTTGAGTTTCTGCTGCACCACGTTCGCCAGCGGCTCGACTTTGTCGGTATCGACTTCGCCCAGCATTTCGATCCATTTCATGATCCCCGCCACCTGGGGGGTGCGCTGGGTGATCTCCTCGGGCGTCATCTGCAGGCGGGCCAGACCCGCTACCTTCCTGACAACGTTTTCGTCGATGCTCATGCTTGCCTATCCCTTGAAATTTCCTTACGTTTTATCCGCGTAACGCAGGATAAGCAAGGATTACATGCCCATAGCACCTCTTCGGGACATCGTGTCGGAACGGCCGGCCGGGCGACGCCTGGCCGGGCTTGATATCGGCACCAAAACCATCGGTGTGGCGCTGTCCGACCCGTTGCACAGCATCGCCACGCCTCTGCGCCTGATCGAGCGGACCAAGTTCACCGCCGATATCCGGCTGCTCGATGCGGTTATTAAGGAATACGCGGTGGCGGGTTTCGTGCTGGGCTATCCGCTCAACATGGATGGTTCCGAGGGGCCGCGCTGCCAGGCCGTGCGCCACTTCGCCCAGGAGATGGCGCGCCACCCCGAGATCTTCGGCCCCGACCCCTGGATCGCCCTGTGGGATGAAAGGTTATCCACAGCGGCTGTGGATCGATTCATGATCGAGGAAGTGGATATGTCAAGAACAAAGAGAAAACAGAACGTCGACAAGCTGGCTGCCCAATTCATCCTGCAGGGGGCGCTGGATTTCATTCAGGCGATGGGTTGAAAGGGCGGTTCTGACCGGATCCCAAAAACTATGAATTAACCCGGTGATGTCACTCCGGCGAAAGCCGGGGTCCAGTGCGGGAGACGCAAAATTCGGACGGTACCCCACTGGATTCCGGCCTGCGCCGGAATGACGACCGGGGGTAAACATTGCTGCTGATCCCTAAACCTTAACCCTGCTACCGCAGTTTGCTGTGGCGCAGGCCGTAGGCGAAATAGATCAGCATCCCCAGGCCCAGCCAGCCGATGAAGCGCAGGTGGGTGTGGTAGGGCAGGAAGGCGATCAGCGCTCCGCACGACAGCACACCCAGAATCGGCAGGGTCAGGCCGAACGGCATCTTGAAGGGTCGGGGCATGTCGGGGTGTTTGATGCGCAGGACGATCACTCCGGCGCATACCAGCACGAAGGCGGCAAGAGTGCCGATATTCACCAGCTCGGCCAGGGCGCCCAGCGGCATGAATCCGGCCGCGATCGCCATGACGATACCGCAGATCACCGTGACGCGCACCGGGGTCTGGGTTTTGTCGCTGATTTTGGCGAGAGAACCGGGCAGCAACCCGTCGCGGGCGATGGCGACGATGATGCGCGTCAGGCCGTAATACAGTACCAGCATCACCGTGGTCAGGCCGGCGATCACGCCGGTCGCCACCAGCGCCGAAGCCCAGTTGATGCCGATCAGCTGCAGGGCATGCGCAACCGGGGAAGATACATTCAGTTCGGTATAGGGAACCAGGCCTGTCAGCAGGCCAGAAACAACGATGTAGATGATTGTGCAGAATCCGAGCGAGCCCAGGATACCCAGCGGCACATCGCGCTGCGGGTCGCGCGCTTCCTCTACCGCGGTAGATACCGCGTCGAACCCGACATAAGCGAAAAACACGAGCGACGCCGCCGCCAGCACACCCACGGTTTTTCCGCCGTCGACATGGTCGAACCAGCCGAAGGGCATGAAGGGGCTCCAGTTGGCGGGCTGGATGTGGAACAGGGCGACGGCCACGAAGATGAAGATCGCCAACAGTTTTACGAAAACCATGGCAGCATTCAGGCGCGCGCTTTCCCGCACGCCCACGATCAGCAGGCCCATCAGGATCAGGATGATTGCTACGGCAGGCAGGTTGACAAGCCCGCCGCCGCCCTCGGCGAACGGGCCCTTGGTCAGCATCTCGGGAAGTCCCAGGCCGATGGCGGTGAGCGCGTTGTTGAAATAACCCGACCAGCCGTTGGCGACGGCGGCTACGGCTACGCCGTATTCCAGAAGCAGGTCCCAGCCGATGATCCAGGCAATCATTTCGCCAAAAGCGGCATAAGAGTAACCGTACGCGCTGCCGCTGCCGCCTACCGAGGCCGACAGTTCGGCGTAGGCCAGCGCCGCGAAGGCGCAGGCCAAGCCCGCGATGATGAAAGAAATAACGACGGCTGGACCCGCCTGCGTGGCGGCGGCCACGCCCGTCAGCACGAAAATGCCGGTGCCGATGATGGCGCCGATGCCGAGCAGGATAAGATCGAATGCGCCCAGGCATTTTTTCAGCCCGTGATCGTCGCCGTAGCCGGACAGCGGTTTTTTTCTCATCAAACGGTCGATCAAGGCCATGGTGTTCCCCGGACTGGTTTTTTGTTGGAAGAAACCTCAGGCTATGCCGGATGACGGCGCAGGCACAAGGGCACATTGCGAAGTTTCCCGCAGGAAATCGCGTCATTCTTGTCATATTTTCAGGAAATCAGTGCTGGCCGTAGCTCATCAGCTCGTGGCCGTTGGCGCGCATCCAGTCGCGTCCGGTCTCGTAAGAAGTCGACAGGCGCGCGCACAGGCCCCAGAAGGCTGTGCCGTGGTTCATGTGCACCAGGTGTGCGACTTCGTGCGCGACGACATAATCAAGCGCTTCCCACGGACCGAAGATCAGGCGCCAGGAGAAAGACAGCTTGCCGTCCTCGGCGCAGCTGCCCCAGCGGCTGCGGGTGTCGCGCACCGAGATCGACTGAACGTGCTTGCCGATGCGCGCGGCTTTTTCGATCGCCAGCGCGCGGATCACGCGCGAAGCTTCCTTCTTCAGGAAGCGTACGATGCGGTCGTTCAGCTCTTTGGCGTCGCGCTTGTTGGTGTTAACAAGAAGAATACGTGGCTTCAAAGAGATGGTCGTTCTCTTTAAACTTGAATCATAGTTCACGCGGATCTCGACATTGCGGCCGAACAGCGGAATGGTCACGCCGTCGCGGAAGCGCACCGGTTCAGGCAGCTCGGCGATTTTTTCTTCGATCCAGTGCTTGTAGGAACGGGCGAAATCCTTGGCTTTCTTAAGATCCGCGCGCTTGGGCACCACCAGATAGACCACGCGCTCGCGCGTATCCAGCCGCAGAGCCATGCGGCGGGCGCGTTTGCTCACCTGAAGGCGCAGGTGCGGGCTGATGTAGTCTAGGCGGTCCATGTCTTCCCCAAAAACCTCTTCCGGAGGCTCTTTCCTTAAGAATTGCGGCACCAACTGCTCTATACATTCATTATACCTCATGCCGCCCTCTTTGGGCCAGAAAACCCTGGATTTCTGCGGGTTTTAGTGCTGCTTTGCAGCGTCGGATCAGAGGGTTGGGCTGTGGAAAAGGCCCATAATGCCGGTAAAGGCAGGTTTTGGCTCCTTAACGTTTCTTTAATCACCGGGGGATCATAGGTAATCCCCGAACCCGCCGCAATGTTTCTGATTAACCCTTTGATTTTCATAGATATTTCATCGCGCCAGTGGCGGCCGTTAAAAACCCCGTAATGACCCACGCCGGGCTGCAGGTGATGATAGTGTTTCTCCGGCGTAAGTCCGGTGCACAGCCCGTGCGCGGCGCTGGTCTGCCCCGGTGCCGCGATATCGTCGAGCGCACCTTCGACCGTCAGCAGGGCGGTCTTGCGGATGGCGCAGGGATCGACCGGACGGCCCCGCCAGGTCATCTCGCCTTTGGCCAAGGTCTGGCGCTGGAATACCTGGTCGATGGTGTCGAGATAGAAGGGGGCCGAAAGGTCGCACACCGCCAGATATTCGTCATAAAATTCCTTGATCTTGTCGGCCTTCTCGCCGTCGCCTCGGCGCAGATGGTCGAACAGGTCGGTGTGCGCGTTGATGTGGCGGTCGGGATTCATGGCCATGAACCCGGTCAGCTGCAGGAATCCCGGATACACATCCTGCCCCGCGCCGGCGTACCACGGCGGCACCTGGGTAATGACGTTGTTCCTGAACCAGTTCAGGTCGTGCTGAAGCGCAAAGCGGGTCACGGCGGTTTCGGCGGCGCGGGTATCGACCGGGCCGCCCATCAGCGTCAGGGTGGCGGGTTGGCAGGGATCGTCTTCCGCCGCCATCAACGACACGGCCGCCAGCACTGGTACGGTCGGCTGGCATACGGCGATCACGTTGGTGTCGGGGCCCAGGTGCGTGACGAAATCACGGACATAGGAGATGTAATCCTCGAGCCCGAATGTGCCCTGACTTTTGGGTACGTGGCGCGCGTCGCGCCAGTCGGTGATGTAGACATCGTGATCGGGCAGCAGTGCCTCGACCGTGCCGCGCAGCAGCGTGGCGTAATGGCCCGACATGGGGGCGACGATCAGCACCGGCGGGTCGTTGCGCGGGGTGTCGCGTCTGAAATGCAGCAGCGTGCCGTAAGGTTTCTCGAGCGCTTTTTCCTCGGTTACGCTGACCGCACACCCATCGATCGTCGTTACCGGCAGATGGAAGGCGGGCTTGGAATAATCCTTGCCGAAGCGGGCGGTGAGATCGGCCGAAGCGGCAATGTCGCGTGCGAGCACCCTGCACGGCTCGGGCAGGTCAACGTGATCCTGCACCATCCGCATCACGCTCGCTGGGAAGGCCAGCGCCTGCGACACGAAGTTGAAATGTGTCCTCAGGCCATGCTCAAAGAGATCGTGAATGTAATAAAGTATGGCCCTGCTCCCCGCTTTTGTAATTATCGTGCGGGAATTATAGCACCGGAAGACGGGCAAGAGCGTGGTGAGGAAAAGTTATCCGCAGGCAGATAGGCGATATGGTAATATTCTGTTCTGTTCCCTCTCCCCGGAAGGGAGAGGGGGACATTAGAAAAGAAACTTACTCCGCGTCGGCCATTTCTTTGCCGCTCTTGCTCTTGGCTTTCTCTTTCAGCCGCTTGAGCACCGCGTCGATGCCGTGCTTGTCCCGGTTCCATTGCTCGGGCTTGAGGTCGGGGATCTTGGCCAAATCCTCGGCTGGCACCGGATCGGCGTTCGAGTCGAACTGGCGGATGAAGTGGCGCAGGCGGGGCATGATCTGCTCGCGCCAGCGGCGGCCGTTGAAGATGCCGTAATGGCCGACATTTTCCTGGAAGTGGTGATATTGCCGTCCGGCTGACAGGCTGGTGACGAGATCATGCGCCGCCGTGGTCTGGCCGTGGGCCGAGATGTCGTCGAGCTCGCCCTCGATGGTCAGCACCGCTGTGCGGCGGACGGCAGCGGGATCGACGTCGTAAAGCTGGCCGTTCACCGGGTTGCGCCATTTCATCTTGCCCTGCGGCAGCAGATGGCGCTGGAACACGACATCGACCGTCTGCAGATAGAACTCGGCCGAGATATCCATCACCGACAGATATTCGTTGTAGAATTTGCGATGCACTTCGGCGTTGTCGCCGTCGCCGATCACCAGATGGTGATAGAATTTGAGGTGCGAGCCGATATGACGGTCGAGATTGAGCGACATGAAGCCGCCCAGCTGTATGAAGCCGGGATAAACCTTGCGGTGCGCGCCGGGGTAATAGAAGGGTACGTCCGCGACCACGCTCTTCTCGAACCAGTGCAGCGGACGGTTCTCCGCCATCTCGTTGACTTTGGTCTTGGAAATGCGCGTGTCGATCGGACCGCCCATCAGCGTGATCGAGGCCGGGCGCGCGGGATCGTCATCCGCTTCCATCAGGCAGGTGGCGGCGAACACCGGCACGGCCGGCTGGCACACGGCGATCACATGCGTCTCGGGCCCCAACAGCGACAGGAACTCGCGCACATAGGCGATATAGTCGTCGAGGTTGAAGCGGCCGTCCTTGAGCGGCACCTGCCGCGCGTCGATCCAGTCGGTGATGTACACGTCATGGTGAGGCAGCAGTGCCTCGACCGTGCCGCGCAGCAGCGTGGCGAAGTGTCCTGACATCGGCGCCACGATCAGCACCTTGGGGTCGATGCGCTTCACCTTGCGGCGGAAATGGATCAGGTTGCAGAATGGCTTCTCCACCACAATCTGCTCGTCTACTTCCACGCGCTTGCCACCGATGCGCGTTTCCGGCAGACCAAACTCGGGTTTGCCAAAGCGGCGCGTCACGCGCTCGAACAGTTCCGATCCCGCCGCCAGCGTGCGGCCGGCCTGGGTATAGGATAAGGGGTTGAGCGGGTTTTGATAAAAAGTCCGCAGGACCTCGGCCGCCAGACGCGCGGGGGTCAGCATGGCATGCTGGAGGTCGTAAAAATGATAGATCACGGCGTTGCCCTTCTTTAAACTGCACCCGGTACCCTGGCAGGGCGGGATTGTGCTTTGCAAAGACAATGATATAGTTTGCTTGAACAAAGTCAATTAACGCTTTCATATGTTTGAAGATTTTCTGCAAATTCACCACATGATCCTCGATCCCGAGCGCGGCGCGCGGGCGCTGCTGGCGCTTTTGTTGGTGATGGGTGTGGGCATGGTCACCGGGCCGATGCATGGCAACGTCAACCCATTTCTCTGGAAAATAGTCAACGGCGTGTTCGGCGGCATCGGCGCGCGTCTCGACCGCCGGGGCCGCAGCGCGCAGAATTTGATGGCGCGAGGCTTTTCCCTGACTGTCGTCGTGCTGCTGTTCTGCTTCACGCTCGGGCGCGCAGCCGAAAAACTGGTGCTCCAGACTCCTCTGGGCGGTTTGACCGAGATCCTGTTTTTGTCGCTGGCCATGACGGCGGGCACTGTTTGGTTTTCGCTGCTGCGGCTGTATTTCGCCCGCCGCGACAACAAGGTGAGCCAGGGCGCGTTTTATTCCATCGCTTTCTCGAGCCGTACCGATCTTTCCGGCATGGATGATTTCGGCATCACCCGCGTGGCAATGGGCCTGGCGGCACGCTGCTTCGACAAGGGCCTCGCGGGTCCGCTTGTGTGGTTTCTGATTTTCGGTCTGCCCGGCGCCTACGTCTATACCGGCCTCGCGGCGCTCGCCTGGCGCTTCGGTCGGCATGGCTTCACCACCGGCTTCGCCGCGCTGCCGCTGGCGCTTGAAAAACTCATGGGCTTCGTGCCGGGCCTTTTGGCCGGGCTGCTTCTGGCGCTCGCCGGCCTGTTCACGCCCACGGGCGGGATGACCCGGGCGCTTTCGGGCCTGACCAGAAAAGAGGGCGCGGCTCCCTATGATCAGGGCGGGTTACCAGTCACGGCCATGGCCAGCGCCCTGGACGTCAGTCTGGGCGGGCCCGCAACCGACCTCGATGGCCAGAGCCTCAAAGGTGTCTGGATCGGTCCGCCGAACGCCACCGCCCGGCTTGAAAACGGGCATCTGCGCCGGGCGCTTTACCTCAGCTTCATGGCCCATTTGCTGCTGCTGGCGGGCCTGGCTGGGATGCTTCTCTTTGCTTGACTTTAAGGGGCGGTTTCTCTAAGGTCTGGCCCGAAATTAACTTTTTGGACAAGGATTGCGAAAATGAGCCGCCGCTGCATGGTCACGGGTAAAAGCCAGCTGATGGGGAATAACGTTTCCCACGCCGAGAACAGAACCCGCCGCGCTTTCCGCGTGAACGTCAAGGATCAGGGGTTCTTCAGCGAAGCTCTGGGCCGCTCCGTCCGTATGCGCGTCAGCGTCAACGGCATCCGCAGCATCGAGCACAAAGGCGGTCTGGATGCTTGGCTCGTGAACACTGCGCCCTCCAAGCTGCCTGCTGAAATGCGCCCGATCAAGGCGCAGGTCGAGAAGAAACTGGCCGCTTCCGGCAAGAAGCCCGTGAAGAAAGCTGCCGCCAAAAAGCCGGTCAAGAAAAACATCTCCGCGCGCCTGGCTAAAAAAGTCGCCGCGAAGAAGAAATAAGCGCGGGCGGCGCTGAACC
The DNA here is from genome assembly GCA_964577255.1 of uncultured Pseudobdellovibrionaceae bacterium. GTDB lineage: Bacteria > Pseudomonadota > Alphaproteobacteria > Micavibrionales > Micavibrionaceae > Micavibrio_C. Next base: position 344 of record CAZNYM010000028.1, on the reverse strand, counting down.
GCCATGGGCCAGACCTCCCGGCAGGACCGTAGAAAGCAGAAAAACCGTCCCATCGTCGTGACGCCACCGGCATCTGTCGCTTATCCGCGATTCAAATTCGAAATCACGCACACGGATAAAAGCTCGGCCGCGCGCATCGGTCTGCTCACCACGCCGCACGGCACGATCGAAACCCCCAACTACATTTTCTGCGGCACCAAGGCCGCGATCAAAAATCTTTCCCCGCGCCAGATGCGCGAAGCCGGAGCCGACATCATCCTGGGCAATACCTACCACCTGATGATCCAGCCGGGCGCCGACCTGATCCACACGCTGGGCGGGCTGCACAATTTCAACCGCTGGGA
>CAZNYM010000027.1:0-24336 GCA_964577255.1 uncultured Pseudobdellovibrionaceae bacterium | reverse complement strand
GTTTTCATTGTCGACGGTCTCAGGCAGGAACTGACTCAGGGCGGTTTCCATGACCAGGCAATTGTCGATGCCGGTGTCCTCGTTCGACGTACGGCTGCGCTCGGTCTTGTTCTCAAGATCGGCTTCATCTTTGATGTCGATCATCACGGTCAGGATGTCGCCGACCTGGTTGGCGCGCTGGTCCTCGAAGAAAGTTTTACTGTCGGACTGCCACAGCGAATTGGCTTGCCGCGTGACAGCTTTGGGTGCGGGCATCGGCATGCTGATGGCCTGGTAGCCTTCCTGCAGATGCGGGCTGGTGACGGCGGTCATGGCCGGCGGCTCGCCGATACTGCCCAGCCGGTCGAGGCTGCTGCAGGCGTTCAGCGACACGGCGCTCGCGAGCAGGAGGCCGATCAGGCTTGCGGATTTCAGGGTCTGGCTCATGGTGCTCTCCTTATTGCTGCGCGATTGTGATTTCACGGGTATCGGTCACCAGGCCTTCAAGGGCCCGGCTGGAATTGACGTTGACCACGCGGATGATGTCGCCGCGCGCGCCGTTCTGCAGGGCCTTGCCCTTGGCGGTGAGGGTGAGGGGGCCCTGGCTGTAGATCAGGGTCACAACCTCGCCGCGGCCGACCATCTGCGGATTTTCAAAATCCATCAGGCGCAGCGGCTTGCCAGCGCTCGCCAGACGGCGCGGCGTCATGCCGGTAAGCTCGGCAGGATCGAGGATGTAATCCTTCTGCAGGTCGCGGACGCTGACCTCAATCGTCTCGAAATCGGTCGGGCCGATAATGTCGCCGTTGCGCAGGGTAGAACGTAGGACGGGGATGAGGGCCTTGTGCTCAATCTGGCCGCTCAGGGAAATTTTCTGCACCGGGTTGGCGATCGAGGGCGCGGACAGTGTCGCTTCGAAAACGTCCTTGCCGGGATTGTAGCGGATGTTAGCGATCTCGGCCTGCGCCGGCTGATCCTGCGGCAGCACGATCTCGGGCACCGCGCCCGCGAAAAGGAGCGAGAAGGAACCGGTGAGGCCCTTGGACACCAGAGCGTCTTTCACCAGGGCTTCGACTGTGGCGGCGTCGATGATGGTGGCCGCGGTGCTGACGCGCACCTGATCGGTCACGGCCGCCGGACGCCAGGGCAGATCGAGGCTTGCGGCAATCCGCATCAGCGTGTGGGCGTTCAGCACCATGTCGGCGCCGGGGCGCGGAGCGGGGCCCAGCACGGTACGGGCTTTTTCCTCGCTCAGGCCGTCGAACAGGTCGCCCAGCGTCAGCACCGTGCCAGTCAGCACGACATCGGGCTTGAGCGTGGCGGCCATCGCCGCGCGTGCGCCGCCGATCACCATTAGCAGGCCGACGGCCAGGCAGCCCAGCAGGACAAGGAACCTGAACGCGAAATCGATCACAAGCCGTATATCTCTGGTCATGGTCTTCATCATCTCAGGCCCCTTTCACGCTTAGCGGAGTTGCGTGACCGTCTGCAGCATCTCGTCGCTGGTCTGGATCACGTTCGAATTCATTTCATAAGCGCGCTGGGCGGTGATCAGCTGGGTGATCTCCTCCACCACATTGACGTTGGAATTTTCAACAGCGCCCTGGCGCAGGGCGCCGAAATTCTCGCTGTCGGGGTTGCCTACCTGCGGTGTGCCCGAGGCTTCGGTCTCAAGGAACAGATTGTCGCCCAGCGCCTCAAGGCCGGCCGGGTTGACGAAGGTGGCAGTCTGGATCTGGCCCAGGTTACTCAGGTTGACCTGGCCGCTCAGCTGCGCGAACACCTCGCCGCTGCGGTTGATCTCAACCGACAGGGCATTGGGCGGCACGACGATGCTGGGTTCGAGCAGGTAGCCCTGCGAGGTCACGATCTCACCGTTCTGGTTGACCTGGAAAATGCCGGAACGGGTGTAGGATGTGGTGCCGTCGGGCATCTGGATCTGGAAGAATCCCTCGCCGGTGATGGCCATGTCGAAGGGGTTGTCCGTCATCTGGATGGTGCCCTGCTCGTGGATGCGGTAGACCGAGCCCACGCGCACGCCCAGGCCCAACTGCAGGCCCGAGGGCAGAACGGTGCCGATGTCCGAGGACTGCGCGCCGGGGCGGTCGATGTTCTGATACACCAGATCTTTGAAATCCACGCGCTGGCGCTTGTGGCCGGTGGTGGTCATGTTGGCGATATTGTTGGAGATGACGTCCACGTTCACCTGCTGAGCCATCATTCCGGTTGCGCCGATATCAAGGGATCTCATGATCTTTCTCCTTCAATTCTTCAATCGTTATCGTGTGCGGGCCAGCGTCTGGATCATCGTGCGCTGACGTTCGTGTTCGCTTTGCAGCATGCGCTGGGTGGCCTGATAGGCGCGGGAAACGTCGATCATGCGCGTCATCTCGAGCACCGCGTTGACGTTCGATCCCTCGACCATGCCCTGGCGCACGCGGGTGTTGGCGGCCTCGGTGCCGGCGTCATCGGCCTTGTAAAGGCCGTTGCCCTGCGGCTTGAGGCTTTGCGGGTTTTCAAATTCGGTGACCATCAGCTGGCCCAGTTCGCCCTGCTCGGTGGCAAGGGCGCCGTTCTTGCCGATGCGGACTTCCTTCGCCCCGGCCGGAATGGTGATCGTGCCGCCGCCCGCCGCCGCGACCGGCTGGCCGGAACCGGTCACCAGCTCGCCGTTGGCGTTAAGCTGGAAATTGCCGGCGCGGGTATACATCGTGCCTTCGGGCGTCTGTACCCCGAACCAGCCCGGACCTTCGAGCGCGACGTCGAGCGGATTGCCGGTTTGACGCAGCGGGCCGGAGTTCGTGTCCATGAAGTTGCCATAGTCCAGCACCATGGAGATGTTGTCGTTGCCGGCGCGCTCGGCGTTTTTCTGCGGCGAGAGGTATTCGGCGAATACCATGTTATGCGCGCGGTAGCCGGGACTGCTCATATTCGCCACGTTGTTGGCGATGATGTCCATCTGCTCTGCCAGCGCAACCTGGCGCGAAAGGCCGATATAGGTACTGTTCTCCATGGCGCAAAACCCTTTTCGTGCGTCATTAGCCGCAGGAAACGTTGCAGGGTTCGTGCCAAAGCCGGAAATTCTTGGTTTTCAGGTGATTAAGCTGTTTCATCCCCAGGGAGCGGCGCGGCTGATTTAACCCCGGGAACCGGGAATTTCCCCGATAAGGAAAATTTTGCCGGACCGTTTTTATGTTTCAGCCCTTCGACATCGCCGCGTGTTTTGCGTATATTGTTTATATCGTTAGGGAATTGTCTATTCCCCCTGTGATATTCTGGACCTGACACAGACCACCCGAGGAGTTTCCCAATCATGGCCAAGAAGCCCGCCGCCAAGGCCGAAGACGAGGAAAAGGACAAAGACAAAGACAAAGAGAAGGAAGGCGACGCCAAGGCTGCCAAGAAAGAAGGCGGCGAGGGCGGCGACACGCCGGCCGAAGGCGTGGCCGAGGAGAAAAAGGGCCTCAACGTCAAAAAGATCGTGCTGTTCGGTGTATTGCCGCTGCTGCTGTTGCTGGGTGGTGGAGGTGCCGGTCTTTATTTCACCGGTACGCTCGACAAGCTTCTGGGCAAGGAACCCGCCGCTGAAGAAGGCGCCGAGGGCGAGCACGGAGCCGAGGCCGGCAAGAAGGATGATGGCCACGGCAAGAAGGATGCCAAGAAGGACGATGGTCACGGCAAGAAAGACGCCAAAAAAGATGCGCACGGGAAGAAGGATGCGCACGGCAAACCCGCCGGCAGCGGCGCGGTTCACGGCACCGAAGGCGCTTATTTCATCCAGATGCCCAACATGCTGGTCAACTTGAGCAGCACCGACGGGCAGCCGCGCTATCTGCGCCTGAGCGTGCAGCTCGAGGTCGAGACCGAGGAAGACGCCCTGGCGATCGAGGCCGTCATGCCCCGGGTCGTGGATCAGTTCCAGACCTATCTGCGCGAGCTGCGGATCAAGGATCTGCGGGGCTCGGCCGGCATTTACAGATTGCAACTCGAGCTTTTGAACCGGGTCAATGCCGCCGCCTATCCCACGGCGGTCAAGGATGTGTTGTTTCAGGAAATCCTGATACAATAAACGGGCCGGGAAAAACCCGGCTTCGCCCTGGCACGATCCTTGAAGGGAGACCGGAAGGGGCCCATATTATAGCTATGGGCCGCCGCGCGGGAGTTTAACATATGGCTGATACCGACGCTGATGAACTGGCGAAGATGAGCGAGGAGGAACGCGCCGCCCTGGCGCAGTTCGAGAGCATGGCCGGGGCGGAGGGCGGCGATGCAACGCCGTCTTTTGACGCCGGCGCGGACGAGGAAGGCGGTGCCCGCATCCTCAACCAGGAAGAGATCGACAGCCTGCTGGGCTTTGACGACAACGCCGCCGGCGGGGAACAGACCTCGGGCGTGATGGCGCTTATCAATTCGGCGATGGTGAACTACGAACGCCTGCCGATGCTCGACATCGTGTTCGACCGCCTGGTGCGCCTGATGTCCACCAGCTTGCGCAACCTGACCTCCGATAACGTCGAGGTGTCGCTCGATCAGGTATCCACGGTGCGTTTCGGCGATTACATGAACTCGATCCCGCTGCCGGCGATGCTCTCCGTGTTCAAGGCGGAAGAGTGGGACAATAACGGCCTGCTGGTGACGGACTCGGCCCTGATTTATTCCGTCGTCGACGTTTTGCTGGGCGGCCGTAAAGGCACGCCCGCGATCCGCGTCGAGGGGCGGCCTTATACCACCATCGAAACCAAGCTGGTCGAACGCATGGTCGGGGTGACGCTCTCCGATCTGTCCTCGGCTTTCGATCCGCTCTCCCCGGTCAGTTTCACGCTCGACCGCATGGAAACGAACCCGCGTTTCGCCACCATCACGCAATCGGGCAATGCCTGCGTGCTTGCACGCCTGCGCGTCGACATGGGCGACCGCGGCGGCCGTGCGGAAATCCTCATCCCCTACGCGACCCTCGAGCCGATCCGTGAACTGCTGCTGCAGATGTTCATGGGCGAGAAATTCGGCCGCGATTCCATCTGGGAGACCCACTTGACGCAGGAGCTTTATAAAACCGACGTACAGCTGCAGGCGATCCTGGGCGAGCGCGTGGTGACGCTGAACGAGCTTTTGAACTGGAAGGTTGGCACGCGCATCATGTTCAACACCACGACCAAGGACGAGCTGGAGCTGCGCTGCGGCCATTTTCCTATGTTCCGCGGCCCGGTCGGCGCGCGGCAGGGTTATATCGCCGTGCAGATCGAAAAATACATCCCGCCAGAGAAAGAGGATAATCTATGACCGGCGCGGCGGGCCTCATTCTCGACGGCGTGATTCTGGTGCTGCTGGTGGCTACGGTGTTTTTCGCGGCCCGGCTTTCGCTGCATCTCAATCAGTTCCGCGACAACCGGCGCGAGCTTGAAACGCTGTTGCGAACGCTCTCCAGCCAGATCGACCGCGCCGAACGCGTGCTTGAGAACCTGAAAAAAGTCGCGCACGATTCCACCCGCGAGCTGCAGGAGCAGATCGACGACGCACAGAGTCTGGGTGATGAGCTGCAGATCATGATGGATTCAGGCGGGCGGCTGGCCGCGCGGCTTGAGCAGGCCGCCTCGGGTAAGGCGGCGGCCGTTCATCAGCAGATTGCCGAGAAAGCCCGCCGCCGCGCGGGCGAGGAGACTTCGTCCCGCGAACAGGCTTTCCCCAAGAGCTTCACCATCCGCGATCCCGAATTCACGCCGGATGACGTGGCGGAGGAAGAACAGAGCTTCGGCAGCCGCGCCGAGCAAGATCTGGTAGAAGCCATCAAGGCGCGCACGCGCACGAGCGCGGGTAAAGTATAATGCAGATCATGGGTCGCTTACGCCTGTTGCCGCTTCTAGTGCTGGTCGCGTTGCTGGCGTTCACCGTGCGCATGGGCGATTTTATGGCTCGCGCCGGTTCCGCTTTCGCGCAGGAAGAAGTCAAGGGCGAGGAAGCTGCCCCGCCACCTTTGGACGAAAAACCGGCAGCGAAGGAAGATGGCCACACGGCGGAAGAAACGAAGGACGACACGCACGCTGACGCAGCGCCGGAAGCGCCCGCACACCCTGTCGAAGGAGAAGAGGCGGCCGAGCCGGCGAAGGCCGCCGAGGGCGACAAAGAGGACTGGCGCGATGCCGGCGAGGAAGATGCCGCTTACTCCAACATCAAGGTCGAACTCTACAAGGAACTGACCGCGCGCCGCGAAGATATGGACAGGCGAGAAAAGGCCATGGCCACACGCGAAGCGCTGCTAGAGGCGGGCGAACGGGAGTTGGACCAGAAGCTGCGCGAGCTGACGGCTTTACGCACGGAAATCGAGGGCCTTCTCAAAAAGCAATCCGATGAGGAAAATACCCGGGTGCAGAGTCTGGTGAAAATATACGAGGGTATGAAGCCCGGCGACGCCGCCCGTATCTTCAACACGCTCGACATGGACGTTCTGATCCAGGTCATGACTATCATGTCCGAGCGTAAGGCCGGCGCTATTCTGGCAGAAATGGATCCCGAGCGGGCCCGGACCATCACCATCCTTTTGGCCCAGCAAAACAAGCTGCCCGAGCTTTCTGCGCCCTGAATCCCGCGCTAATCCTGCTCTACTGCGAAAGTATGGCTTTTAAACCCTTCGTTAAGCTGGAAGAATTCGGTCTGCCAGGCTCGCGTTTAAACTTTTATTAAGGCGCATAGGCTTTAATAAGGGGTGTTACCGGGGCCTGTTCCGGGCTTCTTTCTTGCCCGCAGACACTTGCAAACCCCCGCTTTAAGATTTCTGGAGAGATCGCCATGGCTGTGAATTTGGAAATGAACGTGCTGATCGTTGATGACTATAAAACGATGCTGCGCGTGGTACGCAACCTTTTAAGCCAGATCGGCTTCAAGAACGTCGATGAAGCCACCGACGGAACCATGGCGCTTGAGATGGTCAAGCAGAAAAAATACGGCCTCATCATCTCGGATTGGAATATGGAGCCGATGACGGGCCTCGACCTGCTCAAAAACGTGCGGGCGGACAACGACAACGGCATCAAGACCACGCCCTTCATCATGGTGACAGCGGAGAGCAAAACCGAAAACGTCGTTGCCGCCAAATCGGCCGGCGTCAACAATTATATCGTCAAGCCTTTCAGCGCCGAAACGCTGAAGCAGAAGATTGCCAGCGTCCTGGGCGATTTCTAATCATCCCTAATTCATCCCCTTTCAGGAGATTGCGATGAACAATCCCGTTTCTTCCACTGCTGCCAAGCGCGACCAGGTCGTCAGCATCATCAACTCGGTCATCAGCAAGGTGAAGAGCCCGGGCGATGTCTCGCGCGAAACCCTGTATAAAGAGCTTCACACGCTCAAGGACATTATCGATGATCTGCGCAGCCAACTGGGCTCGATGAACGCGGGCGCCATCAGCCAGACCCATATTCCTTCCGCCACCGACGAGCTTGACGCCGTGGTGCAGATGACGGAGAAGGCCAGCGGTTCGATCATGGATTCCTGCGAAAAGATCCAGGCCCGCATGGCCGGAGAGAAAAAGGAGTTGGTGGACGACGTCAATGCCCAGGTTACGGCGATTTTCGAGGCCTGCACGTTCCAGGACATAACCGGCCAGCGCATCAGCAAAGTCATCAAAACCCTCAAGGATATCGATTCCCGCGTGGCCGGGCTTATGAGCGCGCTGGAAGGGCAGTTCACCCCCGCCGAGAAATCAGTGCTCAAGGATACGCGCAGCTATGAGGAGAGCCTCCTCAATGGGCCGCAGTTGCCGCAGAGCGCCATCAGCCAGGACGATATTGACAAGCTCCTGGCCGCCCTCGACAATCAGGGTTGAGGCACGTTCCCGCCTTTCCGGGAATTGCCGGAAGGGCCTTCATGCACAGACGCCGCCGCTTTATAAGGCTTGAAGAAAAGACGCTGGGCAGTCAGCTGATGACGCTCTCCCTGTTCGTCATGCTGCTGGCGTTCTTCATAGTTATCAACGCCATCTCGACGTTCGAGACCAACCGGGTCAAGCCCATCATGAAGAGTCTGGGGCAGACCTTCGCCACACGCCTGGATGTCACGGTCGACGACCGGCCTTCACCCACCGAGTCGGAGGATATGTCGATGGGATCGGGCGATGTACTCGAGCGCATCGAGGCCATGTTCAACACGCACATCCCGGGCCCTGATACCAAGGTCGAGCGCAACCCGATCAGCGGCATCATGACCGTGACCGTGCCGTTTGACCGCTTCGCCGAGGCCATGGCGCTGGTGGCCTCCGGCAAGACCGACGCCGTTTTTACGCCGATGATCGTCGGGCTGATGCGCTCGAATCAGGCCGGACTTTCCTACCGCATGGACATGACGCTGGCAGTGCCGATGGAGCCGCCCGCTTATCTGCGCACACAGCCGGAAGCGATGTGGGCTGCGCTGCGCTCCCTGAATACACTAGCGCTCGATCTTGAAGAAGCCGGCCTGGCGCAGAAATATTTTACCATCGGCATGCAAAAGGGCGCGCCTGGCCGGCTTGAAATCGTCTTCAGCCGCCACCGCCCCTACGATCCGCGCGGGGACGGGGAGGGTGCGCCATGAGCGCAAAGCAGCCCGCATCACTGGCCCGTCCGCTGCTGCGCCGTTCGCGGCGCATGGGTGATTCCGGCGATGGGCAGACCTATACATGGCTGATCACCTTCACCGATGTGATGGGGCTGCTGTTGACGTTCTTCGTGCTGATGTTTGCCATGTCGGAAACGTCCACGCCTGAATGGACCGAGATGCAGGCGGCTCTGAGCGGCGAATTCAATAAATTCTACGGCCCGGCCGGCCAGCGCGGCACGGAAGAAGGTGTCAACATTCCGCGCCTTGGTTTCGTGCGCGGGCTCGACGTACGCTATATCAAGTCAGTCCTTGAAGGTGTGATTGTCGAGAACGAATCGTTGCACGGCACGCAGCTGATTGTTCAGGGTGGCGAACTGGCGATCTCGATGCCGGCCGATCTTTTGTTTCCACCCGGCAAAGCACGGGTGAGCGAGGAGGGCGCGCAGGCGCTTTACGTCCTGGGTGGTGCTCTGGGCCGCATCAAAAACCGCATCGAGGTTGCGGGCCACGCCGAGCCGGGCTTGGCGGAAAAGGCCACGGTCTGGGAGATGTCGCTGGCGCGCGCGGTCAATGTGGCCGCAATTCTGGAAAACGTGGGTTATGACCGGCCCATCCGGGTTCGCGGCTTCGGCGCAGGGCGTTATGACGATCTGGCGGGGATCGCCGATGCTACGCGCCGCCGCGACATGGCCCGCCGGGTTGACATTATCGTTACCCGGCAGGGCGGCCATTAGGGATTATCCCGCCGGCCGTTCAAGGGGAGGATTTGTCCCCTTTTTTGCGATATACTGTAAGGGCTTGCGGATTTTCGCTAATCCGCCTGCTTTTTTGTGTCTTTCATATCGGGCCGCCCCATGCTCCGCAGGTTTCTTCTTACATCGGCCGCTTTGAGCGGACTTTGGATCTCGGCACTTCCGGCCGTGGCGCAGGACGCGCCGATCGCCGTGCGCAGCGGCGCGCACGATCAATACACGCGCCTGGTGTTCGACTGGCCGCAGGGCGTTACCTACAAAGCGCAGGAAAGCGCCGACAAAAGAAAACTTACACTGACCTTCGATGAAAATGCGACCCTCGATCTGTCCGCTTTTCGCGCGGGCGGCGGAATCGAGTCGGTGTCGCCCGCGCCCGCGGGCGGCCAGCTGATCGTCACGCTCAATCTGGGGGCAGGCGTATCAGTGCGGCATTTCATGGTTGGCAACAAGCTGGTGGTCGACGCTTACGGCGCGGCCGCGCCGCAGAAGCTGGCAACGGCGGCTCCCGCACCCAAGAAAACCGAAACACCGCCCAAGAAAGCCGTGGAGAAAGCGCCTGAAAAAGCCGCCGCGCCGGAACCCGCGCCGGCGCCTGTATCTGATCTTGCGCCTGCCGCGTCACCCACAGAAACGGTCGAGAAAACCGTGCTGGAGCAGGCGGCACATCCAGCGCTGGAAACACACCTTATTACCTGGTCCGCGACCGAAACCTTCGGCATGGCTGCTTTCCTGCGCGACGATATGCTGTGGGTGGTATCGGACAAGCCCTCCATCACCCTGCCGCCCAAGGTCGACGGGCCGCAGAAATCGCTGTTCCCGCCCTTCAAGATGGCGGAGGCCGAGAACGGATCGGCGTTTTACATGCCTATCCCGCGCGAAGTGCCGCGCGACATCCGTGCCGATGGCGGTGGGCTGGTGTGGAAGATCGCCATTCCCACGAAAGATAAGGAAGATAAAAGCACCGCGCCCGAGCGCCGCTACGACGAGAAAAAAGAGCCGCGCGGCGGTACAGTGCTCTGGCCGCTTGCCACTGCCACCGAAGTCGTTACCGTCAAAGACCCGGTGATGAAGGACACGATTAAAGTCGCCGCGGTGGATCGCGGCGGCTACTATGCCGGGGCGGGGATGATCTTCGCCGATTTTTCCACCCTGCCGTCATACGCGGGCCTGGCCCTTGTTCCCGTTGCCGACGACCTGGAAGTCGATGTCACGAGGGAAGGCGTGGAAGTGACCCGCCCGGGTGGCCTGGCGCTGTCGCCGCAATCGGACGTCAGTCGCCGCCTGATGCGCGAGCATGTGCAGGAGGTCAGCGTCGTCGCCGAGGCGCCACTGCCGGGCGGCATCAAGCGCATTTTCGATTTCGACCGCTGGATGATGGGGGGGATCGGCGCGCTGGCAGACAACGAGCGCATCCTCAAGGCTGCGACTTTCAGCAAGGACAGCGACGGGCAGGTGCAGGACCTGATGACGCTCGCCAAGATGAACATCGCCAACGACCGCGCCGAGGAAGCGCTTGGCTATCTTGAAATCGCGCGGGAACAGATGCCGCCTATCAGCGACAATCTGGAATTCGGCGCGCTGATGGCGGCCGCGCACGCGCTGTCGGGACAGTACGAGCTGGCCTGGGGCGATCTTGGCCGTACCGGCCTTGAGGAGTTCAGCGAGTTGGGATATTGGAAAGCCTATGTGCTGGCCTGGCTTGAGGACTGGGAGCAGGCCTATGAGTTTCTGCCGCAGGACCTTTCGGTGCTGGTCTCCTATCCGCGTCCGCTGCTCGAGAAGATGGGTATACGGCTTGCTGAAGTGGCACTGCGCGGTGGCGACGTGGAAAGAGGCGGCGAGATTCTCGAGGCGCTTGAAGTCGACCGCGCCGCGCTCAAGCCCTGGACTCTCGCAGGGCTCGATTACCTCAAGGGCGAAGCGGCGCGCCAGCAGGGCGAGCTTGCCCGTGCGCGCGAACTGTGGACGCCGCTTGCCGAGGGCAAGGATGAATTTTACCGCGCTCGCGGTGGCCTGGCGCTCACCGTTCTGGAGATCCAGGAGAAGAAGCTGACACAGGAGCAGGCCATCGACCGCCTGGAGGGTCTGCGTTATTCCTGGCGCGGCGACGAGCTCGAGGCGCAGATCAATTACGACCTGGGCAAGTATTATATCGACCAGGGGCAGCTTCTCAAAGGGTTGACGATCCTGCGCGATGCTTCGACCATGGCGCTGCCCGACTCCGATATCGGCAAGGATATCGCTGCCTATATGACCCGGACCTACGAGAACATCATGCTGGGCGAGGGGCCGCTCGAGCCACTCGATGCCGTGACTTTGTACGAGGAATTCAAGGAGTTGACGCCCAGCGACGAAAAGGGCGACGAGATCGTGCAGAAGCTGGCCGAACGGCTGGTGCAGGCCGACCTGCTGGCCCGCGCCGCCAAGCTTTTGCAGCACCAGGTCGATTTCCGCCTGCAGGGGGCGGAGAAGGCGCGCGTGGCGCTGCGCCTGGCCGCCATTTACCTGCTCGACAAGAATCCGCGCCCGGCGATGGAGACGCTGGAGAAGGCGCGGGAGATTTATAATACCGATACGACCATCAATCCGGATATCAAGCGGGAGAAGATCAAGGATATCGACCTGCTGCTGGCCCGCGCGCTGTCGAAAATCAACCGTACCGAGGAAGCGCTTGAGATACTGAGCAAGTTCCAGCCGGAAAGCGATGTACACATGCTTCGCGCCGACATCGCTTGGCAAGCGGGCCTGTGGGAGGACGCTGCCGAGGCGCTGCAGGACCTGATCATCGATGAAGGGCTCGATCTCAACCGGCCTCTCAACCAGAAGCAGGCCGATCTCATCCTCAACCGCGTGGTGGCGCTCAATCTGTCGGGCAACCGCGTGGCGCTGGCCAACATGCGCAGCAAATACGGCCCAGCGATGGAAAAAACCAACCGCAGCCGCCTGTTCGATGTGGTGACGCGCCCGCGCAAAGTTTCGACGCTGGCCGACCGCGAAACGATCTCTTCGATCGTGGGCGAAGTCGATCTCTTCAAGGATTTCCTGGAAGGCTACAAGCAGGCTGCGCAGGACCAGGCGACCACCGCGCCGCCGGAACCGCAGCGCTAACTCAGCCGGGCAGCGGCCCGGTGCCGAAACTCTGGATCAGCGATCCCGCCACCAGGTACCACCCGTCGACCAGCACGAAAAAGATGATCTTGAAGGGCAGGGAAATGGTGACTGGCGGCAGCATCATCATACCCATCGACATCAGAATCGAGGCCGTCACCATGTCGATGATCAAGAAGGGCAGGAACAGCATGAAGCCGATCTCGAACGCCCGGCGCAGTTCGGAAATCATGAAGGCGGGAATGATGACTTCGAGCGGCACGGCTTTTTCGTCGGCGAAGGGGGCCTTCTGGCTGAGGTCGGCGAACAGCTTGAGGTCATCGGGTCGCGTGTGCTTGAGCATGAAGACGCGGAACGGCGCCACGGTGCGCTCGAACGCGGCAACTTCGTCGATATCCTCGTTCACATAGGGCGTGATGCCGTTCTTGTAGGCGTCCTCGAAGGTCGGGGCCATGATGAAGAAGGTCAGGAACAGCGCCAGCGAGATCATCACCGTGTTGGGCGGCGTCTGCTGGATGCCGATCGCGGTGCGCAGGAACGATAGTACCACGATGATCCGCGTGAAGGACGTCATCATGATCAGGATCGACGGCGCCAGCGACAGCACCGTTAGCAGCATCAGAAGCTGGATCACCCGGCCGCTGACCGTACCGTCGGCCGCAGCGCCTTCGCCCAGATCGATGGTGACGCTTTGCGCCAGCGCCGGCCCAGCGAGCAGGAAAAGCCCGGCCATCAGAAGAGGCAGAAGCGAAAAGACGGCCATTTTTGCGCAAGCCCGGCGGGTCATGGCGTTTCCTTCAAGGGAGAAGCGGATGACTCATCCTGCGGTCTGGAGATGCCGGTTTCAACCACGGTTTCGCCATTCGTCCCCAGGATTACGAGATGCTCGGTCTTGTCGCGGGCGACCAGTACCAGCCGGCGGCGGCCGTCGAGCGGCAGGCTTTCGACGATCCGCAGCCGCCGGCGGCCAAGCGGCGAAGCGAGCGCGCCGCCGTTGATCCGCCGCATCAGCAGGCCCAAAAGCCCCATCAGCGACAGCACGAACACAAGCGCGACCGCGAATTTCAGCATCTGGGGACCGTCGATGACTTCCATCTCAGTGCAGGCGCCCCCGGTCGCTCAGGCGGGCCTTGAACAGCTCCAACTCGTGCGCCAGCGTCTCAAGGCGGCTGATGACCTGGAGCAGCAGCTCCTCGCACGCCCGCGCCTCGGCGCGCGGGCCGGATTCGATGCGCCGGCACAAAGCCGCCACATCGTCTTCAAGCCCGGAAAGGCGCACGACCTTGCCGTCGCGCACGTCGTTCTCGGCTGTTTCGATCAGAAGGATCATGTCCTGCAGGCTGTCTTGAACCGATTTCATGGTGGGCTTCAGGGTTGTTCGGGCGGGGACCGCCTCTGCATAGCATCCCTGAGTACGGCGTCAAAGGGGTTCGGCTGGCCGTTTGCCTGATAGACATAAGAAAGAATCTCTGCCACTGCCATGAACGCTTCGGACGGGATCGGGCTGTCGAGCTCGACCGCCGCCAGGATCTCGGCCAGCGGCCCGTCCTCGCGGACGCTGATATTGTTCTCGTAGGCCAGCTGCAGGATCTGCTCGGCAATTTTTCCCCGCCCGGCGGCGGTGATGACCGGGACGTCGTCCGTGGTGCGGGCATCCTGCACGGAAACGGCCACAGGTTTTGCCTGTTTTTTCTTAATATTCAGAGGGTTAAGGGGGTCTCCCGGGGTCGGGTTCTCGCCAAAATCCTTGCGTTCAGCCATTGGCACGGTTCCTGCAAATTCAAGGGGGTGAATTGGGTTTCAACGGGTTATCAGGCAGCGGGATCATGACAACACAGAATCTGGCTCTTTTCCAAGCCCTGAATGCGAAGATGTCGTATCTCGATACGCGCCAGCGTGTGCTGGCGCAGAATGTCGCCAACGCCGACACGCCCGGCTACATCCCCCGCGATCTGAGCAAGGTCGATTTCGGATCGATACTGCGCGATATCACCGGCGACAGCCTGAGTGTGCGCATCGACACCAGCCGTCCCGGGCATATGACGGCCGAGGGGCAGCCCGGCGAAGCCAGGCAGCGCGAGGCCAAGCTGGTCTATGAGGTCGCGCCCGCGGGCAACGAAGTAAGCCTGGAAGAGCAGATGATGAAAGTTTCAACCAACGCAATGGATTACAGCCTGATTACAACAATCTACCAGAAGAATGTCGGCATGATCCGCACGGCGCTCGGGCGGCAGGCCTGATAGTGAATAAAATTCTGAACAACAAGGACTAACCCCATGTCAGAACTCTATAATGCGATTACGCTCTCTTCTCACGGCATGAAAGCCCAGAGCACGCGCATCCGGGTCATCTCGGAGAACATCGCCAATTCGGATACCGCCGCGCCGTCGCCGGGCGCGCAGCCTTACACCCGCAAGACCATCACCTTCAGGAATACCATGGACCGCCAGCTGGACATGGATACGGTCGAGGTTGCCAGAATCAAAGACGACACCAAGCGCCCCTATCAGGTGAAATACATGCCTGACCATCCCGGGGCGGATGAAAACGGCTATGTCATGATGCCGAATGTGAACACGATTATCGAAATGACCGATATGCGCGAAGCCCAACGTTCCTACGAGGCCAATCTGGGCGTGATCGAGCAAAGCCGCTCGATGATCATGCAGACAATCGATCTTCTGCGCCGTTAGTGGTAGAATGGGAGACAGGAGAAAATTTTATGGCTATCGATAAAATCAATCCCGCTGCCGCTGCCGGCGTTTACGCCCAGACCGCCAAAACCGCCACCGGCCAGCCGGTCGAGGGTGGCGATTCCTTCGGTGCGCTGGTCAAGAAAGCTGCGCTCGACGCCATCAACACCCTGCGCGGCGGGGAAAAGATGTCGGCCCAGGCCGTCAGCGGCAAGGCCGAACTGACCGACGTGGTCCAGGCCATGACCGCCGCCGAGCTGACCCTGCAGACCGTGGTGGCGGTGCGCGACCGCCTGCTGCAGTCCTATCAGGAATTGATGCGGATGCCGATCTAAGGCCGGCTTTTTGGCATTGTAAAGACGCCGCCGCCCCTTATAATTCCCGCTTATGAACCAGACGGAAATCATTGAGGTCGTTCAGCAATCGATCATGATTTCGATCCAGCTCGGCGGGCCCGTCATGCTGGTGGGCTTGGCCGTGGGCCTGACGATCGCCCTGCTGCAGGCGCTGACGCAGGTGCAGGAAATCACGCTGGTGTTCGTGCCCAAGATCCTGGCGATGATGCTGGCGCTGTTCGTCATGTTTCCGCTGATGGCGCAGACGCTCATCACCTTCACGGAATCGCTGTTCGACCGCATGATCGGGCTGCCGTGACGCCATGCTCACGCTGCAGGAATTTCTGACCGACAGCGTCTTTGCCTTCATCCTCGTGTTCGTGCGGATCGGCGCAGCGCTGACGATCATGCCCGGAATCGGCGACAGCTTTACGCCGGGCAACGTCCGCCTTTACATTGCCCTTGGGCTTTCGCTGCTCCTGATGCCGCTGGTCATCGGGCATCTGCCCGATCCGGTTCCGGCGATGAACGGGCTTCTCGTCCTGATCGTGATGGAGTTCATCGTCGGCATTTTCATCGGCACGATCGCGCGCATCCTGATGATGGCGCTCGATACTGCCGGCATGATTATCTCGATGCAGTCGGGCTTGGGCAACGCCCAGCTTTTCAATCCGGCCTTTTCCACACAGGGCTCGCTGGTGGGCGCGTTTTTGTCGGTGACGGGGCTTATGATTCTGTTCGCCACCAACATGCATCATCTGCTGATTTACGGGCTGGTCGGCAGCTATGACCTTTTTCCGGTCGGCGAGATCCCCGACGCCGGCAGTATGGCGGAAATGATCAGCAAGACCATCGCCGCCAGTTTCCTGATCGGGGTCGAGATCGCCGCGCCCTTCATCGTTCTTTCCATGCTCATTTATATCGGCATGGGGGTGCTTTCGCGCCTGATGCCGCAGGTGCAGGTGTTCCTGATCTCGATCCCGCTGCAGATCATGCTGTCGCTCTTGACGCTGGCGATGATCGTTTCGGCGGCTTTCCTGTTCTGGCTGACACGCTTTGAGGAAGGCATGATGTATTTCCTCGGGGGAGGTTAGGCCATGGCCGAGGGCGACGACCAGGACGATTCCCAGCGGACCGAAGACCCCACCCCGAAAAAGCTCGAGGAGGCGCGCAAGCGCGGCCAGGTCGCCCGCAGCATGGAGGTTAACAACTGGGTTATGCTGCTGGTGGGCACGATCGTGATTGGCGCGCTGTCACCCGCGCTTATGAACGGCATGACCGGGCATCTGAGGGCCTATATCGAGCACGCCCACGATTTTCCTCAGGTACCGGGTGGCTTCCGCATCATCCTGGGCGATTCCTTCTTCGATATCCTGCGCATGCTCGCGCTGCCGCTCCTGGTTCTGATGGCGGCGGCGTTCGCCGCATCGTTCCTGCAGGTGGGCGCCTTGTTCGCGCCCGACATAATCAAGCCCGATCTGGGCAAGATCTCGCCGGTCAAGGGGTTCCAGCGCCTCTTTTCGCTGCGTTCGCTGGTGGAGTTTGCCAAGGGGCTTATGAAGCTCGCGCTGATCGGCTGCATCGGCACATTGATCCTGCTGCCGTTCTATGATCGCATCGACCATTTCGTCGGCCTGCCGGTGTCGCAGATGATGGACGAGATGCTGGCGCTGATCCTGCGCCTGATGATCGGCGTGCTGGTGGCGCTCGCCCTGGTCGCCGGGATCGACGTCTTATATCAGCGCACTGATTACAGCCGCAAGATGCGTATGACCCGCCAGGAAATGGTCGACGAGTACAAGCAGACCGAGGGCGACCCGCACATCAAGGCCAAGCTGCGCCAGCTGCGGCAGCAAAAGGCCCGCCAGCGCATGATGGCCAACGTGCCGAAGGCGACCGTGGTGATCACCAACCCGACCCACTTCGCGGTGGCGCTGCGCTATGAGCCCGACGACATGGAAGCGCCGCTGTGCGTCGCCAAGGGCGCCGACAACATCGCGCTGAAAATCCGCGAGGTGGCCCGAGAGAACAATGTCACCATCTACGAAAACCCGCCGTTGGCCCGCGTGCTTTACGATACGGTCGAGATCGACGAAACCATTCCGCCCGAGCATTACAAGGCCGTGGCCGAGGTGATATCGTTCGTGTTCCGCCAGAGCGGAAGGATAAAGTAAGTGACACGGCTGTACGACAGACTGTTCCTGACGCTGATTGCCGCTGGTGCGCTTTTGTGGCTGGCGCAGATAGCGCAGGTCGGCGTGAACGGCGATGTCGCGTGGCTGGCGCTCGCCGCCCTGCGCATCCTCGACGGCGAGAGCATGGCGCAGGGGTTCTACGACACCAATCCGCCGCTTTGCTATCTCATCTATCTGCCGGCGGCGTTTCTGGCGAAGGCCGGCGTGCCGTTGTGGTACGCGACCTGGGGTTATGCGACAGCGCTTGCATTCCTGTCCCTGTTTTTTTGCGGCCGGCTGCTGCGCGCCCTTTCCCTGCCGCCGTCAGTCTATGCTCTTGCCATGCTGGCGCTGGCGGCGGGATTTTTGTTTCCGGCGGCGCGGGAATGGGGGCAGAAGGACCATCTGATCGCCATCGGCCTCGTGCCGTTCGTGCTGGCGCAGTTCACGCTGCATGAAAACGCGGCGGTGAAACGCCCGCTTCTATGGGCGTCCTTGATCCTTTTCGTGCCCTTCATACTGATCAAGCCCCATTACGGCTTGCTGCCAGTCCTGATGATGGCTGCGCGCGTTTACAAGGACAGATCATTGAAAAGCTTCTTCGCCGCCGATTTTTTCGTGCTGGCGGCGGCGACGCTATTTTATCTGGCCGTCACTGCGTTATATTTCTCCGATTTCATCGGCGAAATCCTGCCGCGCAGCCTGGTGCTTTACGTCGGTACGCCCTTTGAAGGGTTTGCAAGGCAGGTTCTGGGCCCCGGCCTTCTGGGCGTAATGCTGCTGTCCATCGCCGCCTGGGGGGTGAAGGGGGGCTGCACCGCGCGCATGGCCTTTTTCTTTTCCGCCATGGCTCTGGCGGCCTGCGTTCCCGTGCTGGTGCAGATGAAAGGATTCAGCGTCCATCTTCTGCCGGCGTTTGCGCTGTTTGTCCCTACTTTCTGGCTTTGCCTGTATACCAACAGCACCACTCTAAGAAACCTGCTGGAGCGGCCGCTGCGCGGCATGATCCTGGTGCTGCTGTTTTTCATGATGATGACGGCCATGACGACCGTCAAGGGCTTCATGACCCACGAGGGTTATCGCGCCAGCTCGCTTGCGAAGCTGGTAGGGCACGAGAATTTTTACGTGCAAAGCGTCACCACCAACGTGGTTTATCCTTTGGCCGGCTATCAAGGCGTCATGCACGCTTCGCGCTTTCCCAACATATGGTTCATGGAGGCGTTCGCGGGGCCGGGCGATCACGGCCCGGCGGAGAAATATTTCGGCGCACTGGTGGCGGAGGATTTCGAGCGCTTCAGGCCGCGCCACGTCCTTATGATCGCGGAGCCGCTGCCAGCCTATGACATGCCGGCCCGTTTCGCCGGCGTGCCGGCCTTTGCCGCGGAATGGCGGCATTACGAGAAAACGGGCCAGTATCTGCTCGATTATACAGAGTATTTCCAAGATGCCGGTGCCGCCACGCGCAAACCGGTTCTTTACGACGTATACCGCCGCCGGGATTAGCCGGTCTCTGTCATTATCTCCAAAATTATGGCATTGTGCTTACCATGAAGATGGACCATTCCGAATTCATCGCCCGCCATCACCGGTCCCTGCCGCCCGAGCAAGAAGCCGAGGTCCGCAACCCGTACACGATCTGGATCGCTCTGGGTCTGGTGCTTCTTTATGTCATAACATGCACGGGCGTGGCCATCGTCATGAACGTGCAGAAAGAGGCGGTGGTGGCTGCCGGCATGGCGTTCGTTGCGGCGGTGGCCGTCGCGTTCTTCTTCCAGAAGGCCTTCCATATCAGAAGCGCCCGGGAAAAGGAGCGCGAACTGCTGCGTGAGGTTATGGAGGGCAGCCGCGGCGGCCGCCTGATCACCGACAGCGCCGACAACACCGTCTATTGCAACACCCGCTTCCGCGACATCTGCAAGGATGTCGGCAACCCCTCGCTGAAGACGCTTTCGCGCCTGTTTCAGGGCGACGAAGAGACGCTCGCCCATTTCCGTATGCTGGCCGAACAGGCCCAGCGCGGTCTTACCGATTCCATCGAATTGCAAAGCCGCCTGGGCGACCGTGAGGCCTGGTACGTAGTCACGGCGCAGCCGATCTCGGGCTGGGCCGGGTATGTCCATTGGCGCGTTGATGACATCACCCAGCGCCGCGCCATCGACCGCGCCATCCGCGAGGAGCGCGAAAAGCTGATCGACTTCACCGACAACGCCCCGGTCGGATTTTTCTCGGTCAATGAGGAAGGACGCTTCGTCTTCGTCAATGCCACGCTCGCGCGCTGGCTGGGTGAAGACATCGAAACCATTCTCAGCAAGGGGCGGCTGCACACTTATTTCCAGGATGTACCGGCGCAGACCCGCCCCTACGACATCGTGTCCAACGGCAGCGCCAAGCAGATGGCTGAAGTGGTGATGAAGGGGCCGGGCGGCCGCACATTCATGGCGGCGATCAACCAGGTGGTGGTGCATGAGGGACCGGGCGTCGTGCGTACGCGGGGCGTGGTTCACGACCTGACGGCCGAACGCGCGATGCGCCAGGCGCTCAAGGCCTCCGAGGACCGCTTCCAGAGATTTTTCGAGGAGGCGCCGCTCGGCATCGCGCTTCTGGACGCCGGCGGGGTGCTGAGCGACTGTAACGCCGCGCTCGCGATCATTCTTGGTTACGGCGTAGACGGCATCGAGGCGGTCGAGGGCCGCGTCTTCGAGGCGCTGGTGCACGAGGACGACCGTCAGGCGACGCTGACGGCGCTCGACCGCATCGCTAAGAGCGGGTCATCAGGCCAGCCGCAGGAAGTGACGCTGCTGGGCCGCGACCATCCCGTGGTGGTACAGCTGTTTGCCCGCCGTCTGCCGGGTACGGAGAGCATCGTGCTGCACTTCATAGATCTGTCGCAGCAAAAGGCGCTCGAGGCGCAGTTTGTGCAGTCGCAGAAGATGCAGGCCATCGGCCAGCTGGCGGGCGGCGTCGCGCACGACTTCAACAATCTGCTCACGGCCATGATCGGTTTCTGCGACCTGCTGCTGCTGCGGCATAAGCCGGGCGATCCGTCGTTCTCGGACATCATGCAGATCAAGCAGAACGCCAACCGCGCCGCCAACCTTGTGCGCCAGCTGCTGGCCTTCTCGCGCCAGCAGACCCTGCGTCCCAAAGTGCAGGACATGACCGACATCCTGACCGAAATTTCGCATCTGCTGCGCCGGCTGATCGGCGCGAATATCGAGCTTGAAGTGGTGCACGGCCACGATCTCGGGCTGGTCAAGGTCGACTCGGGCCAGATGGAGCAGGTGCTGATCAACCTGGCGGTGAACGCCCGCGACGCGATGGAGGAAGGCGGACGGCTGACCATCCGCACGGCTTCTTTCCGCAACGCCCAGCCGCTGCAATGCGGCGCCGACCTGATGCCGCCCGGCGAATGGGTGATGCTGGCGGCCGAGGACACCGGCTGCGGTATCGCGCCCGAGAACATGGCCCGCATTTTCGAGCCCTTTTTCACGACCAAGGCGGTCGGGCAGGGCACCGGGTTGGGGCTGGCAACGGTTTACGGCATCATCCGCCAGACCGGCGGCTATCTGAGGGTCGACAGCACGGTGGGCAAGGGGACGGTTTTTACCATTTACCTGCCGCGCTCGCAGGAGAGCGAAAGCGCCGCCGATCCGGCCGCCAGCGCGCGCGATTCCGAGGACGACAACACCCGCGACCTGACTGGCATGGCGCGTATCCTGCTGGTGGAGGACGAAGACGCCGTGCGCACCTTCTCGGCCCGCGCCCTTGCCAACAAGGGGTATCAGGTGCTGGAAGCCGATAGCGGCGAAGGCGCGCTCAACGTCCTGTCCGCGCTGACGGGCGAGGGCATCGATCTGCTGATCACCGACGTCATCATGCCGAACATGGATGGGCCTACGCTGGCGAAAAAGCTGCGCGCCGAACGTTCCGACCTCAAGATCATCTTCATTTCCGGCTACACCGAGGAAAAGCTCAAGGACCACATGGGCGAGCATATCTGGTTCCTGCCCAAGCCCTTCACGCTCAAGCAGCTGGCGGCCAAGGTCAAAGAAGCCCTGGAGAGCTGACTTCCCTAAAGCAGGTTTTCAAGCCACTGGCGGCGATTGTCCGGCAGGAACTGGATCTTCGCCAGCACGCCGATGGCCGCGAGCGCGTCGTCGTCGCGGTCGTAAAGCATGTGCAGGACGGGCGCCATCAGGCAGAAGGGGCTATGTTCGGGCGCGTCTTCCAGAAGTTTGAACACTTTACCCTCGTATTCCTTGTATACAGAGGAGCCGTATTGGCGGTTCTTGCACAGGCCGGAGAGGAACATCATCGCGTTTTGCGGCGTTTCCGGGCTGTTCAGGGCCAAATTGAGGAACCAGTCCAGCATGGCACGTTCGCCGTAAAGGCTTTCCGCCGGGAACACCTTGTTGACGGCGAGACTGAGCGCCAGCGACTGCTCGAGGCCATAGACGTAATCCCGTGTATGCGCGGCCGGCGGCCGGGCATAAGGCGCGCCGGGATAGGCACCGTCTGCCTCGAAGAAGCTGAGCATGGCGCGCTCGAGGTTCTGCAGATCGTCCCCAGCGGTTTCACGTGCCAGTTTTCCGCTTATGGTGTGCAGGACGTTTCTGCTTTTGCCGTCAAGGATATCCAGGGTCACGCGGTAGGCTTCGCCCTCAGGCTTCAGCATGCCGGTAACGACGATGTCGCTGCCCTTGGTGAAACGGTAGACATGATCGAGCGGCCAGGGCCCGCTCGAGAGCACAGCCCCCTGACCCGGCATGACCGGGATCACGGCCTGGGCGCGGTGATGCCCATTCAGCAACAGCGATTCCGCCAGGAACAGGGGAATGCCGCGCGACAGGCGGCCGCGCTCGTCGGTTTTTTCGGTCTGCGGTGCCTTGCCTTCGTCAGCCACGGTGGCGAGGACGAAGAACGACACTGTTTCGGCGTTATTTTTGCGCGGCGGCACGATCCATTGCGGATCGGCCAGGCCGTAATACCAGATGGGTTTGTCGACCATGTAGGGCGTGATCTGCGCCGTACCGTCGCGTTGCTCCTGTTTAGGGGTCGGACGCGGGGCGCTGTCGAGATTGTCGAAAGCCTGGGCGAAGTCGTTGAGGATCGCGCGCGCGTCGGGGCGGTTGAGGGCGAACAGGCGGTCGAGGAACACCTTGCCCTCGCGCTTGCGTCCCAGCTCAAGGTAAGCCTTGAGCAGGTTGGTGCCGGCGGCGAGGCCGTGCAACTCGGGATCGTAGATCGGCTCGAGAATGTCGATGATGGCCTCGACATGACCGTTATGACCGAGGTCGCCCGAGATCATCTGGAACACATCGGGCGGCAGATCGGGGAATTGCAGCACATAGACGTATAATTCTTCGGCCCGCGCCAGATCGTTGTTTTCAAGCGCGTGGCGGGCCAGCCACAATTGCGCACGCCAGCTGCCTTCGATCATCGTCACCCGGCGCAGGGCGTTGAGGTATTCTCCTTCGCCGCCTTTGTCATTGTGAAGTGCCGCCCACCACATCAGGCCGTTATCCTGATTGGGGTCGGATTTCAGCGCGCTCCAGAGCGTGTCCAGAGATTTGTCTTTGTTCCCCTGCTCGAACTGCACCTTGGCCAGATTGGTCAGCAGATAGCCGGTGGGGCCGCAGATTTTAATGCCGGTGTTGAGAATCTTTTCCGCATCCTTGAAGGCACCGGTCTTCATCAGCACGATGCCGCGCAGCACATGGCTGCGTTCCTTGATGTCGTCGATCTTCAGCAGCTGGGCCGAGGCGTCGAGCAGCGCCGGTGCGAAACCGTCGTCCAGCGACATGATGATGGTGCTTGCGAGCCCGTCGGCGTCGCGCCAGTTCTTTTCAAGATTGGCTGGCAGCACGTGGGTGATCCACTCGCTTTTGCTGACCTGCAGCTCGCGGCCGTACTCATCATAAAGAGTGATGAATTCATCGTCATCCTCAGAAAGGGGCGGAGGGGCGGATGAGGGCGTGGAAGGTTTGGGCGCTGCGGGTTTTTTTCCAAACATGGCGGGACCTTGGCTTTATAATTTGATGAATAAAAAACGAGGCTCGTCAGACGATTAAAGCGCAGGAAATTTAAGGAAAGCTTAGTGCTGCCACTTCCTGATTTTATGTCCAAAGGAAAAATGTTCTTTTTTGTTCTTTTGACTTTACAGCAGGAACAAAAAGCGTACACTTGCATGGTGAATAAGTTCAATCCCCGCGTTGCGACGCCCCTTAAACCGTGCAGAATAAGGATATTCCCATGACCGTAACCCCCTTCAGAACAGGCGATGCCATGAACCAGATTTCCGCCCAGGACAAGCGCAAGGCCCTCGATGCCGCTCTTTCCCAGATCGAACGCGCCTTCGGCAAAGGCTCGATCATGAAACTCAACGGCGAGGCCAACCCGATGGAGGTGGAGGCCGTGTCCACCGGCTCGCTGGGCCTGGATATCGCGCTCGGCATCGGCGGGCTGCCGCGCGGCCGCATTACCGAAATTTACGGGCCGGAAAGCTCGGGCAAGACCACGCTCGCGCTGCAGGTGATCGCCGAGGCGCAAAAGCTGGGCGGCAGCTGCGCCATCATCGACGCCGAGCACGCGCTCGACCCCGGCTATGCCAAGAAACTGGGTGTGAAGGTCGACGAATTGCTGATTTCCCAGCCCGACGCCGGCGAGCAGGCGCTTGAGATCGCCGACACGCTGGTGCGCTCGAACGCGGTCGACGTCCTGGTGGTCG
>CAZNYM010000026.1:0-24477 GCA_964577255.1 uncultured Pseudobdellovibrionaceae bacterium | reverse complement strand
ATTTATTTTTGTGGTCGGCGGCCTCGCTTTGTGGCGCTATTCCTGGGGTATTTTGCATTTCGTGCGGGCGCTGATCTACCGCAAGCTGGTTTTCCCGCGCTGGCGCCGCTTGGCGGAAGAGCAGACCGACGACCTCATGCCCCCGCACGTCTATCTGCTGGTGACGGCCTTTCGCATCGACGCCGACACGACGTCCAAAGTGTTCCGATCCGTGATCGGCGAAGCCATGACCTGCGGCGTGCCGGCGACGGTGGTGGCATCTATAGTTGAGCTAGGCGACGAATTCATGATCAAGGCGCTGTGGGAAGCCCTGTCACCCCCGCCCCAAGTCACCCTGCAGATCGTGCGCATCCCCGGCACCGGCAAGCGCGACGGTCTGGCCCAAGGGTTCCGTGCTATTTCCCGGTCGCTGCCGCCTTATGGCGCCGTTGTTGCCGTGATTGACGGCGATTCGATCCTTGAAGAAGGCCTGGTACGAAGCTGCGCGCCGTTCTTTCGCCTGATGCCCCGCGTGGGCGCCCTCACCACCGACGAGGAATGCGAAGTGCAGGGCAGCCGTCTGATCCGCGAATGGCACGACATGCGTTTTGCCCAGCGCCAGATACAGATGTCGTCGCTCGGGCTGTCAAGAAAAGTCCTGACCCTGACTGGCCGCATGTCGATGTTCCGCGCCGAAATCATCACCAACCCCGATTTCGTCAACCAGGTGGAGAACGATTCCGTCGATCACTGGCGCCTGGGCCGGTTCAAATTTCTGACCGGCGACGATAAATCCAGCTGGTTCTGGGTGCTCAAAAGCGGTTACGATATGCTTTACGTGCCCGACACCGTCGTTTACACGGTCGAGCATCCGCCCGCCGACAATTTTCTCAAGGCCAGCACCATGCTGATGTTCCGCTGGTTCGGCAACATGCTGCGCACCAACGGCCGCGCGCTGGCGCTCGGACCCGGACGTATCGGCCTGTTTACGTGGTGGTGCGTGCTCGACCAGCGCATTTCGATGTGGACAGCGCTTACGGGCCCGGTGTTCGCGGTCATGCTGGCGCTCAAGCATTCCCTGGCCTTCATCCCGATCTATCTGGTATGGATCGGATTCTCGCGCGGGATCATGGCGCTGATGCTGCTGTCCGTGCGCCCGGCGCTCAGCTGGTATTATCCGTTCCTGATCTATTTCAATCAGATCTGGGGCTCCTGCGTGAAGACCTACGTCTTTTTCCGCCTCGACCGCCAGTCCTGGACGCGCCAGAAAACCAAACTCAACCGCGGCCTAAACCGCGGGCAACAGGTTTGGGTCAACGCCAGTTCGGGTCTTATGCACGGAGTCGCCATGCTGTGCTTCGTCACCGTCATCGGGTTCATATCAGGCACGTTCGCGCTGCCCGAAAGCTGGCTGAACTGATCAGAACTGGAAGTACAGGAACGGCGAATAGCTCATCGCCACCAGCCGCGTGATCGCCGCCGCAAACAAAAGCGCGATGGCGATCTGCAGCGGCCGCGACGGTGCCACCCTGACCGCGAAACCGTTGTCCGAAAGCCTGATCTTCTCGCGGTTGCGCTGCCAGAGCGGCATCAGGAACACAAGCGCCACCCCCGCCGCCAGGGCCGTAAGGCTCGCGCCCTTGATCTGCCAGGCCAGCTGGTCGCCGATGGCAAAACCGCCGAGGCCTGCCATGGCGCCGTAAAAGGAAAGGGCGTTTTCTACGCTGTGCGCGCGGAACATCACCCAGCCGATCATGACCACCAGCATCGTCAACGTGGTCATCACCACTCGCTTTCCCAAAGGCTGCACCGTCTCGGCCCTGACGCCCAGCAGGCGCTCAAGGGCCAGGATCAGCCCGTGCCATGCGCCCCACAGGATGAAAGTCCAGTTGGCGCCGTGCCACAGCCCCCCCAGCAGCATGGTCAGGAACAGGTTTATGTAAGTGCGCACGGGCCCCTTGCGGTTGCCCCCCAGGGGAATGTAAAGGTAATCGCGCAGCCAGGTCGACAGGCTGATATGCCAGCGCCGCCAGAATTCGGTGATGCTGGCGCTGATATAGGGATTGTCGAAATTCTCGATGAAGCGAAAACCCATCATCAGCGCGAGCCCCACTGCCATTACGCTGTAACCGGCGAAGTCGAAAAACAGCTGGATGCTGTAAGCAAGGGCGCCCAGCCACGCTTCGGCCATCGTGGGTTGCGGCAGGGCAAAGGCGGCATCGGCCAGCAAGGCGACGGGATCGGCGATCAACACTTTCATGCAGAAACCGCACATGAAGCGGTAGGCGCCTTCTGAAAACAGAGCCCAGGAATGAACGCGATCGCGGAACTGCCCAGCCAGGTCCTTATAACGCAGGACCGGCCCGGCGATGAGGTGGGGGAAAAGGGTGATGAAGGCCGCGAAATCGAAAAAACTGCGGGTGGCAGGCGTATCGCGCCGCCAGACGTCGACGATGTAGCTTATGGCGTGGAAGACGAAAAAGGAAATGCCGATCGGCAGCAGAACGGGCGTGAAATCGTCAAATGCGACAAAGCCCGCCTGTGCCAGTGCGGCGTTGAGGGTCTGCACGCCGAAATTCGCGTATTTGAAATAACCCAGCGTGGCAAGGTTGCCGGCGACACCCGCCCATAGAAGAAGTTTGTCGCGGCCCGTGCCGCGCCAGGCCTCGATGCCGAGACCGATCAGCCAGCTGGCGGCGATAATCCCGAACAGCAGCAACAGGAAGTCGACCCGCCACCAGGCATAGAACAAAGCGCTGCCTGCCAGGATGGTGAACGAACGAAAGCGCGGAGGCGTGAGATAATAAAGCGCCAAAAAAAGCGGCAGAAACAGGAACAGGAAGATGGGGGATGCGAAAACCATGCCCTGTGTCCGCGGCTGATGCTTTCGTTACTGGGTTGTATCGGTGACGGAAAAGAACGCCGTGACGTTCAGGTTGTCTCCGTCGCCCTCGCGGACGAGAATATTGGTGACGGCGCCGCGCTTAAGGGTCGCGTCGGCAGGCACAGGTGTCGCCTGCTCGCCGTCAAACACGGCCATTTTGACGGGCAGGGGGTTGATCGGGCGCTCGCCGCTTTTCTTGCTGACGACCGGCGGCACGATTTCGATTTTCTTGTCATCCGCCGTCTTCAGCGCCAGGCCGTCACGGCCGGTCAGGTTGTAAAGTGTCACCAGGGCCTTGGCCGGGTCGGTCAGGGCGGCATCCTTGAAAACGATCACATCGTTGCCGCGCACCGCCAGGGAATAAAAACCGCCTTCGGCGACTTCGATATCCTTGCCCAGTGTGCCGATCGCCACCGGCGCCTTGCCGGCCGGGACCGGGACATAGGGGCCGATCGCGCCGTATTCGACTTCGTCGTACTTCTTGCCGCGGATTTCCGGCTCGACTGCGCTGCGCTCAAGGCCGGTATTGATGACGCGGACAAAAGCCGAGCCCGCCGGCGCAACCGGATCGTAAAGCCCGTCGTCGGCTGCCTGCGCCGGGGTCAGGAAAAACGCGAGCAGGGCCAGGGAAAGCAGAAGGGATTTCATAAGGTTCTCCGTGTCGGGACTGTACCCGCCTCATATAAAAGAGGATCGTGGCAAAATCCAGACCTTCTTAGGTGACAATCCATTTTCCCGGCCTCAGCGGCAGGGAAATCGCGGCGTTGTCCTTCACGACGTCGGCGGTGTCGAGGCCAAGCATGGCGTCATAGCCGTAATACAGGGTTCTGACCGCGCCCGCAGGGGTGCTGTTCAGGGTCAGGGTGACGGTGGTGGCGTTGGTGCGCACGGCGGCGGTGATGGTGATTTCGCTGGCGTCGTCGAAAAAGCGGAAACCTTCGATGCTGCTTGAGGGCGTAAAGTCGGTTCCCGCGTCATGCGCGATCGTGACGGTTACGGTCGCGCCCGACCGGCTGGCATTCGTGACGCGCGGGCCGTCGACGCCGGTCAGCGTTTCGCCCATCACGCTCAGGATTTTGCGCGCGTGCCGCTCGGCGACGGCGACATAACCGGCGTCGGTCAGGTGCACCTGGTCGAACAAAGCCTGGTCGTAGGTTTCGGCAGCCATGTGGATCCAGTCATATTCGTCCGCCAGCTCGTGCTGCACTTCGCGCACGGCCTGGATCCCGCCCGTGTTGCTGAAGCTCGTGCGGCGGCCGATGCCCTGGATCAGGATCTGCACGCCGGGGAAGGAGGCGCGCATGTCGCTGAAAATCGCCAGCAGCGCCTGCTTGTATTGCGCGCGGGTGGTGATGCCGGGGATGAAGGCGCTATCAAGCTCGCCCTGGCCCCACAGCACGATCTGCGGCACGATCCCCGCCTGTTCCACCTTCTGATAAAACGTGTCGAACGCCGGGCCGCGCGTCGGGCCCGCCAGATCCCACCAGTAATTGCTGGCGTCGCTCGTCTTGCTGGCGGCCGAGCTGCTGGTGGCGCCGTTGACATAGGCGGGGGCGTTATAAGGGCGCGCCGCGCCGATCACGGCGATGACTTTGTCGTGTCCGCCGGCGCTGCTCGATTCGGTGGAATTGAAATGATTGCCGATCAGCGACTGGCCGCCGCCTGCGATCGCGATGTCGCCGCTTTTATACATGCGCGCGCCTAGGCCGCCGGGCGTCTTGTAGCCGCAGCCGACCGCTATCTCGGTGATATGTCCCCACAGCATTTCGGCGGCGCCGTTGCGGTGCCCCGCGTTCAGCTCGGTGATGCCGGAGGGGTTGGCGCCCGCCCATGTCGTCAGGTTATACGCGCCGTTGCCGACCAGCACCGCCTCGTTTGCCGTCCAGCTCAGGCCGGCGGCGTGCAGGATTCCGCGCATGACCGCGCGGTCGGTCGAAGCGCTGTGGATGGTGGTGCCGGCATCGCGGCGGATCCACCCCTGCAGGTCGGCATCGCTTGTGTGCAGGCGGCAGCCGATCGTGTTGTTGGTGTTGCCGCTGTGGCAGGCGACGATGAATTGCGATGCGCCGACCGCCGTGACATACGGGCGGTAGCGCGCGACCATAAACCCGTCATTGGGCGAAAACCAGCTTTTGGCGTTCAGGGAGGATACCGCCAGGCTGGTGGCCGCGCGCGTGGCGGCCGCGCCGGCGGTGACGATTTCGCTCGAGCAGAAAGCTGCTTCCTCGACCTGCGGCAGGATGCAGTAAACCACGCCGCCCGCAGGCACATGCACGCGCAGCGTGACCGAAGAGCCCGAAGGCGTCACGTTCTCAAGCCTGTACCGCGCGTAGGCCGTTCCCGCGATGGCGGTCGTGCCGCCGCCGGTGCCGCTGCGCTGAAGCGAAGCACTGCCGGCCGTGCAGCGGGCCCAGAGCGAAAAACTGTGGGCGTTGGTGTTGCCGGTCGCGCCGGCGAAGTCGACGTCGCAATCGCTGCCTCCCGCTTCAATTTTGAAAACGTTGCCGGTGCACACGCCGTCAAGCCCGGCGGCCTGCAGGGCGGCAAGGTCGGCGGCGACGGTGATGGTCGGGCTGCCGCTCGCGGCGCTCACGCCCGTGGTTACGGTGGGGTTGGCGTTATGCAGCGTGCATTTGTTCTGCCGAGATCCTTCGCACAGAACACCCAGGGGGTTGCCGGCGGCGTCATGATCGAAGCGTACCGCGTTGGCCACCATCTGCGCGAGCTTGCCGCTTGCATTGCGGCAGGTGGCTACCGTGTCGTTGCGGGTATAGGTGAAAAGCGGCGACAGCGCGGCCGTCAGCTTGAAAACCTGCACCGTGGGTAACGGCGATGACAACGGGGCAAGCCCCCGTCCCAGCGAGAGGGTCATAAAATTAACTCCTTGATTTTGAAGGAAAAATAAAGGCCAGGCGCGAGGCGGACTCCGGCGCATATGAATTAATTCCTAGCAGAGCCGCGCCGTTTTGTCAAGAGGCGCGCTGTTTTGAGTCAGGAATCGACGCCGCTGCGGGCGAAATCGAAGCTGCCTTCTCCCGGCGCGGATTCGGCGCAGGCCCGGCGAAGATCGTCAATAAGCTGTTTCAGGAGAACGGGATCGTCCTTCTTCTGCCGCAGGAAAAGATCGAGCGCCTCGCCCGCCGCCGAAACTTCGGCGTAACCGAAAATCGCGCCCGATCCCGCCATGCCGTGCGCCAGCTGCTCGAGGGCCTGCAGATCCCCGCCGCTTGGGAAAACGCTCTGCCGCGCAAACGTGGCAAGCGCGTCAGCCGCCGACGACAGCCGCTCGCGGTAAGCGGCCTGCAGTTTTTCCAGCGCACTATCGTCGAGAGTTGTCAACATATTGCTCCCGCTGCCCATCAACCTTACAAACTAAAGCCGAAAGATTAAAATTCACAAACGGCACACGAGTGTATGCTAGCATGAGCCGGCAGCAAAACATTTACTAAAAATGGCGCAAAATGACCTTTTGCGCCCGGAAGGTTTCGGCAGGATAATCATCGTGATGTTTGATTCCCTAGGTCGGCAAAGTTCCACGAAAAAGCAGCTATCTCCGTCCTGGCGGGGGGTCGGTGGCTCCCTGCTTCTGACCATGGGGCTTATGCTGGCCCTGCCGCTGTTCATCACACTGTGCGCGGCCTGGTTCACGGAGCAGGACGCTCGTGCTGACAGCCGCGAGGAATTCGAGCTGCTGGCGCAGGAAAACGAGCGCGCGCTCCTGCACAGGCTCAATACTTACGATTACGCGCTGCTAGGCGCCGCCGGTTTCATTCAGGGGTCGGAAGTCGTTTCGCGGCGGGAGTGGCGCACCTATGTTGATACCATCAACATCCGCGACAACTTCCCTGGCATCAGCGGGCTGGGGTGGGTCAAGGTGGTGCGACCGACGGACGAGAAGACTTTTCTGCGCAATGCCCGCGTCGGCGTTCCTGATTTCAACATCCATCCGCGGATTGCGGACGAGACAAGATACATCATTACTTATATTGAGCCCGAAGGCCTGAACCGTGCCGCGCTCGGCCTGAACATCGCGTTTGAAAAAAGCCGCCTGGAAGCCGCGCAACGTTCCCGCGACCTGGGCACATCAGCGATCACCGGCAAGATATTCCTAGTCCAGGGTCAGGGCGACAAGCCGGGCTTCCTGCTGCTGCATCCGGTGTACGATAAGAACGCGCCGCTCTCCACGGTCGAAGAACGGAGGCGTGCGCTCCTGGGCTGGGTCTATTCACCCTTCGTCGCCGCCAGTTTTCTTGAGGGCCTGACCCGCAGCCAGGGCCATATGCTCAATCTCAAAATCTACGACCGAGCAGAGGAAAAAGCGGAAAACCTCATTTACGACAGCAATCAGGACTTATCCGACAAGCACAGACCGGCGATCGTCATAAAGAAAAACCTGAAAATCATGAATCGCGACTGGATGTTCGTCTGGGAAAGCACGCCTGCCTATGAGGCGCAGGAAAAAGACGTCACGCCGGTTTTAATTTTAGTTGGGGGCATGGTCTTTACGGCGCTGGTGGGGATTTTTCTTCTTATCCTTGTCACACGCGACGGCCGTTTTCTCGACTGGGCGACCGGCGAGCGGCACATGTTCCTGCCGTTCTTCATTTTTTCGCTGGCGGCGGTTTTGTCTTTGTACCTTTATATGTCGCTTCGCCAGCAGGAATACGCGAATGTCCGCGGCGTCATTACCGAGGAATCGCGCAAGCTAGAGCAATTCCTCGCTTTTCGGGTCCATGAAAAGCTCATGGCGCTCAAGCGCATGGGCCAGCGCTGGGAAGCGGCGGGCGGCACGCCGGAGGCGTCATGGCGCGCGGATGCCCGAAACTATACCGAACAGTTGACAGGCTTGCGGGTGGTGGAATGGATCGACCCCACTTATCATGTGCGCTGGGCCGAGCCACTGGCCGGCAACGAAAAGGCGATCGGCCTCGATATTCGTTTCGACGAACCGCGTCGCAAGGCCCTTGAGGGGGCGGCCGAGAAGAAATCCATAACCATCACGCCACCGCTCGACCTCGTGCAGGGGTATAAGGCGTTCATCGGTTATATCCCGCTCTATAAGGGCAGTACGTTCGACGGATTCATCGCCGGGATCTTTTCGACCGAAAGTCTGCTCAAGGACATGATCGGCGAGGAGATGAAAGCCAATTACGCCATCCGCATCAGTTACCGCGGGCAGCAATTCTTCCACAACGACGCCACCGGCACGCAGGGCGCGGGGCCGTGGCTGGTCGAACGGCCCATACAGATCCATGACAAGAAATGGCTGTTGCAGATCGAACCACGGCGCCAGTTCGTGCGCAAGCAGTTGACTTATATGCCGGTCATCGTGCTGGTTTCGGGGCTTCTGATCGGCGGACTTTTGTCTTTGACCACGCGTTACGTGCTGATCGCGCGCAGCAAGTCGCGCAAGCTCAACGAATCGAATTTGCTCAAAGAGGCCATCCTTTCAAGCGCCGTTTATCTGGTGATCGCGACCGACGTCAACGGCCGCATCCTGCTGCTGAACCGCCAGGCCGCCACCGCGCTGGGCGAGGACGAGAAGAAGATCATCGGCAAGATCATTCCCCGCCGCTGGCTGAAAAGCGAGGAGCTCGAGGAGCGCGCCCGCGTTCTGACGGCGGAGCTCGGCGAGCCGGTGGCCGCCGATTTCGACGTTTTCTCGAAAAAGCCGGCGCGCCGGGGCATCGACGTGCACGAATGGACGTTCGTGCGCCGCGACGGCTACGAATTCCCGGTCCGGCTTTCGGTGACGGCCATCCGCGACGAAGACGGGATGATCGTCGGCTTCCTGGGCGTGGGCGAAGACATCACGCTGTGGAAGAAGCAGCAGGAGGAGCTGCGGGAGATGGACCGTCTGAAAAGCGAGTTTATCTCGATCGTCAGCCACGAGCTGCGCACGCCGTTGACCTCGATCCGCGGTTCTCTGGGGTTGGTCGAAGGCACCATGAGCGGCGAGCTACCGGAGAAAGCCCGGCACCTTATCTCGCTCGCGCACAAGAACTGCGAGCGGCTTATTCTCCTGATTAACGACATTCTCGACCTCGACAAAATCGCCTCCGGCCGCATGCATTTCGACATCAGGCCGGAAAATCTCTACGGTCTCCTCCAGCAAGCTATCGAAGCCAACCAGGCCTATGCCGACCGCTATAAGGTGAAGCTGGAACTGCAGCCGGTGCCAGTCGATCTGGTGATCGATGCCGACAGCGTGCGTTTTGGCCAGGTCATGGCCAACCTGCTTTCAAACGCCATAAAATTCTCGCCCGAGGGCGGAACGGTGCGCATCGGCGTGCGCGCAGCCGGCCTCCACGCGCGCGTCAGCGTGACCGACAGCGGCCCCGGCGTGCCCGAGGCTTTCCGCAACCGCATCTTTGAAAAATTCTCGCAGGCCGATTCTTCGGTGACGCGGCAGAAGGGCGGCACGGGCCTGGGTCTCCACATCAGCCGTGAAATGGTGACGCGTATGAACGGTGCCATCGGTTTCGACAGCCGCGCGGGCGTGGGCTCGGTGTTCTGGGTCGACATGCCTCTGCACGCCGACCCGCAGCACATTATCCTGTTTTCGCGCCAGGACGCCCTGCGCGAAAACATCGCCTCGATTCTCTCGGACGCACAGAAAACCGTGCCCGGCATCCTACATATCGAGGACGACGAGGATTTCTCGCGCGTGCTGGCGGCTGCGCTGCAGGACCGCGCCCAGATCGTGCACGCGCGCACGCTCAAGGAGGCGCATGCGCTGCTGGCGCAGGGGCGTTACGACCTCATCATCCTCGACATCGGCCTGCCCGACGGCTCGGGCCTGACGTTCCTTGAAAACATGCAAGAGTTGCAGGCTGCCGACATCCCCGTCATCATTCTTTCGGCAACGGAGGTGCCGCCCGTGGTGCAGGACCGCGTGCACGCGGCGCTGGTCAAATCGCGCGTGCCGGAGGGCAGGGTGGTCGAAATCATCCTCTCCATGCTGGGCCGGCGGGGGCAGGAGAGCGCGCATGGCTAGAAAACTCGCGCATATCATGATCATCGACGACGAGCCCGACATCCTCGAAATCGCGCGCCTGTGCCTGGAAGGCGTGGGCGGGTTCCGCGTCACGCCCTGCGCTGGCGGCCGGGCGGGAATCGCGGCGGCCCTGACGGCGCTGCCCGACCTGATCCTGATCGATGTCATGATGCCCGAACTAGACGGCCCCGGTACGCTCGCGCACCTGCGGGAACACAAAGCACTCGACCACATCCCCGTCGTGTTCATGACCGCGCGGGCCCAACCCGCCGAAGTCGCGCACTACAAGGCCCTGGGCGCCGCCGGCGTGATCGCCAAGCCGTTCGATCCGATGAAGCTCTCGGCAGATATTGTGGAAATATGGCAGGATATCGCGATCTAGGCCTGCAGCGACAGCCAGGCGATATAAACACCGTAAAGGCCCAGAAACAGAACACCGCCCGTCCTTGAAATCACGCCGATTCGGAAGGCATACGGGACGAGCATAATCGCCACTGCTAGCATGATCCACACATCAACCTGCGCGATCTGTCCATTGAAGGGAATGGGGGCCACGACCGCGGTTACACCCAGAATGCCAAGAATGTTGAAAAAATTGCTGCCCAGGATATTGCCGATGATAACGTCGGTTTCGCGACGGCGGGCCGCTGCAACCGTGGCGGCCAGTTCCGGCAGCGAAGTTCCCACAGCCACAATGGTCAGGCCGATGACGGCTTCCGATACGCCGAAATCCCGCGCCATCATGACCGCGCCGCTGACCAGCAATTTAGCTCCCGCCACAAGCAGCACGAGGCTAACCAGGGCCCAGGGGATCATTCTGGCCAGGTTTACCGATTTTTCAGGTATTGTGCCCTCGGCACCATTTTTCTCCGCGCGCACGCAGTAAATCATGTACCCGGTTATCAGCGCCAGAAAGAGAACGCCCACCGGGCGGTCGATCATGCCATAAAAAGAAAGTCCCGCCAGAAGCAGACTTGCCATCAGAACCGCCAGCGTTTCGCGCTTCACTTCCTTTTGGCCGCAGGGAATGGCGCAGATAACCGCACCCAGGCCCATGATCAGAAGCACGTTGCAGATGTTGCTGCCCACGATGTTGCCAAGCGCAATCTCCGAGGCGTCCTGCAGGGCAGCTTGCAACGAGACCAGAAGTTCCGGCGTCGACGTGCCGAAGCCCACGATCACCACACTGACCAGAAGAGTGGAAAGCCCGATGCGCCGGGCGATTGCCGTACTGCTCTGCACTAGCCATTCACCGCCGAAAAACAGCAGCACAAGTCCGGCGGCAATCATAAGAATATCGGTCATGGCTATGTCCTCTGTCAGCTGCACCTGTTTAGCATTGTCAGGTTCCTGCGCGATAGTCTGTGCCTAAAAATACTATCGGGCAGACCGCTATCGCCACTGACGCTATGTCGGCCTGCCGGGCCGCAGGCCCGGCACGGGCGAAGGCTGGTGCTGCATGCGGACTCAATTTGAAACTTTTCTCCGCTGCAACACATTGTAATTATTCAGTTTTTCAGGACGGTTTTATAGGAATTTTTTCCACGGTGAAAAAGTACACGTCAACGCTAGAAATTAATACTTTTTACGCCTTCGCTAATAGGGCTTAAATCGTGCATCAAACTGATAATTATGGTAATATTTTGGTCATGAAATTAAGCTTTCAAAAATATAGCGATCCAAACTGGGGATACTGGCGATCCTTTGCCGGATGTTATGTGCCAGATGAAATTTTTGAACCTGTTCTTGATGCATTAAAAGAAACCGCATCTCAAACTTTAAAGCATGCTGAAACGATCAATCAGGCAAATCGCCGCATTGTCACAGAACAGAAATGGGGATGGCCTGAAACTCTCAACTTTGTTGCAGATTGCTGGATGGATGTTGACCCAGCCTACAGCGCAAAAATAAAAGGCGCATTCGATAATGATTGCCTAAGAATAGCTGATGTTATGCCAGGCAGAGGCGGTGGCCGCTGCCCAGGCGATTATATTGAATTCGAGCGCGATGGAACATTGAATGATCCTGTCTACATGGCGCATGAAACCGGACACCTGATGGCCATTTTGATGGCTTTAGGCAAAGAAGATCCTCACCCTCAATCCAATATCGCCGAGATACAGGCGTTCTTCATGCAGGAAAAGTCCTATGATCATTTGATAAAGCAAGCGGATACGCCTGAAGAAGGTCGCGCCATACGTCTGCATCGGCTTGCGGATTATACAAGCTGCCTGAGCTGCATTCCTTTTTGTGTGTGGATCATGAATCAGCAAAAAGGTAATATTGAGGAAACCGACACATTACGATCTAGTTTTGCGGCTTGGGCCATAGAGGACGAACGATCTCTGGCTCGTTGTCAGCAATGGCTGGAGGATGATAATAAGCCTGTCGCGTTTAAGGCCCAGATGCTCCATTCTCATCCTTTTGCAACCCTGATAACCGCCGATCTTTATAAAAGATACTTAGCGGCGGCGCCAGACACTCAGAAACACATGATCAAAACGCTTTATGAAGGCGGCTTTGAAACATCCCTACAGGACGTCCTGAGTGCGTTTGGTATTCAAACCCAAACAGATTTAAGGGAAGCCGCCACAAACACTCTAAGCAATTTTTCGAAAGAAATCTTACAATTGGGACTCATAAAAAATTGTGATGCGGGATTGCCGAAGCCTGCTGTGGCTTAATTCTCCGTTTCTCCAGATTTATCCTGACGTATTTGTTCAAACGTCAACGCTCAATCGCAATCATTTCAATGGCATGTGGCTGGGTGAAAAGCAGCGCAGCGTTCATATACCATGCCGCCAGTATCGGTTTCTCGATTTTCATTGGCCTTTCAAAAATGTTTCACCATTCTCCGCGTCAACGATCATCGCTATGCGAAGGTCGACCTTTATAGGATTTTCAAATGGTATGCGTTGACGTGGAGAAAGCAGACGTCAACGCATGTTTTCATGAATCAAATCAATGCACTAAGAAAAATGGAGAGGAGAGGCAGTTTAAAGTTTTCGGCTGGTCTACCACTATTTTTCCTATAACAAACCAGACCTAAGTTATTGATCCGATTCAATAGTGGTTTTTCAGTAGGTTGATGGTGCCGTTGAAGGGATTTGAACCCCCGACCCACGCATTACGAAAGGTGATAAGGGTTCTTTTAAGAAACTGCAAGGTGTTTTAAATGTCTACATAAGGCATTGTTTTTGATTCTAAATTCCTGGCCTTGCTGTTTTAAGCAGCCACAAGAAACCCCAAGAAGTTTTATCTTTCGACCTGTAAAATCCCTATAAAATTTTGGCGACCCACTAACGCGTCTAAGTCGGGCCAGGCGTTGATTATCACTGGCTTGGTTTGTCTTTACACCAACCACCAGTTTATTCATAATATTCTTCGCGGCCTGTCGTAATGGGGGCAACATTAAGATTGAAATTTCGCGCTTATAAATTTTTGCCCACGCCTGCTTTGTTTATTTGCTAGATTGGCGACCATGCGCGCACTGGTAATCGAAGATGACAAGGATGTGGCGGGGTATATCGCCAAGGGTTTGAAACAGGAGGGCCACGCCGTCGACACGGCGGATAACGGCCGCGATGGCCTGTTCCTGGCGACCACCGAAATCTACGACGTCATGGTTATCGACCGCATGCTGCCAGAACCGGACGGCCTGACTATCGTAAAGACGATTCGCGGTGCGGGGAATGTAACACCCGTGCTGATTTTAAGCGCGCTGGGGGAGATTGATGACCGCGTGAAGGGGCTGCGTTCCGGCGGCGACGACTATCTGGTCAAGCCGTTCGCTTTTGCGGAATTGCTGGCACGGGTGGAGGTGCTGGCGCGGCGCCAAGGGCCTGGCGCAGGCGCCGTTATAACGCGGCTTGCGGCGGGTAATCTCGAGCTTGACCTGCTCGCGCGCAAGGTGACGCGCGGCGGCAAGACTATCGAGTTGCAGTCCCGCGAATTCCGGCTGCTGGAATATATTCTGCGCCACAAAGGGCAGGTCGTCACGCGCACCATGCTGCTGGAAAACGTATGGGATTACCATTTCGATCCACAGACTAACGTCATCGACGTACATATCAGCCGCCTGCGTGGTAAAA
Source organism: uncultured Pseudobdellovibrionaceae bacterium (assembly GCA_964577255.1). Taxonomy (GTDB): domain Bacteria; phylum Pseudomonadota; class Alphaproteobacteria; order Micavibrionales; family Micavibrionaceae; genus Micavibrio_C. The sequence goes on along the minus strand of CAZNYM010000026.1, from coordinate 10,526 downwards.
TTGAAAAGGGTTTTAAAAATTCGCTCATCAGGACAATACGCGGCGCTGGATATATCATCGATGACGCGTAGTCGAAGCTATACCCGCAGTTCCAGTTTTCAGATGGCGTTGCTGTTTACCGTTCTCTGTGGGGCGGCGGTGTTAATCCTTGGTTATTTCAGTGTCTATTTCAATCGCGGCCACTTTATTCATGGTACCGAAGCAGTCATCGACACAGAAATTCGCCACATCACGGCTCACGACACAGCTATCATTTCGGACATGAATGTGCCAGGTCGGGTTTTCCTGCTGCTGGATCCCGGCGGGTCGAAAATCGCCGGCAATCTTGCGGCGCTGCCTGGTTCGGTATCCCTGCTGGCCGAAGGAACGATTGTCTTTTCGCTCGCGGACAAAAAATACGCGGCAAAAATCCATACTTTTCCCGACGGTCGCCGCCTGCTCGCCGGGGTCGATATAACCGCGGTGGAGGCTGACTACGCGCGTATGCAGTGGCTCAGTATTGTCAGCATCGTTCTTATGCTGATGGTGATCGCCACCAGCTACCTCATAAGCCATTTCGTCGTCAGCAACACCGGGCGTATCGCGCAGACGGCACGCCAGATCATGGAAACCGGCGATCTGTCGCGGCGCATCGACGTCAAATCGGGATGGGACGACCTCAGCTACATGGCCGGGGTCCTCAACGATCTTCTGGGCCGCATTGAAGAGCTCATGCAGGGTATTCGGCAGGTGTCGGACAATATCGCACATGACCTGCGTACGCCGCTCACACGAATTCGTCATAATATTGAGACGCTGAAATCCACGCTCTCGTTCGATGGGGATGGCACTGAGCAGCACGCCTGTGATGTGCTTCTTGATGAAACCGACCGGCTGCTCGCGACGTTCAACGCCCTGCTGCGGATATCGCGTATCGAAACTGGTCGACAGCACAGCGCATTCGCACCCGCAGATCTTGCTGCCGTCATGCATGATGTACTGGAACTCTACGAACCGCTGGCCGAAGAAAAGGGCGTCGTTCTGGATGGCAGCCTTAGCGCCGTCACCCGGTTCTGCGACCGTGACCTGCTGTTCCAGGCTTTTGCGAATATCCTCGACAATGCTATTAAGTTTACCCCCGCGGGGGGGCGCGTGAATGTCGCCCTGCTAGCGGATTCTGGCAGGGCTGTTATTACCGTAGTCGACACCGGCCCCGGCATCGATGACGCAGACCTTCCAAAGGTGCTCGAGCGTTTCTACCGCGCGGAAAAAAGCCGCCACACCCCCGGCAGCGGCCTCGGCCTTAGCCTTGCGGCGGCGGTCGTAACCCTGCATGGCGGGGGTCTTTCTCTGGAAAACCGAAACCCGGGCCTTGCCGTCACGGTAACACTGTGACCATTACGCTCTTGTAACATTGGTGCCATGTGGGAGTAAGGCGGTATGCTGGACAATCAACCCATGAAAACAGCAATCATTGGGACGGGTATTGCCGGCCTTGGCGCGGCGTATCTGCTGAACCCGCGGCACGACATCACGGTATATGAAAAAAACGACCGCTGTGGCGGACACAGCCGCACGATAGACATTACGGCAGCGGGTCGGAACATCTCGGTCGATACCGGATTTATCGTGTTCAACTATCGTAATTATCCGCACCTCACGCGGCTGTTCGAACGGCTGGGTGTGCCGGTGCAGAAAAGCGATATGTCTTTTGGTGCCAGTATCGCGGGCGGCTGGCTGGAATACGGCAGCAAGGGCATGTTCACACAGAAAGAAAACCTGCTGCGGCTTCGCTTCTGGGGCATGATGCTTGATATCCTGCGGTTCAACCGCCAGGCCGTCGGTTATCTGGAAAAAAATGAAAACGCTACACTAGCGGAATGCCTCAACGATCTCAGCATGGGCGACTGGTTCCGCCGTTATTATCTGCAGGCGATGGGTGCCGCGATCTGGAGCTGTTCCGTCGACACCATCCTGAAATTTCCAGCGCGGAGCTTCATTCTCTTTTTCGACAATCACGGCCTTCTTACGGTGCGCCAGCATCCGCAGTGGTATACGGTAACGGGGGGAAGCCGCGAATATGTCGGCCGTATTACGCAGGAATTCACCAACAAAATCCGTACCGGCTGCGGCGTAGTCAGGGTCGAAAGAACGGCCGGCGGCTTGCGCGTGCACGATGTGTCGGGACAGTCGCAAGTCTACGATCATGTCGTATTCGCATGCCACGCAGATGACGCGCTACGCATGATCGAGGCCCCGAACGACGCGCATAAACACATACTCGGCAGTTTCACTTATCAAAAAAATACCATCGTCGTGCACGGAGATTTAAGCTTTATGCCGCGCCGGCGCGGATGTTGGGCCAGCTGGATTTACCTGTCGGAACAGGCGGAGGATCGGGGTGAAAGCGTGTCGCTCAGCTACTGGATGAATAACTTGCAGGCGATAGATCCCGCCGTTCCGGTTATCATTACCCTGAACCCAGGACGCCGCCCCGAGTCCGCCCTGATATATGATGAGCATATCTTCAGCCATCCCGTATTCACTGAAGCTGCAGTCCGGGCGCAAGGGAAAATTGATGATATACAGGGTGTCGGAAATATGTGGTTCTGCGGCGCGTATCAGCGTTACGGCTTCCACGAAGACGGCTTGCTCAGCGCGGTAACGTTGGCCAAGAAAATGGGCGTGACGATCCCATGGGAATGACGGCACAGCTCCTGACCGCCAAGGTCATGCATAAACGCCTGCTACCACGCGTGAATGTTTTTACATATTCCATTTATTATTATGTGCTGCCGCTATCCGCGCTCTCGGTTTTGCCCGTCGCCCGCAACCGTCCGGGTCTGACCGGTTTTTATGACCGCGACCACGGAGCGCGCGACGGCGGCGATCTTGCATCATGGGCGCGTGATCTTCTGTCGCGCTATGGTGTAACGGCGGCCGACGGTGAAATCGTTCTTGTGGCCATGCCGCGCATTCTGGGGTATGTCTTCAACCCCGTCAGCTTCTGGCTGTGCCATGACCGTGGTGGTGCCCTGCGCGCCGTCATTTGCGAAGTTAACAATACTTTCGGCGAAAGCCATTCATATTTATGCGCGCATCACGACGGACGGGTCATCACACGCGAGGACTGGCTGGCGGCGGCCAAGCTGTTTCATGTTTCACCGTTCCTCGAACGCGAAGGGTCATATCAGTTTCGCTTCGATTCCCGCCCGGAATCATTCGCGGTCTGGATCGATTTTTATGACACCGCCGGTAACAAAAAACTCCTGACGTCGCTGATCGGAACATTATCGCCGCTGACGCCTGCAGCCGTGCGGGGTGCTTTCTGGCGGCACCCGCTGGTCACGATTAAAGCGATCTTGCTGATCCACTGGCAGGCGGTCAAACTGGTCGCCTGCGGTATCCGCCATATCCGCAAACCCCCGCAACGCACCGAGAAAACCAGCGCGACCAGGAACCTTACAAAAATGTAATTCTACTGTAAGGGCGCAGTCATTCCTGTCCTTTTATTGTGTGTATATGGTCAGAAAAAGCAGAGTTATATGTTATTGCAACAATCTACAGACCGGTTTTTAAAAAGCCTCGACAATCTTGAATGCGGGGCCCTGGAACTTGTTACTCCAGACGGCCATACACGCGTATTTCAGGGTCGTACACCCGGCATACGCGCGCGCCTTGAAACCCGTGATTGGCGCGTCTTCGGCAATCTCGCCACTCGCGGCGATGTCGGCTTTGCAGAAGATTACCGCGCAGGGTTGTGGGATACGTGCAACCTTCAGAATCTCATCGCTCTTGGACTGCAGAATGACCGCGTGATCGGCCGTTACGTATTCGGCAGCCGCCTGCACCAGAGCCTTTCGCGTCTGACATACCTTCTGCGGCTCAATACTCTGGGCGGCAGTCGGCGCAACATTCATGTTCATTACGATCTTGGCAACGATTTTTACAGCCTGTGGCTCGACCCGACCATGACGTATTCGGCAGCACTTTACAAAGACGACCGCGACTCTCTCGAGCAGGCTCAGATTAATAAATACGACCGCATAATTGACCATATTGGTAATTCCAGCCGTGTGCTGGAGATTGGGTGTGGCTGGGGCGGATTTGCCGTCCGCGCTGGGCAGCGCGGCGACTTCACCGTCAAGGGCATCACACTGTCTGAAGAACAGCACGCCTTCGCCGCGCACAGGCTGGATGGCGATGCACATATCGCACTCGAAGATTACCGCCATCAGCAGGGCCAATATAACGCCATAGTTTCCATTGAAATGTTTGAAGCCGTCGGTGAACGATATTGGCCTGTGTATTTCAACAAGATCAGGTCCTTGCTGCAACGCGATGGAAAGGCGATGATCCAAACCATCACCATCGACGATTCACGTTTTGATCGTTACCGCCGCGGCGGCGATATAATCCGCAGCTATATTTTCCCCGGCGGCATGTTACCAAGCCCCGAACGCTTCCGGAAGGAAGCGGAGAAAGCGGGTCTGCGCGTCACCGATGAATTTCATTTTGGGCAGGATTATGCACGAACGCTGGAGACTTGGCTCAGCAATTTCGACGCGCGACGCGGCGATGTTACGGCACTGGGGTTCGATGATAGTTTCATCAGGCTTTGGCGATTTTATCTTGCTTCGTGCATCGCAGGATTCAGAACCGGGCGTACAAGCGTCATGCAGGCAGAGGTACAACATGCCTAATGTGATCCGTATCGCCTGCCTCATGGCTATTATCGGCATAACGCCAGCCTATGCGCTCGATCACATCAAGGCCAGCATCCCGGAAGCCAAGCTCGTCGGCAAGGGGCGCATGTCAGTAATGTTCTGGGACGTTTACGACGCCGTTCTTTATGCACCCGGCGGTACATGGAAGGCAGGCAGCCCCCTCGCGCTAAGCCTTACCTACCTGCGCGACCTCGAGGGACGCGCCATCGCCGACCGGTCGGCGGAGGAAATCCGCAAGCTGGGCTTTACCGACGAAATACGTCTTGCCGCGTGGCATAGCCAGATGCGGCGCATATTCCCCGACGTGACCGACGGAACAACGCTGACCGGCATTTATAACGCGCAAGGGGAAAGCATATTCTATCATCATGGCGCCGAAGTCGGGCGCATCACTGATCCCGAATTCGGCCGGCATTTTTTCAATATCTGGCTCGATCCGCGGACGAGCGCACCTGAACTGCGCGCGCAGCTTTTGGGGCTGCAATGAATAATACCCCGCATTTGCCAAACACGGCGCTGTTCTGCTATGGCGCGCTGGCCCTGCCGCTCGCCTTTGCCGGATTGCCGCTTTATATCCACGCACCGGATTTTTATGCATCCGGTGCCGGTCTTGGGCTCGCTACCATCGGTACGGCGCTGCTGGCGCTGCGACTAATCGACGCCGCGCTCGACCCAGTCATTGGCATTTTAAGCCGCCGGTTCGCGGCACATCGCACGGCGATCATGACGGTTGCAATGGTTGTGATGGCGGTATCGTTCATTCTGTTGTTCATGCCGTCGGAGCGGCATGTGCTCCTCTGGTTCTGTATGTGTCTTGCAACGGGCATGACGGCCTTCAGCGTTCTTTCCATCAACATGAATACGGCGGGCAGCCTGTGGGGTGCCGGCGCCGCCGAAAAAACCAGCATCGCGGGATGGCGCGAAGCGATGGGCTTGCTCGGGTTGTTGGTGGCGGCGGCGCTGCCTGCCGTCATCGGATTTTCAGCCTATACCGTCGTTTTGACCGGGTTGCTGGCAGCAGCGGGTTTTCTGTTCTTGCTTTGGCACCGCCGTTACGCACCGCTGCTGCGGGGACGCGAAGTTTCGGGCGTGCCGTGGGACTGGGGCAAGCTGCGCCGGAGGGATAGCGTTCTTTTTTTTACGATTTATTTCCTTAGTATGTTGGCCTCCGCAATCCCAGCAGTACTCGTGATTTTCTTTATTCGCGACTTCCTGGGTGCGGCGGGCCAGACGGGGCTGTTCCTGTTTATATATTTTCTAACTGGTGCCACCGGCATGCCATTATGGCTAGCGCTGTCGCGGCGTTTAGGCGCGCCAGCGGCATGGCTGGTGGCCATGGGGCTGGCCTGCGCTGTTTTTATCTGGGCTTTTAGCTTAAGCACGGGCGATGTCGTGTCCTATGGCATAATCTGCGCGCTCTCTGGCCTTGCGCTGGGCGCTGAATTGGCCCTTCCTCCTGCTATTCTGTCCATCCTCATCGACCGGCACGGAGCCGAAGGGCAGACGAGTGTGCATTTCTCGCTTCTATCTTTCCTGTCAAAAATCGCTCTGGCGGCCGGAAGTTTTATCGCTTTTGCGCTTCTGGGCGCATCGGCCTTCGTCCCGGCGGCGGCGAACACGGCCACGTCTCTTGCGGTACTCGGGTGGACCTATGCCCTGCTGCCCTGTGTTATTAAGGCGACGGCAGCGGGACTACTGGCTTTTTGGATTCATTTGTTTTCACAAGGGGGTAATCATGCGTATTCTTCTCATCCTAATCCTTACGGGGGTCACAATGGCGCTTAGCGGCTGTGGTTCACATTCTATCGAACGATACAGGACATCGGAACCAGCCCTGGATCTGAAAACATATTTTACCGGCCCTATCAAGGCGTGGGGCGTCGTGCAAAATCGCAGGGGCGAGGTTACGCGGCGCTTTGACGTTGAAATGATCGGCAGTTGGAGCGGCGACATCGGCACGCTGGAGGAACATTTCGATTACTACGACGGCAAAACGCAAAAGCGCGTCTGGACAATCCGCAAGACAGCCGATGGGCGTTACGAAGGAACGGCGGGCGACATCCTCGGCACCGCGCAGGGCCAGGCGGAGGGCAGCGCCATGCGCTGGGCCTATGTCATGGATCTTCCGGTCGGGGATAAAACGTACAGAATTACCTTCGACGACTGGATGTTCCTGATGAACGACGGTGTACTTATCAATCGCTCGTACCTTAAAAAATTTGGTATAACTGTTGCGGAGCTGACCTTATTCATGCAGAAGCAGTGATTTTTATGGACACGGTTAAAGACAAGAAAATATGGATCATCGGCGCCAGCAGCGGCATAGGAGCGGCCTTAGCAGGGGAACTTGACCGTCGCGGCGCAAAACTTATTCTCTCCGCACGCAGAAACGAAGAACTTGAAAAAATTTCAAGGCGACTCTCCGTTTCATCTGCAGTAGCACCTCTGGATGTCAGTGATGCCAGGGCTGTCCACGAAGCCGCGCTCGCGCATGGTCCGTTTGATAGCGTTATTTTTCTGGCTGCAATCTATAATCCTGGATTACTTGAGAACATTAATTTGGAAGATGCGCACCATATGATCTACATAAATATTGGTGGAGCGCTTAACACGATCGATTCTGTCTATCCTGCCATGCGTCAGGCACGCGCAGGACAGATTGTCCTTTGCGGCAGCGTCGCCGCATATTGCGGACTGCCTAACAGTCAGCCCTATAGCCTGACAAAGGCGGCGATTATGAATCTGTCTCAAAGCCTGTGGGTTGAGGCCGCCCGCCACAATGTGGATGTCAAACTGATTAGCCCGGGCTTTGTACGCACTCCCCTGACGGACAAGAACGACTTTGACATGCCGATGATCTTGGAGCCGGAAGAGGCAGCAAAAATTATCGCCGATGGCATGACAAAGCGCGCATTCGAAATCCATTTTCCACGAAAATTTACGCGCAAAGTAAAGCTTCTCAGCATGCTACCGTACAGTCTTTATTTTCGAATCGCACAAAATATTCTAAAATAGCCAATCGGATTATCTAGAGTCTAACCTCAATTAATCATTCTCATAGAAGGTAGATGGTGATCCATTTTATGCGGAAGTGGATCATGAGCAGGAAGTTGCTCTGGCTGGATGATTTGCAGTGGGAAACGGTCATCCCGCATATGCCAACCCGTAAGAAAAGGGGCCTGCGCCGTCAGAAACCGATTGATTGTTAACGAGATCCTTCATGTTATGCAATCGAGATGCCGCTGGCGCAACTGCCTGCAAGAATAGTCGAGCTTTCTTTCCTTAGGACCACTAAAGAAATAAAGTTTCTCATCAAATCTTGCATTTTCTCTCCTTAAGTTTGCGGCTTATCCAAAACCTTACCCTTACCGGTTTTTAATAGGGAAAAAATAATGCCGGAAGCCAGAATAGCAATGGTTATGGCGAGAGAAATTTCAGGCTCCATCTTGCCAACAAGTTGGTTCCAGAAAATCTTACCACCGATGAATATCAACACTGCCGAGAGCGCGTATTTGAGATATACAAAGCGGTGCATCATGGCCGCCAACGCGAAGTAGAGCGCTCGTAATCCAAGGATGGCAAAGATATTGCTGGTATAAACGATGTAGGGATCGGTCGTGATCGCAAATATCGCCGGGACTGAATCTACCGCGAAAATCAGATCGACTATTTCGATCATCAGCAGCGCAAGAAACAGTGGAGTGGCAAATCGAGCCAGCTTTCCCGTTTTTGGATCAATTTGCTTGACGAAAAATTTTTGTCCATGCAGTTCATCCGTAACCTTCATGTGTTTGCGTATAAATTTTATGAGCTTGTTTTCGCTCATATCTTTATGCCCATCTCCTGCGAACAGCATCTTGATACCAGTTACAATAAGGAATGCGCCAAAGACATAAAGAATCCAGCTAAACTGGCTGACCAGCGTTGCGCCCAGGCCGATCATAATGCCGCGCAGAATAATGACACCTAAAATTCCCCAGAATAAAACACGGTATTGGTAAATCTGTGGGACTGCAAAATAGGCAAAGATCAACGAGATGACGAATATGTTATCAAGAGCCAACGTTTTTTCTACAAAAAAGCCGGTCAGGTAATTCATGCCGGATTCCGGCCCCATCTCCCACCAAACCCAACCGCCGAACAACAGTGCGATGGCGATATATCCCGCACTCATCCAGAGGCTCTCTTTAGCACTGATGACATGATTGTCTTTATGCAGAACGCCAAGGTCTAATACTAGGAGCACGATGACGATGCCTATGAACAGGCCCCACAATGACAAATTCTTACCGAGAAAATCGATTTGCATCAGCTCGATCAGATAATCCATTTTTGCTATTTCCTCTGTAATTTACAAAGAAAGGTGCTCCGTTTGATAACGGAGCACCCTGAGTTTGTATCTAAAAGTCGAAAATATCCATCATTCTTGACATACCGCCTTTCTTCCTGTGGCCACGCCCATAGTGATCATCATCGTCATGATCGTCATCGTCGTGATAACGTTCACGCGAGTAATGATCCTTTGGGTCGTGGCTGCGCGACGGCGGTTGGTCGTTCATAGCTTCTTCCTTCAAAAGATTCATGAGTTTTTCAAGCTCGCCTTTATCGAGCCAGATGCCGCCTGAAGTCGGGCAGACATCGATCTCGATGCCGTAGCGTTGGATTTGCCGCATCGGTGAGCCGTCGATAGGTGAAGTGAGAAGTGGCATTGTCGTTTCCTTTCCTTGAATAGACGTCAGTTCAGGCTCTATTGTCCCATTTGATCTGAAATTCGATCTCTTCTTGTGCACCTTCACGCTCGTGCTCGATATTGAACACGGCATGTTGGGGCACATAGATGCGTTCGCCCGCGATCTGAATATCGAACCGCTCGCCTTTTTCAAGGCAATCGGCCAGACGACGCAGTTTTTCGACGAATTGCGCCGTGCTGTAGGTTTTTTCAATATCGCGGTTTTTGATTTTTACAACGTTCATGATGCTTCTCCTTATTCTTGATGTTAATGATTGTGCGCTGCACGCCTTCCAGCCACGGTGATCCTCACCGCTTGGAAATTCCCTGCTCCGTGCTCATAAGTGCCTTGTTGCACAAGCCGCTCCATGCGGTCTTTGATCGCCAGGCGGATTTTCTTGAGCCTGAGCAGGCGCATCCAGTCCGGCCAGCGGCGATCTTGCTCTTTCTCAATTTCTTCTTGGATTTGAGTGGATTTAAAAAGCAGCGACTTGAAGTGACGTACCGACATAATGACCTCCTTTTGTTTCATGTCAGTTTTCGGGAGGTCTTGGTGTCAGCTCAAAAAAAACGAACCAACACCGGAATTCCTCCCGATGCGGTCCGACATCGCAGCAAAACTGATTATGTTTTGCTGCCAGAGGGGCCCGGCCCGCTACATACTTACAGGATATAATTTTTGAATTTCAGATTTCAATCACAAAGCAAAATTTATAAGAAAAATTAATAAAAAGTTCTTTAATATTGTTTTTATTGATGCTGCACATTTTGCTCAAGCGAAGATACGATATGCGCCGCTAATACTTTTCCGGCTTGCGACAGGTTTTCTTTTTTCATCAAAGCGATTTCAGAATCGGCCAGATGCGGCAGTTTCAGAGTACCCTTGAGAGGTGATAAGCCCTGCGGCACCATAGTGGCCGGAAGAACCGTAATGCCAAGTCCTGCCTTGACTGCGGCAATCGTGCCTGCAAGGCTGGGGCTTGTATAGGAAATATGCCACGATTTCCTCATTCTATCCAGCGCGGTAAGGGCGCGGGCGCGGTATATGCAGGGCTGCGGCGATAAGACCAGAGGTATATCCTCCTTTAGCT